>JAWXUD010000001.1:0-107912 GCA_044432945.1 Candidatus Gastranaerophilales bacterium
ATATAAGCAAATCGACTAATTGAAGAAAGCTTAGAAAAAGACTTAAATATAATTAAATCTTTTTCATACTTCCAGCTATTCTTAATTCCAAGGGGGCAAACGCCCCCTTTTTTTTATATCGTAGTTTCTACACTTCTTGCGTGGGCGTGGGCGTGGGCGTTGCGGGTAGGTGTAGGTGTAGGTGTAGGTGTGGCAAATTCCCCTCCTGAGGAGGGGTGGCAACGTAGTTGACGCGGTGGTTACTGTTACAAGCAACACAAACTGAACAAATAAGGTAAAAATCACCCTATAATGGAACGCAAGTGAGCAGAGGTGAAAAGCAAAAACCACGCTTTTCAAGTTGCCGTTAATGCGAGCAGAGCATTGAATGGCAATATAACAAACCACCCCGCCTTGCAGGCACCCCTCCTCGGGAGGGGAATTGACAGCCCGAAATGACGGCTAGGTGTAGCATGAAATAATAATTGAGCGTAAAAGAAACATAAAACGCCATTTTGAATTTAGCTCCACTAACGACTGAAATAAATATTTTTTTGGGTTTGACTATAGCGAAGTGAGATTAAAAAATGTTTACGAAACAACTTCAAGGCGGAATTTGTTTGAGCGATATTCACACCCCCTTGCCCGCTCCCGCAATGTGAACAATAGCGAGTTATTCCGCTTCTGTGTTAAGTAACTACATTTATTTTCTCACAAGCGTTGTCAAGAGCTTCTTTTGTTTCGTTTTCTTGTCGGCACAAGAAAATGAAAATAATATATTGCAACCACCCCGCCTTGCAGGCACCCCTCCTCGGGAGGGGAATTGGAAGCCTGAAATGACGGCTAGGTGTAGCATGCGATGACGTTAGTTTTAAAACATTATCAACAATTATTATACCAAATTCTATTGACAACGTTATAGATAAATAATATTATTTTTATAAGTTATAAATGTTACATACAACAAAGAAACGGAGATTATTATGAAAAAAACTTTGTCAACATTAGCAATCACAACATCATTAGCATTAAGCATTAGTGCTAATATGGCACAATCTTTTGAAATCAACACTTCAAAAATGACAGAAATCCAGTCTAATATCGATGCAAAAAATGCAGAAATCACTGCGAAACAAGCTGAAATTGAAGCACAAAAAACATCAGCTAAAGAGCAACTTGACGCTCAAAAATCAGCAGTAGAAGCAAAAAAAGAAGAAACTCAAAACAGCATCGACTCATTAAAAAGCTGGTAGTTTTTTAAAACAAAATATTATTTTTAAAGTAGCGAGTGGCAAATGCCACTCGCTTCTTTTATCTTTCGACTAAAATAACGAAATTAAGCTCGCTTTATTTTTTAATAACAATCTTAATCCCTAAGATTGTTAACAATTTAACCTTTTCGCCATTTCGTCTTTGATTTTTTAATGAAAAAATATTCTCAAAAAACGAACAATTCGATTTTGCAGTTTTTACAAACCGCTTATAGTCTTTTACTGATAATAAATCTTCACACATCTCACGATATCTTTTTCGGCTTTCTTTCATGACCATGCAATAATGAAAAGCCAAAATATTAACCCTATATTCATTATATTCATCATTAAGCACCTCGAGTAAACTTTTTTCATGCAAAAACTGTTTTATTTGCTCCATATTATCAAAAACGCAGAAATTATCATCAGACAACCTATTCACCGCAGATCCCACACGATAACGATAATAATATAATGGTTTTTCAAAATAAAATGTTCTATCAGTATTAAAAAACGCTTTGAGCGATAAAATGTGATCCTCGCCATGCTTATTTAACGCACAAAATACATTATTCTCTTTCATAAATTTTGTCGAATAAGCTTTGTTCCAAACTTCTAATCGAATATTTAAAAAACAATTCTTTCTAAAATCTTGCCAACAATAATATGGCATTATTCTCAAGTTAAAAATACAATTTTTATTAACATGCTCATAAAAATTATATAAACGAATTTTTTTTGTCTTATCGTTAAGATTGTAAAAATCAAAATGAATAACCTCAACGCCAGTTTCAACAAATTTGTCATATAACAACTCTAATGCGTTCAACTCGATATAATCATCAGGATCGACAAAACAAATATATTCACCAGTCGCCATCTCAACCCCTTTGTTTCGAGCAACCCCTTGCCCCTGATTCTCTTGACAAATGAGCCTAATCCTACTATCACGCTCGGCATAACTTTTCGCAATAGCGTTTGTATTATCGGTCGAGCCGTCATCTATTAAAATAATCTCGATTTCCTTTAAGGATTGATTAACAATTGAATTTAATGCTTCACACAAATATACTTCAACGTTATACATTGGAATAATAACTGAAAATTTCACAATTTTTGAGCTATAATCATTATTTACATTCACTTCAGCCATCTTGATTTTACCCCCTAGAAATCTATATAGGCTAGATTAGACCCTACAAACACTTATCAGTTGTATTACATCATACATCCAATAGTTCATGACAAGTATATGATGTAATACAGCAATGTCAACCCCGACTTTTGAATTTTAACGGTGTAAAAAATCATTAATTAAGCGAGATATGAGTATTATAATTATCAAAGAGGTTATATGAGCAAATTTAAAAAAGCTTTTGGCAGTAGCCTGAAGAGCATTCGAAAATCAAAAGGCATCACGCAAGAACGCCTTGCGGAACTGGTCAAATTAAACCCTAGGCAGATTTCTAAAATCGAAACTGGCGATCACTTTCCTAACAGCACAACGCTTGAAAATATTTGCATTGAGCTTGAAGTTTCACCAAGAACTTTATTTAATTTTGACTTTATTGAACAAGAATTGCTTATCGCTAACGACAAAAATTTAAGATATAACGCCAATATCAAAGACAAAGTTGTGTATTTGAACAACCTTGACAACCAATATGACAATTCAAAAACTGTCGACAAACACAATATCGACACAGAGATGTTAGATTTGGCATTCAACGTTAAACAACCTATCACTGTCGAGTATTATATCGATGAAGTTTATAGCAAAACAATAAACTACTTTCCTGACAAAACATTTGAAATAACATCAGATAGCCAAAAAGAACTGGTTTCATCGTTAGTCACGAAAATAAAAGACTTGAACAACAGTCCTGAAAGATTGAAGTTTTTGCAGACAGCACTAGACGCACTTGAGGACAAAAATGAGCTAGACAACCTTCAAATGATGATTACTGGCATAAAAATCGCAAATAAAATGGGTTAAATCGAGTTTGCATTATTTTTTATACCAAGGTCTATTAGTATCACTTTTTTAAATTGTTTCGTATTCATAATTTCTTCCTCTTTAAGTTTAAGTTTTCATCATGAAGAATATATCTTCTTGTTCAAGAAGATAATATCATTCTATAATCTTTTGTCAATAGTTAAAATAGATATATGAGAGATACAAGAACAAATAAATTAGCATCAAACATAAGGGCTGAAAGAAGCAGGAAAGGTGTTTCACAAGAATTTTTGTGTGAAAAATTAAATATTTCAACACGTACTTTATCTTCAATTGAAAATAGCTGGCAAAAACCTTCCATTTTTGTATTAATTGATATTGCTAAAGCATTAGAAATTGATATCAATATCTTATTAGATGGTGTATAAAAATATAAATAAAAAATGCACTCAAATAGTCTAAACTATTAGCGTATGCTCTTTGACATGCAACTACGCACTAACCTTGAATAAAGAGAGGCAATTGACAAATTGTAAACTATAGTTTACAATAAAATCATGAAACAAATAATATTCTATAAACATACCGACAATAAAGAACCTGTAAAAATATGGCTAAAATCTTTAGATAAAGCTATTGCACAAAGGATTTTTTCAAGATTAAAAAGGCTTTCTTTAGGCAATTTAGGTGATACTAAAAAAATTGATAATAAAATTTCTGAATTAAGGTTTTTTGCAGGTAGTGGTTATAGAATTTATTTTACAGAAATAGATAATGTCCTTATTCTTTTATTGAATGCAGGTGATAAAGCCACCCAAGGTAAAGATATAGAAAAAGCAAAAAAATATTTAAAATTATATGAGGAAAATAATCATGACTAAAAAAAATCCAAGACTCGGTTCAACTTTAGAAGAAGCTTTTTGTGAAATTGTTGATTCAAAAGAAGATGTGAAAAATTATTTAGATATGGCTTTTAATGAATATCTTGAAGATAGTGATTTTGATGCGTTTTTCGAATCGCTAAGACTTTGCATACTTGCTCAAGATAATATTGAAGGTTTTGCCAAAAAAGTTAATTTAAGTAAAATGGGATTGTACAATATTGTTAATGGCAAAAAAGAACCTAAAATTACAACATTATCTAGAATTCTAAAAGAATTGGGCTATTCACTAAAAATTGCGTAAATAAATGGCAAAGACGAGGGGAATGTCGAAAAAAAGTTGACTAGCGAATTTTGACTAGCATGTAACGAAGTGAATGCGTCTGTTTGAAAAAACTATTGGAGTGCAAAAACCCAAAGGGTTTTTAAACGAAATACTTAGTTTTTGAATTGTCAAAATTCAAGACAAATGTCAATTTTCTCTGAGAGGTAAGAACGAGGGGTTCGACTCCCTGTAAAATAGCTTTGATAATATATTAAAATAAATGGAGACGAGGGGAGTCGAACCCCTGTCCAAAATGGATGTAAACACGCTTCTACGAGTGTAGACAAAAATTTTCTCGGACTATAAAGGGTTTGTCAAAACCTTAAAAAATAATCCAAAGCGTTTTTGAAAGAAACACAAAACTCTTGATGATTGTCTTGGCGTACTTATCATCATTAGCACGTTGCCACTTGCATAATTGACCCAACAAATCGGCAAGCTAGATCGGTTGAGTAGCTATTCAGCGACTAAGCAGCTACTGCATAAGCAGGTGCAAAGTTGCCAACAATTACATTGTTTTCATTTTTAGCATTTAATTTAATTTGCTCGTTGATATCCGAGAACAGCGCTCGGACTCGCCACGAATTTCCACCGAACATCCTGTCAAATCCAAAACGTCCCCATATTTATTTTTCAAAGTTCTTTTTTAATAATAAACCCAAAACTTAATATTTTCAACCCCTTTCACTTCAAGCAAAAACACACTTGCATTAACTCAAAACTAATGATAAAATAATTGTTGTAATATAAATCTAAAAAAGGGGAAATTATGGCAAGATTAATAAGACCTAGCTGGGCGATAAGATGTGTTCAATCGGGTTGCAAAACTTTATTTGAAGTGGCTAAATTAGAAAATGGTAAACAACAAGAAGTTATATGCCCAACTTGTGGCGAACATTATGTATATCCAATTTATGACGAAGAAGCAAAAAACGACTAATTCATGAATTTTTATGATACTAACAAGCGTTATAACCAATTTAGTGAACATTTGAAAAACAAATTTGGCGTCAAGGTTTATAAAATAACCCTTGACGCTGGATTTTCATGTCCTAATCGTGATGGAAAAATCTCTACTGGTGGCTGTATTTTTTGTGATGACGGAGGGAGCTTTTCGCAATCTCACTCAAACCTATTATCAATAGAAAAACAAGTCGAAATCGGTGCTGAAAACTTGATGCATTCAAAGTTTAAAGCAAAAAAATTCATGTCATATTTTCAAGCGTTTTCGAACACCTACAAACCTGTAAGCGAATTAGAACTAATTTATAACTCAGCTCTCAAGCACAAAGATATCGTAGGGATTTCTATCGGTACACGCCCTGACTGCGTTGATGATGAAAAATTAAAACTCATTTCAAACTACACAGATGATTACTACACCTGGGTTGAATACGGACTTCAATCAATCCATGACCAAACTTTGACAAAAATAAATCGTGGACACGATTTTGATTGCTTTTTAAGAGCTTATGAAAAAACAAAAGAATTAGGGATTAACGTATGCGTACACGTTATTTTTGGGCTTTGGGAAACACAAGAACAAATAATGCAAACAGCACAAAAATTAGCTGAATTAAAAGTAGATGGCGTAAAAATCCATATGCTATGTGCTTTAGAAAACACAAAACTTGCTCAAATTTATAAACACAACGAAATAAATTTCATGAGCGAACAAGAATATATCCAAACAACTTGCGACTTTTTAGAATACTTGCCACAAACAACAACTATTCACAGGTTAGCAGGAAACGGCATGAGCAAAGATTTAATAGCTCCAAAATGGTTAAGCAAAAAATTTGATTGCCTCAATCAAATCGATAAAGAATTAGTCAATAGAAACTCGTATCAAGGGATAAAATTAGAAAAAACTGAGCAAATTGTAACAAAAACGTAATAATCTATCATTTACATAGCAAAAAATTAAAATTAGCTGTATTACAATAACGAACAAAAAATTTAATGGAGAAAAATTATGTTGACAATCCAACCAAGAATAGATACTTTTAAAAGTAGTTCGACTTCTTTTACCTCAAAGATTAGCAAAAAAGAAGAGGAAGAATACAACGAAACTCGTGGTCAAATAGAAAAAATCGAACAAGATATTTTAGAAATGGCTGATAAAGCTCCAGAACCAGTAAAAAAAGCTGGTGATGTATTATCAATCGGTGCAACTTCTATACTTGGCGGTATGGCTGTTGGCTGGGGTGGTAAAAAATCATTAGCAGGCATTAGAGAAGTATGTAACGGCAAAAACGGACAAAAATTTATCAAATCCGCTAAAGAAACAACAAAAAAATTCGTAAAAGGTGTTGGCGAAATCGGTGGAGCGATTAAGTCAGGGTTTGTTAAAATGAGCGAAGAGTTCAAAAAAACAAAACTTGCTGGAAAAATTAACGAATTCTTCACTGAAACAAAAGTCGGTAAGAAAATCGTATCTATAAAAAATGCGATAACAAATAGCAAAATTTATCAAGGAACAAAAGAAGTTCTAGTTAATATAAAAGATAAAGTCGTAAGTGGCTACAACAAAGTAATGGGTGTTAAAGCTGAACAGGTTGATAAAACTATTACTACAACATTAGGTATTACGGGCGGTATAGCTAGTGGCGAAAAAGTAATTAGGGAAAAATATTCTGATAACCCAGAAGTAAATTATTAATGAGGTCAACTATGAGAATTCAATCAATTAACGCAATTTCATATCAAAACCCAAATTTCAAAGGCCAAACTTCTGAGGATAAAAAAGATACTGCAAAAGACGTTGTAACTGGTGGTGGCGCAATCGCAGCGACAAAACATGCAACAACAAATATTGCAAAAACACCTAATGAGTTTTTAAGAAAAGCTGGTCAAACTTCTTCTAAATTAAAAGAAGGTCAAAAAGCTGTCGAAGCAACAATTGAAAATGGTCAAAAAGCAGGTTCAATGATGCAAAGATTATGGCAAAAAACAAAAAATGCCAAAAGTTCAATGACTGAAAGATTTATCAAATGGGGCGAAAATGCTAAAGCTAGCAAATTCGTAAAACCACTATTGCAAAGTAAAGTTTATAAATATTCAGCAGGATTTATTGGTTATGGATTTGGTGCAGTCACTCTAATAAACGGTCTTTGCGACATCAGTGACCTCGCAACAAATACAGCAAAAGGAAACCTTGAATTTATAGAAGAGCTTGCTAACTAAAACTATAAAACTATATTTATAAATACAAAAAATCGTGCTAAAATAATTTTATGCACGATTTTGTTTTAAAAGAAATTATCAACTCAAATATAGCAAATGAACTGACCCAAATTGGGTTTGACAAATCATATATTCACAAAGCATGTGAAAAATATGAATATAAAAATATTAAAATCTTTTCACTAACCACCGCACAAGCAAATATTTTAAAACAAACAGCAATTTCTGTTGGTTGTGATTGTGCAACACATCGAGAAGTTATCACCGCAAAAATCGAAAACTGTGATTGCATATTAGGTGGCAGCATTTCACAAATTAAAAAAATAGGAACCAAGCTTCAACATCAACCGTTTAAGTTGAAACAACTTGGCGAAAAGCTTCTTGAGTTTACACCTCCAATTAACAAGAAAAAAACAAAAATTGTTGGAATTCTAAACCTTACACCGAACTCGTTTTCCGATGGTGGCGAATTTGATGATTATAAAAAAGCCACTCAGCACCTATTAAAAATGATTGAGCAAGGTGTTGATATTATTGATATCGGTGCAGAATCCACAAAGCCATACTCGCAACCAGTTGATGATGAAACACAATTGTCAAAATTATTGCCAATTATCGAATTTGCAAAAGATAAAATAACAATAAGCGTTGATACACGCTCTGCCGTTGTTGCAGAAAAATCTATACTCGCTGGTGCAAGTATAATTAATGATGTTTCTGGATTTGATTATGACAAGAACATGGCTGAAATCATTGCAAAATACGGCACAATGGCTAATGGGACTAATCGGATTAATGGGGCTAATGGAATAAAAATTATTATTCAACATTCACTTACCACTCCAGAAACGATGCAGGAAAACCCAATTTATGAAAATTTGGTTGATGAAATATATCTAAGTTTAAAAAAGAAAACTGATTTAGCAATTTCAAAAGGCATAAAAAAAGAAAATATAATAATTGATGTTGGTATAGGATTTGGCAAAACCCGCAAAGATAATTTTAAACTAATAAGACGCATAGAAGAATTTCGTGGATTAGGTTTTGAAGTTATGCTAGGAGTATCTCGCAAAAGCCTATTAAATATGCCAGATGCTGATAACAATACCAAAGATATTTTCACAATGGCACTAAACACTCTCGCTGTTGAAAAAAATATTGAATACTTACGAGTGCATAATGTTGAACTACATAAACAACTGATAGCAATGCTTTCAATCGAATAAAATAAATATGCAAGGGTTGAAAAAATAGCTCACTTGTGTTACAATATCAATACAATGTAACAACAAAAGGACGTAAAATTATGTCACAATCAAATATTAGCATCAGAATAGACGACACAGTTAAGCAAAAATTTGACGCTTTATGCGAAGAACTTGGGCTTTCAATGTCAACTGCAATAAACATATTTGTAAAAACGGTTATACGTGAAAACCGTATTCCTTTTGATATTTCATTAAATACTCCTAATTGTGAGTTAAAAAAAGCAATTTATGATGTTGAAAATAAAATTGGTCTTTCTAAGCAATTTGATAGTGCTGAAGCAGCTATAAAATCAATGCTTGAGGATTAATTTCGTGTATAAAATTATTTATTCTACGCAAATGAAACGCTCTTTAAAATTGATAAAAAAGAGAGGTAAAAATTTATCGAAATTAAACACAGTTTTGAATATTTTAGCCTCTGGGGAACAATTGCCTGAAAAATTTAAAGACCATAATTTGGTTGGGAATTATAATAAATATCGAGAATGTCATATTGAACCTGATTGGCTTTTGATATATACAATCGAAGAAGATGTTTTAATTTTAACTTTGGTGCAAACAGGTACTCATAGCGATTTATTTTAAATTTATAGGAAACAAACAATCAAGGTTTACGTTCAATGTTTTTGCGATGTTTGCAACAACATGAATTGTAGGACAAACTTTTGCGTTCTCTATCCGATATAAGTGCTGTGGCGATATATCAGCCATTTCAGCTAAATACTCTTGAGAATAATTCTTTCTTGCCCTCTCAACCCTAATATTTTCTGCCAATATTTGAACTAATTCTTTTTTATCATACATAGCTTTCATTCTATATTACTTGACAAGTTATTGTTACAACTTATAATTTATTTTATGAACATATATGTTTAGTAAAATAATTATAAGCGTTAAAGCAAACATGTCTGAAGGATTTAAAAAGAACAATGAAAGGAATTATTTATGAAAACGAACAAGAATGAACAAAAACATGGTGACGAGAACACTTTGCTAAACCGAATTCAAGGTGGCAGTCGCATTCCCCTCCAATGGAACGCAAGCGAGCAGAGGCAGAAAGCAGATCCGTCTGTTCAAGCGGGAGTAATTCCCCTCCGCTGGAGGGGTGGCAACGAAGTTGACGGGGTGGTTTCAATGACAAAACGTTCTGCGTTCACTCTCGCAGAAGTCTTAATCACCTTAGGCATCATAGGTGTTGTTTCAGCGATGACGATACCGAATTTAGTTAGCAACTATCAATATAATGCGTTGGATACGAAAAAAACGTTGTTTCAAGAACGACTTTATGAAGCGATGAATCAAATGAGGTTTCATGAAAAATTAACTGGATATTCTGATGCTGAGGATTTTGTCGCAGAATTAGGAAAATATTTAAAAATCAATGAAACTTGTGATTTGACCGATATGACAGATTGCTTCCCTGATGTTGCGATAAGCTCATGTGATGAGAAAGTCTATGTAGAAGATTTAGTTACTGGTGAGGATTTTGCAGCAGACGTTCTAAACAGGGATTTTAAAAGTGATAACGTTGGAATAGTTTTAGCTGACGGTACAAAAGCTATCATCAATTATGATTTGGATTGCGAGTGGCTTGACCCATATGAGAGCGGGTTAAACAGAACAGAGGCTACGCAATGCATTGCGATAATCGCTGATGTGAATGGCAACGCTGGTAAAAACATGGTTGGAAGTGATATTGTTACACTGAATTCATCATTAGGGATTAATATTGAAGGTTTAGACGCTTGTTGGGATACATCTGATACGCCATATTCTGCTGAAGACACTTGCGATGGTGCAAATACTTGGGATAGTGCATTTACAACAACAGCTCAAGAAACATGGCTTGCTGATAGTAGCGTAAATGGTACTCCAGATTGTACAAAAAACTATTGGGCGGGTGCTTTGAAAGCATGTAGCGATGCAGGCAAAAGATTGCCAACACTATCAGAACTTGCTTATTTGACACAATATTTATATAACTTGAATTACACACCTAGTGATAATGATTATATTACTAATATAGTATTTGATGAAACAAAAGGTAATGAATTATCGATGACATATACGAATAGCGGTATCGGTAATTATCGATATTTTTCGAATCAATCATCTAGTGATGCAACTGCTTATAATAGGACGTATCGTTTAACAATTACAGGTGTTGATGGTGGTGCATCAAATGACAGCACTTATTATGACAATCTAAAATCATATTCAGCTGTCAATGCTCGTTGTGTAAAAAATTAATTAGTTTATTTTAATAATCCTCCTAGATATTTAGGGGGATTATTTTTTACTTATTAATACTTATATTTATTTAGCATTCATTAGTTTTCAAGCAAATATTTTACATTTCAAAAATTCATAGTAATATTAAATAATAAACATAATAAAAGCTAAGGAATATATTGTTATGAAAAAAATTAATTTAAATATAAAAAAAGCATTCACATTAGCTGAGATGTTAATTACTATAGGAATTCTTGGGGTTGTTGCATCAATGACATTGCCAACACTTATGAATAATTACCAAACTGAGGCTTTAGCAAAGAAAAAATTATTGTTTGATGAACGATTAGAAGAAGCTATGAATCAAATGAGATTTCATGAAAAACTTGATGGATATAATCAAACTAGCGATTTTGTTGAAGAATTAGCAAAATATTTAAAAATTAACGAAATATGTGATGTATATAATTTAACGACTTGTTTTTATGAAGAGTTCAAAACAAACGATGGTGAAATAGTTGATGTTGCAACGCTTACACATGGTACTGATTTTGCCTTATCTGGTGATGAGCAAGATTTTTCTAGCGAAAATACAAGCGTAACTTTCGCTGATGGAACGAAAGCGATTATGAATTATGATAAAAATTGCTCTTGGCTAGACCCTTATGAAGGATCAAGCAACAGGGAAGAAGCTACTAGTTGCATTGCTATGATTTATGATTTAAATGGTGGTAAAGGCAAAAATAAAATCGCAGAAGATATTTCAAATCTTAACGGAGATTTTCAATTATGCCTTGATACAGGAACTTGTTGGGATTTATATTATACTAGTTCTACATACTTGAACACTTGTGATGGCAGTGAATATATTGATTACGATTCAACTGGCTCTTCAAATTCTTACTGTGCAACAAATTATTGGGCAGGGTAGATTAAAGCATGCGAAGATAAAGAAAAAAGATTACCTACTATGACAGAAATTGCTGAGTTAGCAACTTATATTTATGATCTTGATACAACTTTACCTGATTATGACGATATTGATAATGTTACAATGGATACAGCAAGAGCGATGGAATTTGGATTGTCTAGCACATCTAATAAAATAATTTCTTCTGAAGAAATGAATGATTCACGTATCTATTATCGATGGCTTACATCAACACAAGTCTATGTTGCAACAAATAGCCATGGCAAAGACCACAGTACTGGTTCTAATGCAAGATGCGTCAAGTAAGTTTGATTTAACAATAAACTAAAATTAATTTTTATATTTTATTTAAAAATACAAATTACGCAATAAAAAAGCCCTATGCAAATGCGATTTTGTTACCTGCGTGTTCTCGCAGGTGGGTGAACGCCTCGAGAAAATCCGTTTCCCACTAACAATTTTTAAAAAACGGTGGGTATACTTCAAATCCCGCTAAGAGTCAATTCTCCCAATATAATTAATGTAGGAACAAAATTGACACTCGCACAGAGCTACTTTATTCTAACATATTTTTTTTAAAGTTTCAAGTAGCTCTTATGTTTAATAATTTATTTAAACTAATTAATACATTTTTAAGACTTCCATCGCACGGCGTTCTGCGGCATCTGCACGCTTCATTGCATCATTTGCGGCTGTCATATCATCGCCATCATCAACCTGTACTCCGTACTGATTTGGAATATAATTTCTTATTGGTTCAGCATTTTCATCTTGCTTAATTTTACCCCTAGCATCAGGGACATAGCCAGTTTGGTTTTCACCATCTGCTTTTATCGTACTCATCGGTGATGGCACATAAGTTCTTTTGGGTTCAGCAATTGCTTGTTGAGCTTGAGATACTTGAGAATTTTGACTAGATTGAGCTAAAAATTCATCTGCCGTTACAGCATCAGTATTTTGTAATTTTTTATATTTTTCTATCATTGCTGCCTTTTGAGCTGGCGTTAATTCAACCTGCTCTGCAACTGGTTGTTGTGGTTGATAATAGTCTTGAGGCGGTTCTACAGTCGGCTCGTCCTTATCTTCATCTAAAACTGAATCTTTTGGTTTGCCGAAAATCTTATGAGTTAATTTTATCACTGGTTCACTAATCATAGGTGCGATTACAAACATTCCTAAAATAAATCTCATTGGGAAGCCTGAAGCGTATTTTAATGCGTGACGAGGGTTTTTGATAGCATCTAAAGCTTTCGCCTTAAAACCAGTACCTACAGCTTTTTTAGTATAAGGACGAACTCGTTCCAACCCAACAGTAATCACTTCTGCACCTTTTTTCAAAGTTCTAGTAATTATGTTCATGTTTTTGGTATCGCCTTTGCGAATATAACCTAATGCTTTCTTACCACCAGCATGTTCAACTTTTGACCAACCACCTTGCAATGATTTTTCATTAAAGTTTTCTAAAACTTGACGATAAGCTTCATGAGGTTTTTTACCGTTTTTACAAGCCGTTTCAAACTCCGCTACCAATTTTTTAGCTGCCTTAATTTCATCAGCCGAACCTTTTAATTTAGTATCAATATTTTTCAATGCATTTTTAGCAAAATCATCACTCATACCTGCATACTGAACCCCACCCAATCGATGCATAGCCTGAATTGCTAACGGAATACCAGCAAATAACATTACCATTTCTGTAATTCTTTCAGCAAAAGTTCTGACTTTCTCACCAGCACCTTCTGCCTGAAAAGTTTTCAATATCGCCGTTGCCATAAACCCAGCTTGCATAATAGCTATAAGTTTACCACCAGCAACACGGTTTGTAAGTGCTTCTGTAACCACATTGGTCACTTTTGGAACAGTTTTGCCTAACCACGTTTTATGATATTTTGCATTACCAACACCTGAACCAATAAGTTTATTGGTCGTTTCTGAGGCATAAACATTACGACCAAACAAATGCCCTTGAGCTTTGCCTAGCCAATTATCGCCACCTGACCAGATCTTTGAAAACATTTTTGGATCTGCTTTTTTAGTAGCATCGAAAATTTCATCTACATTATTACCAGCATTTTTTAATAATTTTTTCATTGAATCATTATCTGCAAACCCAAACGCTTTTGCTTTCGCATTTTCTAAAAAAGTCGCTTTGGCTTTAACATCTAACGCTTTAAAATCAGCCAACTTAGTTCCGCCAGTATAATTATGCAACAATTCAAATTCGGCTTCTTGCAAGATTTTTAATTTATTTTTAGGATCTGATGCAATTTTTGATTTAACACCATCAATAAAACTTTTTGAACCACCATAACAATCCAAATCTTTTGCATGTTCTAATGGTTTTACAAAATTCTCGGCAATTTGTGGATAATCCAACATCAACTGCCCAACTATACCTTTTGATTGAGCTTTTACCATATCAAGTTTTGGTTGCGAAGGTGTATCTCTAATTGAACGCAAAACCGCACTTTTACTAACTATTTTATCGTTTATAAATTTTGTAGAAGAATGAAAACCATCATTAATCCACTTAGAAAAACGTGATTTACCAAAGGCGGAATTGTTATAACTATCTACAACATCATCGCCCCATTTCCCCATTTTATATTGAATGGTATCAGTGTATTCGCCACGACAACCCTTAGCAAAATAATCCATTGATTGCGACAATCCATACCATACAGGAACTCCTATCAAAGCCGTTTTATAAGTGTCTTGCTCCTCCTTATTTAGCACCTGAGAGGTACGCTTGACTGCATAATTGTCATTAACACGTTGTCGCATCTGCTCTTGATCTATTGGCAATCCTTCCATTGACATCTGCCCATTTTGCATCGCATCACGAAGCTGTGCTTGTGTCATAGCTTGCATTGGAACTTGATATCTTTGATTAACGTTGTTACTGAGCATGGTATTTCCTATTTCCCCTATATTTATTATAAAAACATTTTGTTTGAATTAATTGATTAAAATAAGCTTTTTTTTAGCCAATTGTAAACTTATGTAACAAAACAGGCTTAATGTGAAATTCACCACCTCGTATATACTTTATATATACATAAGAGATGAGCAAATAAGAGAGGCGACAAAATGGCTATTGCAAATTTAAAAAAAGTTGATACTAAATTAAAAAAAATGTATGAAAACCAAATTACCGCAACACCTGATCCGAATTTTGTTGACCGTTCAGATTTATTGTTCGCACAAATGAATTTTATTGCTGTTGCTAATAAGCAAGCTTTAAAATTAGTTTAAAGATTTTAACTCCAATTAATTTTTCCCCTACAAATTTTGTACCTGATTTAATTTTTTAAGTCAGGTTTTTTTTATTTTAAATTTAATTGTGATAAAATAATTTTATGAATTTATGCGTATTTCAAGGAACATTCAATCCTATTCATAATGCTCACATTGATATGGCGAATTATGTCTTAGACAACTATGATTTTGATAATATTCTATTCATACCAGCTTATATGCCAGTACATAAAGATTATGATTTAAAAATGTGTCAGCATAGATTTAACATGGTAAAATTAGCAATTTCTGATAATGATAGGTTTAAAATTAGTGATATTGAATACAAATTAAATCAAAAATCATATACTTATTACACCATTTTAGAACTATATAAAATCTATGATTTGAAAAATAAAATAAAATTTATAATTGGAACTGATGCATTTGAAAAAATTGAAACTTGGCATCGAAGCGATGAATTAAAAAAATTAGTTGAATTTATTGTTTTTACACGAGAAAATGAGTTAAATAAAAATAAATATGATTATTTAAAAGAAAAAGGATACGTTTTTGAATTTGCAAAAATGGACTATATTGAAATTTCGTCAACTGACGCCAGAAAAAATCTTGACGAGCAGACGCAAATACTTCCTGAAAAAGTGAAAGGATACATTATAAAAAATGAATTATATTAAATCTAGCGAAGAAGAAGTCTTAAATTGGCTTCAAAACAACCTCTCAGAAGAAAGATATACCCACACATTAGGCACTGCTCAATGTGCAAAAAAACTAGCTAAACAATTTGGGTTAAACGAAGAAAAAGCTTATTACGCTGGGCTTTTACATGATTGTGCCAAATGTTTTTCGACAGAAGAATTATTAGAAATAATCAACAATCATCTTGAAGTTGACGAGTGTCAAATGCTTAATTACAAAACACTTCACGCACCTGTTAGTGCGTTTATTGCAGAAACAAAATTTGGCGTAGAAGATGGTGAAATACTTAATTCAATCGCAAGACATACATTAGGGCATTTACAAATGAGCGAATTTGACAAAATCGTATTTATCGCTGACAAGATTGAAACCAATACCAGAAAAATCGAAGATAGCAAAGAAATTCAAGCAATACTAGACGAGAAAGACGGCATCAACAAAGCGTTATTACAACTTTATAAAAAAACAATTAAAAGCTTAGTAAAAAGAGATTTGAAAATTTGTCTTTTAACCATCGAGATTTATAATCAATTAGAAGACTTAATAAAAATTTAAATTATAATTAAAATGGTTAAATAAAGCATGTTTATGCTAGTATAAAAAGAAAACAATGAGGAGCTCATTATGAAGATTTTGGAAATTAAGAACAATTTAGTAAAAGTTGCATATGATAAATCAAACAAATTAACTCTTGCAGGTTTCATCGTTATAGCAGATGACAAATCGCCTTATATAGCACAAATAACAAGCTTAAAGACTGATGTCAATGCGAATTTTGCGATCACAAAGCTTTTATTTACATTCGATAATGATGGAATACTAAAAAACTATGATGGTTCTATTCCTGCACTAGATTCTGAAATCAATACTGTTGAGACACAAGAAATATTAGACATTTTACCGATTGAAACCCCTATCAAATTGGGCAGAATAGCTCAACAAAATACATCTTTTAACGTTGATACAGATTTATTCAAAAATCATCTTACGATAATAACGAATAAAAACGAATACAAAAAAGCATTATTGCATAGAGTTTGGGAACAATTTAGCGAAAAAAATCAAAAAACGCTTATTTTTGACATAAATGGTGATTTAAATTTAGAAACAAAAATTAAATCAGGAGAAGATTTTAAGCTTCCATTGAATTATGACACAATTAATTTCATTTATGAAAACGACTTAGAAGACATTGACGCAACTAGCAAAGCGGTTATTCAAGATATTTTCATTGAAGTTCAAGAGTATACAAAAACACTTCCTGAAGGGTTTTTACCATTTGATGCGTTTTTCAATGTGGTTGATCAACAATACAAACAAACAAACATGACGCAACTTGTACTATTGAAAAACAAATTATTGAAATATAAAGAACAGGGAATATTCGCTAACAATCTAAAAGATATTCTTAGTCTTAATATAAATATCGAAAAAAATGATGTTAGTGCTGTTGATATTTCAAAATTGAAACCTACTTTACAAAAAGAATTCATCAATCACATATATAAAACTATGAGAAAAATTCGCAGTGAAATTTATTCTTTCATTGAATTAGAAGACGAATTCGCTGATAAGAAATTATTGAAAAATATTCTAAATCAAACGAGCATTTTCTCAACAATGATTTGTTCACACGATTACAAATATATAAATGAGATTAAGCAAAATTCAGAAAACTTAATCATTTTCCAACCAACACAAGTTCAGCACGATTTTGCTAATTATGGAAACTTCATTAATAAATTAAATAGTGACGAATTTATTACATGCGGAAACGCAACACAAGATATTCCTTTTATCATTAAAATTGAAGGGGCAAACGAAGGAATACACAGAATAACTGAGGACAATCATAACGAAATAACAATCGAAACTGAGAACGATTTGAATGCAGAAACAGATTTTGAAACGATTATAGATACTGATAATTTTGATACAATTTCTATATCAGAAGATTATGTAGAAATTGAAAATATTCATATAGATAATGACATCTCGAACGTAGAAAATGAATTTGAATTACCTATTTTAAAAGATAGTTCAGACGAATTAATTAATGCAGAAATTTTCCCTATTGAAAACGACATATTAGACAATATAAATACTAATATTAACAATTTCACAGGCAATAGTACAAACAAAATTGAGTTAGGGCAAAAACCAATAATTCAAGAAGTCGAAGCCGAAGTTGAAGTTGAAGTTGAAGTCGAAGTCGAAGCTGAAGTTGAGGTTGAAGTTGAAGTTGAGGTTGAAGTTGAAGTTGAGGTTGAGGTTGAAGCCGAAGTTGAAGTTGAAACTGAAGTCGAAGTTGAGGTTGAAGTCGAGCCTAAAGTCAATGTCTCAAACGAAATTAATATTGCAGTTGATACAGAAGAAATAGCTGACAATAACAGTGAAACTAAAGAATTTATTGAAAAAATTGATAACGAAACAACTGAGGTCGAAGCCTTAAATGAAGTAAATGTCAATACTAAAGACAATGCAGAAATAGGAACTAATACTGAAAACGAAATTATAGAGAATGTTGTTACCGAAAATAATAATCAAGCAAACAATGAAATTGAAGTAAATGTCAATATCGAAAACGAAGAGATAATCAAAGAAGCCATCGAAGAAGAACCAATAATCGAAGAAGAACCAATAATCGAAGAAGAACCGATAATTGAAGAAGAACCGATAATTGAAGAAGAACCGATTTTTCAAACCGAAGCCGATTATGAAATCACAGACTATAAAACTGACGATGTAAATAAAAAAGAAACTGTAGAAATAGAATTCTTAGAAACTTTAACAGAAAATACCGAAGATAATATTGAAGAAAACATTGAAGAAAATGTCGAAGAAACGACCATAGAAGCTGATGTAAAAATTGATGAATTTTTGGAAAGTAACGAAATTTATGAAGAAGCTGATGATGTTAAAGCAAATATAATCGTAGAAGAAATGATAGAAGCTGATGAAGAGCCAGAAGATAAAACCTCAACTTTTAACACTTCTAATCAAGTTGATGAATTAAACGATGATGATTTAGATTTCATAGAACACATTACAAACACACCAGATGCTGGTGATGTATTATTAAATGCTGCTAATGACATAAATATTATTGAAGAAGCTGAAGTTGAAGTTGAAATTAAAGAAACTGTTCAAGAAGAAGTTGAAGAAATTGTTCAAGAAGAAATAATCGAAGAAGTTACTAATAAAATCCAAGAAGTTGAAAATAATGACGCATTAGAAGAATTTTTAGGATTTGAAACAAACGAAGTTGAAACGGTTTCAAATGAAATGCCTGAATATGAAATCATTGAAAGACTTGAAGAGAATGTTGATAATGTTTTAGAAGACAATTCAAAAGACGATTTACAAATGTTACCTATTTATTCAGCCGAAATACCTGAAAATAGAAGTAACGAACAAGTCCAAAAATTTGAAACAGGTGATAGCGTAAATCACCCTAAATACGGCAATGGCGTTGTTGAAAAGATGATTGATTATGGTACTAAAATACTATATTCAGTAAAATTTGATAACCAAAGCGTTGGAAGAAGACTATTTGATCCAACAGTTACTGAATTAACAAAAAATTAAACCGTTAAAGAATTATTTTCTAAGATTTGAAGCACCCTTCAAGTAAACAAATTCAGGGCAAAAATCGCTTTTGCAATTTATAACAATTAAAACTCTCAAACAAGATTTTAATGAATTTTCAACATCGAGTTCATTAAAACACATCATTGCGACATCACTCCAACCAAGTTCTGTACGTGCAAATTTTGCTGGAAAATCAGTGTCTAAATCCTTAGTTAAAGTAAAAATCACATGAGAAATATCACTAATTTCAATATTATTCGACTCAACCATCTTTGACAAAAGCTCTACTGTCGCCGACTTTAATGCTTCTGTAGAATTTTTTTCAACTGTAATCGCACCACGAATACCTTTAGAACTCATAACTTCTCCTATTTCTTTTGCAACCCATTAAACCAATCACGAGCAAACATTTCGCCCTTACCCTCAGGCTTAACTTTCACTAGCAACAAACAACCTGAACCACATTTCACCACAACACCATCTTTTACTGGCTTCATAAACTCAAAATCATCTACATTGTCATACAAAACTTTTGTTTCTAAAACTTTAACAATTTTTTCATTATATAAAAAATATGCTGACGGTAATTTGTAAATCCCACGAACCAAGTTATGAATATCGATTGCAGAATTATCCCAATTAATTTCCATCTCTTCTTTTTTCAATTTATTTGCCATACAAACGCCATCTTCTGATTGCTTAACTGGTGTAATTGAATTATCTACAAGACCAACCAAAGTTGTTTCAAGCAACTCTGGAGAAGCTTCACTAATTTGAGAAAACAAATCCATACAATTCATCTCATCAGTTATATCAATAACCTTTCTCATACAAACATCGCCACAATCAAGCCCCAATTCTGTAATCATCGTACAAATACCAGTTTGCTTGTCACCATTAATTATCGCACGTTGAATAGGATTAGCCCCACGATATTTTGGCAAAAGCGAAGCGTGAAGGTTTATCGTTGAATATTTTGGCACGTCTAAAACCTCTTGAGAAAGAATTTGACCAAATGCAAACGTAACAAAAAAATCAGGGTTTAATTTCTGCAACTCTTCAATAATTTCAGGCTCTTTTCTAATAGATTTTGGTTGAAAAACAGGTAAATTATGTTCTAATGCAAAACTCTTCAACGGCGACATCGAAAGTTTTTGACCTCGTCCAGCAGGCTTGTCAGGCTGTGTTACAATCGCCTGAATATTAATCTTATCTGAATTAAAAAGGTATTCTAACGACTTTAGAGCAATCGCAGGAGTCCCAAAAAATACTACATCAATCATTTTTAAATTCGTTCTCCAATACCTCATCAACAACAATTTTCTCAACATCAACTGGTGGCAAATTAAATTTAGCCAAAACCTCATCAGTTTCAAAACGATTTACACAATGATCAATAAATAAAATCCCGTCTAAATGATCGTTTTCATGTTGAATAGCACGAGCTAAAAGCGAGCCGTCATTAGCCTCTAAGACAAAAGGTCTTCCTTTTGAATCAAGAGCTTTCACCGTAATATTCTTATATCTTCTAACATCGGAATACGCTTCTGGAAAACTAATACAACCTTCTTGAGCGATTATCGCACCAGATTTTTTTATTATTTTAGGATTAATAAAAACCATTGGATTTAGTGGTTCATCATTAGTTGAAACATCAATTACGAACACTCGATAATTCTCACCAATCTGCGGAGCAGCCATACCTACGCCATTTTTAGCATACATTGTATCAAGCAAATCTGCCACCAAGTCAGTAATCTTTCTTGACACTTTATGAACCTCTTTTGAAGGTTCACGTAAACTTTTTTCACCATATTGCAAAACTCTTTTTATAGCCATTAATCTTTCCTCTTATTAGAAAAAATTATAATATAAATTCAAGCTATTTGCAAACAGTTCTATCGAACAGACAAAAATTTATGCACTTGAGGGATTAAACGAACTTTCCTATATCTCATCAAAAATTCATCTAAGATTTTCGATGCAAAATCACTAGACACAGCCATTTTATCGCCAATCATCATCGGTTGTAATATCAATTCAATATTATATTTTTCAGCCAAATAACAAGTTTGCTCAATCTCTAAATCAGTAATTTTGTCATCAAAAACAACCTTTGCAAATGTCTCAATACCAGAACAGTTTTCAAAAAACGCATCGTGCTTTTCACACAGCCCCACAATCCCAGTAGCACTTTTAAGCTTTATATCAGCTGAAACAATGTCAACAAATTCTTTAATCTTTAAAAATTCTTCACACAAAGTCGCATTAGTTTCTAAATAAATAGGCAAACTCAATTTTGGCAACAATTCTTTCAAAAAATCCACCGATAATAACGGTTCACCACCTGTTAAAGAAATAGAGTGAACAGTATCCAAATTGTACTCGTTTATTTTTTTTACCAACTCATCAACTGAATATTCAACGAAATCGGATTTAAAATCAAATTCGGTATCACAATAATCACAATTCAAATTACACCCACAAAACCTAATAAATAATTGCTTAACACCCACATATGGTGCTTCGCCTTGAATTGAAGTGAACATCTCTTTTATTTTAATTTTATTTTTTAAAATCATTGAACAAATTCTCTCTCACATTGTGCTGCGACAATTTTTTAAGCTTTTCATAAAGCTTTTTTTCATCATCTGACAAACAAGAGTCAATTTCAATATTTACAGTAATAATCATATCACCAGTCTTATTTTTTTGCGACAAACCCTGCCCTGCAAGCCTAAATTTTTGCCCAGAATTTGTACCCACTGGGATTTTTAACGAAACATCACCATCAAAAGTTGGCACAGAAATCTTGCCACCCAAAACAGCCTCGAAAGGGGTTATCGGCAAAATATACAGGATATCTAATCCCTCATATTTTATTTTAGAATTAGGCTCAATACTCACTTTCAAGTACAAATCGCCATTCTTACCACCAAACTTACCTTGCTTTCCTTCACCCTTTATTCGCAATTTTGTATTATTTTTCAATTTGGCAGGAATTTGCACAGTGATTTTTCGATATTCACTAATTTCACCGCTTCCAGAACATTTTTGACAAAGCGAACCATTAATAAATTTCCGTCCTCTACATTTAGGACACTGCTCTGTATGCAAAATATTCACAACTTTTGACGCACCATTATATGCTTCAGAAATAGAAACCCTGACATCTGAAAATATATCCTCACCATCAATCGGATTTTTTTTAGCTTCTTTTTGCTTCTTATAATATTCCTGCTGATTTGACCTCTTAAACTCTTCAAAAATGTCATTTATCTTGTGCGAAAAATCCTGCTTAGAATTTTCAAACTCTATTTTTGTTTTATAACTTGCTTCTTTGTGAAACTCCTGTTTTCCAAAACCATTCTTATCAAAATCTTCCGCCTTACTTTTTGACTGAAAATTCGGTTTATCAAATTCAACATCAACTTTCTTTGTCTTAAAAATCCCGTTTATAATATCATACTGCTTACGCTTTTTCTCATCGCTTAAAGTTTCATAAGCCTGACTAACCTCTTTAAACAATTTTTCACAACTCGGATTTATATCAGGGTGATATTTGCGTGCAAGCCTACGATAGGCCGTTTTAATTTCAACACCATCACAATTAGGGGTCAACTCCAAAATCTCATAATAATTCTTAGGCTTTATCATATCTCATTTTATAATGATTTAATTTTAAATATCAACCTCAATTTTATTCGACAACTGGACAAATATCTTTGCGATATTTTTTGCCTTCAAATTTTATCAAATCAATATTTTCATAAACGCACTTACTAGCTCTAGCAAGCGTTTTAGCAGTTTTTGTAACAACCAAAGCATTACCTAAAGGTGCTAAAGTTTCAAAATATTCATTTTGTCTTGTCGCAAAATGCCCAATTTCAACTTCATCAACTTGCTCCAACCCTAAAATCACGCTATCTTTGACTTTTGAAGATAAAACACAAGACACAGATACACTATCAGAGAATTTTACTTCAGGATAAACATCACCAAACGCACCATTAGAACAAGATTCAAAAAGCTCATATAAATCTTCTTCAATCAAATTAAGAACACACTGACAATCATTATCAGATAAAAACGGTCTAAACTCTAATGCTGTCAATTTTCCATCATCTTTTAACACACAATCAACACCCAAAATCCCTAAATAAGGAGTTTGACGATATTCTAATGAATTCAACACATTTGACACCATGTTTTTCATCAAATATTTTTGTGTTTCTGCAGTAACCTTATAATCTGGTGCAAACGCTCCCACGCCAGAAGTCAAAAGTCCAGCATCACCATCTTCACTAAATTTATAATTAGCGACACTAGTTAATGGCAAAACGCTATACCCGTCAGTTATTACATAAAACGTGAACTCATGCCCATAAGCATAATCCTCAATTAATACCCTTGCTTCACCTGTTAAGAACAAATCAGATACAAAAGTTTTTGCAAAATTAAACGAATTACAAACAAGCCTATCTCCCAACAAATTTTCATCTGTTCGAATAACAACAGGATAATTAGAATTCTTCAAATAATCGTTCGCCATAGCCTCTTTGTCATAAGTCCCAAAACGAGGCGTAGGTATTCTTAATTTATACAACAATTTTTTACCAAGTGATTTACTTATAACAAAATCTGCACTTTGAGCAGTCGGTGCAAAAATCAACTGCCCATTCGTTTGAAAATAAGTGGCGATATCCGCCTTGATAGCAAGCTCAGAAGTAGCTATCGTCAAATCAATATCATTAGATACAGCAAATTCTAAAAGCTCTTGAACATTTTGCTCACGAATATCAACACAAGTGCAAAATTCTTTCATAGCAACATTTCCAGATGCAACAAAAACTTCGCTGACATGCTCATATTCACTAAACTTTTTCGCTAACGCATACTCTTTTGCCGATGAACCAATTATTAAAACTTTTTTATTATTCTTTTCCATTAAATTATTATACACGAAACAGATGATTTTTCATTAAAATTATCTACATTCAGAAAAAAACATGCTATAATTTGACATATAAAAAAAATACATTAATAAACAAATATAAGAAGTGAGGTTTTAGTAGAATGGCAAGTATCGTAAACTTATTATCGCAAGTGTTTTCGCCTGCATCAACTCAAGTTGTAGCACCAGTTACACAAAAGCCATCATCACCATATGGAAACAATCCATTCGTGAATTACAACGGCAACAGCTTGAATCAATATGCAAAAAACGCACCTGTGCGTGGTGGATATTTTGCTGGATATTACAATGGGAAACAAAACATAGTGGGGCAAAGACTATTTGTAGAAGTCTAAAAATTTAAAACTACTTTACAAACAAAGCTTTCATTAATAAATGAAAGCTTTTTATTTTTTTATTATATAATATAGGAATAAGAAAAAAGAGGTAAGGGGCAAGGGGATTAACATGTTTGATGTAATAACAATTGGAAGTGCGACAATGGACGTTTTTGTTGAATGCGAAGACGCTAATATAGTTGCAGTATCAACAAAAAATAAAAAGTCTGAATTTATGAGCTATCCTTATGGCTCAAAAGTAGAAATTTCTGATTTCGCATCACAAGTCGGTGGCGGCGGAGTCAACACAGCGGTTAATTTCGCAAACCTTGGATTTAGCACAAGTGCCATTTTCAAAATTGGTGATGACATATATTCAAAAGGCATCTTAACATCGTTTGAAAACAAAAATGTCGACTTATCATACATCGCTCAAGACAAAAACATTAGCACAGGATTTTCAATAATTTTAGTAAGCTTTGAAGGCGACAGAACGGTTTTAGCACATCGTGGTGCTAACGCAAAACTGAAAAAATCTGATATTAATTTTGAAGCGATAAGACAAGCAAAATTCTTATACATCGCCCCAATGAATGGCGACAGCTGTAAAGTTTTAGACGAAGTGGTGAATTTCGCTACCAAAAATAACGTAAAAATCTGTTATAACGCAGGTTCAACAAGTATTAAAAAAGGGTTTAATTATCTTAAAAAAATCCTTGAAGATGCACACATCGTAGTCATGAACAAGGAAGAAGCATCGCTTGCAACAAACATTCAAGTAAGACCTGATACTCGTGAAGAAAAATTTTCACAAAACCTAATACACCCTGACGTTAAAAAAATGTTTACAAAATTAAAAATAAAAGATTATCAAGTTGTCGTCATCACAGATGGCGGTAACGGTGCTTACGCTTATGATGGACAGGATTATTACTATTGTCCGATATTTGAAGGCTCAATTGTTTCAACACTCGGAGCGGGGGACGCTTTCGCCTCAACTTTTTGTGCAGCACTCAACAAAACAGAATTTGACATAGGCAAGTCACTTCAATACGCTTCTATAAACTCCTCTGGCGTTGTTTCTACCTTTGGAGCAACTCAAGGATTGCTAACATTTGATGAAATCGAAAAGAAATTGAACCAAAATCCTGAATATAATTTCAGCACAGAGAAATAATTTTACATTTTTGCATTTTATTGTAAAATATGTTTATAATACAGAATAAATAAATGGAGAGAATAATATGGGATACAAAATTATATCAAAAAAAGAATTATGCCCTAACCAATATGAAATTACGATTGATGCACCTTACGTTGTAAGAAACGCTCAAGCAGGACAATTTATCATATTTAGAGCAGACAAAGACGGCGAAAGAGTACCACTAACCATCGCTGATGTTGACAAAGAAACAGGGGCATTAACTATTGTATTTATGGCAGTTGGTTATTCAACTAAAAAGCTAGCAGAACTGAACGCTGGTGATGAATTAGAAGATATCGTAGGTCCTTTAGGACAGCCTACTCATATAAAAAATCATGGCACAGTGGTTTGTCTAGCTGGTGGTTATGGTGCTGCTCCTTGTTATTTGATTGCAAAAGCTTTCAAAGATGCTGGCAATAAAGTTTATATGATCATGGGTGCTAGAAACAAAGATTTAATCTTCTGGGAAGACAAAATGAAAGACGCTTGCACTGAATTATACATAACAACTGATGATGGTTCACTAGGCGAAAAAGGATTTGTAACAGGAGTTCTTGAACGAATAATGGGACAAGAAAAAATTGATTATGCGATAGCTGTTGGACCTATGCCAATGATGAGAGCAGTGGCTAATTTAACTCGTGATAAAGGGATTTATACTGAAGCTAGCATGAATCCAATCATGGTTGATGGGACAGGTATGTGCGGAGCTTGCCGTGTTACTGTTGGCGGGGTCACTAAATTCGCTTGCGTTGATGGACCTGATTTCAACGCTCACGAAATTGATTTTGATGAAGTTATCAACAGAACTCGCATTTACAAAGACCAAGAAAAAAAACGTGATGAAAATTGCAACTTGCTTCGTCAAGCAGCAGCAATGAAAAATTAAGAAAGGTTTTGAAATGACTAAAGAAACTAATTACTGTCCTTTAATGAGCGTTGGCTCTGAATATGAAAAAGTTTGTGCTTTAGAAAATTGCATGTGGTATATTCCAAACGTTAAAAAATGCTCTATGTATATGCTTGCTTATAACGCTATGCAAGAAACTAACGCTAGACAAAGAGCAAACCAACCTAAATAAAAAAAGGATAAAATATGAAAATAGTTGTCTGTATTAAACAAATTCCTGATACGACTGACATTAAGTGGACAGAAAATAATACCATTCAGCGTGAAGGCGTTGAAAGTATTATAAACCCATATGATGTTTATGCTCTAGAAACCGCTTTAGAAATAAAAAAACAAATTGCTAACACTGAAATAACAGTATTGACAATGGGACCAGCACAAGCAACGGACATGTTAAAAAAAGCTTTAGCAATAGGTTGTGACAACGCTATTTTAGTTAGTGATAGAAAATTTGCAGGTGCTGACACTTATGCCACATCTAAAACATTGTCTAATGCAATAAAAAAACAAGTCCCCGATTTTGACTTAATCATTTGTGGACAATTCGCACTAGATGGTGATACGGCTCAAACTGGTCCTGGTATTGCTTCTAAACTAGAAATCGTACAAGCAACATTCATCAAACAATTAACTGAAATTAATGAGAACTTTTTAATAGCAAAACGTGAAATAGAAGAAGGTATTGAAATTACAAAAATACAACTCCCTGCCCTTATTTGTGTTTTGCAACAAGAGAAAGAACCAACTAGAGCTTTAATCGATGGGATAATAAAAGCCGAAAATACTGAAATTGTCACACTGAGTGCTAATGATATTGATGTTTTAGACGAAGAAGTAGGCATAAAAGGGTCGCCAACCTATGTTAGTCGTGCTTTTAGACCAGACAAAACAAGACAAACTTGTCAAAATTTAACCTCAGTTGATGAACTATTCAACAAACTAAATGAATTAGGGGTTAATAAAGCGGTTGATGAAGTTAATGAGGTGAAAGAGGTCGAAAATGAATAAAGGTATTTTGATTTATGCAGAAGTCACCAAGCAAGACTACTTGCACACAGTTTTTTTTGAACTCGCTAACAAGGCACAAGAATTATCAAAAAGCCTCGATAACGAACCAGTTATCGCACTTTTAATTTCAAAATGTGGATTGGTAGAGAATTACAAAGAAGCTTTTGAAAAAAGTAGTATTGACAAAGTTTTTGTCGTTGAAAGTGATAGGTTAGAAAATTATTCAACAGAACTATACACAAAATCGGCACTTGAAATTATCGAAGAAATCAAACCGTCAATAATTTTAATCGGTGCAACAACTCAAGGACGAGATTTAGCCCCAAGGCTAGCTTCTTTATTACACACAGGATTAACGGCTGATTGTACCGAACTAGGAATTAATGATAAAGGGCAGTTAGCAGCAACTAGACCGACTTTTGGCGGAAATTTAATGGCAACAATTTTGTGTAAAAACTTCCCTCAAATGGCAACTGTTAGACCAAGGGTTTTAAAACCAGCTCAAATGGATAACGCAAAAAATACTGAATATATTTATAAAAATATCAATCTTGACGATATGCAACCAAAAGTTGAATTGATAGAGTTTATCAAATCCCTAAAATCATCAATAAACGAACTTGACAGTGCTGAGATTATTGTTGCTGGCGGACGTGGCATGAAAAATGCTGAAGGGTTTACGCTTTTAAAAGAGTTTGCAGATATTATAGGAGCAACAGTTGGGGCTAGTAGAGTCGCTGTTGAAATGGGATTAGCTAATCATGAAACTCAAATAGGACAAACTGGTAAATCTATTTCGCCAAAAATTTATATAGCTTGTGGAATATCAGGTGCGATACAACACACTATAGGAATTGGTGACAGCAAAACTATTATTGCGATTAATAATGATGAAAATGCTCAAATTTTCGAACACAGCGATTATAAAATCGTAGGCGATGTTTTTGAAATATTACCTGAATTAACAAATTTGTTTAAAAAATAATCTTTTCATGCTAAACTTTATTAGTAAAACCCATATTAAAAATTGAAAGGGATAGGATTATAATGAATAAAGTTGTAGTTGGCGCTCAATGGGGCGATGAAGGTAAAGCAAAAATAACAGACTTATTAGCTGAAAAAGCTGAACTGATTATCAGATACCAAGGTGGCTGTAACGCTGGACACACAGTCGTTGTCGGCGATAGAACTTACAAATTTCACTTAATACCATCTGGAATATTATATGGCGACAAACCATGCTTTATCGGTGCTGGAACAGTAATTCTTCCTGAATCTTTTGAGGCTGAGGTTGAAGGCTTAATCTCTGATGGCATTGATGTTTCTAACCTAAAAGTAAGTCCACTAGCTTCAATCACTATGCCTTATCACACAGAAGTTGATGGGTATTGTGAAAACACTGCTAAAAAAGGTAAAATTGGAACTACCAAAAAAGGTATTGGACCAACTTATACAGACAAAGTTGCAAGAACAGGGTTAAAAATCGAAGATTTATATTGCACTGAAGCACTTGATGAGAAACTTGATGTTATATTACCTATAAAAAATAAAATTTTAAAAGAAGTATACGGACTAAAACAGTATTCAAAAGACGAAATAAAATCACTTTGTGCTAAATACGCTGAAATTTTCCGTCCATACGTTTGTTTTGACTGGCAAGAGCTTCTAAACTCTCACAAATCTTCAACAAATATCTTATTTGAAGGCGCTCAAGGTGTAATGCTTGACGTAGATTATGGAACTTACCCTTACGTAACAAGTTCAAATCCTATCGGCGGCGGTGCTGCTGTTGGAAGTGGTTATGGTCCTACTATGATTAAAGAAGTTATCGGTGTTGCAAAAGCATATGTCACAAGAGTTGGAGAAGGTCCTTTTGTCACTGAATTAGACGATGAAATCGGGGCTGAAATCCGTAAAGTCGGAGCAGAATTTGGGGTTACAACTGGTCGACCACGCCGTTGTGGTTGGTTTGATGCTGTTACGATGAAATACGCTGTATTAGTCGGTGGCTTGACTTCTATCGCTCTTACAAAAATCGATGTGTTTGATGATTTTGATGAGATTAAAGTTTGTACGGCATACAAAGATACACGTGATGGCAAGATTTATAATTCCTATCCTACAAATGTATTTATTCACAAATATCTAGAGCCTGTTTATGAAACTCATCAAGGTTGGAATTCTGATATTACTAAAATTAAAGAATACGAACAGTTACCAACAAATGCTAAAAAATACCTAGAACGATTAGAAGATCTTCTTGAAACTCCAATTTCAATCGTAAGCGTTGGACCTGAACGTGAACAAACTATATTTAAAAACAATTAACTTTTGTTACAATTTAGCAATTTAAAAATATTTTTGGTTTTAATATAGTTAATGACATTTTAGTATGGGAAAATTATGTTTGAAATCAATAAGATTTATGCAAATAATACAAATAATACAAATAATATAAATATTAAAAAGGAAAAAGCGAAATCGCCAACATTTGCTGGTGAAAACTCTTACGCTCAAAAACCGACTGAACTATCGCCTGTAACACCTGATTATTCAGTTAAACTACCGATTGCTTATAATAAAGTGAACGAAATCGAATTACCTAATAATTTGAAAGCACACGATTATAAACTTGCAAACGGTCAAAGAATTGTTATCGTTCCGACAGAGGGCGAAACTGTTGTTAAGACATACGTAAATTCAGGCTCTATGAACGAAACAGACAACATTCGTGGGATTAGTCATTATATAGAACATAATTTGTTTAATGGTTCAAAAGGGTTAGAAGATGGTCAGTTTTTTTCTGAAGTCAACAAAATGGGTGCTTCAACAAACGCTAGTACAGGTTTTGCAGAAACCAATTATTATATAAAATCAAATTTGCTTGACGAAAAAGATTTTGAAAAAACCTTGAAACTACACGCATCAATGCTTCAATCTCCAACTTTTGCAATAAATAAACTTGAAAAAGAAAAAGGAATTGTTAACAGTGAAATCAACATGATTTTATCAGACCCTGAAAACATTGCTGTGAATAAAACTATCAAAAATCTTTATCAAATTCAAACAAATTCACAAGATTTAATCGGCGGAACGACTAAAAATATTACAAATCTTACCCAAGATGATGTGAAAAATTATTATAAAAACAATTATTATCCATCAAATATGGTAACAGTCATCACGGGAGAAGTTGATGAAAATGAAGCGATAACACTTGTATCAAAGCTATTTAATGCAAAAAACACGCAAGTCCCTGATAGAAATTATGAAAAATTAACGCCAATAACATCGCCAAAACGTGAAGACATAATCTCAGATAAAGCAACTTCAACAAATATCATACTAGGGTTTAATGGACCAGAAAACAACAATTCAAAAGACATTATATTGACTGATGCACTTAGTTCAATTTTACTTTCTTGCTCAAGCCCAAGGGTTTATAAAGCACTAAAACCACTAAATACTGGAACTGATATATTTATTGAAAAAATCGGCACAAAATTTGATGACAACAAAGCTATCATATTTGCACTAGATTGCAGTGATGAAAATTCTGAAAAAACATTAAAAGCAATTTATAGCGAAATATCAAAAATCCAAAACACACCTCCAACCGATGATGAGATGACTATCATCAAGAAAAAAATGATTAATAGTTACTACAAATCACTAGAAAGCTCGATGTCACTCAACCATAATATTGGAACTTCGTTTTTAGAAGGAAAAGAAAATGAGTTTTCCAACTATGTTAACACCATAAATTCGATGACAGCTCAAGATATCAGTGACATCGCTAAAAAATATTTAGACCTAAATAAAGTCGCTATAACAATGGTTCACCCTGATAAAGTTAACCCAAAAGATATAAAAACAAATTATGAAGCGAGCAAAAACGTTTCGTTTAGTGGTGTGCCAAAAGATATTATAAACCTCGATAACGTCAACGCATATGAGGCTTCTAATAATTTCAAAATAATTACAAATAACACAAACAACGACAATACCTACATCAATTTCAAATTAGTAACTGATGATAATGCACCATATCCCCCTGCAATTAGCTCAATATTAGCATCAATGATAAATGAAGGTTCAGCTCTACATACTCAAGAAGAATTAGATTTTAATCATGATAAAGATGGCATTCAAATAGGATTTTTTGCTAACGAAAGAGAAATCGGAAGCATTTCTGAAACCAACAATCAAGATTTCGATAAAGCATTAAATTATAATAAAGAAACGATTTATAACCCAAGATTTACTCAAGAAAATTTTGAAACACAAAGAAAAGATTTGCTAGATAGATATAATCGCATGGAAAAATATGCTTCTAATAAAATGGATAAAGAAATTTATAAAGGGTTGCCTCATGGAACAACTGATGAGGAAATGATTGAACAACTAAAAAATGCAAAATTGGAAGATGTTCAAAACCTATATAAATATTTGTTAGAAAATGGCAAGGGAACAATAACTGTTTCAGGAGCTTTTGATAAAAAGCCTGAACTGCAACAAACGCTTTTTAATTCAGTATTAGCATTGCCAAATGTAGAGAAATCATCATTAGAAAAGTTAAAAGATGTTTATCAACCAACAGAAACTACAAAAGTTCTAACAGATACCGATAATCGTAATCAAGCTGAAATTTTGATGGCATATAAATTCAAACATAACGGCAACCTAAAAGACAACGTTTCTATTGATCTTCTAAACTCCATCTTAGGCGGAAGTAGCTCTTCAAGACTTTTTAATGACCTGAGAGAAACCCAAAAACTTGCATACTCTGTTGGTTCAAGAGTAAATTTCCACGAAAATATGGGTGTGATGAAACTCTATATCGAAACGACTACCGAAAACAAAGATACAAATGAAATAAGTTATGATAACATTCAAAAATCTATTGATGGGTTTAAAAAGAATATTGAAATATTAAAAACTAAAAAGATTTCAGAAGATGAATTAAATAGCGTCAAATTAAGATTTAAAAATTCATTACTAAACTCTACTCAAACAAATGATGACAAGAATTTTGAATTATCTGACTGCTCAAGCTCAATTTATGGGCTAGATGAAATAGACAAAATGTATGAAATGATTGATGAAATAACTGTTGATGATATTTATAATAGTGCAAATTATATCTTTAAAGAGAAACCAACTTATTCGATTGTTGCAACCGAAAATACAATAAAACACAACGAAGAATATTTTAAAACTCTACAAGCTTAATAGATATTTATAAATAAAGACGTCCCGATTTGAAATTCAAATCGGGACGTCTTTAATCTATTGAAACTAAATTACAAATTATAATTTAGAAGCAACCATTTTAGTTGTTTCAGCTAAACGAGTTGAATAACCCATTTCGTTGTCATACCAAGAAACAACTTTAACCATGTTTTCACCAATAACCATAGTTAACGCAGCGTCAACAGTTGATGATTGAGATGAACCGATGAAGTCAGTTGATACAAGTGGAGTTTCTTCGAAAACTAACACTTTACCGTCAGCAGCAGCTTTTAAAGCAGCGTTTACTGATTCAGCAGTAACAGGTTTTTCTGTTTCGAAAACTACGTCAACAACAGAAACGTCTGGAGTTGGAACACGCATAGCAAAACCGTTCAATTTACCTTTCAATTCTGGAAGAACTAAAGCAACCGCTTTAGCAGCACCAGTTGTTGTAGGAACGATGTTAATAGCACCAGCTCTAGCACGACGAGGGTCAGAGTGACCAGCGTCAAGAATTCTTTGATCACCTGTATAAGAGTGAACAGTTGTCATTAAACCTTTAACAACACCAAAGTTTTCAAGAACAACTTTAGCTACTGGAGCTAAGCAGTTAGTTGTGCAAGAAGCCATTGAAATTACATTGTGTTTAGTTGTGTCATATTCTTTTTCATTAACGCCTAAAACGATAGTTAAATCTTCGTTTTTAGCAGGAGCAGAAATGATAACTTTTTTAGCACCAGCTTCGATGTGAGCTTTTGCTTTGTTAGCGTCTGTGTAGAAACCAGTTGATTCAACAACAACTTCTACGCCTAATTTTGCCCAAGGAAGATCAGCAGGGTTTTTCTCAGCAAAGAAAAGGATTTTTTTACCGTTGATGATTAAACCATCTTCAGCAACGTCTACTGTACCGTCAAATCTACCCATAACTGAGTCATATTTGAAAACGTGTGCAGCATCTTTAGGTGTTAAACCTGGATCGTTAATTGCTACGTAATCGATTTCGTTAAAAATGCCATCTCTGATAGCTGCTCTTAATGTGTTACGGCCGATTCTACCAAAGCCGTTAATTGCTACTTTTTTAGCCATAAGTTTTTACTCCTTCTTATTTTGTAAAACTTGTACATGCTCTTTTATATCACTAACAAAAAAACTAATCAAGTATAAATCATTAATTTTTTGTTAATATTTAAGATTAATCAATAAATCTTGCAATTTCTGCAACTTCTTTTCTTGAAGCCACAGCTGGCGTACCTTCTGTATAACCATAAACTATTACTGCTGCAACTGTTTCATCTTCTGGAAGATTAATTATTTTTGACAATGCAGCATCATCGAATATTCCAAAAATACAAGTGCCAACACCTTTGGCAAAAGCTGCTAAACAGAAGGTTTGACAAGCAATTCCTGCATCAAAAACTTCCCAAGAATTAGCCTTATTTGTCGCATACCCGCTATCGCCTAAAGTTCCACTTTTACCTTTTACGTAACTCAAAACAGCAACTCCTTTAGCACCTCGCAAAGTATTGATATTATAGGCAAAATTGCTCATTCCACTATCTGCAATTTTAGCGATAATTTCATCGTTTTCGACTAAAGTATATCTTGCTACTTGAAAATTTGCCCAAGATGGTGCGAAACGTGCAACATCAATAATTTCTTCCATAGTTTGTCTGTCAACTTTTTCGTTTTTGTATTTTCTTACACTTCTTCTGTTTTTTAATAATTCTATTGCGTCCATTTTTTTCTCCTTTTATTTACAACTATATTTCTTCTTTTAAATTTGCAAGCATTGCTTCTATCTCAAATTTTTGCTCAATTGTGTATTTGTCGTGCTGATTTAATTTAAAAGCTTTATCTGCCATTTTCATAGCTTGGTTCAAATCTGATTTTTTATTATTTTGCAAATATTCATTCTCATAAATATACGACAGGTACAACGCTGGGATATAATTTTTCTTATCCTGCTTCAATGCTTCTTTGAACGCACTTTTTGCTAATACAAAATTATTATTCATATAAAAATAATACGCTTTTTTTAATAATCTTTCTTCATCAGATTGAATATTATACACATAATTATTATAATCCTCTGGTCTATTAACAATTAATGACCTTTTATCAATTGACAAAACACAATCCAACACCGATGAATTATATATATTGTTCTTACCCTCGTTGTCTAAGTCTTTTCTAGCCTTAGTAGCGGTTTCAGCATCGATATTAAAAATCCTAACACTCAACGGCGGGTGAGAGCTGTAATCAGTATAAACAGTACCCATACTTATAAAGAAAGATAATGCTTCTTTAGCTTTCAACGGCTCATAACCCGCACGCAACATCAGCAATACAGCCTCAGTGTCAGCCTCAAACTCCATTTTTCTCTGCTCTTCATACAAGTTTTCAATTTTTTCTTGATAATATTTGAGTACATAAATTGATTTGCCTCTATAAATAGCTTTTTTGTATTTTATGATATATTTTGATATCTCATAATTATTTTTTGCAAGCTTTTGAATATGTCCTAAGATAAAATGCGACAATTCATGTGATATAACATATGCTATAACATCGCTATCATTGTGAAAAGAATCATATAAAGAACTATTTATTGTTATCAAATTCCCAGCCGATGCCGTTGCATTAACACTATTAGAATTAGATTTAACCTCTAAGCGCCAATTTTGAGATTGTAAATTATTTGCTCTTAAAACACTTTCAAAAATCCTATAAATATCATAAACTTGAGGTTTCAACTCTTTTTGATGTTTTTTATAAACCAAACTGTCAGATTTTAATTTTTTCTTATACAAACTATCACTAACAGGAACGACCTCCTCCGATAATTTTATCAGCTTAGGGTCTTTTTTATTAAAACTTTGTACAACGTTAGCTTTGAAATAATCATTTGATGACAAATCAATTCCTTCATCAAAAGAAAAACTCGCATCAACCTCTTGATTATAACCAAAACTATCCTCGCCAGAACTGCCACTAGAGAATACTCTAGACATTTTAATATCCTTATCTTCTCTAGATTTTGTAAACATAGCATTTGACGCATCATAAATGCTTCCACCATAATATATCAACAATTGCGATGCTTTTTGGTTGTTATACTTGCGAGCAATCTTGAAATTTGTCATCATCAAAGACTTTTGATCTGGATCTGCACCATTTTTCAACAAACATTCGACAATCTCATTATGATTATTTTTAATCGCACTCGCTAATACTGAAAACCCATTAACCGCAGTGTCAGGCGACATGCCAGCATTCAAATACAATTGTACATTCTCTAAATCCCCATCACACACCTGTTTGTAAAAAGAAAAATCATTAAATGACAAATTATTCATCTCTAACACAGTTCGAGCTTTGCTATAATTACTTTCCAACTCATCTGCATAATTTACATTAGCAAAAACCAAACTAACCAATAATAAAATTAAAACCTTTTTTACCATATTACCCACTCCTTAACCATAAAAATATTCTACCACAAATCAATGATTTTTAACCCATTCTCACATAACCCAAATAAAAAACCTCAGCACAAATATCGCTGAGGCATAAAAACTAACCTACCTAAATTTTTCTTTTAACCTTTAAATCAATTGAGGAATCATTTTCTCTTTAAATTATTATTTACTTTATAAAATCTATACTAAGGAGTTACTCCTTTTTTCTTAGCAGTTTCTGCCAAATTTGTTAACGCTTGATCAATCTGTTTTGTACTCATGCCAGCTGTTTTCATTTTTGATTTGATAACTTTTAATGAAGTACCTTCATATTCTTTGCTACCAACTTTTACAACAAACTTTTTAAATTTGCTATTATCATCAGTTTCAACCGTGACATTTGCTGGGAATGTTGTTAAATCTTTAGCTTCATTACCAGTAGCATCAGCCAAATTAGCCAAGAATTCTTTTTTTAATTCTTCATTTCTTTCTTTTTGTTTCGTTTCATATTCTGTTTTATCTGAAGCAAATTGTGTTTTATTAGTAGCTTCTTGAGCTTTGATTTTGCCAACGATTTGCATTATTGCTTTATTAACTTTGCTATCATAAGTACACAACCATTTGTTAACTTCTTTTTTAGTTGATGTTACTTCTTTTGACACATCTAAATCATACATTCTTGCACGTTCTTGCAATGTGTCTAAAATATAAACATAATACTTACGTTGTCTTGCATTCGATACATCATCACTAACATAAGCAATTAAACTGTCTTCGCTATCAACGTTATCAGCTTTTTCATTATAATTACTATCCCAAGCATCAAAAACTTCAATAATATTATCTACATTGATACATTCAGAAGATTTGCTATCACCATTTTTATTCATCAATTTGTCTAAATTTCCATTATTAGTAAAAAGCCCTTCAGTAGCAAGACGAATACCAGAAACAATATCACCAACTTCGTGCTTGCCTAGTTCTCTCAACTCTGTTGAGCGACCATCAGCATCAACGTCTTCATTGATTTCATTATTACGTTTTGATTCTGGAGTTCTTTTTACTGGAGTGCTACCTCCACCAGCTCCATCATCTTCTACTTCATCATCATCTTCAGCTTCACTTGCAGCATCAATGATTTCTTTTTGAATTGTTTTTCTCAATTCTTGACCAGATTTTTGCAATGCAGTTATTTCAAAATACAATGCTTTCATACTTGTAGCTGTGCCAGCTAAATCCGTACCACTTTCAGCTTTTGTTGCTAATGCTTCGTATTTTACAATTAATGCTTCAACTTTTTCTAAAAGTATTTCTAATCTTTCGATTTGAGAATCGTTCAATTCATCAGATTTCAAATCACTTTCTAATTGAGATTTCATAGAAGAAAGTGCTGATGCATTTTTCGGAGCGAAAAAGCTTATTGTATGACTATTAACAGATGAATGGACGTAATCAGATTGTGCCGTAGAACATTGTTGAGTAGCACCTGAATAAATTGAATTGTTCATGAAATCATAAGAACCACCCATATAATTGCCATTATTAACACTTAAAGGTCCATTAAACATCATATAATTTTGCATAGGAGATGTAAAACTAACAAAATTTGGGTCATTTGAAAATACATTGCCAATTGCATAATCAGATAAATATAGTGAATCCAAACCAGGTTTTGAAAAATATGAATTAAACATTGGTCTGTTCCAGCTTCTAAATGATAGATTATTGTGGCATCTATTGCACATTTTAATTTTCCCCTAAAATTTAATTTTTCCTCGTACTAATATAAAGTATTTTTTCAGGTAAAAATTGCCTCAAAGGGAATATATGTTTTTTACACACAAGCTATATCCCCTACTAGCAAAGGGCTACAGCCACATGTTACAAAGCTTTACAAAACTACACTGTTAGATAACAACTCATTTACAACATCGTTTTTAGAGAGATTTGGAGCGATTTCTTTTATCGAAGTTATCAAATTTGCATCAATATCTTCTTTAAAAATAGTTTCAAGAAGGTTTTTATCATAATCATAAAGTATTGAACCGTGTTGAAGAATATAATTTTGTTTTCTAAATTGTGCAGAGCCTATCAATTTTTTGTTTTGATAACACAAATCAGCACCAGTTGAAACAAGCATACAATAATCCTTATGTCCTTGAGGTTTCTTCTCTCCGCCAAAATCCAAATCAATCCCAAGCCTAACAAATTTGTCTATAAGCATTTGAGATATTTCACGATAAGCACCAACCACATTTTGCCCATTTTTCAAATAATCACAAGAACAAACAAAGCTATACGTAATTTCATCAGCATGTAAAATCGCCCTACCACCAGTCAAGCGTTTCACGACATCAATATTATTTCTTTTCAATAAATCAACATCAACAAAATCATCTTTTTGATTTCTTCCCAACGACACGCAATAAGGCGACCAACCATAAAGCCTAAAAATCGGCTCAACTTGTTTTGTATCTATTGCAAAATTTAGCAAATCAAAATCGATTTGCATGTTCTCTAAACCAGAATAAATTTGATATGGAATAATTTTCATCGATTATTTTTTTCTCTTAAATTAATCTCTGCCTCGAACTGGTTAAAGACCTCATTGCCAACAAATTGTTCTAAAGACGCACGTTTTGCGTAAAAATCTGAGCGAGAACTCATATACTTATCCAACGCAGTTCTGTAATAAGCGTCCGTAATCAACACGATTTCTCTTGAACTATTTTGAGCAAGGTCATAATTCTTCTTACGCTCTGCAAGCATTTTTTCCATCATCGACAACTTCACACGAGCCGTCATGTAATTGTAATACAAATCAACTGCCTGCTGTTGAAGGTCCTCGACTTTTCTAACAAGAATAATCATATCAGCATCATTAACCTTAGAATATTTATAATTCATCGCTTTAGTATCTTGCGAAAATATCCCCAAGATGTTACCACCAGCCATTGAACTAACAGCCATCGCCGTACTTCCTAATCCACTTCCAACCAAAGTAGACATGCTGGCAATATTTGTTAATACTTTTTTGACAGTGCTATCATCAGGCTTCTCAGCCTCAGGGTTAGTAAGCTTGTAAATAGCAAAATTTATCGTATCACTTTGCGTAGCTGCCCCACGCCAAATCACTGACAAATCTCCAACCATATCTTCTTGCGTCATTTCTAACTCAATACCGATTTCTTTTGAAATCCTTTTAATACTCAAATCAGCATAAGTCAACTCAGACAAACCCATTTGTTCAGGATTAATTTGTGCAAACTGTTTTTCAACCGCAGCATCACCACCAATTTTTGCCTCAAAATACTCTACCTCAGGCACATCTGATATCCCAAAACGATAGGCAGGCTCTCGAACGGAATTTATCTCATCAAGTGTTATAGCATAACTACTAGAAGCAATTGTCAACAAAAACGATAACAACAAAAGTCTTTTCATTATTGCACCACCTTTTCATTTAACAATTCAGCATTATAATTAAATTGATACAAATAAAGATTATCCACAACCTTTTTACCAGCCAAACGCTGCAATTCTAAATGATATTTCTTTGCGTTCTGCATAAAATAAAACTCATCAATAAGCATCTCATCATACAACGAAGAAGATATAGCAATTTCCAACAAATCATTCTCATTTAACGCTTTATTATAATTTTTATTATACAAAATCAAGCGTGAACGAGTATCTTTTAGCTGTGAAAGAGAACTTTTATAATTATAATATGCACTGATAATTTTATCCTGCAAAGTTTCAACAAGCCCCGCTAGTTGGATTAATTCAGTATCAGTCAACGGAGTTTCTATAGGCACATTGTTTTTGTTTATCAAATTCTGTGCAAGCCTACCAGCAGCATAAGCCGATGATTGCAACGTATAATCAGCACCCATAAGTGATGGTGCAAAAGACGCTCCAGACACAATCGCAGAAAGCGTCTTTGACATCAACGATGAATGAATACGGCGTTGACTTTCAGGCGTTGATAGTTTTTTTAAAGCAAAACCAATGACCTGATTGTTCTCAACAGTCCCTTTCCAAATGTTTTCAATATCCTTCAAATCCATCTCTTTTTGCTTGCCAACAAGCTCCTGCAAAGAAATCTCACTATCTATCACAATAGATTTTTTAGGTTCAGCCTTAGCTTCATTATACTCAATTTTTTCAGGAGTATTCATATCAAGCTTAATACTCCCGTCAAGAGCTAAAGACGGCGTTCCTAGCAAAAATAATATAATCCCAACCAAATACTTTTTCATAACAAAATACTAACACAACATAAATAATAAATCCAATGACCGATAACCTTATAAATCTATCGATTGTTCTCTCTTATGCGAAAAAAAATTACAATTGTATAACAAGAGAGGTTAAAATTGGCAAAAATCAACACTAAAACTAAAAAAATACAAAATGCAGTCGATAACAATGAAATCAAAACCGCACTCAACTCTTATTTTATCAAAGCTAACGCACTAAGAGAAGAAAACGAGTTTAAGCAAGCATCGACAAATTATTTAAACGCCATTTTAATCGATAGAAATGATGCAGAAGCTTACTATGGATTAGGCGTGTGCTACAAGCACCTAAAAGATTACCCGAAAGCAATCAAATATTTACACAAAGCCTCTGACCTGAAAAAAGATTTTTTTGAAGCATATTATGAACTTGGCATCTGCCATCAACTTGAAAAAATCCCTTGCGGTGCTATCAAGAATTTTGTTCGTGCAATACAAATAAACCCTAAAAATAATGAAGCAATTTTGCAATTAGGAATATCACATGAAATGTGTGAAGAAGTCGACTTAGCACTAATGATTTATCAAAAACTTATTCATAATTCACCAAAATTCATAAAAGGATACGAACACAAATCAACACTTCTTATGAAGCTCGGACGCTACAAAGAAGCATGTTCTGCACTTAATGACATAACAAAAATCAACCCAGAATATCATAATGCATATTTAGGAATGGGGGTTTGCTTTGAAAAAATGAACAAAAAACATTTTGCACAAAGATACTACAAGAAATTCCTAACAAAAAAGCCATTTTCACATAAAGCAGAATTTGTTCAATCAAGACTACACAAATTAAAAAATTTATCTATTAGCAACTCAAACAAATTGGTTATCGTTTAATTTTTACAATATTTCATGCTAATATTTAACCATGTTAAACATTACAAATCCTGTTGAAAGCGAAATTTTTCGATTATTTGAAAGATATTTAAAAAAATCTTGTTCTTTTGCTATAACTGGCGTGACTTCGCTATCTCGTTTAGTATTAGCTGAAAAAATCCATCGAATTACTGGCAAAAAAATCCTGTTTATAACCTCAACTGAACAATCTGCACTTCGATATCAAAATGATTTTTCAAACGCATTCAACTTATCATCAAAGATATTCCCATATCAAAATATTTCTAGCTACGAAGCACTCTCATCAAATAAATATGATTATTGTGAACAAATAAAAACATTACAAGAAAAACCTGACCTGATAATAGCTCCAATCAAATCGTTGCTCGAGTTATTTCCTGATGAAAAATTTTTATCAGACAACACCATAGAAATAAAAGTTGGTGATGAAATTAATGTTGACGATTTTTTAAAAAAGTTAGCCCATTTAGGTTACAAACGCTCAACTATGGTAAGCGATATCGGAGAATTCAGTGCAAGAGGAGATATCATCGATGTTTTCGCATTAGAAAAACACGCTTTTCGTATCGAACTTTGGGGCGATGAAATTGTTGATATAAGGATTTTTGACAACGAAACCCAAAAATCTATTAAAAAAATTAAAGACGCAAAAATTTTACCGCTATACAAATTTATTCTGCCAAAACAACCAAAAAATATGTTCAAAAATCACCCTCAACTAAACGAACAATTAGCAGAAGAAGGTTTTTTTGAAGGGATAGAAATTTATCAAAACTATTTTAATAACAAATTAGTGACAATTTTTGATTATCTGCACGATTATATTTTAGTATTTGACGAGACCTCTGAAATATACGCTAAATACGAATTCTTAAACGATAGTTATATAAAACAATCACAAGAGAATTTAAAACTTGCCTTAAATATTGAATTGAATGGGGAAAATCATTTAAACTTTGATAATTTTATAAACAAAATTGCATCATTTGTAAAAATCGGTTTAAACAATTTCATTGACACAGAATTAGACGAAATTATAGAATTCAACACGCAACCAGTGCAAAGCTTTGGTGCGAATTTAGACGACATTGCAAATTTCATAAAATCAAAAAAGAATTACGAATTTTTCATAGCAACCGATTATCCTGAACGTGTAAAAGAGATTTTGCAAGAACGTGAGATATTTAATTATGAAACGATTACAAACTTAGCATCTTCTGGCGGGATTTTAGAAGATTTTAAAACGATTGTACTAACAGACAGAGAACTTTTCAACAAACGCTCTAAAGAGGTCACCTCCTCAAAACGCACATATTTTAAAGAAAAAGCAGAGTTCATAGAAAGCATCAACGACATCAAAGAAGGTGAATATGTTGTGCATTCTGTTCACGGCGTTGGGGTCTATAAAGGGCTTTGTCAACAAGAACTTGACGGACAATTCAAAGACTACCTGACTATAGAATACTCAAACAAAGACCGTTTGCACATGCCAGCAGAACAAATAAATTTGCTTGCACGCTATCGTGGCTCAGGAGCATTAAAGCCAAGATTGTCACGCATGGGTGGTCGAGATTGGGAAAATACAAAAGCAAAAGTTAAAAAAGAAATCGAAGAAGTCGCTTATGATTTATTAAGATTATACGCAAAACGCAAAATGCAAACAGGGATAAAATTCTTGCCTGATACTAACTGGCAACTTGAAATGGAAGAAGCATTTGAGTTTACAGAAACACCAGATCAGATGAAAGCCATAAACGATGTTAAATCCGATATGGAAAATGAAACACCAATGGATAGACTAATTTGTGGTGATGTTGGATTTGGAAAAACAGAAGTCGCAATGAGAGCGATTTTCAAAGCTGTAACTTCAGGGAAACAAGTTGCAGTCGTTGTACCAACAACTATTTTAGCACTCCAGCATTATCAAACGATACACGAACGATTTAAACCATTTGGGGTCGAAGTTGAGTTGATGTCAAGATTTAGAAGTGCAAAATTACAAAACGAAACGATTAAAAAGCTTGCGACTGGCAAATGCGAAGTCGTAGTTGGAACTCATAGACTTTTACAAGATGGAATTGCTTTTAAAGATTTGGGCTTGCTGGTTATTGATGAAGAACATCGATTTGGGGTTAAGCACAAAGAAAAGCTGAAACAATTACGTGAAAATATAGATATAATAACAATGTCGGCAACTCCAATTCCTAGAACATTATATATGTCTTTATCGGGCATAAAGGATATGTCTATCATCAACACACCTCCAAAAAACAGGCTTCCTGTGAAAACATTTGTTGGTGAAATGAATGAAAATATGATTAAAAATGCAATAGTACATGAAATAGATAGAGAAGGACAAATTTTTTATCTATACAATCGTGTCGAAACTATTGATGAAATGCGAATGAAGCTTTTAGAACTAGTACCTAACGCACGTATAGCAATAGGACACGGGCAGATGGACGAAAAAACTTTGGAAAAAGTTATAATAGATTTTTCAGAACACGAATACGATATATTACTAGCAACGACAATAATCGAAAACGGCATTGATATTTCAAACGCCAATACAATGATAATCCATCATGCTGATCGCTTTGGTTTAGCACAATTATACCAGCTTAGAGGACGTGTCGGTCGGTCACAACGCCAAGCTTATTGCTATTGTTTTTATGACAAATCAAAAGAGATAACAGCAGACGCCGTCCAAAGATTAAAGGCAATAAAAGAATTCACAAGCCTAGGAAGCGGTTATCAAATAGCGATGCGTGACGTGGAAATCCGTGGAGTAGGAAACGTTTTAGGCACAAAACAACACGGGCATATGATAAACGTGGGCTTTGACACCTATTGCCAACTTTTAGAAGAAACTGTTCAAGAACTTCAAGGAAATTATTGCGAAAAACAAACTCCGACAATTGTTGATATAAATGTAACTGCATTCATTCCTGATGAATGGGTTGGCTCTAGTGAACAAAAAATGATTGAATATAAACGCCTAGCTGATGTCAAATCCAACATAGAAATAGATGCAATAACTGATGAATGGCGTGATAGGTTTGCAAAAGCACCTGAAAGCGTTGAAAACCTTATCAAATTAATCAAAATTAGACTAGCGGCAACTGCCACAAATATTAGACTTATAAGAGAAACAGAAGAAAATATCAGAATTTATATGCCATTTTTCAATGCAGAATGGAAAATCATTCAAAAACAATTGCCAAGCGAAATTTTAAAACGTACAAAATTTATTGTTGCACCAAAAACCTGCCAAGAGGGCAATTCAATTTTATTATTAAATAATAGATATATGAATTTTAATGAAGTATTTAACATTTTAATAGATTTGTTGTATTATATAAACAAAGTTATCCATGAATTTGCATGTAGTAAATAAATAGAAAGAGGAGAAAATGAACACAAAAAAATTATTAGTTACTTTAGCAGCTTCTGTTATGTTATTAAGTGGTTGTGGTAAAAAAGAAGAAACATACGTTATTAAAGTCAATGACACTCAAATAACTAAAACTCAATTCGATCAAGCTTTTGAATTGCAAGCAAAAAACGGTATTTTAGCAAGATTAGGATTTGATGTGAAAGATGGCGAAGATTCAGCTATTTCATTAATGATTAAACAAAGAGTTGTTGAAGAATTAATCGTTAAATCTTTAATCGAAGAAGAAATGACTAAACGTGAATTGAAAGCAACAAACGAAGAAGTCGAAGAAGCTATTAAAGAAATTATCGAACAATTAGGCTCAAAAGAACAACTTGATAAAGTTCTAAAAGCTAATGGCATAGGCAATGACGAATTTAAAAAATCAGTTGGCGATGAAGTTCGTATGAAAAAATTAATCGAACAATTAGGCGATTATGAAATCTCTGATGAAGATGCTAAAAAATATTATGATGAAAACACATCAAAATTCACGCACCCTGCGACTGTACGTGCATCTCATATCTTGATTTCTGCAAACCCTGACGAAATCAAAGAAATCATCAAGTCAGAACCTGAAAACATTGAAATTAACGAAGAAGAACTTAAAGCTAAAATCGATGAACAAATGAAAGAAAAAGAAGCAAAAACTAAAGAATTATTAGCAAAAACTAAAGCTAATCCTGCTTCATTTGGCAGATTTGCTAAAGAAAACTCTGATGATACAACATCAGCTATAAAAGGCGGAGATTTAGGATTTTTCAGTGAAGCAGAAATGGTTCCAGAATTTTCAAAAGCTGCTTTTTCTCTAAAGCCAAACACTATTTATGAAACAATTGTTAAAACTCCATATGGATACCACATTATTCTTGTAACTGATCGTCAAGAAGCTGGTACTGATGAGTTTGAAAAAGTTTCAACCGATATCAAAGACTATCTAAAAAAACAAAAACAAATCAAAAGCATGGACGATTTAGTAGAATCAATGAAAAAAACAGCAAAAATCAAATACATACAAGCTGAATACGATCCAGAAAAAATCGCAGAAATTATTAAAAGCAAAATGAAACAAGAAAAAGAAGACGCTAAAAAAGAAAGAGAAGAGCGTAAAACAAAAAACAAAGAAGCTAAAGCTAAAAAAGTTACTGAAGATGCTCAACCAGAAGTTCAAAAAACAACTGAACCAGTGGCTGAACAAGAAGTTGTTGAAGAAAAAACAGCTGAATAATAATTTAGGTTTTAAACATATTTTAAAGGCGATTTTGATTAATCAAAATCGCCTTTAACTTTAACTTTAACTTTATTATATCAACTAAGCTCGCATAGCAGTTGATATAGGCAATTCGCCAAGAGCCTGCAATCTATTACCAATAGCAATTGCAGTCACTGCAGCATTTGGATCTGAATGCATAACTGTCGATACATGAACCATTTTACCATTTATATTTTGAAATCCACCTGCATTTTCTAAATAATGATTATAAACAGCTTTTAAATCATCGGCTTCATTTTTATATGCTTCCATAGAAGTCTTTTTGTATTGTGGCTGAGTTGTCATCATAGTATTTGGGGTATTTGAAGCGGTTGGGGGGGGTTAAGTGGGGCGTTAATCATTTTTTCTCCTTTTTTTAACTTAAATTATTTATTAATTATAGTATTTTACATTCCAAATAATTCATCAAATCCATCTGAAACATCATCAATTAAAGAACTTGAGCTAATCCCATCATCAAATCCATCTATAGCATCATCAAATCCAGATGAGCTAAAATCATCAACATCGTAATACGGGCTAGCTGGATTGAATCGATTATTTGGATTTAGAGGATCATAGATATCATCAAAATCATCGGCATAGCTAGTTCTAGTACCAGTCAATAAATCCTCAGCTTCATCAGCATAACCACTTCTAGTACCAGTCAATAAATCCTCAGCTTCATCAGCAAATCCACTTCTAGTACCAACGACTAATTCTTCTGCTTCATCAACAAGTCCAGTAGCTTTTTTAGCACCACTAGTTACTTTTCCGCCCAATGGCAAGAAATCATCACGATTGATTAACATCATAGCAGTAGCGGTATCATTAACATCAGTAGCAATTTTTTCAACTTTAGCCCCGACTGTTTTAGATTTTGGAGTTTCAACTTTTCTTTGAGATGTTTCAAATTTTGGAACTTCAAATCCAACACCTTCAGGCTTCGGAGTTTCAACCTTAGGTGTTTCGACTTTTACTTTTGTGGGTTGGGCTACAACCTTAGGAGTTTCAACCTTCGGAGTTTCAACTTTTGGAGTCTCGACTTTCACTGTTTTAGTTTCGACTTTCGGCTGAACTTTTCCCTTAGGTGGCTCAACCTTTGGAGTTTCAACTTTAGATGTCTCGACTTTCACTGTTTTAGTTTCGACTTTCGGAGTTGTTACAGCAGGCGTTTTTATTTCCTCAACGACTTCTGCATTTCTTATATTAGGATTGTCTGGATTAACTCTAGTCTGTTTAGGCTTTCCGTTACTTGATACAATTTCAGGAATTATAGGCTCTGAAGTGTTAGAACCTGTTTTTCTCGAATCGTTACTAACGGCGTCAGCTACATCGTCAAAAATTTGATTTGGTTTCGCTTCACCAGATGTTGGCTTAACATCATCAACCTTACCTTTAAAGCCACTAAACAAATCATCTATATGCTTACCTTGTGCAAAAATCAAATCAGCGGCAATCGCAACACCTGTAGCGACTAAAGTTCCGATTGCGATTTTAGCTCCAGTAGACATTCCTTTTTTTTCAACATCAGCACCTAAGTCCTCTGATGCACCTTTAAATGTAGGTGTAGAAGTATTATTAGCCCCTACAGATTTTGCATATTCTGCTCTTGCATTTTCAAGTTCTTCTAAATGCGTTCCAGCGGGATCAACCTGTACAGGATTAGTCCAACCAGATCGAACCCATTTGCTTCCATCTGCTTTTATTTCTTCACTTTGACCGTCATACATGTATTTATCACAAGTATTAATCGATCCAGCTCTAGGGTTATATGATGTTTCTTTATCAAAATTATTTTTCGGCTCTTGACCTTCTGCTTTTTTATTCTTCAATAACGCAACAGCTGCAATTGGATATGATAACAATTGAGTAGCTCTACAGTTTTGTAACGCTTTACCCACCTTGCTTAAATTAGCATTCGCAGCATGCCCAATCTCATGGAAAACCGCCAAACCTAAATCTTTTTCAGGCATAATAATTTTTTTAGACTTGAAATACGCAGCATTCATACCTTTATCAAACATTGTTTTAGCTTTATTTATTTCCTTCTTTTTCATACTTTCAGATAAATATTTCCCAAGTGGATTATTATCAACTTCACTCATAAGGATTTTTTTAATCTCATCTGAGTTCTCTTTTGTCGCTTTTATAATCTCAACGCCTTTATCCGCAAGCCCTGTTTCTTTTAATGTTTGCGTAGTCGCATTATCAACAACCACAGCATCTTCAGGAGATAACGACTTACAGACTTCATTCATTTTACCTACCAACCAATAAACGCTGTCGGAATTTTCGCTAATTCATTAACCACAGAACCAGCTAACACACCACCTATGACAGCACCTACACCTGGCTTTTGGAATTTTGGCTTATCATCTGGTTTGTCATCTGGTTTATCATCTTTTGCAACAGAATGCTCTTTGACAAATTTATCAAAACCGTCTTGATCCATCACACAAGCACCAATTTTACCATTATTAAGTGCTACCGAATATTTGCCATCAGCTAATTTGCTAATATTATATCCTTCTACCTTTGGGGTTCCTACATTTAACATTTTTACCTTTCAACTTTTTAAGTGCAACTTATTAGTTACATATTTGTTATTATTTATGAATAAAACATACAAACATGTTAAAAATTGCTACCATACGGCACTTTGTTAAGAAATATGAAGTTTTAAACACTATAATTTATATTATGCTCTAAAAACTCTTTATTAATATGTACTTATTATTTATTGAAATTATAAATTTTATCAAATAAGCACTAAAAAACCTCACAGGAAAATTCCAATGAGGTTTTTTTAATTTGGGCCCGGAGAGACTCGAACTCTCACACATTGCTGCGCTAGATCCTAAGTCTAGTGCGTCTACCAATTTCGCCACAGGCCCATATATTATTTAATTGTCATCGATTAACCTCAACGAGGCCTTTCTCACAGATTTTTTCAAAATCTGCTCGGCTCAAAGTGCTTTCGCACCCCCCACTTCGAAGATTATCAATCTTCTCAGCGTGGCCCTGCCACAGGCCCATATATTATTTAATTGTCATTGCTAAAGACTTTATAAATTATAATTCGACCAAATCTCATTGTCAAGAACATTTATTATTTATATTTTACCTAAAGTTTTTAAAAATTTGTAAACCAAAACGACAAGCTCATTGTCATCTTTTAACCTATCAATTATTCTGGGCAAATTTTGCTCGGAATTCTTTAAATGCGAAAATTCAAATAATTCAAAAATCTCAACATCTAACGCCTGACTTATTTTTTCTATATTTTCAGGCTTTGGAAAAGAAATACCATGCTCTAAACGGCAAAAACTTTCTGGACTTACATTGATAATTTCTGACATTTTTTCTTGAGTTAAATTCCTCTGCAAACGCAGTTCTCGCAACCTTTTACCAAACATTTTTTTCATATTATTATTCTAACCCCTATAAAATCCACCATAAGTGATTAACACGTCAACAAAACATAGTTTAATTGATGTATTGCCTCAATAAACTTGACGTGCTAATCTATAATTACAAATTTTTATTGATGTAGTAAAACAAGAAAGGAAATGAATTATGGCAAGTTGCGATGGCGAAGAAATAAAATAGTAACCACCCCACCTTACAGGCACCCCGTCTTGCTTCACTCGCATCAAACGGCAGTGCGAAAAGCGTGGTTTTCGCTTTCTGCCTCTGCTCGTTTGCGTTCCACGGGAGGGGAATTTAGACCAAAACTAACCAACACGTGGTAATCCATAAAAAATATAACGTCACCCTGAATTTAGTTCAGGGTCGCATAAGCTAAAAAACCTGACGATAATGAGATGCTGAAACGAGTTCAGCATGACAAAAAAGTAGAAATTATTAATTCATGAAAGGAGAATTATATGTTTAAAATTAAAAAAGAATTTATACCAAGCAACGTCATTCCGAATTTATTTCGGAATAGCATAGTCGAAAAATTTAACGGTGATGAGATGCTGAAACAAGTTCAGCATGACGAGAACCCTTTGCTAAACCGTGTTCAGGGTGGCAGTCGTATTCCCCTCCGCTGGAGGGGTGACCGTGAGGTCGGGGTGGTTTCAATGAAAAAACGTTCTGCGTTTACTCTCGCAGAAGTCTTGATTACATTAGGCATCATTGGCGTTGTGGCGGCGATGACAATACCGAATTTGATTAGTAACGTGCAATCAGAAGCACTGACTAAGAAAAATACAGTTTTTACTGGCAGGTTAGAGGAAGCAATGAACCAGATGAGGTTTCATGAAAAGCTTATAGGATATGCTAGCCTTGAGGATTTTCTAGATGAATTAGGCAAATATCTAAAAATTTCATATGTATGTTCTAACTCAGAACTAGAAAATTGCTTCCCAGAAGAGATTAAAACTTCCGAAGGAACACTGACAGTAGATACTGACATGACAACAGGTATTCAGACTGGTACGAGATTTATTAGGGACGATTTATTTGAAGATAATATGGGCGTAATGTTCGCTGATGGTGTCGGAGCGTTGATTAATTACAAGAAAACAAATTGTGATTGGCTAGACCCATACGAGAGTGGCGGCACTAATCGCAGTGCCGCTGGTGATTGCGTTTCGCTAGTGTACGATCTCAACGGAAATAGCGGAAGAAACACAGCAGGCAGTGACGTCATGACTTATAACGCACTTATCGAATGTGTCATCAAACTAGACAATGGTACTTGTATTGACCAAACAGCGTTTAGCCCAACCCCAATGAGCTATCAGGATTGCGAGGCTAATAAATCCGATTTAGGCATAACCGATTGTTGTTCAACAACTGACTGTCCTAATGGTGATTATTGGGCAGGTGCAGCTTATCAGTGCGGTGGAATTGACAACTTGTTGACAAGTGATGATACACTAGAGTTAGGCGAGCTTGTTTATGCTAATCAGTCTTTGACTATAACAGGTGATGCAATTACTGGTCTTACCATGACCAATCCTGAGTATCTGACAACCTTAGGCTTTGACCCTACTTATAGCACAGGCGAAAAAATATGGTTATGGATTGGACCTGAAAGTTCATCAACAAATGGGCGTGATGCAAATTTCGGTTTAAATTATTTCACAGCAAATGGATTCGGGGTTTTAAGATCTAACGCTGGTCCAAGAAGTGTCTGCAAGATGTAGCCTGAATTTTTGCATAAGTTTTTCAATTAACCCCGTCAATTTGATGGGGTTAATTTTTGTTTTTGATTTGATCAGGGTGAGCAGAATTTGACAAGATAATCTCGTAATATTCATTTTTATCAACATTTACACCCATAGAATTCACGTCACAAATAGGTTTTTTCTTTTTTTTATTTAATAATTTTTTATAATCGCCTGCCATAAAAAAATCTTATCATGAAATAATATTAAGAAAAATAAACTTATACTTGCAAAATATTTATTTTTTGATTATTATTAATCTAGCGATATAGTTTCGCCAATTTTTATACTAAAAAATTACTCAGAAGAAATATAAAGGAAGCAGACAAATGAACCCAATTATTGACGAATTAGAAAAACCATTTTTAAAAGATTCTTTACCACAAGTAAACCCTGGCGATACTGTAAAAGTTTTCGTTAGAATTATTGAAGGTAACAAAGAAAGAGCTCAGGCTTTTGAAGGTACTGTTATCAAACTTCACGGTGCTGGAATTAACAAAACTATGACAGTTAGAAAAGTATTCCAAGGCGTGGGTGTTGAGCGTGTATTCTTGATGAACTCACCAAGAATTGAAAAAATCAACGTACTTAGACGTGGTGATGTTAGACGTTCAAAATTATACTACCTAAGAGAACGTTCTGGTAAAGCAACACGTATCAAGGAAAAAATTGAAAAAAGATAAACTTCACATTCACTGGTATCCAGGTCATATTGCTAAAGCTGAAAAAAAACTAAAAGAACAGCTTTCTCTTGTAGATGCCGTGATAGAAGTTCTTGACGCTAGATTACCATTATCTAGCAGTTACGATAATATTGCGAGGCTTTTAAATGAAAAGCCTCGTTTAATTTTGCTTAACAAAGCAGATTTGACCAACAAAAACGAATTGAAAAAATGGATTAGCATAATCGAGAAAAAAACAGGATTTCCTGTGCTTACAACTGATGCTAAAAACTCAAAAGATTTAAGTAACACAATTAGAAAAGCAAGCGAACTTGCTGAACCTCGTATCCAAGCAATAATGGCAAAAGGCATGCTTCGCCGTCCTGCAAGGATTATGGTTGTTGGAATGCCGAACGTTGGCAAATCGAGCGTTATAAACAAGTTAACAAAATCTTCTAAAACCAAAATCGGTGCAAAAGCTGGTGTAACTCGCCAACAACAATGGGTTCGTATCAATCCACAACTTGAGCTTCTGGACACTCCTGGAATTATTCCAATGAAGCAGGAAGACCAGATTAGGGCTAAAAAATTAGCGTTCGTCAACGCTGTTTCTGAAAACGCATACTCTAACGAGATGGTGGCTGATGAGTTATTGATTATATTAGCAAAAAAACACGCCGAAACATTAAAAGAATTTTATAAATCTGACATCTTGACCGTTGAATCAATAGCATTAGCTCGCAACTGGGTTGTTACTGGTGGTTATGCCGATATGGAACGCACTTCTGTTTACATTTTACGTGATTTTAGAGAAGGCAAAATCGGCAAATTTATTCTTGATGAATTTGAGGAAAATCGTGAGAACTAACGAACAAATTAACAAATTGTTTGATTTCGATAACTCAAAAAATGCCTTAATCATAGGTACAGATGAGGCTGGACGTGGACCTGCAGCTGGCGGGGTTTTTGCTAGTGCAGTGTTTTTCAACAATTTAAACGATGAATTAATCAACGAGCTTGCAATACTAAACGACAGTAAAAAATTATCAAAAAAAAGGCGTGAAGAACTTTTTGACATAATAAAAGAAAATACAATTAATTCAACAATTTGTATTGAAGTTGAAGAAATTGAAGAAATTAACATTCTTAACGCATCATTAAAGGCTATGAAATTGGCTTGTGATGAGGTAGCACAACAAATCATATCGAACGCTACAACAGATGACAAAAATATTTTAACACTAGTTGATGGCAATAAATTGATTAAAAATTATAGCTACGCTCAAGAGTTTGTAATCAAAGGCGATGGCAAATCCGCATCAATTGCGGCTGCGAGCATTTTGGCTAAGGTTAGTCGTGATAGGTACATGCTTGAGCTTGACAGCAAATTTCCACAATATGGCTGGGAGCAAAACGCAGGATATTTGACCGCAAAACATATTGAAGCGATTGATAAATATGGGTTGTGCGAGCATCATCGAGCATCGTTTTTAAAAAAACATTTTGCTAAGCAAGAGCAATTGAGTTTATTTTAAAATATGGCATCAGGATTTATAAATTACTAATATTAAATATTAAACAATTTATATAAACGTTCTCTGATATCGTTTTCGTCCAATTCTTCAGATAGTTTGTTCAAATCAATCGCCATTTGATAATAATTCGCTGCATCGTTAATAAAGCCCATAGCTTCACTCGCTCTAGCAGCATTAAAATAAGCAAGCATGTAATTAGGGTTTAGTTCAATTGCTGTTTCAAAGTATTCAAGTGCTTCTTCTGCATCGCCTAAACCATCAAAATAAATTATCCCCAAATTATTATGTGCGAACTCGTTTGTAGGGTTCAACTCAACAGCTTTGTGATAAGATACCAGTGCTTCTTCAACATAATCCTTTTCCCAAAGTGCGATACCAGCTTTTGAATACGCACGAGAATCATCTGGATTGAGCGTAATCGCATCACAATATGCTCTGATTGCATTATCCAAATCATAACTAGCCATACAGATATCGCCTAAAGACAGATATAGATCATAGTTATTAGGGTTAAGTATCAAACCCGCATGGTAAGTCGAAACTGCCGCTTGCACATTCCCTTTTGCTTCAGCATATATTGTCCCTAAAGCATGACAGACAAAAGATGTCCATTCAGGGTTAGGGTTCAACGATATCGCCTTTTGATAATGCTCGATTGCTTCGTCATTCAAATTAGCTTTAGTGTAAGCGTAAGCCAAAGAATTATGATAGAACGGATTAGTTTCGTCATCTTTTAATGCCAAATTAAAAGCACTAATTGAGTTTATTTTATCCTCTTTTTTCATATATAGATGACCTAATTCATAATAAATTCGTGAATTATCATCTTCTAATCTAAGCAATTTTTCATAACAATCAATCGCCTCATCAATATTGTCATCACAATATGTTTGAAGCACTGTTGCAAGCTTTATCAAAACATCACGATTAAGCGGATTTTCGTTCAAAACCGCTCTATAACAATCAACTGACAAATCAATATCATTATTTTTCAGGGCTAAATCGCCCATTTTATTATAAAAAATTTCTCCGTGTTGCGTTGTAGTTAGAGCTTTTCGATAAACATTTTCTGCAACATTATTCATTTTGAATTTTTCCAAAATCTTACCTAAAGAGTTAAACTTGAAAACAGATAAGTCATCAGAAATATTTTTATAAAACATTTTCATCGCAGGCTTATCCCACGTGAGCATAACGCTTCCTGACACAAAATAATACAAAAAATCCATATAATCTTTTGCACTAGCATCTTTAGAATTAATCTTTTGCAAAATTGATTGCGACAAAATCAAACGTGGACGTGCCGATTTAAGATTATCCATGCTAATTGCTGATTTAAATTCCTGCTCAGCATCTTCAAAATTCTGAGCTAATTTCATGAAAAACCCTGTATAAATATGAGCGTTAACATTATCAGGTGCAAGCGTAATCGCCGTCTTGCATTGCTCAATAGCCGTATCAAGGCTAATCTGTCCTTGTTCAAACATCAATGTCGCCAATCTATAATAAGCTTCTGGCATCATAGGGTCTAACTTCACGGCATCGATATAATACTCAATAGCTTCTTGCAAATCACTATTTTGTTGTCTGATTAAATACTTTTCATGTGCCAATCTCGCAAGCTCAAGCACATTAACAGCTTTTATACTCTTTTCTTCAACAGTTGGGTAAACTGGTTTAAATAAAATTTGTTCAGACATCTAAACGGCTCCAAATAAAAATCATATGCTTTTAAAACGGTATTATTATATTTAAACTTAATTTATAAATAAAAATATCACCCAAACGTATTAGATAATTTAGCAAAATTAAAATTATTTGAAAAGCAAAGTTTTTGATTTTGTAGTATTATTACTAATATAATAGCGATTAGGAACATTTTAAGATGAATTATTTACAAAATAAATTTGATGTAATTGTAGTAGGAGCTGGTCATGCTGGTTGTGAAGCAGCGATTAGTTGTGCTAGATTAGGAGCTAAAGTTTTACTTTGTACGCTAAATATCGAAAACATCGCCCTAATGCCTTGCAATCCTGCTATTGGCGGTCCTGCCAAGTCGACTTTAGTACGTGAAATTGATGCTTTAGGCGGTGTAATGGGTGAAGTCGCTGATGCTACATATATTCAAATGAAGATGCTTAACTCATCTAAAGGACCAGCTGTCAGAGCATTGCGTTCTCAATCCGATCGCTATCAATATTCAAATTACATGCGTAATTTAATTGAAACAAACGAAAATATTTTTTTAAGACAAGCATCTATCACTGAATTAAAAGTTGAAAATGGCAAAGCATGCGGTGTTATTGACGAATTTGGTATCGAATATTTTGCCAATTCAGTAATCCTAACCACAGGAACATCGTTAGAAGGCAGGATTTTTATTGGGCTACAAGCTTATAGTGCTGGTCGATTGGGCGAAAAAGCTGCAATTGGATTATCACAATCACTAAAAAGTCATGGGATTACTTTGAAAAAATTAAAAACAGGCACTCCGCCTAGAGTTGATAAAAAAACCATTGATTATTCACAAATGACAATACAACCAGGTGACGAACAATTAAATTTTTATTCATTTAAACCAAACCGTCCAATTCGCCCACAAGTGCCATGTTATTTAACTAGAACCAATGAACAAACTCATAATATTATAAAAGCTAATCTTGACAAGTCGCCTATGTTTAAAGGGTTAATCCAAGGTGTCGGACCTCGCTACTGCCCATCTATTGAGGATAAGATTGTAAGATTTAGCGAAAATCCATCACATCATATTTTTATCGAACCAGAAAGTTTAACCACAGATGAAATATATATCCAAGGATTTTCTAGTAGCTTGCCAGCGAACGTTCAGGTGCAAATGCTTAGAACACTTCCTGGACTAGAAAAAGCACACGTTATAAAACCAGCTTATGCAGTCGAATACGACTATGTCCCTGCGGTGCAAACCACTCATTCATTAATGTCTAAGCATGTTCAAGGGTTATTTTACGCTGGACAAATTAACGGCACGAGTGGTTATGAAGAAGCCGCCGCACAAGGATTAATCGCTGGTATTAACGCAATGAACTACCTAAACAACACAGAAATGCTCGAACTTTCAAGAAGCTCATCTTATATCGGAACTCTTATCGATGATTTAGTCACAAAAGACATCGAAGACCCTTATCGCATGCTCACATCACGCTCTGAATATAGATTGTTACTGCGTCAGGACAATGCTGATGAACGCTTAACAGAAATTGGACACAAAATTGGCTTGATAGATGACACACAATATTCTGTATTTAAAACAAAACAATCGACAATAGCTAAAGAACTTGAACGCATACAGAACGTAAAAATCTCACCGACAGAAAAAAATAACGAAATTTTGGCAAAATTTGATGAACGTATCGAACGTGGTATAAAAGTTAGCGAATTTTTGAAACGACCTAACGCAAGCTATGAAATAATTAATCAAATTGATGAAGATACTTCAATATTGAACCTACCAAAAGATGTCACTGAACAAGTTGAAATCCTTATAAAATATGATGGATATTTAAAACGTCAACAATCACAAGTTGATCAATCAGGCAAGTTGGAAAAATTCAAAATCCCTGAAAATATTAATTATGATGAAATCACTCACATATCTTCTGAAACGAAAGATAAATTAAAGAAAATTCGCCCAAAAACCTTAGCCCAAGCCTCAAGAATTGGTGGGGTTAAACCAGCCGATATTTCTATTTTAATGGTTTTGCTAGAAAGAAATTCTATAAAAACTAAGCTCAAATCGGACAGTTGACCAAATTTTAAATAGGTGTAATAATTATTACATGTTTAAATATTATAAAAAATATGCACCATATTTGTTTTTAACACCTGCATTTTTAATATTAATAATATTTTTCTTCATACCATTTTTTCAAACTATTCAACTTAGTTTCATGGACTATTCATCAAACATATATGAACCAATTTGTGTTGGATTAGCGAACTATTCAAAACTTTTTCACAGCGAAATTTTTTATAAAGTTTTAGGCAACACTTTTTTATATCTAATTTTAGCAGTACCGTTTTTAGCAACATTTCCACTATTATTAGCAATCCTCATAAACCAAAAAATACGAGGTGCTAACATTTACAAAATCCTCATATACTTACCAGTAATTGTTTCAATCGTAGTTGCATCAATTGCTTTCAAATGGCTTTATGCCGAACAAGGTATCTTAAATTATTTTTTATCATTGCTTAATATTGCACCGCTAGGTTGGCTTACTGACCCTAGATTTTCATTGTTGTCAGTGGTTTTTGTAACCATTTGGAAAGGTGTCGGATATTATATGATAATTTATTTATCGGCATTGATGAGCGTCCCTCAAGAGCTTTACGAAGCATGTGATATAGATGGTGCGGGGTTTTTCAAAAAACATTTAACAGTTACAATCCCACACATAATGCCAACTTTAGCACTTGTAACAACGATTTCTGCGATTTCTGCGATGAAGGTTTTTGCTGAAATTTATGTTATGACAAAAGGTGGACCGCTAAATTCTAGCAAAACTATCGTATATTATATTTACGAACGAGCTTTTGAGAATTTGGATTTGGGCTATGCCTCAGCGATGGCTGTGATTTTATTAATTATAGTAATGATTTTTTCACTAATAAATATTCTTTGTTTTGAAAGGAATAAATATCAGATATGATAAAAAAGTTTTTAACAAAAATCTCTGCACATAGTTTTTTAATATTGATAAGCTTACTTTCAATTTTCCCATTCATTTGGCTAATCTCAACCTCGCTTAAAGGCAGTGGTGAAAACATATTTGCCTATCCTCCGCAACTAATACCTCAAGAATTTACATTACAAAATTACACTGGGGTTTGGGAACGAGTAAATTTCATAAAATATTTTATCAATAGTTTTATAGTAGCAACTTTCACAGTGATACTAAACCTTATTTTGTCCTCACTCGCTGGATATCCGCTTGCTAGAATGGAGTTTACAGGTAAGAAAACCGCTTTTTTCACAATACTAGCGACAATAATGATTCCGTTTCAAGCGATAATGCTACCTGTTTATTTGATTACTCTCAAGCTAAATCTCATTGATAGCGTAAACAGCTTTGCAGGGTTTGCTGGTCTAATTCTACCGTTTGCCGTTAGTGCTTTTGGAATATTTTTGATGCGACAAGCGTTTTTAAACATACCTAAAGAGATGGAAGAAGCCGCTATTGTTGACGGTTGCAATGTTTTTGAAATATTTATAAAAGTTTTACTACCAATGGTCAAGCCATCTTTAGCAGTTCTGGCAATTTTCACATTCATCGGTAGTTGGGGTGAATTTTTATGGCCAAGCATCGTGCTAACAAAAGAAACTATGTACACTCTACCTGTTGGAATTAACAACCTACAAGGAATGTTTAGTGCAAACTGGCGTTATGTAGCAGCTGGTTCAATGCTATCAATTATACCTATTATAATATTCTTTTTATCAATGCAAAAATATTTCATTTCAGGACAAAACGATGGAGCAATAAAAGGGTGATTTGTTAATGACGATAATTTTCGACATAATCCTCATCAATTTCTTCAACAAAAATATGTCTTGAGCCACAAGTTTTTAGATTTTTTGCTATTGCTTTATCAAGCTCATCAGTAGCCACCAATCTACCGTGAACATATGTAACGCCCTTCATTTTCATAGGCTCATCATCAATATGCTCAATCATCGCTGACATGTTTGTTTCAGGCAAAATCAGACGTGTAACCTCATTCATAACATCAAAAACATACATTTGACGATTAGACATACCATCGCTATTAGTGATTAAGGTCGTAGCTTTTTCAAGTTCTAAATAAGATTCTTTATAATATTTCAAATGCATCAAAAGAATTGCCAAATTATAATGAGCTTCATACTCCATAGGAGCGATCTCAATAGCTTTGCAATAACTCAAACCAGCATTGTGATATTCACCCAAAAGATGATATGTGAGAGCGAGGTTATAACGAGTATCATAATCCTTTTTCAAAACCTTAATAGCTTTTTCATAAGCCTCTTTTGCGTTAAATAAATATCTATTTTTATACAAATCACTTTCAGTAGAATAAATAGATTTTTGCTTATAAGCCACACCTTTATTATAATTCGCAAGCCCTTTATTTATTTTTGTACTTTTCCTATTATCATAGACAAAAGGAATCGATAAAAATCTACGTTTAACATTCAATATTTCGTCATATTGTGCAATTGCACCATCGAAATCACCCAATTTTTCTGTTGAAACAATTCCATAATTCATACGAGCTTCAATATATTTAGGGTTATGCTCAATAGCTTTTTCATAAGCATCTACAGCCGAATAATAATCCTCATACGCTACATAAATATTACCCAAATTATACCAAGCACTAAAATGCTCAGGATAAAGCAAAAGTGCATAATCATAATTTTGTATAGCCTTGTTATAGTGCCAAAGCCTATATGCCTCGTCACCTTTTTGAACATAATACATCGCTTTTACTTTTGCAACTTGTTTATCAAAAAACTCTGGATAGAAAAAATAAACAACAACACTTGCGATTATAATTATTAAACAAAACAATATGGAAATTATCTTTTTCACTTTAAAAACCCTTTAAATATCATTATTTTTTATGAATTCCCTTCAAGTTTTTTCAATCTTTTTTCTAAATCCTTATTATGCTTAATAATATTTTCATTCTGCTCTAAAATTTTCTTGTTTTGCTCTTGCAACGTTTTAAAATCATCAATCAAATCATTAACCTTAACAATCAATTCAGAGATTTTTTTATCCAACTCTTTAACAGCATTGATTAGAGCATAGAACATATCTTCTTGACGAATTCGCAAGAACCCATCATCAGCCTCAGTCACAGCGTCAGGGAATACTTTTTGCAAATCTTGTGCCATAACCCCAACACGAGGTCGACTATTTTTATCCTCTTTATAAGTATAGTTATAAGGTTGAATCTTGTTTATTTCATCAAGCCCTGCTGAAAGCTTTTCACCAACATTTTTCAAACGAATATCAGAAGTTGTGGCATAAAAAGCACCTTTTATATCAATCGTACTACCGATATCCCCAATAGTAATATCCGTCCCTGCAATCTCAACCGTACTTCCCGCAATATCAACCGTTCTTGAACTATCTCCTACAGTAACAGCCAGTGATGATGAAGAATTATCAACGACAATTGCATTTCCACCAATATCAATTTTACTATCAATATTTGAGCTACCAAGATTAATTTCATCAATATCGATATTAATCCTACCAGAACCCCTATCAATATCAATCGCATGATCTGCGATATCGACAGCACTAGATGCGTCCCCAATTGTAATAGAATTCCCATCAACATCAATACTACTAGAAGCGTTTCCTAAAGTAATAGTGCTTCCATCAACATCAACTATACTAGAAGAAGCACCCATACAAATTCCATTATCAGTACCACAAGTTACCCCACCTAAAGCGATTGCATTTAAGCCAGAAGCATTTGCTTCATAACCTAAAGCGATTGCATAATTATTTGAAGCATCAGCATCATGACCTAAAGCGATAGAATATTCACCGACAGCTTTTATATCACCAGTTCCTAGTGCTAGGTTTGCGTTTTCACCTAGTGACAATATAGCGTCACTCAAACCATTTTCACGTTTAAAAATAATATGTGATTGATCCTGAACCCCATCAGTAGTATAATCAATAGCTTTAATAATCAATCTCGCATCATCATCAGTTGACTCTTGTTCATTCATACCAATCATCGCAATTTGATAATCAGACACTCCGTAATAAATATGATTAGAATTGTCAGAAACATAAAGCCAAGGACTAGAATAATCAGCATTTGAAGCATTTCTAGTGGTCATAACTGGGACAAAAGCCGCCATAACGATACTTAGTATCAACAAAACGACCATTAATTCTGCTAACGAGAAAGCAGAATGAGGTTTAACTATGTCGTTACAAATCCAATTCTGTTTTTTTCTAAATTTATTATTATTTTTCATCATACTTTTCCTTTTATTTTAGTCAATTCCTTTGGTAATCACGTATCGTTTTGATCTAAATTCCCCTCCCATGGAGGGGTGCCTGTAAGGCGGGGTGGTTACTATTTCATTCCATAACGCATTGAAACCACCCCGTCAACTTCGTTGCCACCCCTCCAGAGGAGGGGAATTCCAACGCCGTCATTGCTTGTTTCGTTTATGAGACCCTGAAATAAATTCAGGGTGACGGTGGTTTTTTGGATTTTTTATTTAGTTTTCATCATACTTTTCCTTTTATTCTCTTTATCCTTCTAGTCTTGCTTGACTTGTAGTTGTCATGCTGAACTTGTTTCAGCATCTCATTATCGTTGAATTTCAGATTATGTGATTCCGTATCAAGTACGGAATGACGTACCCTTTTCCTTCTATTTTAGTCAATTCTTTTAGTAATCACGTATCGTTTTGATCTAAATTCCCCTCCCTTGGAGGGGTGCCTGTAAGGCGGGGTGGTTACTGTTTTATTCACTCACGCATTGAAACCACCCCGTCAACTTCGTTGCCACCCCTCCAGAGGAGGGGAATTCCAACGCCGTCACTGTATGTTTCGTTTATGAGACCCTGAAATAAATTCAGGGTGACGGTGGTTTTTTGGATTTTTTATTTAGTTTTCAATTGTTTCTCCAATTTTTTGTTCTGTTGCATGATTTTTTTATTTTGTTGAATGATTTCTTTATTTTGTTTCAATATCATTTTATACTCATCAGCACGTTCTTTATCTTGCTCGATTAGATGTTTATTTTGAGTTTGAATTGTTTTAAAATCATCAATCAAATCAGATACTTTCTTATCCAACTCTTTGACCGCATTGATTAGAGCAAAGAACATATCTTCCCATCTGATACGTAAATATCCATCTTCGCCCTCATGCACCGCATTAGGGAAAACTTTTTGCAAATCTTGTGCCATAACCCCAACACGTGGGTTTTTAATCTCATCAGCCTTATAAGTATAATTATATATTTTCAATTCTTTAAGGCTGTTCAATCCTGTCTTAACCTCATCACCAACATTTTTTAAACGGCGATCAGAAGATGTATACTTTTCATCAAACCAATTTTGTACGTCTGCTTTATTACCTTCCGATGAATTACTCCATTCCGCATCAACAGCGTCATTGCCGCTATCATTTGGATTACGTTTAAGTCGTCTTATAGCATGATTACCAGTACTTTTATTTGTACCCGCATAAATACCTGTCCAAGTATTATCAGAAGAGCTCCTATGCCCGTCACCTTCTACAATGATAGCTTCTTTTACATATAATGTACCAGGAATATACACCCCACCATCAGAAGTCCCAAGACAAACTGCATTTTCATAACTACAAGTGGCTCCATACCCAACAGCTGTTGAATAATCTCCTGAAGCTGTCGCACCAGACCCTATGGCTGTTGAATGGATAGCTACTGCCTGAGCATCATATCCTAAAGCTGTGGCATGAGGGTAACTGGCTTTTGTTCGATTTGTAGTATTAGCAGAACCACCTATTGCGATAGAATTCTCAGCACTAGCGTATGCATTACGCCCTATAGCTATTGATTGTTCTGAACTGACATATGCACCACCTATTGCAACACCATAATCAGCACTTGAAGTCAAATTAGCACCATAACCTATAGCAGTTGAATGCTCAGCATACGTATTTGCATCACCTAGCACAACTGCATTCGTTGCATCTATAGCTGTATAAGCACCATAGCCCAATGCTGTCGAATAACTCCCATTCGCAGATGCATCACCTAATGCAACACCATTAGTCGCATTTGGACCTGTATAAGCACTATAACCCAAAGCTGTCGAAGATGCACCATGCGCAGATGAATAACCTAATGCTATTGCGTTTGTTGCAGCCGAATTAGTATATGAATTATATCCAATAGCCGTTGAATAATCACCGAATGCCTCAGCCCTATAAGCACTACTTTCAGCATTCCCTATCGCTGTTGAATAATTGCCATATGCATAAGAATATACACCAAGTGCTAAAGAATAATCACCATATGCATTAGGCCCGTATGTACCATAAGAAGCACTTCCTAACGCCGTTGAATACTCTCCAGAAGCTCTTGAATAACGACCTATTGCCACTGCTCCTTCATCAGAAGCTGCAGCTCCATAACCCAATGCACTAGCATAATTTTCAGTAGCCCTTGCATAATAACCAACAGCAATGGATTGATCTCCAGAAGCTTTTGTAAACATTGTATAAGAAGAAGGAGAACCAGAGCCAATTGCTGTTGCATAATCACCTTCAGCAATTGTATTTGTACCAATTGCTATTGAATACTCTCCATCTGCTTTTGTAGGATATGAAGTAGAATACGCATTACCTATTGCTACAGCATAAGAATTTGTAGTCTGAGCATAACGCCCCACCGCTAACGATCCCATACCTTCTGCTTTTGTATAATATGAAGTATTAGCAGAACCACCTATCGCCACCGCATCTGTAGCAGATGCATTAGCATGACTACCGATAGCAATTGATTGAAGCCCTGAAGCAGAAGTAGGCGCAATATCACTAGCTGAACCACCTATTGCGATAGCATTAGAGTTTGAAGCTGACGCATAAGGACCCAATACTGTTGATTGATCACCAGTTGCATCTGCATTATAACCTAGAGCAACAGCTTGCGCTCCTGCAGCTTTTACATCGCCTGAGCCTAATGCCGTACTGCCATCACTGCCTATTGACAACTTGCCGATATACGGTGCATTTGTTCGCATAAATAAAAGATGTGACTGGGTTTGAACTCCGTCAGCATCGGTCGAATTAATTGCATTTATCACTAATCTCGCATTGCCATCACCAGTATCATGCGTATTTTTACCTATCATCGCTAACTGGTTATCTGATACTCCATAATAAATATGATTCGGATTAGAATTAACATACTTCCAAGGACTAGTGTCCTCACTACTATTATCTCTCGTTGTAACAATTGGTGCAAACGCCGCCATTACGATACTCAATATCAACATGACAACCATCATCTCAGCTAGTGAAAACCCTTTTTTATTCATTCTCATATTTACCCTTTTATCCTCATAAATTTATATCACCTATTATATATATTATTCCCTTATTTGTCAAAAAAATAACACTTTTTAGCATATTATTTACATTTCTTCACCTATTGATTTTAATATTAAAATATGTTACAATATCCAGGAGATAAAATAATTTTAAGAAGGAATAGTTGAGCTATGAAAAATGTTATAATTTATACAGATCAAAAAGAATCAAAAATCGCTGATACATTCGCAATGATTGATGATATCAATGTAAGAATTGAAAACGCCGAAAATCTTAGAGATTATGAGCTACTAAATCCTTCATTAATCGTCATTGAATCAGTACCTGATATAAAAGATGTTTTAATGGTTACCAAATTTAAAGCTCCTGTTCTATTTATCGGTGAAACCTTTAAAGGGGCAATCGTTCGCTCTGTCGCTTTTGATTACATAAAAACACCTTATGAAAATATTGAGCTTACAATAAGAGCAAATTCGTTATTGAAAATTCAAGAGCTTAGAAGCAAAATCAAAGTCGTTTCAACAACTGACGAATTGACAGGGCTTCATAATAGAAAATATCTTCACGAACGTCTTGATCAAGAAATCTCTCGTGCTAAAAGATATGGCACAAAACTTTCTTGCTTATTATTCGATCTAGATTTCTTCAAAGTTGTTAACGATATCTATGGATATGACTGGGGCGATGTACTTTTACGCTCTATCGCCGACAAATTACAACAGCTTATCAGAAAAGAAGACGTCCTAACTCGATATGGCGATGAAGAATTTTTATTAATCCTACCTAACACATCTGAAGAAAACGCATACTTATTCGCTGAAAGGTTTAGACACGACATCGAAAAAATGGAATTCATTCCAGCTGGCGAAGAAGAAAGACACCCGATTACAATTTCTGGCGGAATCTCAACGTTCCCTTGTATCGAAAACGCCGAAGAAGACGCTAATACCATCATTAGATACGCAGAACACGCACTATACAACGCAAAAAAACGTGGCAAAAATAAAATCGTACAGTTCTCGCAAATTAATCTTGGCGAATAAAAAAGGTTCCTTTCATTCGAGGCGGAAATCTTCGATTTCCGCCTCGAAATAAAAAAGGTTTCAGCTCATCAATGAACTGAAACCTTTTTTATTAAACCCCTATTTTTACTTTACAAATTTTGTACCCTATAATTCACCTATGGTATAAAAGTTAAACTAAATCTTTTTTCTAGACTACTTTTGAGCTACTTTTAATGAATCAAACTTAGTCGCTTCTTTGTTTTTTTGCAAATATTTTACTAATGATTTTGCAACTATTTGTGAACGTTTTTGGCTTTCTTTATCCAAAACTTCAAAGTATTCGTCCATTGATGACATTACATAATCTGCGTTACTCATTTTTTTCCCCTTTAATTTTTCTAATCTTTTCTTTAATCTTTAACTTTTAACCAATATTTTTTGAACTGACTGTTTTTTAACCGAACCTTAACCTAATAATGCTTCTAAGATATCTGCGTTTCTTGTTGATTTTTGCGTATCTCGAACTTGATTGCGATAAATATATGTTCTTAATGCTTCTCTAATCAACTCAGATCTTGAACGATTTTCATTGTCTGCCACTTGGTCGATTTCTCCTAGAAACCTTTCAGGCATTGAAATCAATACTCTTGCCATAATTTACTCCTTTTTTCCTGTTTTAATTGATATTCCCTTTACATCTATATAAAGTAATTCAATAATTAAAAATTGCGTAAATTGTATATATTCAGTATTAACTTCTTAACAATTGTTTACATACCTCCTCAAATGTCGCCTCACGAAATGGTTTTCATCATTCAACAAATCCTTACGTATCAAATCAAAATCACCATCTACACAAACCAATATCTTAGCAACTTTCTCACGAATAGTATAATCCTGCACAGATTTTGCCTTAGTCAACACCTTCAACAAATCTTGCTTACTAACATTGTAGCACAACTTTTCTATTGTGGCAAGTACCCAATATAATTTAAAAGTTTCTTTATTTGTTTTGTACTTACCATCTTGCAAATCAAATTCACTCACAACATTAGACAAATCAATCGCCTGAACAACCAACCTAGGTATAAAATAATCACAAAACTCTATATTTGACCTCAAAATATCAATCGCCATAATCACGTTACGACACACATTCCCATTGATATCAACAACCGCTTTCAACAAAATATCATATATAATATAATCATGAAAAAAACTTACCAACCTTGGCATTTGAACAAATTCTTTCAGCTTAAAAGAAACAATTTCTCTAATTTTACCATCGTTATCAACCAAATTCGCACAAAGTGATTTCGCATCATCTATAGAATTTACATATTCTAATTTCAATGCACTCATCTGTTTTTCAACATCGTTACCGACTTTCAAAAAATTTATCAACTCATAATAACTATGATTGAATTCATAAAAGCTTAGTGCCTCGTTAAAATTATCCTTTAAAAGATTATTCAAATCTTACTCCAATCTCACCTATAACAATAATATATCATAAAATCTAATGTTTTTTGAAGCAAAAATCGATTTAATGAATGATATAAATACAAAATAAAATGCTAATATTGTAATAGGAGAATTGAACATGAATGATTTTATAAAATTTTTAAAAGAAATATTTTTGATGAAAGAAAATGACGGTTATAAAGTAGGACTTTCACAGTTCAAACCCGCTGAAAAAAAGATTGAAAAAGTTTTTAAAATGAAAAAATCTAAAGATATTAAAATCTCTGATTTGATGCGTAGAGCATAAAACCAAAGATTTTTACATTTCTTCTTTTAAATTATTAATCAGTTACACAACGCACTAAAGGTTGTGAAAAACTTTTATTGATTGTAGGTTGATTAGTTAAATCACCACCTGCAAAATGTGCCACATATGTCGAGCTAAACAGTTTATAATAAGCTCCTATTTTATTTGAACTTTCATTTGATGTCCATAAACGATAATAACCAGCACCATAAGTTCCAAATGATGTCGCCAAACCTGTTGATTCAAATTTATCCATATCAAGAGTATGTCCATCACCAGATACGCTTTCTTCATTAAACAAATAATCCATCAAAGCACTTGCCTCTGTCAATGTCGGTAAACGCTTACCATTTTCTACGCAGGCACGTTTTGCACCAGCCCAATAGTTCAAATTACAATCCGCATAAGAGGAATATCCTGCTGACTCAATAGCTGTTTGAGAAAATGCACTATCATAAGTATTTGATCCACTACAAGTGTTTTCAGCCGAAAACGGCGTATCGCCCATATCCCACAGCACACCGTCCAAATCTAAATATCCTATTTTTGAGTTCAAAGAATACAAATCTTTACCAAATATTCCACTCCCCTTAAATCCGTTCATATCATATACCATCGATATACAAGTCTTTGCCTCAGAACGATTTAAACCAAACTCTATTGGGTCTAACCATTCACAAGTAGAATCGTAATTTATAATTGCACTTACCCCATCAGCAAATATAATACTGACATTATCACTAGGAAAATCAGCTTCTCTCGGACCAGTAGCAATTTGTGAACCAGTTTTTAAATCCGTATCAACATAATACTCATCTAAATTTGAAGAAATCTCTACGTTAAAACAATTTGACAAATTTGATGAGTCACAACGTTCATTAATTTTAATATACTTTTCAAACTCATCAACAAATTTATCAGCAGTAGAATATCCTGTTAATTTTTCATGAAATCTCATCTGATTCATCGCCTCCTCAAGACGACTTTCAAACAACTCTTTTTTACGAACCATAGCTGTAGATTGCACATTACTAACCAAACTCGGTAGTGTCATAGCAGAAACAACCCCTATAATACCCAAAGTAATAAGCACCTCAGCTAAAGTAAATCCTGAATTCTTGACAAATAACTCACAACTAATGTGTTTCATAACTAATTCCTCACTTTCATACAATAAAATCGCATCTTTTGATGTATACATACATTAATAAGAGCATTATAACATATATAATGTATAAATGCAACATTCTGATGAGAAAACTAAATTATTCGCTAAAATTTTAGGTGAAACTATTAAAGATTTCAGATTATTAAATAAAAAATATTCTATAAATCAGTTAGCCAATGAATATGAATTAGACGTTGGAAATGTTAGCAGAATTGAAAACGGAAAAACTGATGCAAAAATGGTTACATTATGGAAAATTGCTGAAGCATTAGAAATAAATTTGTCAGAATTAATAAAAATATTAGAAGAAAAACTCGGAGAAAATTTTCATTTTTTCGATGAATAAACTAATACTCAATGCCTTTTCTAGCTGAAATTCCAGTATCCCAATAATGCTTGATTGGCTTAATCTCTGATACTAAATGAGCTATCTCGATGATTTTTGAATGAGCATTACGCCCTGTCAATACAATTTCCATCTCATCAGGCTTTTGTTTTAAAACCTCTACAACCTCATCAACATCGATTAAATCCAAAGCTATCGAAATATTCGCCTCATCTAGAATTATCAAATTATATTCATTATTTAGTATGGATTTTTTAGCCAACTCCCAACCTGCTTGAATAATTTTTTTATCACTATCGTTACTATTACCCTTATAAACTATTCTATCAAGACCAGCCTGAACTATAGTCAAATTGTTTTTAATATCAGGTGAAAGGTTAGTAAAAGAGGTTAGTTCGCCATAATCACTACCACCTTTAGTAAACATAATCAACAAGACCTTCCAATTACGCCCTAATGCACGCATCGCCAAACCCAAAGAAGCAGTGGTTTTACCCTTACCATTACCAGTATAAATCTGAATATATCCATGCTCCGCCCAATGTGGATTTATTAAATTTTGGTTCGTTAAATCAGCCATAACCGCAAAACCTCTATTTTTAAATTTGCCCTAACCTGAATATTATTATATATTAAAAAAATGAAGAATAAAAGTGATTTAAGAACAGAGGCAAAATTATTGCGTAAAAACCTAGATATCGAGGGGAAAAGTCACATAATTTGTGAAAAAATTCGCTCTCTAAAAATATATCAGAACGCAAAAAATGTTCTAATATTTTATCCAATGAAATATGAAATCAATTTATTAGAATTATTAAATGACAAAAAAAACTTCTATTTGCCAAAAGTCGATAACAAAAATCTTTTAGCCTGCCCGCACAAATCTGGTGACACCCTCAAAAAATCTGAACTAAATATATATGAACCACTAACATCAGCTATCAAATCAGAAAATTTAGATTTGATAATAGTACCAGCTTTAATTGTTGATAAAAAAAATTATCGATTAGGATATGGCGGTGGATTTTATGATAGATTTTCAGCCCAAAACCCTCAAACAAAAACGATTACTGTGATAGCTCAAGAATTATTGATTGATGAATTGCCGATTGAAGATTGCGATGTTTTTTGCGATTTTGTTGTTAGTGCATAATGATTGAGATGAGCAAGTAGTGAAAGTGGCTGGTGAAAGTGGCGGATTTTTCACAACGTAAGAAAGGACGCATTATAAATGCGTCCTTTTATTGGTTAGTTAAGGATTAAGGTAATTTGTCAACTTATCTTGTCTTTATGCTGTATACACCGGCTTCCATTGTTCTATAGCTGCTGATTCAGCGTCTTTACAAGATTGATATTCTTGATCTAGAAGTTTTAATCTAGTTTCAATTTGAGCTTTTTCTTTCTGAATTTCTTTTTCTTGCTCATTCAAAAGTTTTGTTTCCATCTGTGCCATTCTTTCACGTTCTTGCTGATACAGATTTTGGAATACCCATTGTTGATATTGCGCTTGAGCATTAGGATCAATCTGTTGCATCTGCATTTGAATTTGCGGTTGCATCATAGTGTATTTCTGCTGAGCACCCATTATCGAACCGTTATGCGAATACGTCATATACATCATCTGACGATTAAACATCGAGGCGGGGGTGTTCATCATATCACTAGTTGAAATTGTTCCATCAGCTATGTTAGTAGAATACGTTTGTAAATCTTCTAACTTATTTGTCAGTTTCATTAGCTTGAAATTTAGACTATTTTTTTCGCTAATGATACTTAATTTTCGCGCTGAGAAAATTAATAGAGACATTTTCCTACTCCTACATAAATTTTGTAACTAACCTTTTTTAACCTTACTCTTATGTAAAAACATGCAATCCCAAAGAATTGCATGTTTTTCATAGTTTTGTAAAGTTATGTAACGAGCCTTATTCAGTAATCTTGCTGACAACCTTGTCAATAAGTCCATATTCTAATGCTTGTTGAGCAGTTAAGAAATAATCTCTTTCGCAATCTTCTTTTACTTTTTCGATAGGTTGTCCTGAGTTATCAGCGATAATTCCAATCAACATATCTTTCATACGGCGAATTTCTTTAGCTTCGATTTCGATATCAGTTGCTTGACCTTTAGCACCGCCAAGAGGTTGGTGAATCATTACACGAGCGTTTGGCAACGCCATTCTTTTACCTTTTGTACCGGAGCATAACAAAAACGCACCCATTGAAGCTGCATCACCTAAACAAATAGTTGCAACATCTGACTTAATCAAGTTTATCGTATCATAAATCGCCATACCAGCGGTAATAACACCACCAGGACTGTTGATATACAACATGATATCTTTTTCACAGTTTTCACTATCTAACAAAAGCAACTGTGCGACAACAGCGTTAGCGACTTCATCATTAATTTCTGAACCTAAGAAGATAATTCTTTCTCTTAAAAGTCTTGAGAAAATATCAAAAGAACGCTCGCCTCTTGAAAATGCTTCGATAACTGTCGGCACATAGCCCATTATTTTCATATAAGTTTGTTGATCCATTTTTCACTCTCCTATCAATAATCTTTATAAATTAATTATAACATAGAAAAATTATTTGCAATTACCTAATAAAAAATCAATGTGTGCATCTAACTACTGGCGTTGAAGAATTTTTCAAATAACTAGATCCAACTGAACTATATGAATTTTCATTAAATATCATTGCGTATCCATCACTATCCGTATTATACGAAGCGTTATAATCTACCCATAAAGTTGTTGGTATACTTGTAAAATTAAGTTCATCAAAATTCTCTTGAATATACTTATAGTAATGAACCTCTTCTGAATCATCAGCACTATTATACAAATAATTCGCTAAACCATATACATCAGTCCTGCTAGGCAAATCTTTTTCTTTAAGATCACACGCTTTCTTTGCACCTGCCCACATATTATTAGCACAATATGTATTGCTTGATCCAGTACTGTCATATTGCGAGTTTTCACCAGTTGAATCACACGTATTTATTGCCGAGAATGTTGTGTTAGAAAAATCCCAACAAATTCCATCAATATCTATCCCTAAATCAGTATTTACAGTAACAATATCACTACCTACAGTATTTTTACCTTTTCTACCATTAACATCAGCGATAATAGAAACGCATTGCGTAGCTTCTGTTCTATTTAACCCACTTTCATAAGGGTCTAACCATTCGCAATCTAGGTCATAATTCACTATTGCATTAGTCCCATCAGCAAAAACGACCCCAACATTGTTACTTTTAAAATCCCTGTTTAAAATATCCGCCGCAAAATCTTCACCAGTTTCTAAATCATCAACATCAATGTCCTCATCACAAGAATTAATCACAGTACTTGGGAAGCAATCTGTCATATCACTCAAATCACAAGTTTCATTGATTTTTAAATATTTTCCTAATTCTGCGACAAAATCCTCAGCATCTGAATATCCAGTAAGTTTTTCATGAAACCTCATTTGATTCATCGCTTCATAAAGTCGCTCTTGAAATAAAGTTTTTTTAGTATCCAACGCTTTATATTGATAATTACTAACTAAATTCGGTATAGTCATCGCTGATACAACACCGATTATGCCTAGGGTGATTAAGACTTCTGCGAGAGTAAACGCAGAACGTTTTTTCATTGAAACCACCCCGACCTCACGGTCACCCCTCCACAGGAGGGGAATTACTCCCGCTCGAACAGACGGATTCGCTTTCTGCCTCTGCTCGCTTGCGTTCCATTGGAGGGGAATTGTATTGTTCTCCTTGCTCGTTGTCATAATTTGTTTCCTTTCGTTATTTTTTATATTTTCCTCTTTTATTTTTATTGTTGGGTCAAGACCCAACCTACATTGATTTTTTCTTACGAATTGCCATGTGATTATTTTCTCCTGCCTTCTCAAAAACTTTATTTTTATAGATATTTTACGAATTATGCCACAAAAAACGTGTTTTATTAGTAAAAGTATAGATAATTTACGTTTTTTTGTCAAGTATTCGTGAAATATATTGTTCCTATGTGTTAAAAACTTGATAACATTAATATAGAGGTGAGCAATGGATTTGAAAATATTATTGGGTAGAAGGATTAGAGAATGCAGGGTGAATAAAGGGTTAACTCAAACAGAATTGGCTGAAATGATATGTATTGATAGCAAACATGTTAGTTATCTTGAGCTTGGTAAAAGTATGCCTAATCCTAAATTGATAATCAAATTTGCAGAAATTTTTGAATTAGAAATAAAAGATTTATTTGATTTTTATCATTTACAAAACAAGCCTGAATTGAAAGAATATTTAATCACGCAAATTAATGCTTTAGAAACTGAACAATTAGAAAATATATGTAAATATGTAAGAACATTTGTCATGAAATAATTAAAAAAACTTGCCTTGAATCATAACCTATTTGACTAATGCAAATACCTCTCAACAATAATACAATTATTGTCGGAGAACATTATGAGAATACAGAATATACCCCAATATAATAGAAATCTTTATAGCCAAAACAGTAAGAATAGTCAAAACAAAATTCAACCACAAAAGGATTTGCAAAAACAAAATAATCCTAATTTTGTTGGTCATTCGCCTAAGCTTAATATTGATTCAGATACAGTTTTTAGTTTAATTACACTTGTTGGTATGCCAATTTTATTTTGCCAGATAGTTAAAATGATTTCAGAAAAACACGCAAGAGAAGACTTGTTACAACAAGATATTTTCTTGAATGACGGTACTTATTTGATGAATACTAGAAATTTATAAACTTATATTAAAAATCAGGGATTTTTAAACAAAACCCCTGATTGATTAAATAGATAATAATTATTTTTTAACCATTTGGTTATAAATTTCTTCACATTTTTTAATGACAGTTGGATTTTTCAAATATTCATCATATTTGTTACGCATATTAATAAAACCGTTTGGAGAAATCTCGACAATTCTATCAGCAACAGTTTCAATTAATTGATAATCCTGCGATGTAAATAAAATAGTTCCAGGGAAATCTATTAAAGCGTTGTTCAAAGCTGTAATAGCTTCTAAGTCTAAATGGTTTGTAGGTTCATCAAAAATCATGACGTTAGCTTCGGCAATCATCATTTTTGCTAAGATACAACGAACTTTTTCACCACCTGATAGAACGTTAACTTTTTTATCAGCATCTTCGCCAGAGAATAACATTCTGCCTAAATAGCTACGTAAATAGTTTACGTGCTGATCTAGTGAATAATTTGCCAACCACTGCATAATTGACTCTTGAGTGTTGAAGTAAAAATTGTTATCCATAGGGAAATATGAATGAGTTGCAGTAACACCCCAATTGATTTCACCTTCATCTGGTTGTAATTTGCCTTCAATCATCTCAAATAATGAAGTTATAATTAATGGATCCTTAGCAATAAAACATACTTTTTCACCTTGGTTGATATCTAGTGAGAAGTTTTTCATCAACAATTCGCCATCAACAGTTTTTGTTAAATTTTTGATAGTTAAAACATCACGACCAGGGATTTTGTTATATGTAAATCTGATTCTTGGATATTGACGTGTAGAAGGCTTAATGTCTTCAAGCGTCAATTTATCAAGAGTGTTTTTACGAGAAGTCGCTTGTTTAGCTTTAGAAGCATTTGCACTAAATCTTGCGATAAAGTTTTTCAATTCTTCCATTTTTTCTTCAGTTTTTTTATTTTGTTCTTCTTTTTGTTTTTGTATCAACTGACTAGCTTGTGACCAGAAAGAATAGTTTCCAGTGTATAACTGAATATTTTTGTAATCAATGTCAGCCATGTGAGTACAAACGTTATCTAAGAATTTTCTATCGTGTGATACAACGATTACTAGGTTTGGAAAATCGATTAAAAACTCTTCTAACCAAGCGATAGTGTTTAAATCCAAATGGTTTGTAGGTTCATCTAATAACAAAATATCAGGGTTACCAAAAAGAGCTTGTGCCAAAAGTACACGAACTTTTTCACTACCTGCCAAATCTTTCATTAGCATCTCGTGCAGTTCGTTCTCAATCCCTAACTCGCTTAACATCGAAGCCGCCATTGATTCAGCTTGCCAACCGTCAAGTTCTGCAAACTCCTCTTCTAAATGTGCCGCTTTAATCCCATCTTCATCGTTGAAATCAGGTTTTGCATACAACGCATCACGCTCTGTCATTATAGAATAAAGTTTTTTGTGTCCCATAATTACTGTATCTATTACTCTAAAATCATCGAATTCAAAGTGGTTTTGTTTTAAAACCGCAATCCTTTGTCCTTTTCCGATAGAGATTTCACCAGAAGTAGCTTCGATATCGCCAGCTAAGACTTTTAAAAGAGTAGATTTACCTGCACCATTAGCTCCGATGATACCGTAGCAGTTACCTGGTGCGAATTTTATTGAAACGTTTTCGAAAAGTGTCTGCGCACCAAATCTTACCGTTAATTTGTTTGTTGTTATCATTTTACATATTCCTATTTATATTTTAAATTTCGTACTATAAAAAAATAATAACATGAATATTTTGAAAAATAAAATTTATTTATACCAAGCTTTGAAATTTTCAATGTTTTTTAAATTTATTCTTCATAATCACCCCTCCTTTTGTTCTCTATAAGGCTACATACATTGTTCAAATTATATTGCAAAATGATTTTATGGTCAATGAGGTTACAAAATCATATAAATTATCACGTAATATTGCTAAATTCCGTAAAAGTAAAAACTTTTCGCAAAACACTCTAGCTGAAAGGTTGAATATTTCACGTGAACATCTTGCGAAAATTGAAACAAATAAACGCAATATTAGTATTGGTCTTTTATTTGAATTATGTAATACGCTTGGGATTGAAGAAAAACAACTTTTTGATTTTGAATAATGACAAGATATAAAATCTTTGTCAAATCCCTCAATGTAGCTATTTAGAACCCCATCTAAATCGATTAATAATGTTTTTTTGTATCTCATATTTCCACTTTCTGGATTAACAGTCCTGTTGCTTGTTTTTATTGTATTACATAATTGGATTATGGGTCAAGATGCTAGAATGATAATTGCTAAAAATGTTAAACTTTTAAGAGAAAAGAAATCTTTAAAACGAGAAAAACTGTCGCTATTGTTGGGATTTGATAATTCATATATTAGCAAATTGGAACGTGGAACTCTTAATGTTACTATTGATAAATTATCTAGAATTGCAGATATTCTCGATGTTGAAATTATTGAATTATTTAAATATGACAAATAGCACGATAAAATCAATTCAATTAAATATTAAAAAATATAGAACTGAAAAAGGTTTGACACAGGAAAAGCTCAGCGAAATTACAGGCATATCAAGTGATTATCTATCTGAAATTGAGCGTGGAAAGAAAAGTCCAAGTTTAAAAAGATTGATACTTATCGCTCAGGCTTTAGAATTGACTTTATCGGAATTAATTTACATAAATAATTAAAGTAAATAAAACTACATTAGGCGTGAGCTTCGCTCACGCCTAATGTAATAAAGTCGTTTAAAAAATTATCCAATTACAGGTGGGTTAAACACTCTTGTGCTTAATTCTTTATCAAGCATCAAAAGACCTTTTTTATCATCACCGATTAATTTCAAAGTGGATAGTACAGAGCCAACGCTATCTTCTTCTTCAACTTGTTCTTTCAAGTACCAATCAAGAAAAGATAAAGCTGCACGATCTTTAAGCTCTTCGGCTGTATCCATAACCCCATTAATACTTGCAGTTACAAATTGTTCATGTTTTAAAACTTCTTCAAAAACATGCAAAGGTGAAGCCCAATTGCCTTGTGGTTTGTCGATGGCAAAAAGTTCAACATTTCCGCCACGTTGATATACATAATCAAACATACCCATAGCGTGAGCGTGTTCTTCTTGAACCTGTGTGTTCATCCAATTCGCAAAACCTTTCAAACCTGAATTTTCAAAATATGCTCTCATCGAAAGATACAAGTATTCAGAAAATAATTCTTTGTTAATTTGTTCATTAAACGCTTTTTCCATTTTTTCACTTATCATAAAAAACTCCTTTTACTTCTACAAGATAATTTTAGCACATAATAAAATATTGAAAATATCTTTTATATTGATATTGATAAAATTTTTTGGTAATTTGTACTAATCAAAAAGGCGTATCTTTTAGATACGCCTTTGGTCAATTGAATTAAATTTCAAATTATTTGTGATTAGCAAGAAAGTGAGCAAGCACCGCTACAAGAGCAATTAAGGGCTTGTTTAGCTTCTTCTATTCTAACTTTAATACGTCCATCAACAGCAATTCCTTCACCAGTTGCTTCAGAAATTAATAATGGGTTGATATCTAATTCGTCAATGAATTTGAAATCGCTAACTAATTGAGATAATCTCAATAAAGTTTCTTGGATTTGGTCGATTTGAGCAGGTTTAGTACCTCTAGCACCTTCTAATAGGTGGTAAGCTTTAACCGATTTAATCATCTCGATTGCATCAACATCACTGATAGGAGCCATTTTGAAAGTTACATCTTTCATAACTTCAACGAATACACCGCCTAAGCCGAACATCATCATTGGACCATATTGAGGGTCAGTTGCGATACCACAAACCATTTCACGGTTGCCTTTAACCATTTCTTGGATAATAACGCCTTCAAGACCTTCGATTAGGTTTTTAGCTTCTAATCTTTCTAAAAGTCCTTTGTATTCTTTTCTTAATTGCTCTTCAGATTTGATGTTAACGATTACGCCACCAACGTCAGTTTTGTGAGAAGTTGTTTTTGAAGTCATTTTCATAACTACTGGATAACCAATAGAGTTTCCTAATTCAACTACTTGAGCTTCGTTTGTAGCTAAACCGTATTTGCAAGCACGAATTCCGTAAGCTTGTAAAACGTCAATACTTTCTAAAGTTGTTAATTGGTCACGACCTTCGTTGATTGAGTTTTTGATGATAGTTTCAACTTTAGCTCTGTCAACATCATAACAAGGAAGTTTTCCAACTGGTCTTTGCATCCAGATGCGTTGCTCATTCAATCTAGCGAACGCTTCTGCAGCTTCTTCAGCGTACATGTAAAATGGCATATTAACTTCCATATTAGAGATTTCAGTGAAGAATCCACTTGTTGTCATAAATACGCCAACGATTGGTTTTTCAGGGTATTTAGCTTTGATTTCGATTAATGCTTTTGCTACATCAATATCTTTTAAACCTAAGAATGGTAAGTAAATAACCATAATCATATCAACGCTGTCATCTTTCAAAACTGTTTCAAGAGTTTGTAAATAATGTTCGATAGGTGCAGAAGCTATCATATCGATAGGGTTTTTTACAGAAGCTGAACTTGGTAAGAAAGATTTCAATTCAGTTTTAGTCGCATCAGAAATAGAAGCGATTTGCATTCCGCTTTCACAAATTGCATCAGTTGCCATAATTCCAGGACCACCAGAGTTTGTGATGATAGCAACTCTATCGCCTTTTGGAATAGGGCAGTTAGAGAAAGCTTTAGCGTTAGCAAAAAGGTTTTTCAAAGAAAATTCTCTAATAACACCTGATTGCTCTAATAATGCTGCTGCCGCTTTATCAGCACCAGCTAATGAACCAGTGTGAGAAGATGCTGCAGAAGCTCCAGCTGCTGAACGACCAGATTTTAAAGCCAAAATTGGTTTTTTCTTAGTAATTCTAGAAGCTAATTTTCTGAAGTTAGCAGGGTTTTGGATTGATTCCATGTATAACAAAATTTGTTTTACATCGTCATCATTTTCCCAGTATTCAAGCATTGTTTCAGCGTTTATGTCAGCTTGGTTTCCGATAGAAACGAATTGAGCAAAACCGATGTTTAAGTCTTTTAATATGTTTAGGATACCGCCACCTAAAGCACCTGATTGAGATACAAATCCGATATCGCCACGTACTGGTAAAGATTCAGCGAAAGTTGCGTCCATCATAATTGAAGGGTTAGTATTTAAAACACCTAAGCAGTTAGGTCCTACAATTCTCATTCCATAACCTGCCGCTTTTTCAGCCATAGCTAATTCCATTGCAGCACCTTCAAGACCAGTTTCTTTGAACCCAGCAGTGATGATACAAATCCCTTTAATTCCTTTAGTGTTGCAGTCATCAATTGTTTGTAATACGAATTTTGCGTTAACAACGATGATAGCTAAATCAACTTCACCTGGAACTTCAAGAATTGAAGTGTAAGCTTGAAATCCTTCAATCATTCCGCCTTTTGGATTGATTGGATATATATCTCCATTGAATTTGTAATCTCTTAATCTTTGCATGATTTCAGAGCCAATGGTTTTTTCTTTAGTCGAAGCACCAATAACAGCTATTGATTTTGGTTTCATGATTTTGTCTAATACGTTCATTTTTCGTCCTTTCTTTTTCTAGTTAGTATTATATTTTAGTATAGTTTTAATTATATTTGATTTCTAGTTATGAATAACCGTTTTTTATCCATTCACGAACTCGCAATTTTGCACCTAATTCGTTTGAGATTTTTTCGCATTTTTCAATATCTAGCTTTTGCCCTTTAAACCCGTCTACAATACTCGTTGCGACTTCAAAGCCTTCATTAGAGCAAGTTTTTATAAAGTCTTTTACTATTTCAAAAGCGTTTTCAAATTTTGGTTGAGATAATTCATCGTATTCTTTTGAGTTCGAAGCGTTTAAGCTTACTGAAAATTTGTCTACAAGATTTTTCAATTCAGGTAAAATATTTTTTTTATTAACGAAATTTCCATGCCCATTTGTATTAACACGGATTTTTATATCGGGGTGATTATTTTTCAAATACTTAGCGACATCTCTTAGTATTTCATATTTCAAAAGGGGTTCGCCATAGCCACAAAAAATAACTTCATCAGACATTTTGAAGCCTGCAAGTTGTGCTATAACCTCCTCAGCGGTGAAGTTTTCGTCATCAAGCCACAGCGTTTTGCCACACACATCGTCTTTGTCGTTTCTAAGGCAAAAAATACAATCGTTAGTACAGCGATTTGTAAGGTTTATATAAATTTTATTTTCTAATTCATAAACTAAAACGTTTGACATTGCTTGCCTTTCGATAAAAAAATTATCACACAATCAATTTTTTTTTACAAGCAATAAATATAAAGATTATATAAAAAACAGTTGTCACAAGAGAGGAAATAAGAAATTTTGAATAAATATATTAACGCTTAGTTATTACCAAGGATAGTCCTCTGAAATTTCCCAACTATTTTTCATGATCTTAGCACCACAATAGTATCCAGTACTTGCTAAGTCGCAGGAAGCATCTATTGTTGCTTGAGTTTTGTCATAGCCATAAGGTTTAATACCAAAATCCGTCCTTGTGAACAAAAAAGCATCTTTTCCTATAATATTTGGGGTCTTACTTCCGTTTATGTCAACTACAAAATAATCAACATAGGCGTTACTGCCGTCTAAATAATATGTGTTTCTAGGGTAAAAAATAACATTTCCATTGCCATATTTGAACAGTAATCTACTATCAGCTGTTACAATTGACCAACCTTTGAAATTATCTCCATTTAAATGCGTCCATGCTTTATCCTCGCTATCATTTGTATAACCGCAATTAGTTGCGGTGTCACATAGTTCAATATATTGAAAATATGGCTCCCAGTAATCTGTAAAAAAAGTATCAACGTCTAATTCTTCATTTGATGGCCATGTTGTCATTTCACCGTTATCGATTTCTGATCTTAACATAGCTTGGCTAATTTCAGAATATGCTTTTTTTAATCTTGTTGTTGCTATTTTTTTTTCATAATTAGTCATGAAATTCGGTATAGTCATCGCTGAAACAACGCCGATTATGCCTAGTGTGATTAAGACTTCTGCGAGAGTAAACGCAGAACGCTTCGTCATTGAAACCACCCCGTCAACTTCGTTGCCACCCCTCCTCTGGAGGGGAATTACAGCTCCGTCATAGCCTGCGATAGCTAGACTATCCAGCTTTGTTTCTTTTTGTTCAAATATTTTTGTCATAATTCGTTTCTTTTCGTTTGTTATTATTGGGTCAAGACCCAACCTACATCATTACTTTTATGGATTACCACGTGTTAATGAATGTACAGCTTACTTATCTACTTAATTATTTGATTAAAATTACAATCAAGTAATTAATATATTAATCATAATATTACAATTATGTTTAATAAAAGTCAAGGATTTATAATAAAGGGCATGCATATAAGAGATAAAATTAAATCAGTGCTTGCTCTAAAGTGTATTACTATCACAAAATTGGCAGATATGATGAGCGAAAAAACTGGGGAGCAATATACTTTTCAAAGGCTTTCACATAAACTACGTTTAGAAAGAATTACGCTGAAAGAAGCGTATATTATTGCGGATTTGCTTGGTTATGAACTTGAGTTTATCGAAAAATTTAAGAGATAAGAAAAAATTATTTTTCATTTTTAGTAATTTAGATTACTTTACCGTTTTCGATATTAAAGATTTTCACATCTTCTAAAAATTCTTTTTCAAATAAAAGAGTATCGACAGAAGTTATAATCGTTTGAGTATTTTTATTGATTGATTTTAATAAAAAGTTTTGTCTTAAATCGTCTAATTCTGCGAGTACATCATCTAGCAGCAATATTGGTTCATCGCCTGTTTTTTCACAGATTATATCTAATTCTGAAAGTTTAAGTGCTAAGACGACCGTACGTTGTTGACCTTGCGAGGCGAATTTTGTTGCTTCGTTCTCGTTAATATAAAAAACTACGTCATCACGATGAGGACCTAAACATGCCTGCCCACGTCTAAGTTCTTCATCTTTTTTTTCTTCTAATGCTGTTTTAAAAGCCTCCGCAATTTCTTCAATTTCAGTTTCTTTAGTTAAAAAATCACAAGCATAAGAAATTTTTAAAGTTTCAGTATCACTAATTATTGCGTGTTTTTCCTTGGCGATTTTTGCTATTTCTAAAAGGAATTTTTTACGTAAATAAATAATATTGCTTCCTGTAATAATCAATTGTTCGTTAAAGACGTCAAGCAAAGTTTCGTTAATTCTGCCTGTTTTTAGAAAATCCTTTAGGCAATTATTTTTTTGGATACGGATTTTGTCGTATTTAGAGAGCCTTGAATCATATGCTGGATAAATTTGAGAAATAGCTCTATCTAGCCAATCACGCCTATCGGCGGGATTGCCACGAAGTAGCATTAAATCTTGAGTTGAGAACAGCACAGTTTTTAGCGTAGATTTGAAATTTTTCGGCGTAGTTTTTAGGTGATTAATTCTTAATTCTCTTTTTTTATCTTTATTATAAGAATAATTTAGTTCAATATCGGTATTTGACTTTATAATATTTGTTTTAATCTCGCAATTATTGGCATTGAAATTTATTAGCTCTAAATAATTTGAGGTTCTAGGAGTTTTTAAAGTTGATAAAAAATAAATACTTTCTAAAATATTTGTCTTACCTTGTGCGTTTTTGCCGATGATTAGGACTTTGTTGGCAGTCAAGTCTAGTTCAAGATTTTCACTATTTCTATAGTTTTTTAAGGATATATTTTGCAACTTCATACAAAAATTATACCCCAAATATATGATTTATTGTTTACAGATAGACTTATTGATTTTTTTTCTATATAATGCAGATGAAGAAGTTATAGAAGGAAGTTTTAAATGTTGCCACTTATTTCTGAAGAAAATATAGCCACAGCGTTTGGTGAAATTTACAAAGATGTTCCAGCTTGGCGTAAAAAAATGATACATTATATTAAAGAAGAAAACCCAGAAATAAATACTGCTATAATTGAGGCGGCAAATAATACAGATTTAGACCCAAAAGCAGTCGCATTAGGTGCTTATATGACATATAGATTGATAGAGTTGGCAGTTACTGACAACGACAGTGCGATAAGCATTCAAGAATAAAAAGGAAAAAGCATGAATGAATTATTAATTGAAAAATTTTTAGAAGAGCTTGTCAAAGCAGGCGGTTCAGATTTACATATTTCGAGCAATTTGCCACCTGTTATGAGGCTTGATGGTGAATTAGTAAGACATGGAGAAGTTCCACTTACTTCAGAAGATGTTGAAAATTTATTGTTTCCTATGTTATCTAATGAGCAAAGAAGAACGCTTGAGCAAACTTGGGAACTAGATTTTTCTTATGGTGTACAAAATCTTTGTAGATTCAGGGTTAATATATATAAAGACAAAGGGAATTATGCGGCAGCTTTCAGGACTATTAATTCAGTCGCTCCTACTTTGAAAGCTTTAGGAATGCCTGAATCAGTAAGAAAAATTGCAGAAAAGCCTCGTGGTTTGGTTTTGGTTACAGGTCCAACTGGTTCAGGTAAATCAACAACGCTTGCTGCGATTATCGACCATATTAACACTACACGTGCTGAACATATCCTGACAATTGAAGATCCGATAGAGTTTGTGCATACGTCCAAAAAAAGCATAATTCATCAACGTGAATTAGGGCTTGATACACGTTCTTTTGCTAACGCACTAAAATCAGCATTACGTGAAGATCCTGATATCATACTAGTAGGTGAGATGCGTGATCATGAAACTATCTCTTTAGCACTTACTGCTGCAGAAACTGGTCACTTAGTTTTTGGAACACTTCACACGTCATCTGCTGCTCAAACAATTGACCGTATTATTGACGTATTCCCAGAAGGGCAACAACAACAAATTAGAATTCAGTTAGCAAGTTCATTGGTAGCAGTTTTCTCACAAACGTTAATGGCGAAAAAACAACTTGAAGGCACAAAAAGAGGTCGTGTGATGGCTCAAGAGATATTGCTGGTTACTCCTGCGGTTTCAAACTTGATTAGAGAAGCTAAGACCGCTCAAATATATTCAACCATTCAAATGAATCAAGGTATAGGTATGCAAACATTAGAAATGTCGCTTTCTAATTTATATAAAGATAATTCGATTACTTTAGAAGATGCCCTTTCAAGATCATCAAGACCTGAAGAATTGAGCAGATTGATTAAAGGACAATAAAATTTATATATTAAAAAATCATTGATAGCCTCTTTTTAAAAAAGAGGCTATTTTTTTGTTAGAAAATTGTAACTGATTTATTTTTGTGATAAATTTTAAATATAATAAGATAATTATTAATATAAAGGAAATTAAAATGGCTCAACAAACACAAGAAACTAATTCAACAAAAGAACAATTACGACAAACAAGAATACAAAAGCTAACAGACTTAGCAGATAAGGGGGTTAATCCTTATCCATATTCGTTTGATAAAGACATAAACGCTGATGCACTACAAAGTAAATATGAAAGTTTGGAGGCTGGCGTAGAAACAGAGGATAAATATTCAGTGGCTGGTCGTGTTATGGCTATTCGTAATACAGGCATGTTTATTGATTTGATGGACGCTACTGGCAAAATTCAAATTTTTTCGCATAAAGAAAATCTTTCTCAAGACGATTTACAAGTTTTAAAACTAGTTGATTTAGGTGATATAGTTGGGTTTACTGGTACGATTAGAAGAACGCCTCGTGGCGAACTTTCTATCAAAGCTTCTTCACTAAAATTGTTGTCAAAAGCTTTATTGCCATTGCCTAACAAACAAATTAGCAAAGAAAAAATGGAAGAATTGCAAAATTTCCATGGGCTTACTGACGTAGAAACTAAATACCGCCAAAGATATGTTGATTTGATTGCGAATGAAGATGTTCGTGATACTTTCAAAAAAAGAAGCTTGATTATCCAAAAAATTAGACAATATTTAACAGAACGTGAGTTTTTAGAAGTTGAAACCCCTATGCTTCACCCTCAAGCTGGTGGTGCGAATGCTAAACCTTTTATTACTCATCACAACGCACTTGATATGGAAATGTTTATGCGTATAGCACCAGAACTATACTTGAAAAGATTGATGGTTGGCGGGTTGTCTGAAAAAATATTTGAGATTAATAGAAGTTTTCGTAACGAAGGGATTGATACACGTCACAACCCTGAATTTACAATGATAGAATTATATCAAGCTTATGTTGATTACAACGAGATGATGAACTTGACAGAAAATCTTGTTAGCTCAATTGCTCAAGATGTGTTGGGGACGATGAAAATTCAATATGGCGAAAATGAAATCGATCTAACACCACCTTGGGATAGAAAAACTATGCTAGGTGCTGTTGAAGATGCAACTGGTATTGATTTTAACACAGTATTCACGCTTGATGACGCTAAGACTAAAGCAAAATCAGTAGGAGTTCATGCTGATGATTGCGATAATTGGGGACAGGTTATCGATTTGATTTTTGAAGAGAAAGTTGAAGCTTCATTAATCCAACCAGTTCATATTATTGATTACCCAAGAGATATCTCACCGTTGGCTAAAGTTCATCGTGATAACGATAGATTGACAGAGCGTTTTGAAACTCGTGTTAATGGTTGGGAAATTGCGAATGCGTTTTCTGAATTGACCGACCCAATTGATCAAAGACAAAGGTTTGAGGCTCAAGCTTTAGCAAAAGTTAATGGTGATGAAGAAGCTATGTCAATTGATGAAGACTTCATTTGTGCTTTAGAACACGGCATGCCACCTTGCGGAGGCTTGGGAATCGGTATTGATAGAATAATTATGTTGTTGACTAATTCTCCATCAATTCGTGACGTAATCGCTTTCCCTACAATGAGAAGCAGAGATTAATATTAATAGGAATTAATTCAAATATAAAAAAGGCTCAATTTAGTTATAAATTGAGCCTTTTATGTTCTTTTTTTTAAATAAATATCGTACCCTAGAATGTCTGTAATTTCAACAAATTCTGATAAGCGAAACGTTTTATTCCTCAACTTATTTCCAAGATTTCGCACACTATCAGTTTTGCGATATTTTTCATTAACCCTTTCTTTAAGACTAACCATGGTAAACCCTTGCATTGCGGATAGGTATTTTATCTGCTCTTTGACGTTCCCATTCTCTAATTTAACTTCATTATTCATTAACTTATTATACTATTGAATGTATTATAGAAAAATATGTTGACATGCTACATCTAATAATGTTATAGTGCATTATATAGTGTACTAATATGAAAAAGAGGATTTAGTTATGTTGAAAAAAATTAATGGATTTACGTTGGCTGAGGTATTGATTACACTTGGTATCATCGGCGTAGTGTCGGCTATGACTATGCCGAATTTAGTCAGTAATTATCAAAATGAGGCATTAGCAAAGAAAAAACTTTTATTTGAAGGCCGACTAGAAGAGGCAATGAATCAAATGCGATTTCATGAGAAATTAGCTAATTATAGTACTGTTGATAAATTTGTAGAGGAACTTGGGAATTATTTAAAAATTGACTATACATGTGATGATACAGATATGGAGGAATGTTTTCCTGATACAATAATAAATTCTTGTGGAAATAATAAAACATTAGATGATTTAAAAACTGGTAATGATTTTGCGGCTGCGACATCAGAAACAGATTATTCACAAAATAATGTAGGTGTTGTGTTTGCCGATGGTACTAAAGCGTTAATTAATTACAATATGAATTGTTCTTGGCTGGACCCTTATGATGGTGGGGCTAATCGTTCAGAAGCTGTGCAATGTGTAGCGATGCTGGCTGATGTTAGTGGAAATAGAGGTAAAAATACAGTCAATAACGATATATTACCAATTAATACAAATGTAGGAGTAAATGTCAGTGGCACTTGTTGGGACGTTTCAGATACACTTTTTTCGGCTATAAATACTTGTGATTCATCTGGGGTAAACGCTCAATATGATAGCACTGGCACAAATAATACTCATTGTGCTAGCAACTATTTAGCTGGTGCTATTAAGGCTTGTAATGACTTAGGTAAAACCTTACCAACATCTACAAAGCATTCTAGTTTGGCATCTTATCTGTATGAGGGTGCTTATACTGAGGGAGAAAATGTTTGGTATGCGACACCTATTGAAGAAAATTTTGCAGAGTTAGGATTTACAAGACCTACTGCTTTATGGACAAATAGTATTAGTTCTTTATCTACTGATAGTTATGGATATGCTTTTGTAATGTATGATAATAAGTATATGTGGCAACATACTTCATATTCTAAAGGTTCATCGGTGCCAATAACTCGTTGCATAACTGATTAATAAATAAGGGGTTTAAAATACTCCTATTATTTTGATATAAATATTACAAAATCTTGACAAAAGTGTGTTTTTGAAATGTTTGTGCTATGATGTATGTAAGGGATTATTAGAGTAAAGGGAGAATGGTAAATGTCTGAAAATATGCAAGAAGTTGCTCAACAAGAGAACACCGAAGCTATTGAAATAAAATCAAGTCAGGATTATGGTGCGTCAAATATTCGTGTACTAGAAGGCTTGGAAGCTGTTAGATTGCGTCCTGGTATGTATATTGGCTCAACATCACAACGTGGGCTTCATCACTGTATTTATGAGATTGTTGACAATTCAATCGATGAATCTTTAGCTGGATATTGTACAGACATTATCGTAACCATAAACCCTGACAACAGCGTTACTGTTCAAGATAATGGTCGTGGAATTCCTGTTGACATCAAGCCTGAAACTGGCAAATCTGCTTTAGAAATCGTTCACACGGTGCTTCACGCAGGTGGTAAATTTGGTGATGGTGGTTATAAAGTTTCAGGGGGGTTACACGGTGTTGGTGCGTCAGTTGTAAACGCACTTTCTGAAAAATATATCGTTGAGGTTTCAAGACAAGGTTTTGTATGGCGTCAAGAATATATGCGTGGCGAGCCTATCGCTCCTGTTGAAAAAGGTGAAGCTACTGATAAAAATGGTACTAAAACAACTTTCTGGCCTGATCCTGAAATCTTTACAGAAACAACAGAGATTGATAAAGATGTAATCGCTAACAGACTACGTGAGATGGCGTTTTTGAACAAAGGTTTGAAAATTATTTATGTAAACGGCACTACTTTAGAAACTGAAAATTTCCATTATGCAGGTGGTATCGGCAGTTATGTTGAATTTTTGAATAAAAATAAGACGACTTTACATGAAAAGCCAATCTATATCGATAAAGTTGTTGGTAATATGCAAGTCGAAGTTGCGATGCAATACACAGAGGCTTATAACGAAAGCGTTTTGACTTTTGCAAACAACATCAATACACACTCTGGCGGAACGCATTTGACTGGGTTTAAAAACTCGATTACACGTGTATTAAATGATTATGCTAGAAAAAATAACATTCTAAAAGATGCTGATTCAAACCTTTCTGGTGAGGACGTTCGTGAAGGTTTGACGGCGATTGTCAGCGTGAAGCTTCCTAACCCTGAATTTGAGGGGCAGACTAAAGAAAAATTAGGCTCACAAGAAGCGACTGTTGCTGTGCAAGATGCTGTTAAAGAAAAATTACAAGAATGGTTGGAGTTCAACCCAAAAGTTGGTAAAACGATTATTGAAAAAACACTTCAAGCACAACGTGCAAGAGAGGCTGCAAGAAAAGCAAGAGAATTGACTAGAAGAAAGTCAGCTTTAGAAAATTCAACCTTGCCAGGCAAGCTTGCTGATTGCTCTAATCGTGAACCAGAAAAATGCGAAATCTACATCGTTGAGGGAGATTCAGCGGGTGGTTCTGCAAAACAAGGCAGAAACAGAATGTTTCAAGCGATTTTACCATTACGTGGTAAAATCCTTAACGTTGAGCGTGCGAGGTTAGACAAGATTTATGGTAATAACGAAATCCAATCAATGATTCAAGCGTTTGGTATCAATATTAGCCGTAATGAAGAAGAAGTTGGCTTGGATAAGCTTCGTTACCACAAAATCATTATCATGACCGATGCGGACGTTGACGGAGCGCATATTAGAACGCTTCTTTTGACATTCTTCTTTAGATATGCAAAACCTATGATTGAAAATGGTTATGTTTATATCGCACAACCGCCACTTTTCAAAATTACACAAGGTAAATCGTCTGAGTATTTGTATGATGAACATGCACTTGATAAATTATTGAAATCTCGTGGTATCAAGAATTTAAGCTTGTCTGATAAATCAAAATCTAAAACAAAAATTAATGATGAATTATTAGAATTGATTAAAAATATGTCAACTTATTACAAGTCATATAACAACCCAATTTTGAACATGTATCCAGCTGTAATGCTTCGTGCGTTGGTTCGCTCTGGTGTTAAATATGAAGATTTTGAAGATACGACAAAAATGACAGAGGTTTGTGATTATGTAAATCATTACTTAAAAGATCATGCCGAAAATTATAATATTCAAGAAGCGTCTAGTTATAATGTTGAATTGAAGTATAATGCAGAACATGCGAAATATTCGATTATATTGAATTTGAATGCAGAAGAACATGTTGTCATTGCTTCAAATATTATTAAAAGTTCTGAATATAAGCGTTTACAAAATGCTTATCCATTAATTAGAGATTATTTGATTGAAGAAGAAGAGGGTTTAATTTTAGAAACTGATACTGAGCAGTATGAGATTGATTCTTTTGATAAATTACAAAAAATCATTGACGAACGTGGTCAAAAAGGCGTTCAAATCCAACGTTTCAAAGGGTTAGGCGAGATGATGCCACAACAACTTTGGGAAACAACGATGGATCCTTCAACAAGAACTTTGTTGAAAGTAACAGTTGAAGACGCAATGCTTTGCGATCAATTATTTGATATATTGATGGGTGATAAGGTTGAACCTCGTAGAGATTTTATTGAATCAAATGCTGCATATGCAACTAATATTGATACGTAAGATTTGTTTAATATAATTTATTATTAGGGGCGAAGTTTTTTTTAAAAACTTCGCCCCAACCATTTCGCCCCCATCACCGTATCACCCCATCACCGTATCGCAACATCGCCTCATCGCCTCATCGCCACAACACCCCAGACCACTTTTCACCTCTGCCCGCAACATCAGTGCCGTTCAACAATAACCACCCCGCCAACTAGCCCCCTCCAGCGGAGGGGAATTTTTTCATTTCATTCTGTCCGCTTTTCTCGTAACGCCCACCGCCCTCATCTCCTCATCTCCTCATCTCCTCATCGCCCCACCGCCCCAATGTTCCAACGCATCGCAAGAAACTAGACTTTCTTATGTTTTTGAAATATCTTTGTAAGTATATGTATGATAAATTTTCTGATGAATTAAAAAAACTTGAAGAACAATCGCATTTACGTGAAGTCAAAAAGATTACTTTTAAAGATGAAAAATATATTGAATATAACGGGGCAAAGCTTTTAAACCTTTCTTCTAATAATTATTTAGGCTTTGGCGATAATTCATCTATTACAAAAGAGTTTTTGTCTGAAGTCAATACTGATTATGGCTTTGGAAGTACCTCTGCTCGCCTGCTTACAGGGGAATTACCTATTTATGATGAGCTAGAACAGATTATTACAAAAGCGTTTGGCACTGAAAAATCATTAATCTTTAATAGTGGATATCATGCTAATGTTGGGATTATGAGTTCAATTTGTGGGCTTGGTGATGTGGTTTTTTCTGACAAGCTTAATCATGCGAGTATTATTGATGGTATGAAATTGGCTAGAGGTAAGTTTTTTCGCTATCCTCATTTGAATTATGAAAGTCTTGAGCATCAGTTGATTGAACATAGAGGTAATTACGACAAAGCTTTTATTGTCAGTGAAAGTGTTTTTAGTATGGACGGCGATCTTGCTGATTTGAAAAAATTGGTTGAGTTAAAGCAAAAATATAATTGTATTTTGATAATTGATGAAGCACACGCATTCGGTGTTTTTGGCGAAAAAGGCTTGGGATTGTGCGAAAAAACGAGCTTGATAAGCGAAATTGATTTAATTGTTGGAACTTTTGGCAAAGCAATCGGTTCGGTTGGGGCTTTTGCTACTGGTAAAAAAGTTTTAATTAAGTATTTTATCAACAAAGCTCGCTCTTTTATATTTTCAACAGCTTTGGCTCCAATAAATATTGCGTTCTCAAAATGGATTATCGAAAAAAAATTGCCTGAAACTAAGCTAGAACGTCAAAATATGTTGGCGTTAGCACAAGAATTTGGTAGTGATAGTCATATTATTCCAATAATTGTTGGTTCAAACTTTGATACAATTGAACTTTGTCAAAAATTGTTAGAAAATGGTTATTTTACATTGCCGATTAGACCACCGACAGTAAAGGAAGGAACTTCGAGGATTAGAATTTCTTTAACTACGCAGATAAAAAGAGAGGATTTAGTAAAATTATGCAACATCATTGGCTTAGCAAACTAGAAGATAATAAAAAATTGATAATATTTTTTAACGGATTTGGTTTCGATTACAAACCCTTTGAATTCTTAAATTGTCAGGGTTTTGACGTTTTAGTTTTTAGCGATTATAGGGATTTGGATTTGAGGATTAATCTAAAATCTGATTTGAAAAATTATGATGAAATAAATCTGATTGGTTGGTCCATGGGGGTTTTAATAGCGTTTTTATTGCGAGATGAACTCCCTGAAATCGCTAGAAAAATTGCGATTAATGGAACAATAAAGCCCGTTGACAACCGTTTAGGAATTCCTAAAAAAGTTTTTGAACTTTCTGTTAATCAAGCAAAAATCGGATTTGATGATAAATTTTATGATTATACCTACGATAGCGAAGTCGACTATGCACGATATAAGCAAAACCCTATCTTGCGTTCATTGAAAGATTGTGCGACTGAGTTACTGTTTCTAGATGAACTCGTCAAAAATACTAAAATTGATTATGAAACATTCTATGACAAAGCTCTAGTTAGTTCACTTGATACGATTATGCCAGCTAAAAATCAAATTAATTTCCATAACCAGAATAATATTCCATACTTGGAACTTGAATGCGGGCATTTTCCGTATTATAATTTTAAAAACTGGGACGAAATAATAAAATTATGCAAATAAATCCTCAATTAATTAAGCAACAATTTAAAAAAAGTATGGATAAGTACGGTGCTAAAGCAATTGTACAAAAAAATCTTGCTATAAAACTTGTTGATGAGCTGATGGAGTTCGGTCTTGAGTTTGACACTATATTAGAATTGGGTTGTGGGACAGGGTTTTTAACTCAAGAGATTGCTGAAAAATTAAACTTTTCAACTTATTATACGAATGATTTAATTGAACAGTCGAAAAAATATGTTGATAAGATTTTACCAGAAAACATTTTTATATGTGGTAACGCTCAAAGGATTAAGCCACCTAAAAATATGGATTTAATTGTGTCTAATGCGATGTTTCAGTGGTTTACAAGTTTGGAAAAAATTAGTGAGCATTATTCAAAATTGCTTAATAAACAAGGGATTTTAGCATTTTCAACTTTTGCACCCGAAAATTTTTGCGAAATTCGTGATTTAACAGGGCTTAGTTTGAAATATAAAACGGTTGCAGAGATTGAGAAAGAGATTTCTGGCGGATTTAGGATTATTAAATCACTTCAGTATCAAGAAATTTTAGAGTTTAATACCCCTTTAGAATTGCTTGCTCATATGAAAAATACTGGGGTTAACTCGCTTTCAAATAGTAATTTGACGTTTAAAGAGGTTAAAAAGTTTTGTGATAATTATAAAGAAAAATTCCCGCAAATAACTTTGACCTATGTGCCAATGATTATAATCGCTCAGAAGATATAAAATAAATCAATCCTTTTAAGTATTCTAATTTGTAACGAAAAATAATAAAATGTTTACATAGTACCATGTTTATTATTTCATGTTTGTATAGAGGTGAGAAAATTGTCAAATAATTATGAAAACTTCGATAATTCAGAAACTTCGGCGAGAAAATCTGCTTTAATTCAAGAGCGTGTTGGCTTGGTTTCTACGCATATGTATAAACAATTTTTGGATTATCAACATGCAAATGTAAACACAAATGATATTTTTTATAGAATGTTAGATAATTTGCAAATTGTTACTGACACATTGAAAGAATCTTTTTCTTCAAGAAATATCACTACGCAAAACATTTATGTGGATACTGATCCGCAAAAATCTGTAGCAATTGTAAATATACTTTGGCATAAAATTAGCTTTACTACTCGCTGTAATTATCAACCTCAAGCACTTTATCGTGATGGCGGGCAACATTTATTCTCAAGTAGAATTATGGCTATAAAAGGCAATTATTATGAGATTATGAAAGATGTTACAGATCATGATGAAGAAATGATTAAATTATTAGATAACGAAATCGCTTCGTTATTTATACCTGCTGAGCCTAGCAAAAATTCGATTATGAAAATTCGTCATCTGCCTAATCGTGAGTTTTATTTAAATCAAATGGATAGTCCACGTGAATTTATCCTAAAAGTTGTCGAAACGATTTGTGGTGGTGGATTTTATCACGAAGAGGGTGCTAGGAAAAGTTTTAACATTTAACCCTTTAAATTTTATCGAAAAAGGCAAAAAAAAGCCACGCTATATGCGTTGGCTTAAACAATAATCTTGGGAGGAGATTTGGGGATAGTTGTACATGCATGATATGACAAGCATGAAAGATTGAACCATTTTAAAAAAAAATTGTTACATTTCTTCATACCTCCTCGGTTTTGTGGTATAATTGTTCTAGAGGTGATAGTTATGAAAATTTTGATAATAAACGGTGCAAATATGAATATGCTTGGGGTTAGAGAGCCAGAAAAATATGGCGACATGACTTTATTGGATCTAGAAAAAGAACTGCACGCTTTTTCTTTTGAGTTAGGAATTAATATAGAAACCTTTCAAAGTAATTTTGAAGGCGAAATTATAGGCAAAATACATAGTTCATTGGTAGAATTTGATGGAATAGTGATTAATGCAGGAGCTTTTACTCACACAAGTTTAGCGATTGCAGACGCCATTACTTCAGTTTCTAAGCCAACAATTGAAGTGCATATGACAAATATCTATAAGCGTGAAGAGTTTAGGCACAAATCTTTTATTGCACCAGTAAGTTTGGCACAAATCTCAGGATTTGGTGTCAACGGTTACAAATTAGCACTTCGTGGATTAGTTGAACATTTAGATTGCAAAAATAAATAATAAAAACGATAAAAAATGAATTATTTAACAAATTCGTTTATAAAAGAACCTTGAGAAGTTGCAGCAGCTTCGTAAGGATTTTCGTGTCCTGCTTTTACATATTGTTGATAAGCTTGTTCAAAATATTCCATAGCAGCAGCGGCAGCTTTCGGATTTTCTTGTAAAATTTTCAGGTCATTTTCGATATTATCACCTGTGAAGACTAGTGAACGACCTGCTGTATCTACGTTTGGAAGTTCTTGTGATTTTTGAGCAACAGAATCTTCTGCGTTAGCCTCAAAATCATGAGCCAATTCAGATTTTACCTGTTCAATTTTTTGTGGTTGCTGAGGAATATTTGCTCCTCTGCCATTGTTTGGAATATCGTTCATCATAATGACATCCTCTTTTCTTTCTTATAGCGACATGCTATAATTTACTCTTAAAATTCGCATTTTGTTATATAAAACACAAACAGATTTTTTTTTGCTAGTTTTGGCTAAAAAAATTACAAAAATTAATATATTTTTCTAATCTTCTTATTTATGTTATATTTTAGATGCAAAGAATTTTACAAAATTTGTATAAACTTATTATATAAATTGTATAACATTAATTTCAAATTAGCAATAGGAAATTTGATTAATTTTTTAAAAGGATATAAAAATGAGCGATGTTTTATTAAAAGACATAACAAAAGTTTATGATAATAAAAATAGGGTTATAGACAATGTTAGCCTTGAAATAAAAGACAAAGAATTTTTGGTTTTAGTCGGAGCTTCTGGTTGTGGCAAATCTACTTTGCTTAGAATGATAGCTGGTCTTGAAGAAATTTCTGATGGCGAAATTTATATTGATAAAAAAAAGGTTAATGATGTACACCCAAAAGATAGAGACATTGCTTTTGTCTTTCAAAGTTATGCATTATACCCTCATATGAGTGTAAGAGAAAATATTGCGTTTGGTTTGAAAATGCGAAAATTTGATAAAAAATATATCGATGAAAAAGTTGCAGAGGCTTCTGAAATTTTGGATTTAAAAGATTTGTTGGATAGAAAACCTAAGCAATTATCTGGAGGACAGCGTCAGCGTGTAGCTTTGGGGCGTGCAATTGTGCGTAATCCTAAAGTATTTTTGATGGACGAGCCTTTATCGAATTTAGATGCAAAATTAAGAGTTCAAATGCGTTCTGAGATAAAAAAATTACATGAAAAACTACAGACGACTTTTATTTATGTAACTCATGATCAAACAGAGGCATTAACTATGGGGGATAGAATTGTTGTTTTAGATAAAGGTGTTATACAGCAAGTTGGCAGTCCGAAAAATATATACGAAAACCCGCAAAACGTTTTTGTTGCGGGCTTCGTGGGTTCTCCTCAAATGAATTTTATCGAAGGTAAAAATATGCCATTTGAAACACCACTAAATAGCATTGTTGGAATTCGTCCTGAAAAAATGGTCAATAATGGTGCTTTGAAAATGAGTGTCAAAGTTGATATAGTTGAGCTTTTAGGTAGTGAGAAAATCGCTTATTTTTATATTGCTGATACAAAATGCAGTGCAAAATTACCAGCAGACTTTGACCTCAAAGAGAGTTTGGAATTAAGTATTAATCAAGAAGATATTTATTACTTTGATAAAAATACGACTGAAAGAATTTATCAGTAATCTTTTTCATATTTATCGTCTACCCAAATTACAGTCATAGGTTGTTTTTTAGGGGCAAACGGATTATAAAAATCAATATCTATTGATGTATTTTTTAACATCTCATCATAAGATTTGATTTTATCTATTAATTTTTGCGTAAAATTTAATAATTTCAAAACTTTTTTCCTATCCATATCCACACATTCATTATTAATTATTTATTGGCACAAAAAACCCCTAAAATTAATAATGTTTTTTCAAATATAATCACCCGTTTGTCTAATTTGTCTAGCTAATTGTATTTTCTTTTAATTAAAAATAATAATCTAAAAAAGGAGAAAATTATGTTTAATAAAGAAAAAATCAGAGGGACACAAACAGAACGAAATTTAATTAATTCTTTTGCGGGTGAATCGCAGGCTCGTAATCGTTATACTTATTTTGCAAAATTAGCAAAAAAAGAAGGATATGAGCAGATAGCAGCTATTTTTTTAGAGACAGCTGAACAGGAAAAAGAACACGCAAAATTGTTTTATGATTTTATACCAGCTGGTCATTTAGAAGTTAGTGCTTATTACCCTTTTATGCTAGGGACTACTGAAGAAAACCTTGAAAGTGCTGCTGCTGGTGAACATGAAGAGTGGGACGTGCTTTATGTTAAGGGTGAACAAGATGCTTTAGAAGAAGGATTTGTTGAAATCGCAGAAACTTTCAAGCAGGTTCGCCATGCTGAAATCCATCATGAAAGACGTTATTTGAGGTTGTTAGAACAAGTGCGAAACAAAACTGTTTTTCATAAAGATTATGAAGCTGAGTGGGTTTGTCGTGAGTGTGGCTACGTTATTATTGGCAAATCAGCTCCTGAAAAATGTCCTAATTGTCATCACCCACAAGCATATTATCAATTGCTATGTGAAGAATTTTAGTATTGAAAAAATATAGCGAGGGATTTATTCCTCGCTATTATCTCTTTACAATACTTTGAGGAGTTTTTTAATGCGAAGCTCTCGACTTAACAAATCGAAACGATTATGACAAAATATTTGGTATTTATCTTGATTGATTATATAATGTTAGAAGAAAATGGACAACGAAAAAAATACAGTATTAATAGAAAAATCTTGTGTTGTAGATGAGAAAAATGTAGAAATCGTTGGTGAGCCAAAGGGTTTTAATAAATTTTTTACGTCTAAAAAAAGCTGTTTCTTCTATGCTTTATTGACACTTATTACTTCGATTTATGCTTGTTATTATTGGCTTGTGCCAGTAGTTGCTACTGATTTTTTAGCGAGTGGCATAGCAGAAGAACAAATTTTAGATAAAACTGGTTATAAGCTTGAGATCATAAACCCAGTTGTTAAAACTCGTTTTTTTTCGGGTTTGGCTATTAAAGCTGATAAATTTAGGGTTTTAAATTATGATAATACTTCGGCGTTTGCCATTGAGGGGATTAATTTAGATTTTGATTGGGCTTATTTGTTGTTTAAAAAAATCAAGATAAATAATTTTTATGCCCAAAATCTTGAAACAAATTTGATATTTGATGAGAATTCTATTTTTAAATTAGGACAATATAGTGTCGATATTAAGAATTTGGATTTGGGATTAAAGTTAAGCAAAGCGAATTTGATGATTGATAAATACTCGATTAATCTTGATGATAAAAAACAAAACAAAATTATCAATTTGAACGGCGATTATTTTTATTCAAAAGATTTTATCCCTGAAGAACATGTTAGCTTCGCAACAAATGGTGCTTTTTATATTGATGATAAAAAATCTTTTTTTCAGCTATGCACAAATTTCGAATTGCCATTCGCTGAAACAAAGGTTGATGATTTAAAATTACATGGATATATTGCGAATTTAGATTTGTCTGATATTTCTGAATATGTAAAATACTTTTCGGAAAATAAATACAAAAAGATATCAGGGGTTGTCGATTTAAAGTTTTTCACATCAATGATTAATTCGATGAAAAATGAAATCCATACTCAAATTACGACAAAAAACCTTGGTGTTTATGGTGCTGATTTTGTCGATAAAATTGAATATAAAGATGAGTTGAAAGTGAATTCGATAATTAGTCTAGAAAAAAATGGTTTAAGGATTAATGAAATTTTGCTTGATGCTCAAGAGTTAAATGTGAATATTTCGGGCTTAGTTCAAAATATAAATTCAAAAACTCCTATGCTTGATTTAGACCTTATTATCGACAAAACAAATGTTGCGAATATTTCAAAATTGCTACCAGCTGATAGAGAAATTTCACCAGATTTTGATTTATATGCCTTAAAAGAAAATGAAATCTCTGGGAATGCTGTTGCAAATCTTAAAATCAAGGGGGATATTAAAACGCCAAAACTTATTGGTGAGGTGTTAGTTGAGAATTTTTATCTTAATAATAGATTAAAAAACGCTGATTTAGCTACAATTAAATTGTTATTCAAAGGTGATGTTGTAGATATTGACGCAACTGTACCAGTTGATAAGAAAGAAGTTGTTTTAGTTAAGGGTTCGACTGATATATATGGCGAAAAGAATTCAGAATTAAAAATCACAAGCAGTGAAAATGTTGATTTGGCAAAAGTTCAAAGCGTGCTTAACCCCTTACATAGGATTTTAAAATTTGATATTGGACCTATTCCTATAATGAATATTTCAGGAGTTGGCAATGTTGATATATTGGTTACTGGAAACCGCAAGACGCCGCACGTCTGGGGTGACGTCAGTTTTACGAACGTTACTGCCTCATTTTTAGATATTCATAATTTAGTCATTACAAATGGCATTGCGAGCTTGGTTTTTGATGATGAAAATGCAACTTTTATTACAAAACAAGCTGTTTTAAATGGACGTCCAGTTAGTATTAGCGGCACAAGTACGCTTGATGGGGTTATTGATTTTAAAGTAGAAGCGAATAAGCAAAGACTTGAGAACTTGCACAAAGTCGTGACGACATCGCCAATGCTTGTTGATATCCAAAAGATACTTGAACCAATTGAACATATGCAGGGCAACACAAATTTGTCGATAAACCTTACGGGGCATATTAAAGATATTAATGATGTTGTGTTTAGAAAAAATATTTTTGCTAATGGAAAAATTCAATTACATTCTGATAAAATCAAGTTGAAAGATGTAAACACAACGGCTACTGATGTTGTTGGCGAAATTGATTTTGAAAATACTGATGCAAAGTTCGATATTTTATCAAATATAAATAAATCAAAAATCAGGCTTGATGGTAGATTAAAAGATGATAGTTGCGAGTTTAGTGCTGTTTCAAATAGGTTTCATTTATATGATTTGATAGGGTTGTTGCCCGAAAAAATAGATTTGCCGTTTTATAATGATATTAACAAACTTGATTTAGATTTTCGTGCAGAATATGTTGGAAATATTAACCAAATCGATTTGAATAAGGTTGAAGTTGATGGGAAATTATATTCAAATTTCAAGCAAGCTAAGGATTTGAAAATCAGTAGTGGAAGCTTCAACCTCAAAAATTCTCAATTAGAAATAGTGAAACTTTCAGGCTTGTTGTCAGGTAGCCCGTTTGAGGTTAGCGGAAATTTTTCGAATATTTTTGATTTTAAAAACATAATTGCAAATGCAAAAATGCAAGCTTTTGATTTTGATATTTCTTTATTAAATGATAAAAAAATTATCGCCTTGTTGCCAGAAAACATCAGAGAGCAGATGAAAGATTTTGCTAGATTTTCAGGAGAAACAAGTATTGCTGTTGATATAAAAAATAATAAAATCGATGGATTGTTAAAGCTAAACGATGTTAGTTTTGATAGTTTGAAACAGGGGATAAAAGTTTCGCTTCATAGTGGAAATTTAAAATTTCAAGAAAATGATTTGAAAATTTATAAACTGAATACAAATCTTGGCTTGATGCCCGTTTTGGTCAGTGGTGTCATCAAAAATGTTTTTGCAACCCCTTATTTTGACTTGTATCTTAATGCAAAACCAACACAATCTTTTTTGGATTATTGCTTCAACAACAAATTAATTTATCCAATAAAAATAAAGGGCGATGTCATGTTATCGACAAATCTTTTAGGAACTTTAGATAATATGAATATGAAATCTGAGTTAAAAGTTAATAAAAATTCTAGTGTATATTATATGGGTGCGACTTTTGGCTCATTAGATAGTGTTGTTCGAGTGAGTATGGAGAATGAGGTTTCGCCGAATAAAATCGTTATAAAAAATCTTCAATATGATAAAATTATTGATTCCTTGAACAATATTCCACACTCAAACACTCAACTAAATGCCTCAGGAACAGTGCAACTTTTGGCTGATAATCAGATTGTTTTGGACGAATTTAAGATTAAAACTCAAAACCCTACTGATGCGAAGATTTTTAATATTATATTCAGAAAACCGATTATGAAACAAGGGCTTTTTGTTGCGGATTTGATTGTTAATGGAAATATTCTGCACCCTGAAATATTGGGAACATTTGATATAGCAAGCATCGATATGCCGTTTTTGGATACAACTATAAAAGATGTAAATCTTAAATTTGAAGATAAATATATTTTGGCTGAACTTTTGGGTACATTCTTGGACAATGATATCAATATAAAAGCTATGATGAAAAATAAATTACAGCCACCATTTGTCATTGAGAATTTGGGTGTTGTTTTGCCTGATTTGAATTTGAATATTATATTTGAAACTTTAAGAGAACTCGCTTTGGATAATTCGAGAGTGGCGAGAATTTCTAATAATTCTAATGAAGAAATCGATTTATCGCAGATAGTTATCAATCAAGGTTCTATCATGGCTGACAAAATCAAGGTTCGTAACATTGATGCAGATGAGTTTAGTGCTAATTTCAATTTAAATAATAATGCTCAATTTGTAGTTGAAAATTTTAAATTCAAGATTGCTAACGGCAATGTCAATGGAAAATTAAAACATGACTTGTCTAATAAGATTAGTGATATGGATATACAAATGGATAGGGCAGACGCACAGATTATGGCAGAGGCTTTGTTTGATGTAAAAAACCAAATTTATGGTTTAGCAAGCGGTGATATCAAATTAAATTGCGTTGGAATTAGTCAAGAAGCTTGTTTTCAGACTTTAGCGGGTGAAGGATATTTTAGTATTGTTGATGGAAGTATGCCACAGTTAGGTTCTTTGGAGTTTTTGTTAAAAGCTGGAAATTTAGTTAAAGGTGGTTTTACAGGTCTTTCAATTAATAGCTTGTTAGATATGATTACGCCAATGAAAACAGGAAGCTTTGAAGCTATTAACGGCGATATCTCTTTAGAAAATGGCATTGCTCAAAGGATTAATATCTATTCTAATGGCAATGATTTGAATATGTATATGACTGGTTCTTATAATATTTTGAATTCAGTTGCTGATATGAAAATTTATGGAAGTCTAACAAAAGATATTTCTAGTTTCTTTGGAAAGGTTCGAAATGCGTCACTGAATACTTTGCTAAATTTAATCCCAAAAGTCAGTAATGCAACAGATATGTTGATAATGCAAGATGATATCGGAAAAATTCCTAATATAAAAAATGCTTCTAATATTTATCGAATATTTACAGTTGATGTGCTAGGTAATATTAACGGCGATGATTATGTCCGTAGCTTTAAATGGATTAAATAGAAACTGCGGCGTAAGGCTTATGGTACGGGGTCATAGCCCCCTTCATTTAGTGGGTGGCATTTGCAAATTCGCTTTATGCCAAGTGCCAAACCTTTAAACAAACCGTACTTTTCTAAAGCTTGTCGCATATACTCAGAACAAGTTGGTACAAACCTGCAAGTGGCTGGTGTATATTTAGAAATACGCTGATAAATTGATATTAAAAATAATAGAATTTTTTTAATCATAATCAATTCTCTTTAATTATTTTCAAGAATTGTTCTAATCAATAGCATAAGATTCCCCAACCGTATCTATCGCTTCAACCTTAATATCAGTGATTAACTCTGAATAAGATATGACAACAATAGTTGGAATATGACGTTCTAATAGCTGGAATAATGGTAAACGAATTCTTGGCGAACAAAGCATTACAGGCTGTTGCCCACACGCCTGATGCGCTCTCATAAGCGTTGTAGCTGAAGATTCAATAAGCTCTTGAACTTGCATTGGGTTTAATAAAAACATCGTCCCAAGCTCAGTACGCTGACAACTATCATCGAGGATTTTTTCCCATTCAGGCGAAAGCGTAAGTGAGTACAAAACTTTGTCATCGCTTACGTTAGACAAACATATTTGTCGCCCTAGTGCTGCACGCAATCTTTCTGATAAAATATCTGGCTCTTTTGAAAATCTTGCATAATCGCATAATCTCTCAAATACAAAAATAATATCTTTTATCGAAACTTTTTCTCTGATTAAGTTTACAAATATTTTTCTTAAATCACTTGTCGAAATAATTGTAGGAACTAAATCGTTTACTAACGTAGGATCTTGAGAACGAACTAATTCCATAAGTTTTAAGACGTCAGTTTTTGTCATAACCTCATCAACATGTTTTCTAACGCTTTCTTGCAAATGTGTGACAATAACGTCAGTCGCATCAACAGAGGTAACCGAACGAGCAGCTTTCGCATCATCTGCAGAAATCCAATAAGCTTGTGTTTGATAAGTAGGATCGATACCGATTACAGCATCACGAGGGACTTCTTTTTTAGTAGAATCCCATTGATCAGCAATGACCATAAATCTTTTTGGATATACATAACCAGTAGCAACCGTGTTTCCACGAATAGAAATCATATACTCGTTAGCATCAAGAGCTGACGAATCCATAATCCTGATGTTTGGCAAAATATAACCTAATTCATCAGTAATTCTTTGACGAAGAGCGGCAATTTTTGCCAACAATTGACCTTCTTGGTCAGGATCGGCTATAACAAGCAAATTTGACCCAACTTGTAAGCTTAAAACATCAACCCCTAAACGCTCATACATTCTGTTAGGGTTGACTAAATCTTGCATATTCTGACGAACGTTTTCTAATTGACCTAATTGTGACTGAACATCAGCGTTGATTAATGTAGAGAATCCAGCAACGCCCAACCCAACCGAGAACAAAAAGAAAGGCCAAAATGGCATACCCGTGAAGGTAGGACCAGTCACAGCTAATAACATTAAAAATCCTGAAGATAAGAATAATGCGTGAGGCTTGCTAATTATTTGTGCCGTAACATCAGAACCTAAAGAGTCAGCCGCAGAAGCACGTGTCATAAAGATACCAGCCGCAATTGATAGTAAAAGTGAAGGTAACTGTGAAGCCAAACCGTCACCAATTGTTAAGATTGTATACTTTGAAATAGCATCAGCTATTGGCATTTGATCCATCAAACAACCAATACACAAACCACCGACAATGTTGATTAAAACGATGATGATACCTGCGATAGTATCCCCTTTTACGAATTTCATCGCACCGTCCATACTACCAAACAAGTTTGATTCACGTTGTAAATCTTCACGTTTTTTAGTTGCCTCTTCAGGCGAAATCAAGCCTGCGTTAAAATCCGCATCAATTGTCATTTGCTTACCAGGCATCGCATCTAAGGCAAATCTTGCCGCAACTTCTGCGATACGCTCAGCACCCTTTGTGATTACCATAAACTGTACGACTGTAATAATCAAGAAGATTACTCCACCAACAATCATGTTACCACCTGTTACGAAAGTACCGAACGCTTGAATTACGTCCCCCGCTTCACCTTTTGATAGGATTAAACGAGTTGAAGCAATTGATAATACCAGACGAAACATCGTGGTAATCAAAATGATAGATGGAAATGATGCCAACTCTAAGGTCTTTTTTACATACAAAGATATCATCAATAGTACGACACCGACAGTGATGTTTAAACAAATGGAAACGTTGACAACCCAGTTTGGAAGTTCACACAAGAGTATGACAATTAAAAGCAATACGAATATTGCCATTAAAATTTCACTTATACTACTGTTTCCACCTTTGCCTTGTTCTTGTGCCATCAAATTCCCTTTAATGCTTCAATAATTACTGCACTTTTTGCTTCGATTGTTGCATCTATTACACCATTTGTTGTTGTGAGCAAACAGCCCCCTTCACTAATCGTATCATCACCTACAACTATTATTTTGGCGTCTAACCCTATTTGCTCAACTTTTTCAGGAAGCACGTTTTTTAACATATTAGCCTGATTAGAGTTAACCTTGAGCATAATTTTTCTTTCTTCTTTTGATACATCTTTTAAAATAGCCATGATATCTTCTATAATCATCATGGGATCTTGTTGCACTTCTTTTTTAATGATTTTTTGTGCTATATCAACGCTTAATTGCAATATATCTGGTGCGATATACTCAAAAACTTCTTGACGTGCATTAAGGAAATATTTAATGTTTTCACGAATTTCCTCTATATCACGTTTTGAATTTCTCAATCCTTCTTGATAACCATCTTGAGAAGCAATCTCTTTTATCGAATTAGCTTCATCTTTTGCTCTTGAAATAAGGTTTCTATCATCAATCCTGCGAAACCCACGCCTACGACTGCCAGTACGGCGTTCGTGACGTTGGGTAAAGTCAATATTTTCTAAATCAAACAAATCAATTCCATCTTCATCATTTTTTTTAGATAAAGACAAGTCAACATGTTCTTCAACGATTGATATTTCTTCAATCGTTTCTTCTTTTTTTATTTTCTTTTTTATAATCATGACTAATTTTATTATACACTATTTTCTAAATGCGTGGCAATAATATTAGCGATTTTAGGAGGCATTTCTATATATTCACCCTCTAATGCACTGAAAACAAAGCGTTTGACCATTACACGTTCTTGATTTAGTAGTTGTTCTAATTTCTTTTTATCTACACATTCCGCAATATTTTGTAATTTATTTACTATTTTGGAAGGGCTAATATCTTGAACAGGTTTTGGTAAGGTCATTTTAATTTCTTGCAAACATTGCAAAGTATAATGTGGGTCTACTTTTGACGGTAAATCTTTTATGCCCATATACTTTATTACAGTTGTTGCATCATCAGGATTGAATTTGTCAAGAATTGTTTGAACTTTTTCCTGCTTCATTTTTTGGAATAATAAAGCAAGCGTGCTTAACCTCAATGTTTTTTTATTAGCACCCGTCAAGCCTGTATCAATAGGAGCTTTTGGCTTACCTTTCTTATGTCCTGCAGGTCTTGTAGGTCTATTTGCAGGTTTACCTGATTTTGCTACTTGATTATCATTTGCTTCTTGAGCCTCAGCCTGTGCCTGCTCGTTAGCGGCTTGTTCCTGAATCATTGCATCGATATTTGATTGATTTGTAGCTTGTTCAAGTAAGTCATCGTTAATTAGGTTCTTGCTTTTCAATTCTTCTATAGCTTCAACATATACTTTTTTGACGTGATGCTCGATAAGCTCTAAGATTTGGTCTTGTGGCATTGCTTGTGCAAAAGCTTTTTTTGCTATTTCAAAAATAGTAAAAGCAATTTTTTGCATAACGTTATCCCAATACATTTGCGGGATACCAGAACGGATTAAATCAACAGATTTGTGAAAAGACCACTCAGCGATGATTTGTGTAATCATCATAGCTTGATCTGAATTAAATTTATTTTCTTTGTCATCGTTTAGTGCTTGACCAGCAACAGTCGCAAAATTCAGTAACGTATTTGCGACATAGTTACGTTTATTTTCATCAAAATCTGGTGGAATTAAGCCATATGCTTGTTCAGAGAGATTTTTTGCAAATTCTTTGTATTCAAATCCTTTTATTGCCATTTTTTATCCTTGTTCAATCCAGCTTTTGATTTTATCACTTGCTTCCTCATCGGCATCGCTGAATTCTGCTGACAAGCTATCTAGAGTATTCATCAATTGTGAAGGATCATTGTTTTGCGTGATATATTCTCTTTGTTGTTGCTCCAACAAGCCTTGTGCTAATTCTGATTGACGAGCTGTTAATTGACTTGCTTGCTGATTTATAGCTGATAATTGCTGTTCTTGTTGTGCGGTTTTTTGACGAAGCATTTCAACTTCTTTTAAGCTTTCAGCCCTTGCTTTACGGATTTTGTCAGATACAATTTTAAATACAATCAATAATCCAATAGCACTGACTACAATCGCCAACCACCAAGGGTTTCCTGTAGCATCTGGTTTTGGCAGATTTGAAGCTTTGTCTGTCATCAAGAACGGATCGCTTGATTCTGAGAATGCAATTGAAACATTTTCAGCAGAAACCATTGGGCTTGCTGCGTTAGCGATTAATGATTTTAATTCTTCTATAGTGACAGTATCAGGCAATGCACTTTTTTCTAAAGTAACTGCAATTGATATATCCTCTACAACGCCTGAATTTATGTATTCATTGGTTTGGACTTTTTTAACTCCAAATTGAGTTTCTCTAGCTTCACGAGAGTAACTTCTATCTTGAGTAGAGTCAGAGCCATTAGAGGTCATACCGTTTGGTAAATATACGCTAACTGCGTTTACGCCTTTATTTGAATCACTTGTTTGATCGCCTAAACCCTCTGTGAAAGTTTGTTCTGTAACGGCGGTTTTGCGTTCAGGGTCATAATCGATAGTAAATCTTTCAACAGGAGCTTGTCTTAAAAACGTGCTGACTGTCGCAACATAGTTTCCTTTTCCAATCAATCTATCTAATTGTTGTTGAACTTTTGTTGTCATATATCTATCATTTTCTTCAAGTTTTTGAAGCATTTCATCTTCTGCGTCCATTATGCTGTGATAAACTTGCCCATTTGTGTCAGTGATTGCTATGTTGTCGCCAGTCAATCCAGCAACGCTTCCTAATAAAAGGTTTGTAATAGCTTTGATTTTTGCTTGATCAAGTTTTGTGTCACTAGGAATTGTTACCTGCACAGTTGCAGTAACTGGTTTTTGCATATCAGAAAACATTGATTGTTCTGGTATAGAAATAAATACAGAAGCGTTTTCGACAGGTTTAATTCTTCTGATTAAACGTGCTAATTCACCGTTTATCGCTCTTGCAAGTCTTATTTTTTTATCTTCCTTGGTTGAAGTAAAATCACCTTTATCAAAGATTTCTAAGCCAACATTTTGATCCATCAATCCGCTTTGTACGATTTGGATTAACGCTTCATCACGTTGAGAAGTCGTGCATCTTTTTCTACCTGTCGTGCAATCGCCTTTTTTTAGGTACAAAGTTGATTTTGTACCGTCAACACGGCGACTTACGGCGATGTTATATTTTGCCAAAAGAGCTTGAATTTCTATAGCTTTACCAAAATTATCAGTTGTTATCAAATCGACACTTTCTTTTAGCGGTTCTTCTGTGACAGTGTGTCCAGAGCCTGAATCTCTGTTAGAGTTTGCTATTATGCCTACGCTAATAAAAACACCTAGTATAATAAATATACCACCTGCTACGCCGAATAATAATGCTTTGTTTTCTAATAATTTTTGAAAATCCATTTTTTTCCCAGTCTTTTACTTTTTACGATAATGTTTTTTATACCTGAATTTGTATAATTTTGTCATATGCTTGAATAACTTTACCTGTGATTTGCGTTGCCATGTTGATTGCAATTTCAGATTTTGCCATAGAGGTCATGACATCGTGAATATCAACGTTTTTGCTTCCAGACATTGCATCTTTCAATAAATTATCAGGTGCGTTTAATTCAGTGTTCAAATTCTCTACCAAACCCGACATGACTTGCTTGAAATCAGGTGTATCTACTGTCTCCGTTCTACTCATTCTAGCTGAAGGCATCATTCCATCAACATTTGTGTCCAGTTTTGTGTGCTGAATTCGCCCTGCTAAATCATACATTGGATAAAAATTACTCATATCGCTTCCCTTCCTATATATTATATGATAACTCATTTTATCAAAAAAATTAAGCATTATCGCCAAATTTCATACAAATTATGTAGCTAAATAAGCAAATATCAATCCTTTTGACTAGAGCCTTAGCATGAGTTTAATAATTTTTTTAGGAAAAGCAACATGAAAAGAAGTCGCA
>JAWXUD010000001.1:107922-124746 GCA_044432945.1 Candidatus Gastranaerophilales bacterium
CTTTTTTATTTTTAAAAAGATTAGTTAACTTCCGCTAATTCTTTTTTTATATCATCAACTGATACACGTGTAACTACGCCACCATCTTCTTTTCTTAAAAAAACTTCTTTTATACCTGATTGCACAATAAACCTTTTGCACAAGATGCAGATAAAATTGTGACCAAAAATGTACATACTAGCACCTTTGCATCTATCTTGACCAGCTTGAATAATTGCGTTTTGTTCTGCATGTATTGAGCGACAAGTTTCATAACGTGTACCAGATTCAATATTATGTTTTATACGATAGCATTCGCCACGCTCATAACAAGATATAACCCCAGATGGAGTACCATTATAACCAGTTGCCTTAATTTTTTTGTCATCACCAACTATTACCGCACCAACTTGAGCTCGTAAGCAGTTTGAACGACTAGCACAAGTTTTTGCTAGGTCTAAAAAATAGTCTTGCCAAGATTTTATTTCCATTTACATATTCCTTTTTTATATAATATCGTTTTCATTATTTTAACATAGATTTTTTATGCCAGTTGTAATCATTGCAACATCATATTTGTCACAAATTTCAATTAATTTATTTTCGTTAACACTGCCACCTGACTGGATTATTAACGAAATTCTTGTTTGTATGGCAGATAAAATGCATTCTTCAAAATCGATTAAATCATCAAATGCTAAAATCGCTTCTTTTGAACCTTCACAGGCTAAATCTAATGCCTGAGCAGTTCCATCTAACAGATTATTAGAACTTATGACTGCCTTTGTTTGAAAATCTTTTGCAACTACTATAGCTAGAGATTTTGTATGTTTTGCGACTTTCCAAGCAAAAATAGCATCTTCAACCTCCTCGCTATTAGGTTTCTTTTTTGTCACAACAGCGAAAGTGTCTTTTTGCAATTCGTTCATATTTCCATTAATTTCAATTCCAAATGGAGAAATTGTTTCGCAATTTTTTAAAATATTTTTATAATCAGAAAGTGCTGTATCTAATTTTATTAACTTAATATTATTTTTAGCTTTTAAACACTCTAGTGCATCTTCGCTAAAATCAGGTGCTATCACAATTGCTGGAGAACTTGAGATTAAGAATTTTGCCAAATTCAAATCTATTACTTGAGAAAATCCTAAAACACCACCAAACATATTGATACCATCACTATCCATAACTTTTTTATAAGCTTCTTGCAATGTTTTAGCTAATGATACTGCACAAACTTTGTTATCTTTTGTTAGCACGCAAGTTTGAACATCAAAAAATTCGCTTAATAAATTTAATGCAATCGTAGAGTTATTTTTTTCAATTTCTGTTAATGAACTGCCAATAAGTTCATAATTTAGGCTAGTATTTTTATTCATTTTTGTCCCTCACTATCTATTAATAATTTAGCAAAACAATATTAATTTTTCCATAGTTTTCAGATTATCTTATCATTTCGTAACGATTTTTTGCGTTAATTTATATTTTTGTTGTAAAAAAAATATAAATGTATTATAATCTTTGTGTAAAGAAAAATGAGGACTGAGTAGTGAGTGAAATAATAACTGAAGGTGTTGGTAAAAAAATAGTTGAAGCATTGAAAATGCAATCAGGTATTGAAATTCAGCATGTTGTTGATAATAATATAAATTCTGCAGAAGAAGCTGTTAATATTGAGTTTCTTAACAATAATGATTATAGCGATATCCACGAAAACAGTTTCAAATCAGAAGCACAATCTGCGTTTGAACAACCACAATTCGTTCAATCAAATATGAATTTTCAACCAGCTCATAACAATTTAGATAAATCAAATTTTATTTCTAATAATGAGATGTATAATTCGATAAACGACACTGAAAGCTTCGAAATACCAAATAATGTAGCTATTTTAAAGCAACTTATTAGTCAATTACCATCTGGTGTTTCTAAACACACTGGAGCGCAAATTATTAGACAAACAATGGAAGCTCTTGGCATTTCGATGAAAGGCGTACTTTCTGAAGCACAACAAGTTCAAGAAAGTTTAAATTCATCTTCTCGTGAATGTCAATCAAAAATCATGGACTATAAAAGACAGATTGGTTCTTTAGAAACTCAATCACAAAAATATCAAAAACAGTATTCTGCATTAAACGATATAATTAGTTTGTTCATTCAAACTAATAACTAATTTATAAAGATTACATACTTTATAGCACAAGGGTACTAACCCTTGTTTTTTTTTGCAATATTTTTTGCTTGTAATTTTGCTTATAAATACAGAGGCGAAAATCTTCGATTTTCGCCTCTGTATTTTATTTATTATTTAAAAATTTACATATTTGCAGACAAGCAAGTTTGCTCATAACAAACATTTTCTCTAAACGGGTTTACTCTACTCATAACATCGTTAAACATTGGAATTGACAAGCTTTGTTTTCCATCAGAAGATGCATTTTCTGGATCATGGTGGATTTCTATCATAACACCGTCAGCTCCTACGATTAATCCAGCTTTAGCCATTGGTTCAATCAAATATTTCTGACCAGTACCATGACTTGGGTCAACAATGATTGGCAGGTGTGAATGTTTTTTTATTACAGGAATTGATGCAATATCCATGACATTACGGGTGTAAGCAGTATCAAAACTACGAATTCCACGCTCGCAAAGAATAACTTGAGGGTTGCCGTGATACATTATGTATTCAGCCGCTAATAAAAATTCATTTATTGTATTTGCAAGCCCACGCTTTAAGATTACTGGCTTTCCACATTTGCCCACAGCTTTTAATAATTTAAAATTTTGCATGTTTCTAGCACCAACTTGTAGAACATCTATATACTCACACATCAAATCTAATTCCGAAGCGTCCATAACTTCGCTCACAGTCAATAATCCTGTTTCTATCGATGCAAGTTTAAGGTATTTTAAAGCTTTTTCGCCATATCCATCAAAATCATAAGGAGATGTTCTAGGTTTATAAGCTCCACCTCTCAAGAATTCACAACCAGCTTTTTTCCCAGCCATTGCAACTTGTAAAAGACCTTCATAATCTTTTTCAACTGAACATGGACCTACCATCATAACGGGTTTATTTCCTCCGCCGATTTTTACTCCATTTGAAAATTCGATAACAGTGTCAGCTTCTTGACGGTCACGAGATGCCAAACGATATGGTTCACGGATTAGTTTTATTTCCTTAACACCATCTAGTGCTGCAATTCTATCTGGCGTAATTGTTGTTCTATCACCAATTGCATCAATTACGGTGTATACCTCACCAGTATTGTGCCTTACAACAAATCCGTTATCTTTTAATATATCAATTACCTTTTGAACCTGAACTTTGCTCGCTCCACGTTCCATTATTATAATCATGTTTTTTTCTCCATTATTAATTATATAATATTAAATTTATCACAAATAATCTTTAGTGACTATTTTCATCTGTAATGATTTTATATAAATTAATAGCTGGAAAATATTCAGGCAATATTGCCAAGCAGGTTTCTATATTTTTCATTGCTTCATCAAAATTTTTATTTTCATAATTTATTGTAGCGAAGCAAAAATGTAGTTCAGGATCGTTATAAAAATAGTTTTTTGCTCGCTCTAAAAAGAAAATCCCTTGTTCTTTAAGCCCATTTATATATAAAACTCTCCCGATATATTTATAAATTTCAGTATTTACGTTAAATAAGCTGTCGCTATATCTTAAAATATTTTCTACGTATTCGCCTTTATAATGTGTAATTAATAAATTTAAATCAATCTCAAAAAAGTTTCTTAATTGAAAATAAGTTGGATAATTCACAGCCTTACCTTCAATTAAAGAAATCATAGTTAAGGTCCATTTTGCTCTCGTATCAATATCGTTAATTGAATTTAGCAAAGATTTCGCATCTTCCAACTCCTCTTCAAATATTTTCGAGTAAGCTAATTCCAGTATATAATTATTTTCAACAAAAAATTGTTGAACGCTTTTGAAATCAGGCGTCAACAATTTTTGTTTAGCTTTATTATAATCTTGTTTCATGTCTAAAATTGATTATTGGTAAAATCGTAATTAGGCGTCATTGAATTCATCATCATAGCCTGCATTAATTGTGGGTCAATATTTTGACCATTTTGCTGTTGTTGCATTAAATATGGAAGAGCGTTCATAGAATTGTTATTAGCATTTTGGTTGTTGCCCATTAGCATATTCCATTCGTTCATCTGAGAATTTTGCATCAATTGAGAATAATCATTTTGAGCTTGTGCTGATTGAATATTAACGCTCAATCCTGCCCTTTTTAAAGTTTCGATTGCTTGTAAAATCTCATTATCGCTAACCTCATTTGAAACTATATTTGTATTAGAAATATTTTCAGATTTTTTGTCGAACTTTTTAATTTTGTCATAATCTTCTTTATTGATACCTTTTTGGTTATTAATAAGAGTTTCAATTTGTCCTAATTCCTTTTGTTTTAATTCCAAATTAAGCTCAGGAGATAAACCGTTTCCATAAGGCGAATTTACAAACTCATCTAATGGATCAGAAGATTCTTCCTCAGAGCCTTCAACAGGACAAGCTGGTCCATTCGTTAAGCAATCTTTACCAATAGTTGCATAATTTACTAATGTATCACTTGAATTAAGGCTAATGACTTTTTCATAAGCTTCAATTGCATCGTTCTCTGAATCCAAATAAGTATAAGCCATACCCATATAATAAAATGCGGCTGCATTAGATGGGTCTAGTTCGGTAAGCGAGAAAAGTTCCTGTATACAACCAGTATAGTCACCTTTCTTAAATTTATCAATTCCACTTTGCAAATCAGGGGTTAGATAATAATTTACGTTTTTCTCTAACAATTCTGTTTGCTTTTTGTTATCATTTGCAGAGTCTAAACCACGTTTTTTAAGAATTTCAGCCTCTTCTTCAAGCCTTCTTCGTTCAGCACGTTCAAGCTCCATTTGTTCGAACTCTAAATTTTCTCGCTCAATTCTCTCTAAATCAGCTTGTCTTTGCTCTTCTTTTTGCCTTCTTAATTCTTCAATTTTTTCTTGTTCTATACGAATAAGTTCATCTTGCTCAAAATCTTCATAACAAATACGGTCAAAATCAGTATTTGTTGCAGCGTAAGATGCTGACGTGAATACTGTCAATAATGTTAATGCAATTAATATTTTTTTATTCATACCTCTTATCCTTCTTCTTTTGATTTTAATGATTAATTTTTATAAATCAATCTATTATTTTTATTATACATTAATTGTTATAAATAAACCATAATGTAAATATATGATTTATTTTTTTATAAATGAATTTCGTTTTTTGTATATAACCCAATAAAATAATAATACAATAACTGTAACAAAAAGCACAATCCATTCGATATAATGTTTTATCCCTTCGCCAAAGAACATTATGACAACGCTTACGAGAAAAAATCTTGCACCACGCCCTAAAAAACTAGCTAGGAAGAATTTTATAAAATTCATGTTCAATATCCCGCTAGCTATCGTAAAAATTTTGTATGGTATTGGCGTAAAAGCTGAAAAGAAAACGGCGTATGAACCGTATTTGTTATACATATTCTCAACATTTTCAAATTGTTTTTGTTTGTTTTTGAATATAAAATTAAAAATAGGCCTACCGCCAAATTTTCCGATTAGATATCCAATTACACCACCTAACGCAGATGCTACAGTGCATATCAATGCGTAAAATATTGCTCTTTCTGGCTTGAATAAATTCATTGTGATTAACAAAAAATCAGGAGGCGGGACTAAGAAAAAGCTTTCTATGAACGAATTTAGAGCCAATCCTTCAACACCATGAGCTTGAAAAAAATTATTTATCAGAGTAACTATCTCAGTCATTAAAAAACCTTTGCAACCATATTGTAAAATTATAATACAAAAAATTATTTTCTAACACTATATTCACAACCACAATAATTCTGACGATAAAGCTCTAATTCTTTTGATATTTTATTAGTTTTAAAAAAACCATCGCTTTTTTTAAAATCTATTGATAAATATTCAAGCCCGTTTTCTTTTGCCATATTTTCACCAATTAAAGACAATTTCGAAAAGTTCTTATGTGGGCTTATCACGATTGAGGTCGTAAATTTTCCGATATTATTTTCTCTTGCATAATCAGCAGTTTTTTCTAATCGCAATTTAAAACAAACCTCACATCTTGCACCTTTTTCTGGTTCGTTTTCAAATCCTTTAATTTTTTCATAAAATTCTTCTTTAATATAATCAGCTATAATTAGTTTGCAATTGAGGCTCTCACAAAGTTTTTTTTGAGCTTCAAGTCGATAACAAAACTCTTGTTCTGGATATATATTAGGGTTGTAAAAGTAGACAATAACGTCATATCCCATACTTTGCAATAAAGTAATGGGATATGCACTACATATGGCACAGCAACTGTGCAGTAATATTTTCTGATTATCTATTTCTAGCACCTGCTTTAATCAATAATGCTTTAAATTCATCATAAGGCTTAATCCCCACAATAATTTTACGGTTTAAAACTATTGTCGGTGTGCCATTAATCCCGTTTTGATTTGCGAAATCAATTTCTTTGCGTAATCTATTTGAAACTTCGATGCTATCAGCATCATCGATTAATTTTTCTATATCAAAATCTAACTCAGCAGCAATTTCTAATATTTCAGCTTCTGTTTTAGGTTTTTTCTCAAATAAAATGCTGTTAATGTCCCAGAATCTACCTTGCTCTTCAGCGGCTAAAGCATACCTAGCAGCAGTGCAAGAACCTTCGTGAAATGGATTTATCAAATAAGAGTTGCATTCCATATCAAGTGGAAGATTTTTGTGAACTATTTCAACATTCTTTAATTCTTTTGCTAATTTATGCATCATTATATTATGAGCTTTGCAAATAGGACATTGATAATCTGAGAATACATAAACTTTTACCGCTCCGTTCTTATCGCCTAAAATATTTCCAGTTACTATATATTTGTTAGTTTTAGCATTAACAAATTCTGATATTCCAGCTGATCTTTTTACTTGTGGAGCTAAAACGTGAGTTGCATTTGTGTAGCCTAACAAACAACAAGCTGCAATCACGACTGATGCAAAGGCGATAGCGTATTTTTTAATATTTAAAGCGTCAACTAAATCCGTATAACTTTGCTTGATAGACGCAATGAAGCCACCGTTTTTGAAATCGGTTGCAACAAGCCCTATTATCAAATTGATTATATATGTAGCGGCACAAAGTATACATAGTTTTTTTATTTCAAACAAACTTACGCATAACAAAATCATTGAAATAGAAAAAGAAATCAAGCCAAGTGATGCGAGATATGCTAAAGGATTTTTAAACACCTCTAAAAATTTCAACAATTTATAATTTTTTAATTTGTCTACAAAAAGCATCAAGAACATAAAGACGTATAGCAATATTCCCCATAATGCTAATGGCACGCCTAAAAATTGTGACTCATTAGTTTTCGCAACGCCATCACAGTCGATAAACTCATTTACTGAGCAAAAGCTTGACAGTGCAAATGGGTTAAAATTAGCTTGAAAATATATTATAGCAAGCTTTATGGTTGTAATAAGCCCAATAATAGTTAGTATTAAAATTAATGTTTTTTTCTTTTGAATTTCATTTAGTTGTTTCATACAATATCTCCTATTCCTATTTAATTTTACTATCTTAATACAATAAATCAATACCGTAAAGTATTTGAATATTTTTTTAAATAACAGAAAGTATAATATAAATTTGAATAATTATATAATCTATGCTATTATTGATTTAGTAAATTAGTTAATTTTTTGCAGGAGAGATGTGTTGAAACCCAATTTATTTGATTTATTTTTAGATAAAATTTTTAATGTTCCGCTTTGGACAAAACAAGTCGTTTTTTCACGGTTATACAAAGATATTGAGCGTCTAAATTGCAATCCTTTATCACTGCTTGAGAATGAAAATACACTTTCAACCTATAAGCCAATTCTTACTTACGCTGGATTAGAAGAACTTAATAATAAGCATTGTGGCTTAGATATAAATTGTTATAATTTTTTAAACGCTTGTTATAAAGATATGACTATATTAGAAACCTCAATGAATTCTTTTTTATCGATAGAAGAGGTGGTAAAACTTTTTGAATTCTGCATAGACCAAGGCTTTTTAAAAAAGCCAGATTCAAAAGAGCTTATGGCAATGATAGGATTTATATCAGGTAAATTCAGGGTTGGTGAATATTTTAGGCAAATTGATAAAATTACAGTTGAACAGTTAGAGGGTGCGATTATAGAATATCAAAAAAATCCTGATAGACCGTTCAAATTTTGTCAAATACTAATCAAATTAGGTTATATTGATGAATATGATTATAAAGCATTGATTATATTGAAAGAAGAAGCTAAAAAAAGGTTTATTTTAGATTATAATGCAATGCCTGAGTTAAAAGTTTCGTTAGATGAAAAAGCAAAATATGAACATGAAATTGATATGTTAAAAAATGAAAATTTGAAATTAAGAGCAAAAATGCTAAAATTAGTAGAGATAATAAAGGAAAATCAAAATGCCATATAACAAAATCAACCCAGAATTATTAGTAAAACACACACGAGATGGATTGATAGAACAATCACACTATGGATTTATCGTGTTGACAAACAAAAATAAACCGTTTGATTTCACAGGCGAGGATAAGGGTTATCCTTTCTTTATTCGCTCTTGTGCCAAGCCACTTCAAGCTAGTTTGATTATAGATTATGGCATCGATGAAGTATATAATTTGACGCAAGAAGAAATTGCACTTAGTTGTGCATCGCATTCTGGCGAGAAACTGCACGTTGATATTGCTAAAAAATATTTGAAAAAAATTGGGCTAAAAGAAAAAGATTTGAAGTGTGGACTTCATAAGCCGATATCAAAAAAAGAGCAAGATGTTTTGATTGCCAAAAATAAAAAAGAAACTGTTTTTCAAAATAACTGTATTGGCAAGCACATTATGATGTTGGCCATTTGCAAGCATAAAGGTTGGGATTTGGCGACTTATGACGAAGCAAATCACCCGTTACAAATTGAGATAAAGAAAAAAATAAATGAATTGTGTCATATTAAAAAAGATTACCCACTGACAAAAGATGGTTGTGGCGTGCCAATTGTTTCTATGCCATTAAAAAATCTTGTTCAAGGCTACATTAATTTATTTTCAGACGTAAAATATGCAAAAATCAAGAACGCTTTCCTTGACAACCCTAAAGTTATAGGTGGCGAGGATAGGTTGGATACAAAGGTTATGGAATGTTCCAGAAATCTTCTTGCAAAGGTTGGAGCTAGTGGGCTTTGTATCGTAATGAATTTAGAGAAAGAAGAAGCTTTTATAGTTAAAATTTGTGACAGTGATATGAAAGCTCGTGAAATTGTAGTAGCTGATGTGCTTAAAAATCTCAATTGGGGTTCGTTTGAAACAGACAAAGATATTAAAACTTTGCACAATGAGGTTATTGGAAAAATCACAACTTCTTTTGACTAAGATTTTTACTCTCTAAAGCCTTAGTTCGAACACTGATTTTTATAAAATATCAAGTGGATCGACATCAACTACCAATTTGATATCTTTAGGCATTGTTATTTTGTTTAAAAAACTTGAAATAAATCGATGCCCTTTTTCACCTAATTTGTTTTTTATAATTATTTGGAAGCGATATTGACTATTAATTCGCTCAATTACGCAAGCTGTTGGACCTAAGACCTCAAGTCTTTCGCTTATGCCAAATTTTTCAATCATCGTACAAAGTCTTAAAGTGATTTCTTGTGCTGATTTTTCTGCCCTAAAATTGTTTTCAGCACTTAACACAAGACGCATAATTTGGCTAAATGGTGGATAATCAAATTCTTCACGAGCTTCGATTTCTGTTTCATAAAATTCTAAATAGTTTTGTGATTTAGCACTTTCTAATGCGTAAAAATCGGGGTTGTAGGTTTGAAACAATACTGAACCTGCAAATTCGCCACGCCCAGCACGTCCAGCAACTTGCGTAAGAAGCTGAAACCCACGCTCAGACGATCTAAAATCAGGCAGGTTAAAACTTGCATCAGCAGAAATTACACCAACTAAAGTTACATTAGGGTTATCAAGCCCTTTTGCAATCATCTGCGTGCCGACTAATATGTCTATATCCCCGTTCTGAAATCGTTCTAAAAGCCTTATATGCTCACCTTTTTTTACTAATATATCACTATCAATTCTTTCAATATTATTTTCAGGGAACAAATCTTTTATATATTGTTCAATTTTTTGAGTACCTGTCCCACTATTTTTAAGTGCATCAGAGTCACATTTATTACAATAATCAGGAAAACGTTCTGTGTGGTTGCAGTAATGGCATTTTAAATGGTTATCTTTGTTGTGCCAAATCATCGGTATGGCACAATTTGGACATTCAACAACCTGACCACAGCTTTGACATTGCGTAAAGGTCGAAAACCCACGTCTATTTATTAGCAAAATAATTTGTTGACCTTTAGCTAGAGTTTCTTTGATTTCTGTTTGCATTGGTATTGAGATAGAATTTTTGTAGGCAGGTTTTCCATGAATTTGCATGTTGATAACAGAAACTGGTGGAACTTTTGCGTTATTGTAGCGATTTTTTAGCTCAAATAAACTTTTTGTATTTATAGCTTTATAATAAGTTGAAATGTCTGGAGTTGCCGAGCCAAGTAGTAGTGGACAATTATGGAATTCTGCCAACTTATGAGCAACTGTCTTTGCGTCATATCTAGGGTTTGGGGTTGTTTGCTTGTACGCACTTTCATGTTCTTCATCAATTATAATCAGTCCAACATTTTTCAATGGGGCAAAAACTGCCGAACGAGCTCCAGCAAGAATTTTGATTTCGTTTTTATAAAGTTTTTGCCACACGTCATAGCGTTCACCGTCAGATATGCTACTGTGCCAGATTGCGACTTGTTCAGTACCAAATTTTTTAGCTAAACGCTTTGTTAGTTGAGAAGCGAGTGCTATTTCTGGTGCGAGAAATAAAACATTTTTGTTATTTTTTATGCAATCTTCTATTAACTTGAAATAGACTTCTGTTTTTCCAGAAGCAGTTACTCCATGTAAAAGGATTTTAGCGGTTGGCTCACTGGTAATTTTTTTAACAATCCCGTCATAAACTGTTTTTTGCTCACCTGATAATTCAAAAAGAGCTTCTTGTTTATCGATATGTAAAATATCAAGTGGATTTCGATATAGTTCTTGTTGGACTATTTTTACGCACCCCATTGTTTCAAGCTTTTTGACCGTTGTGCGGGTCGTCTTTGCGAGTCTTTCAAATGCTATTAATGGAATTTTGCCCATTTGCTGTAATTTATTTAGAATTTCAACTTGTCGTTTTGTAGCATTTTCGGTATTTAAAAACTCTATCCAAAGTTCTGTCTTAGAAGCTTTTTCGATTAATTTAATAGGTATTGCAGCGTTTAATACTGTCACTAAATCACAGCAATAATAGTTCGCAACCCATTCTAATAATTTTAAATATTCTATTGAAAATAGTGGAGTTTCATCAATAATTTTATTAATTTTTTTTGCACGAATTTCTTCTGGCAAATAATCGCTAAACCCTACACAAAAAGCGTTAATCAACCCTTGTCGTCCAAAAGGGACAAGCAAAGCTTGTCCGATTTGAATTTTATCTTGCATTTCTTCAGGAATTAAATAGCTGAAAGTCTTGACGCCATCATAGTTCCCGCCTAAACCCTTAATGTTAACAAGAGCTGTTGCGTATTTCATTATTCAGCTTCAGCCATAAACTCTTTACGAGCTTCTTCGATTGCTTCTGATAACAAATCTAGTTGCTCAGGAGCAAAAGTTACGCCTTTTTTTGTAGGTAACCAAGTTGAACCTTCGTCAGTTGTGTAGAATATACGCATGTTTAAGTAGCTTCTGCCTTTATACTCACTAACTGAAATTTGTAATTGTTCAGTTTCGCTTCTCTCGATTACTGCTAATGTTTTTGCATCTGCCATGATTATCTCTCCTTTAATTATTTAACTCAATAATAGTACCATACAAAAAATATTTTTTGTGCTAAAATTAAGAAAAATTAAAATATAAGGAGAGTTTTATATGATAAAAGTCGCAGTATGTGGTGCTTTAGGAAAGATGGGCAAAGAGGTTATCGATGCAGTTAGTGAGTGTAGCGAAACTGAATTAGTCGCTATGATTGATATCGCAAGTGATGAAATGTATCATTCAATCGTTGATGCTCATCGTGTAGAAACTATTGATGTTTTAGTGGACTTCACTCAACCTGCATCAATTTTTGAGAATGCAAAATATTGTTTAAATAATGGTATCAAAATTGTTATTGGCACAACGGGCTTGAGCGATGAGGAAATAGCTCTTCTGAAATCAATTTCTAAAGAGAAAAATGTTGGTTGCATAATAGCTCCAAATTTTTCAACAGGTGCTGTACTAATGATGATGTTTGCAAAACAAGCGGCTAAATATTTTGATAACGCAGAAATCATCGAGCTTCATCATAACCAGAAAAAAGATGCTCCATCTGGTACTGCGATAAAAACTGCTTTGATGATGAGTGAGGCAAAAGAAACCTTTAAAAAAGGGAATTGCGAAGAGGTTGAAACTATAGAGGGTTCTCGAGGTGGAACAACTTATTCTGACATTCAAATCCATTCTGTCAGAATGCCTGGATATATCGCTTCACAGGAAGTTATTTTTGGTTCATCTGGACAAATAATGAAAATCCGTCATGATTCAATGGACAGAAAATGTTATATGGGCGGGGTTTTGCTTGCTGTCAAACATGTGAGTGATAAAAATGATTTTGTTTATGGATTAGAAAACATAATGGATTAGTTAAAAAGTTTTATAAAAAGAGGTAAATTATGAGTAGAAAACCGAATATAGCCGTTTTAGGTGCGACAGGAGTTGTCGGACGTGAGATTACAAAAATTCTTGATGAATTACAGGTTGAATTTAATGAGATAAAATTTTTATCGAGTGCAAAAAGTGCTGGTACTAGTTTAAAATTTCAGGGCAGAACTTATGTTTTAGAAGAAGCAAAGCCTGAAAGCTTTGATGGCGTGAATATTGTGTTAGCTTCTGCTGGTGGTTCAACTTCAGAAAAATTTGCTCCAGAAATTGTGAAGCGTGGTGGTGTTTTGATAGACAATTCTAGTGCGTTTAGAATGCGTGAAGATATACCTTTGGTTATAGCTTATGTTAACGATGAGGATTTAAAAAAACATAACGGTATTGTTGCAAACCCTAATTGTTCGACTTCTCAATTGATGTTGGTATTAAAGCCTTTACATCAAAAAGCGAAAATTAAAAGGCTTTTAGTTTCAACTTATCAGGCTGTTTCTGGTGCTGGAATTGCTGCGATTAATGAGCTTAAAGATAATACTGCGGCTAGTTTAAATGGTGAGGAGTTTGAAAATAATTGTTTTAAAAAGCCTATCGCATTTAACGTAATCCCGCAAATCGATGTATTTTGTGATAATGGGTATACTAAAGAAGAGATGAAGGTTGTTAAAGAAACTAAAAAAATTCTTCATCTAGATGCTGATACGCCAATTTCTTGCACAGCGGCAAGAGTTCCTGTTTTTAATGGACATAGTGAGGCTGTAGATATTGAGTTTGAAGAAAATATTTCACCAGATGAGGTTCGTGAAATCCTTTCTAATTCTTTTGGGGTTGAGATTATTGATGATATAAAAAACTTTGAATATCCGACCGTGATTAATGCTAATGGTGTCGACCCTGTTTTTGTCGGACGTGTTAGAAAGAATTTGGCGTTTAAAAACGGAATTAGCCTGTGGTGTGTTGCTGATAATATTCGTATTGGGGCGGCGTTAAATACTGTTAGAATTTGTCAAAAAATCATTGAAATGGATTTGTTTTAATTTATAGAATAGTGTCTAGCAAATTTTCGTTTTCACCGTGAGTAATTGGTGTTTCTTCCATTAGGTTATTCATTGCTTTTAGCTGTTCTTTTATTCGTTGCGAGGTGGTTTCCATATGAATTTTGTGGTCCTTGCCACCTGTTTCAATAAAGCCTAATCGTTTATATTTGGCTACGTTATCAAATGGTCCATCAGTTATGGCACTTAATTCTATTTTTTTCATTTTTTGGTTTTGTACAAAATCGAAGGCTTTTTTAAAAAGAGCTTGTCCTGCACATTTTACTTTTTTCCCTGTTTCTAATGGCCAAGTGCAGATGCAATCTAGTTCCATAACCTTGTTATTGCGTACAAAAGTTAAAATTCCGCAAGGTTTGTTCTCTGAGGTTGCGATAAAGGTTCTATTTTCACCTTCTTGAGCGACATCTGTTGCGAGTTGCAACATCTCTTGCCAACGATCAGAATCTTTTTTGCTTAAATTTGGCATCAATTCACTAATCTGAATTCTTTCAGGTAATTCGCTAAGAAAAGCATGGTCAGCTTTTGTCGCCTCGTACATTTTAAAATCAGTTCCTAATTTGGAGATTTTGATAGTAGAGATTGGGATAGCATTAAATGAAGTTGTTGAGCTGTTATTTATTTGCATCAGATTTTCTCATATGACTAATTAATAATTATAAAACTGCTGAATTTTAAAATTGCCTGTCTATAAAAAAATTAATTTTTAATCAAATCAAAACATTCTTGATAAGTTTTGCAAATGATGACATCTTTCTCAATGCCTAATTTTTTGGCAGTGACATCAAGTGCGGTCTGATTTTCTTCAATTGCGTATACTGAAATATTATTTTTTATTGCTTCAAAGACTATTGTTGAGCCTAAACAGTCAGCAGGCATGATTAAAAAATCTAAATCTTTGATATTTACTCCACCTTGCCTGCTAAATTGAGGTGCATTTTGCAATCCTAATAAAACGCAAGGCAAAAACGTTGGGGTTATGTATTCAGAAGCCGATTTTAAATCGACAATATCTGTGCTTATTTGACAGTCCTCAAAAGCTGGAGAATGTGCGACAGGAATTCGGATTTTACCAGATAAGTAATGCGAAATTATCGCCTCTACGCCACCGACAGGGTCAGTCCCTACACCATGGGCATAATCTTGATTAGAACTCTCGGGATCTTCAAAAAAACAAACAACAGCAATGGCGTTTGCACCTTTTTTTAATAATAATTCTGCTGCGTTTTCTAGTGTTTCAGGGTTTTTAACAAATCCCGCTGATATACCGTTTTCTTGAATTTCAAATCCAATACCTACTTCTTGCTTAGTAATTTCATATCCGATAATATCCACGCCATATACGCATTTAACAGCGTTTATTGTATTAACATGAACGTTTAAGACTTCTTGCGGAATTTCTTTATCAAATATTATCCCAATTTTATTCTCTGTTGGTGTTGAAAGATTTATTTCATTTTTGAAAAAAGAATTTAGTGCAGATCCTTCTAAATAAAGCATATTTTGATTTATTCCAGAAAAACCACCAGCATTAACCACGTTTGGATTAACAATAAGCTTGGATATTGTTGAAAACTTTCTCGCCCAACAACTAGCATCACCTGCATAGCCACCAATAGATGCCCCAACACCAGTTGGAACTATAAATGCACCAATTTTTTCTTTATTTTTTAGCATAATATAATTATATAACAAAAAAGCGACTCCCTCAAAGTCGCTTTTTATGTCTATAGTATAATAATTAATTCTATTGAGCTCCACCGTATGTGAAGTCGTTTTGAATATTTGTTTGTAACATTGTTGTCCAAGTATCCTCAAATGTGGAGATTTCGTTTAGTTGTGTTTCTAAATTGTTTAATTCTAATTCAAGTTCTTGTTCCCAATAATTCAAATTGGCAAGTTCTAATTCGTGTTCATCTTCTAATATTTCGACTTCATATAAATATAAATCAGGATAATCAGTGTAATAACTAGAGTATAATGATTGCATTTCAGAGTTATACATCGCCTGACTATCAGCTGTAGAAGCTGTTGCACTAAGCATATCAAACATTACATCAGAAATATCGCTGTTGATACTTGCTTTTTGTCTAGTGTACATTAATAGTGTTTCTTGAATATTTGCTACTGCCATTGCTCAATCCTCATTGTTGTTCTCTTGTATATATAAAAAAAAACAAAGTGAGTAGATTTCAATATGAACAACTTTTGTTACATTTGTTTACAAAGTCGATAATTTTTAATGAAAACCTTTATTTGCACACACCAACACAACCTTGCCTTGTAGGCATTTTCTCAAAAAAAAGGGGGAGAGGATTAAATTATTTTAATTTATCAACAATTTTTAATTCACAATCAATAATATCTGCAATAATCAACATTTCTCGATATGAGATAGTGTCATTACGTAATTTATTTGATAAATTAGCTAAGCTATAAGGTTTTTTTAGTCGTAATTCTAATTCATTTGCCACATATTTTAAATTCAAACCTTTATTATAAAGAAGCTCTTTTAATAATGTAATAGTTCTCATACTCAATATAATTACATGTATAAGTTTAAATTAAACTATTACGAGCGACAAACGTTGCAATATTAAATTATATCATTTATAATAAATGATATAATTTAGCATGCGGTTACAATTTATGAAAGGAAACAAATTATGACAAAAAGATTTGACAGAAGCAACATCATTCCGATAGTTCAGGGTGACGAGAACCCTTTGCTAAACCGAATTCAGGGTGGCAGTCGCATTCCCCTCCGCTGGAACGTAAACGAGCAGGGGCAGAAAGCGAACCCGCCTGTTCGAGCGGGATTAATTCCCCTCCGCTGGAGGGGTGGCAACGAAGTTGACGGGGTGGTTTCAATGACAAAACGTTCTGCGTTCACTCTCGCAGAAGTCTTAATCACCTTAGGCATC
>JAWXUD010000002.1:0-114815 GCA_044432945.1 Candidatus Gastranaerophilales bacterium
TTTAGTGCGGTTTTTGTTTCACAAAAACCGCACTAATTCATACTTGATGTCACCAAGCTTTATACATCAGGTTTTTATCATATATATCAACAAAATCCTTATACACAAAAGGTATATCGACATCAAGCTTGCCCTTATTTTCATAAGCCACTAAATTATTGGACTTGACAAAACTTTCATCAAGCATAATCTGATATTTCCCTGGTGCAATACCAGAAAAATAATAATCACCCGATTTATCAACAGTAGAATACGCAACTTCTTTATCTTTCTCATCATGAAGAACTATTATAAAATCCTTTATCGATTTATTTCGCCCAAAATCATCAATGATTTTTATATTGCCTTTTATATTTCCAACACTACTTGTCAATTTGAAATCAACTTTAGTATGTTTTTTTGATTGCACCAAAACCAACTGCCTATCTTTGGTATTTTTTGCCACCGATAGGTTGCTTTGCAAAGTGTCATTATCCACGCTTATGTTATAAACCCCTTTATTTGCCGTTGCAACAGGGATTTTTCCACCTTTGTTTGTATATTCAACATCGCTTTTCCAGCTAAGATTTATTGGCACATCTTCGACCCCAACATCGCCCTCGTCAAATATATTATTCCCATTTTTATCAAGATAAGCAACCACCTCGACAAAGCCTTTAGTTTCATCATTCTGCCCTACTGATTTTAATCCATTTGGCATCATCGCAAACGTATCATTGACCGTAAAATTAATCGAATGTCGAGTTGAGGTTGGAATATACATATTATCAATCAAATAACCATTGTTAGTGTCAAAACGATACCCCAAACTAACTATCATGCCTGACTTTGTGCGATACCCCACAGTAGCGTTATAATTGAACCCTTTATTAACCCCAGTATATTTGTAACCCAACCCCAATTTCAACAAAATTCTTTTTATCTCAGGAAACGTATAATCAAATTTTACAAGATTATAATTTGTTTCATAACCGCTTGAATTGCTACTAAAAATCTCATGTCCTAGTTCCAATTTGCCCTTACGCTTTGGCATCGGCAAACCCGTTTTTAGATATATTGTAGAATATTCTGATAAAAAATTCGTATTATTTTCAGTATCGACATACTCACTTGAATAATAACTTTTTCGCAACCCGCCATCAATCGATATACCGTTTTTAAAACATTTTTGTAAATTCAAATTTTGATAATAATTCAAATTTTCGCCAACATTATTAGAACCTTTTTTACCATTAAACGAATATTGCAATGTTCCTAAATGCTTTATTTTTCCTGACAAACCAAAATTGACTTCATCAAAACCCGTAATGCTTGTATCATATTGCTTTTCTAAATTAGAAAAATATTTGTTATAACGAGCGTTCATCGACCAATCTTTTATTCTATAATTGACGCCGATTTTTGCCCCCAACCTATCTGAAACAAACCCGTATTGCGAACCTGCTAAATAAAAATCTGTTGATTGATTATAAACTCCCGTTTCTAATCGCAAATTGTTTTTCTCATAAATTGTACTAACGGTAGCTGAATACCCAACATTAATCTCTCCATCAGCAATATTTTTAGAACTAGATTGAGCAATTATTGTTTTCAGACGCAAATTATCACTAAATTTGTAATTAAGCGTGTTTAGTGCCGTAGCCCCCTCTAACAAATTCGGGTTTTGATAAGTTCCCATCGACAAAATTGAACTATTATTATAATAGTTCAACGCCCAAATAGTATCGTCATCATAAGAAATTATTTTATCAAATAATAATTTAGTATCTGAGGTAAAATTTTCTTTTATCCCGTACTGTTCACGAACACCAGCAGTAAATTTTTTTGAATTTACCTCATACAAATAACCGTCTTGTGCAAAAAGCCGATTGTTATATCCAGACATTCCAACAAAAGCCGTTCGCTTTCGCTCCCTACTAGACAGATTAAAACCATCTTCAGTATTTTTGGCAAAATTTTTCACCAAAAGACTTTTTTCTTCACCAGATTGCGTTAACTCCTTTATTTCTAATTTATATAATTTTTTTATTTTAATCTGTAATTTTTCTAACGAATAATAACCGTTATACGTGCTAACTGTTTTATAAAACTCATCATTCACATAAACATTAATGACACTTTCTTTATCGACCTCACCCTCGATTTGTCTATAATTTTCTTTTTTAGGGTTGTGATCATAAACCTGCACACCCAATACCCCTGAACCTATTTGATAATCAGCATCAACAAACCCTTTAATTTTTCCTAATTCATAATTATTTCCATCATATTCTTTTTGAAACAACACACTCACACCAGAAAATGAAAAAAATTCATCTTTATTCGTGTTACTCGACAAATCAGCATTCCAAAGCCCATCAAACGCCCCGCCTTTTAACATAACCCTATTTGTATTTACAAAGCTTGAAGTCGAACTGGTAGTTGTTTGATAAATTTGTGCCGCAGAATCTGAGTAACCACTATTATCAATCGTTACTGTATCAAGAGAAAAAAGACCTTTCTCAACTGGCTTCTCCACATCTGAATATGCCTTATAATCATTTTCATCTACTTTTGTATCAATCTCCTCACTAGAATTTACAAACAACTTTTCTAACGGTTTTTCAGTAATTATACTAACAGACAAATCCTCTTGATTTGTCGTTATCATTGAACCAAAAACATTTGATAATACTTCCTCATCACAAAATATCTCATCACGCACATCGTCCATCAAACCTTGTTTCAAATAAATATTTTTCACTTTATTGGAAACTTTTTGCCCATTTTTGTATATATCAGTTTTAGTTATTTTCACATCATCAAATTCTAATTCTTTTGTAGAATGATTTATTTTCAATTGTGTTTCTAAAATATCAGCAATTTGTTTTGTCGGCAGCAAAATTTTGTCATTATTAATCAGCATTATTTCTATATCAAAAAATAATTCATCATTAAGACTTAGCATCGTAATTGTCGTATCGTTACTAGCGTTTGCCGTTGAAACTGACAAAAAAAAGCAACACAAAATAAACAAATATAATAATATTTTGTTTAGAAATTTCATTTTATTCTCGTTATTATTTAAAAATTAGGGTTTTCTTAAAGCACTAAACATCAAGGTTGCTTGATACACTCCTGACTCATCAGAGCCATAATCATAAGTATTTGATATCGGATTTGTTTGCACGTTTTGATAAATAAAACCTACCATTTTACCACCGGTTGCTAATTTATAATGATATCCATCGTATTCTGCATCATCATAAAGCTCTATACTTTCAAAATTATTTACACTGGTAGTAACAGGATAAGCAATTGCGTTAGGGTTTTGATAAGGTGAATTTTTTATATCTGCTATTGAGGCTGAAGTCGGATATTTATCCGCCTCAGAATTACCAAAGATTATGAACTCAACTTCAGACAGATATCCATAAGCATTAACCTGACCAGCATCACTTGTTTGCACAACCGATTGAAGCACAAAATCATAATCAGTTTCATCAGAAGTTGTCCATAGTCTAAACTCACCACCAACTCCACTATTAGCCCCCGTGGAGCAATCAATTGTACCTGATGTATTAGTTCCTGTTGCCTCTACAGCGACATATGACGGTATATAAGTTGTAAGGGTTTCATCAAGGGTGTCAGCCCCCCACGATTGAAGCGGAGAGCATAAACACATTAATAACCCAAAGATTATTTTTTTCATTTTTACCTCTATAAAGATGTTGATGTCAAAGTTACAGTTGCTTGATAAGTGCCAGCTGTATCTACATAAGAATATGTATTCAGTGCGACATCTGTTGCAATAGTTGTTGTCGCTGATGTTAACCCTGGTTCTGCATTAATCTCGTACTGTTTTTCTGTGTTAGAAAAAACAGGAGTATTGCCAGAGCTTGCCCCACTCAAAGCAACACCAGAAACCTGATAAGCTATAACATTAGGGTTGTCATCAGCATTTGATGCATTTCCTGCAACCACATTGTTAAACGCAGAATCAGTCGGCACGTTATCAATGCTTGCTAAAGCTACATAGACAGCACCATCGTCTTCATAAAAAGCGTTTTGTGGACCACTAGCTGAACCTGCTTTTGCATATAAATACAAATCTTGTTTGCAGTTTGCTTTAATATCAAATTTAGATGTCAAATCTTTTTCCAGTTTTCCTGTATCTGTATCAATATCACCTGAAAGACAACTACCTTTATCATCTGCTTCGATATCAACAAATCCTCCTAGTTCTACCTGCAAAATTTGTTCTGCTGAAGTCGCAGCCTGAGCTGTAGTTGTAAAGCCTGTGGCAACAAAACCTGCCATTAGCAATCCTGCAACGAGTAATTTTCTTCTAATCATTTTTCCTCCTTAGATTTTTGTACTCTCTATTGTATTCACCGAAAATTCGGCCTCTTTTATTATCTGCTTGTTATCTGATTTTTCGTTCTTATAATTTAAAATCGCACGCAATTTGTAATCACCAACTTCTGTGATTTTTTCTAGCGGGATAGCTTGAACTAAATAAAATTCACCATTATTTCTTATGGCACTAGAATTTAGAGTAAATTCATCTATCAACTGTTTATCTTTTATAATCTGTGCTTTGCCTGTGTATCGAACTTTACTATTGCCTTTAGAAACCAATTTCGCATTAAGCTCCATACCATCTGGCTTCTTCTTAATCATCAAATCATCAAAGCTTGCACATTTTACGAACCTTCCCTTATCGACATAAACTGGAATTCCCACACGAGTTTTGACCATAAGCTTTGTAACTACATCTTTTTTCTGATTTGGCAAAAGCACCTCTTTTGCAACAACATCTTCTAAAAACAAAATCATTCGACTTTCACCTTCTGGAAGCGATTTTAAATTTGCAACAGTCAACCTAACTTTTTGAGGCTTTCCATTACTCAAAGTAAACTCGTTTGGCATAAACCTCGCATTTTTTATCAGTGAATGCTCTGAACTCTCTTGTGACAATTCTAACATTTTCCCCTGATTAGATATTTCAAAATACGATGGATAAACCTTAAAACGAATGGTTTCGTCCTCTCCACCCTGCACATCAAAAGATGTTGTAATGTAATTGCCACGTGCATTGTTTGCGTTTAGCTCTAACACTGTTGGAGTTACTTTCAACGATGCATAACTCGTTGTCGCCGTTGTCATCAACATAATTGTTGTAATTAATAATTTCTTCATTGTTGCTCAATCCTATATCTTAAATTGTTAATATATGTACCCTCACTTAAATAATCCTCTGTGTCGTTTTTATAATAAAACCTTATTTGAAAATAACACCCACCAGATATCGTTGAATCTATGCCACGAGTGTTTTGACCTTCTGCTAACAAATATTCTTTATTCGACAAGAGCAAAGTTTTTTCACTATAAACGCTCATATAATCGCCAGAATAAGAAACTATTTCATAATAATAACTATTTTGTAAATCTCCGATATTACTCGTGTCTAAATAAATTTTATAATCACAATTTGCTTCAACATTAACTATCGTGTCATTTGTATTTTGAATTTCACAATCAGTTGAAAAAATATCATTTTCATTCGCCACAATCTCACTTGAGGTTGTGCTTGATGTCAAAACCAAATTTTCTGCGACATTAAACACTAATGGGCTTGTAAATTCAACCCCATTACAATCAAACATTGCGTTTAACAAATACTGTCCCATCGGCAATTCACCAGCATCAACGACCGTCATTTTCATCAAAACTGTTTGAACACCGCTCTGTGAACTGTTATAAACATCTACGTATTGGTTATAAATCAATTGCTTTTCACCTTGATTACAATCAATATAAATATTGTTTATAGGAATAATTTTATTGGGGTTTAGTGAACAAGTTATCGATTGATCTAAAGATTTTAAATTTATTGTATAGTCTGTGCTACTACTAACCTCAATTTTATAAGTAATAACAAGATTATTACCAACTTTGTATGGCTCAGTGTACTCGCTTATGCTCAATGTTTCACATCGTGCAATACCTGCTGTCAAAAACAACATTGTTAACATCGTCATTATATAATTTAATAATTTCCTCATCTCTTATTTTCCTTGTAAAATCACCTTCTAATTACATTTGATTATTAAAATGGTTAAAAACTTTTTACATCACCAATACAAAATTCAATAAGACTATTCAAATATATTTTAAATTTTAAAAAAAGAATTTATTAAACACACACAGATTTTGTTAGGATAATGATTAAAAAAAACTTTAGATTTATAAAAGATTTACTATGAATAAAAAACTTATACATTTATTAATTATGCTATCTCTTAGTGCCAATATAGGGCAATCAGCTCAAGTCGCTGAACAAATATTAAGCACAAGCTTGGGTGAAATCTTAGAACTCTCAAAAGTTATAGTAGACGGCACAGAACACGATAGAGATATACCGCTTACAGGGGTTGATAAAAACGGCACAACGGTTGTTGATGCTAACCTAAACCAAATTCAATTGACACCAATTCAGGTAAAAATCCATACAAACTTAAGCACTCCTATCAGTGTAACGGCAGAATTTTTAGAACTAAAACATATCGAAAACACTTACAACTTTGATGGCTCAGATATAACGTTTTCTCCAAGCACTTTAACGATAAGCAACCCCTACGACAATATCATAAGCGATGAATTTGTCCCGTTACTAAACGTTCGTAGCGAAGCAACAACAGGGATTTACACAGGACAAGTACGTTTTACAGTATCTGCAATTTGAAATTATAACGAGGATTTAGATGAAAAAAATTTTAATACTAATTTTACTAATGGCAATGACACAAAATCTCTGCACATTTGCCGTAACCGATAGCACAAATGAATTCCCAATTGAATTGACAAGCGATGACATTCCAGACGGTAATTCTGATAGTGATGGATTAAGTGGCGGTGCAGTTACTGCGATTACACTAGGTTCAATCGGTCTTTTAGCACTCGGTGGGCTTGGGTATTGGATTTATAAAAAATATTACGCTCAAGGGATTTGTGCTGGTAACGCCATAGGTTGCGACTGCCCGATTATGGCTATTTGTTTTGATGAGAACGCAAAATGTGAGATGATTGCAAAATATCCAGAAAACACTCTTTTAAATAAAGCACTAAAACAGACCAAAATCACTCAATGCCCTTGCAACAAATACATATTAATCCCTGATACCACAATTGAATACAACACTTTTAACACAATAGGATTTGAAGTCCCTAAAAATATGAAGAATTTCAGAATGATTATGGCTAGAAGCAATGCCAAAATCGAGCCTGAAATATTCGCTCAAACAGAAAAACAAGAAAATATCAGGTTGCAAAATGTTATCGATAACAAAGAAAACGGGATTTTAGTTAAAAAAGGCGAAATTTCTGATACAGATAAAGGTGTCCTAACTCTTTCACTAAAAGGACAGAACACTAATCAAGAAAAATATGCCATTATTATTGAATTTTTTGAATAATTCTTGTTGCTCACAAGGTTAAGGGGAAGTTTTTAACAAGATTAAAAACTTCCCCTTAATATATATTCAATTCACAGGAATTTTTATGAAAACTTCAATAAAACCTTCAACGTTTCTTTTTCTTTATTTTTTTCAAACGCCTCAATTGCCTCATCTGCCTCATAAACCCCTGATATAAACGGCGTAAAATCGATTTTGCCTACTTCTAACAATCTCAACGCTGGAGCAAACTGACCACAACGAGAACCCAAAACCGTAATCTCATCTATTACAATCGGTGCTAAATTAAACTCTTTTGAAGCTGCAACCGTACTTTTTAAAACCAAAACCCCACGTGGTTTTGTTAAAGCCAAAGCCATCTCAAATCCACTAATAGAACCTGTTGCCTCGACAACAACGTCATAAGTCTTTGTAATCTCCAATTCAGATAGCAACAACGTTTTGACCCCCTGAGCTTTTGCTATATCCAATTTGTTTTGATGTTTACCAACAAGCACAACATCTATATTTTGTGCGTTAAGCGTTAGGGCAGTTGTCAAACCCAATTTGCCATCACCCAACACAATAACCCTTTGAACAGGTTGGATATGAAGTTGTTCAGTAATCTCACAAGCCGCCGCTAATGGTTCAACAAAAACCGCTTGCTCGTCAGACACATTTTCAGGGACTTCGAACAAAACCTCAATAGGCATGGTGAAATATTGAGCAAAACACCCATCTTTACGCCAAATCCCAAGTGTATGACGATTTGGACAATGACGATACATTTTTTCTGCACAATAAGCACAATCTGGCTCTTTACAACCATAACTAATTTCAGATACAACACGCTTGCCTAAAAGCGATTGGTCTTCATCATTAATCTCTTCAACAACACCGACTGCCTCATGACCTAAAATTCCATTATAACCCATATAGCCTTTTGTAATCTCATAATCTGTATTACAAATCCCTGCCAAAGTTACACGGATTAGAGCCTCACCTTTTTTAGGAATCGGTTTAGCATAATCATTTACTAATTTTAATTCTTCACTAAATACAACTGCTTTCATATTTCCCACCTTATTATTTATTTTCAACCTGTTCTCTAAGCTCCTGAAGCTCATATTTTAATCTGTTCAATTCGCACTTTATTGGATCAGGAATTCTGTTGTGCATAAGTACACCATTTTCATCTTTAAATTTCTGTTGCACAATCCTGCCAGGAACACCAACCACAGTCGAATGTTCAGGAACATCTTCTGTCACAACCGAACCCGCACCAACTCGAACATTATCAGCGATAACAATATTACCTAAAACTTTTGCTCCAGCACCAACAATAACATTATTGCCCAAAGTCGGGTGACGCTTGCCCTGTTCTTTTCCTGTTCCACCAAGCGTTACTTGTTGATAAATCAAAACATCATCACCAATAATAGTTGTTGCACCAATTACAACACCCTCACCATGGTCAATAAAAAATCTTCTACCAATCACGGCACTAGGGTGGATTTCTATACCCGTGATAATTCTTGTAATATATGAGATTATACGAGGGATAGTTGGAATTCTCCATTTTTGCAAACGATGTGCCACACGATACGCAATTAACGCATGAAGCCCAGGATAGCATAATAACACTTCAAAAATATTACTAGCAGCTGGATCTTTATCATAAATGACTTTTATATCTTCGACAACTTTTGTCATTCCACGCTTTAAGATTTCAAACATTTATTTCACCAATTTCGCAAATTTTCTTTTACCTGCTTGCAATATTACTTCAGCTTCAATATCAAGCAAATAAGCCATATCGGCAATTTTTTCACCATCAATTTTGACACCGCCACCTTGGATTAATCTCTTTGCTTCACCTTTACTTGGAACAAAATTTAGCTCCAATAAAACATCAAGGATATTTTTTGAATTCATGCCAGCAACTTCTTGAATGTCTTCAGGAATTCCTTTGTTAGAAACAACGTTAACAAACGTATCTTGCCCTTTTTTAGCTCCATCAACTCCATGATACTCTTGAGTAATCATAAACGCCAACTTCATTTTTATATCACGAGGGTTAATCTCATTTGATTGAAGTTGCTCCTCTATTTTTTTAATCTCATCGTTAGATACATCGCTTAAAAGAGTATAATATTTCACAATTAACGTATCAGGAATGCTCATCAATTTACCAAACATATCCACCTCGTTATCAGTCAACGAAATACAATGCTCAGGATAAGTTTTTGACATCTTAACAACGCCATCAGTCCCCTCAATTAAAGGTAAAAGTATTACCATTTGTGGATATTTTTTGCCATAAGCACTTTGAATATCACGTCCTAACAAATTGTTAAACCTTTGATCAGTACCACCCAACTCAATATCAGCATCGATAGCAACTGAATCGTAAGCCTGCATTAATGGATAGAAAAATTCATGAACAGAAATCGGTTTGCCTTCAGCGTATCTTTTTGCAAAATCCTCACGAGTCATCATCTGTGCAACTGTTATTTTAGACGCCAACGTCAACATATCTGTAAAACTTAATTTGTGTAACCAATCAGCGTTATTTGTAACCTCTGCTTGACTAACGTCCAAAACTTTTGCCATCTGTTCAAAATAAGATTTAGCATTCTCATCAACCTGTTCTTTTGTCAACGATGGACGTGTTTCAGACTTGCCAGAAGGATCGCCGACCATCGCAGTAGCCCCACCAACAATTAAAACTATTTGATGACCAAGTTTTTGAAACTCTTTTAACTTTCTCATAACAACCGTATGCCCCAAATGCAAATCAGGACGAGTAGGGTCCATTCCAAGCTTTACACGAAGCGGTGTTTTTGTGTCAAATGAATGCTGAAGCTTCACAGCAAGCTCCTCTACGCCACCTGGTAACACTTCTGCACCACGTGAAAGATGTGCAGCTTGCTCTAAAAACTCTTTTCTTATATCAACCATAATTATTTCCTTTTTCTAAAATTTTTCTCTCACCATTATAGCAGAAAATAAAAAATAATTTGTTGAAATATTAAAGTTTTTTTGCGATAATTATCATATGTTAAAAATCGGTGTAGACATTGAAGATATTAGTCGTTTTGTCGACAAATCAGATGAATTTTTGACTAGAATTTTCACTGATTTAGAAATCCAATATTGCAAATCTCACAAAGAATACGCAAGCCGTTTTACTGCAAGATATTGTGCAAAAGAAGCCATAGTAAAAGCTCTTAGCGGATTTGGCATCAAAAACATTGCCTACAAAGACATAGAAGTTTTTCATGATGAAAACAAATGCCCTTGTGCAAGGATTTTAAAACCAATTGAAAAGGATTTGATAATAAATCTTAGCCTTTCACACGAAAAAGAAAAGGCAATCGCTTTTGTTACGATAGAAGCGTAAGTGCGTTTTGCTTTTCATATGAACCTAAAAATCTGAAATTTGTTGTCATTTGTTTTACTTGATTGATAGCATTCAACATCTTTGGGTTTGAAACATGTCCATCAAAATTCACAAAGAAAATATATTCACCAAACTGTTTTTTTGAAGGGCGAGATGATATATATGAAAGATTTATTTCATTTTGCATGAAAATGTTTAAAACATTCAACAAAGCCCCTGGCTTATTTTCTGTAGTAAAAGACAACGATGTCTTGTCATTATCAGTCTTAGATGTTTCAACATCACCAACTAAAACAAAACGGGTTTGGTTTGTTTTATCATCGTTGATATTTGATTTTAAGATGTTCAAATTATAAATTTCTGCTGTTTTTTCACTACCGATAGCGGCGTAAGTCAGGTTATAATTTTGCAAACTTCTCGCAGCTTCAGAGGTACTTGCTGCCTCAATAATATTAACATTAAACGGCATTTCCTCATGGATATATTTTTGGCACTGTCCTAACGCCTGCGGGTGAGAAATTATGCCTGTGATGCTATAAATCTCTGTTGTTCTTGCAAGCAAACAGTGATTTATGGGCATATAATGCTCTGATAGAATACGAATATTTTCATTTCTTGTCGTAATCAAATTATCTAGCGATTCTCTAACAGTTCCTTCTATCGAATTTTCAACAGGCAAAACAGCTAACGTGTTAGGGTTGTTATCAACATATTCTATGACCTGCGTGATTGTGTTCATCGGCATTGGATAAGGGTTTATGGCATGTATTTCACAAAATATATCTTTTGCCATCTCGCTAAAAGACGCCTGCGGTCCTAAATAAGCAATCGTTTCAATATGCTCTAAATTCATAATTTGCCCTCACTTCATATTTTAATTATAATTATACAAGAAAAGATTATGAGAGGGCAAATGTAATGACAAATATTAAATTCGGTACTGATGGCTGGAGAGCTATTGTTGGAAAAGATTTTAATAAAGAAAATGTTGAAATCGTTACAAATGCCATCGGAGCTTATGTTTTAGACAACTTCTCTCTTGATAAAAAAATCATTATCGGTTATGACCCTAGAAATATGGCGTTAGAATTCGCTGAATTTTGTGCTGGTTTATTAAGCGAAATCGGATTTGAAGTTTTGCTCAGTGATAAAGTCTTACCAACACCTGTTTTGGCTTACAACGCAAAACTGCTAAACGCTTGTGCGGTGATGTTTACAGCCTCACACAACCCGCCTGAATATCTTGGGATAAAATTTATACCTGATTATGCAGGTCCTGCAACTAGCGAAATCACTAACGAAATTGTTGCCAATTTTGAACGATTGATTAATCCGTCTTCAAAAAAAGGAGAGGTCGTAAGATATGATTTTTCACAAGAATATTTTAAGCACATTAAAACAATAATCGATTTTGAAAAAATTCAACAACTAGATAAAAATATTATCTTTGATGGACTATATTCTGCAAGCATTGGTTATTTTGATAAAATTTTAGATGGTTATGAGATTAAATTTGATGCTTTAAGAATGTTTTATGACAAGAATTTTGGTGGTGGTATGCCCGAGCCAAAGCCCGAATTTCTTAAACCATTGATTGAAAAAGTTAAAAATTCCAACGATGCGATAGGTTTTGCAAACGATGGTGACGCTGATAGGTTTGGGATAATTAACGAACTTGGTGAATACGTTTCTGCCAACGAAATTATCGCAATACTTTTAATCCATTTGAAAAAAAATAAAAACCTTAATGGCACATTAATAAAAACAGTAGGGGCAAGTTTGTTGTTAAACAAAGTTGCTGAAAAATTAGATGTAGAGGTTGTTGAAACTGCAGTTGGGTTCAAACATGTTGGCGAAGCGATGCGTAAATTCAACCCGATTATTGGCGGAGAAGAATCGGGTGGGTTAAGTATTCAAGGGCATATCCCTGAAAAAGACGGAGTTTTGGCGAATTTATTAGTTCTTGAAGCTATGGCTTATGAGAAAAAATCGTTAGTTCAATTACAAAAAGAGCTTTTTGACTTTGTTGATTGCAAGTTTTATAACGATAGAATTGACATACATCTTGATGATTTTGATGAGATAAAAAAGATTTTAAGTGAATTTGAAAACAAAAAAACTATTGCTGGAATTAAGGTAAAATCAATTGACAAAAAAGATGGGATAAAATTGTATCTCGATGACAATTCAAGCTGGATTTTAGTTCGTGCAAGCGGAACTGAACCGTTATTGAGAATATATTTTGAAAGCGATGACACAAATAAGATGGATAAATTCAAAAACGAATTGAAATAAGCATCTACTCTATTTGGTGTTTGATAAATAACAAAAAATATTGTATAATAATATTAACTTTCAGTAGATATAAGGTTGTGGAATTATGAATGATTTAGAAAATAAAGAAAATTGTATTGAGATTAGTTTTAATTCAATTCTTGAAGCAAAAAATAAATTTGTTGCTGGCGATTATGAATATTGTGAAAATATAATTAAATCAGCACTTGAGAATTTTAAACAACATCATTGTGAAGAAAATATATCGATTTGCTATAGTTTTATTGCATTAATCGATTATTTTAAAGACAAAAATAATTATAAAAAATCTTTGACATTACTCAATGACGCACTACATTTGGCAAGAATTTGCAAAAGCAATTTATCTTTAGCATTTTATGAATACACCTTAGGTGTCATTAATTTTGCTGAAAATAACAATGTTGTCGCATTATTACACTTTGAAAACGCAAGAAATTTTATCGGCCCTAACAATGATAAACTAATGCTTTTATCACAAATTTTGGCTCAGATTAAACAAATTAAAAATTCACAACAGTTTGATAACACAATTGGTGGCGACCCATTGGTATCTCTAGTAAAAATTGGACGTTCTATCACGGCTCAAACCGACATTGATGTGTTATTAAAAGTTATTGCAGAAGAAACAAAAACTGCAATTCAGGCTGACAGATGTACAGTATTTTTATTTGATAAAGAAAAAAATGAAATCTGGTCAAAAGTTGCTTTGGGAATGAACGATCAAGAAATAAGGTTTCCAGCTGATAAAGGTTTGGCGGGTTATGTAATAAAAACTGGTGAAGCCCTAAACATCGAGGACGCCTATAACGATGACAGATTTAATCCTGAAGTTGACCTAAACACTGGTTATCACACAAAAACAATTCTGTGCTTACCTATAAAAAATAACAACCAAGAAATTATCGGTGCGTTTCAGGTTCTGAACAAATTCAGAGGTGTTTTCAGCAAAAATGACGAAGATTTGTTAGTCGCAATCGGCGGGAGTGCAAGCATAGCGATTGAGAACGCACAACTTTTCGAACAACAAAAAGAATTATACAAAGAACAAAAAGAACTATTTGAAAGCTTTATCGATACTTTAGCAACCTCTATCGATGCACGTGACAAAATCACAGCAGGTCATTCGGCACGTGTAAGAATGTATTCTGTCTTAATCGCAGAAGAATTGGGTTGCGATGAAAAATTTATTGAAATTGTTTCAAAAGCGGCAACTTTACACGATATCGGAAAAATTGGGATTAGAGATTCCGTACTCCAAAAAGAAGGAAAGTTGACCGATGAAGAATATAAACATATACAAGAACATGTACAAATCACACATAATATTTTGGAAAAAATTCACATGTCAGATGATTTTAAAATAATTACTGAAATCGCTTGTTCTCATCACGAAAAATTTGATGGTAAAGGATATTACAGAAACCTTAAAGGTGAACAAATTAGTTATGGTGGAAGGATTTTAGCCGTGTCTGATGTGTTTGATGCCATTACCTCTCGCCGTCATTATCGTGACAAAATGCCCATTATGAACGTTATTAATATTTTAATAAAAGATTCTGGCACTCATTTTGACAAAAATATTGTTGATACTTTCCTAAATATCTCTGTAGATAAAATTATTAAAGTGTTTTTGACTGAAAATAACAATTTGTTTGAAGAAAATGATAAAGAATTACTTAGCAAATACAATTTGTTAGATGTATTTAATTATCTAAGCAATGAAAACGCATCTGAAGAGCAAAAAAATATTGTTTCGTTGTTTAATTTATATTACTCGGGTAAAACTTCTGAATAAGGTTTAATTAATGAAAAGAATTTTTAATAGATTATTAATATTATTTCTTCTAACCAATGCCCCACAAGCATTGGCAGAGGGTTCTTTTAACAATATTAATTTCGCAAACCCTTTTCATACCAACCAAATCAAAAACGTTTCTTATACATCAAATAAAGCAACGCTCACACACAACGATATTAGCAACCAATATCTAATCGCTTTTGACAGGTTTATGCAAAGCAATGTTAAATCTTCATATGACAACTTTGAATTTTTAATCGAAACAATGACACCTAGCGATTATGGATATTTACAAATTTTTATCAGACTTTCAGATATTGGATTTTTTAATCTGGCAGATAGAGCTGCAACAAAAATTAACGATAAATCAATCTCCGCAAATATTATAGAAGACGCTAAAATATATTATTTTCCAACACAAAAACTTAGACGTGAAGACGAACTTTATTTAGGCGAAATTTATTCTAACATGATTTATAACAACCAAAGCGTTGAAGCGACTAACGAATTAGTAAAAAATATTATTCTTCTGCAAAATAGTGATTATGCAAACTTTATCGCAGCACTCGGATATATGAAATCAAACGACTTAGATAATGCTACAAAATACATCGATAACGCTATTGCCATAAACCCACAAAATCTAAATTACAAAAAACTTCAAGCAGAAATTTTAGCTCAAAATAATCAAACAAAAGATGCTCTCAAAATTGTTGAATACATAAAAAATCAACCGATGTATTCTAAAGAATTTAGCGATTATGGCAACTCGATTGAGCAATTGATATTATACAAAACTGAAAAAAATAATTCTTTGAAAATGTATCACCTCGGATACTATTATTATTATGAAAAAGAATTAAACAAATCTATTAGAATTTTACAAAGTGCGATTAGTAACAAAAATAATATTAATAAAAATGTTTATCCGATTTTAGCAAAAGCATATTTTGATAACGAAGATTTTGAAAAAGCACAAGATATCGCATCAAAAGCTTTGAAATTAGATAACGATAACTCAACAACACTAATGGTTTTAGGTGATTTGTGTTATAAAAACGAAGATTTTGAATCCGCTCTAAAATATTATCAAAAAGCTAGTTCGAAAGATAAACACCACTCATTACCACTTATAAAAACAGCGATGACATATGAAAAATTAAACGAAATCGAAAAAGCTTATCAGTTTTATGACAAAATTCTAAAATCATATTCTGATGCCTACATCGCATACTATAAAATAGCACTAAAAGACCAATCAAAAGAAGTTTCTTATCTGAAAAAAGCTATTGCCATAAACCTTCAGTTTAATGACGCTTGGTTAGAGCTTGGGCGAGTGGCGTTTGAACAAGGAAGGTATAACGAGGCACATAAATATTTGAGTGTCGCAAAATATATTGACGAAAACGATTTTAAATATTATTATTATCAAGGATTGCTATACAAAAAACAAGGTATGCAAGCCGATGCAACTCAAAGCTTCAAAAGAAGTTTGATTTTAAACCCCGATTATGAACCAACAAAAAAGGAATTAAAGATATGAAATTGAATTTATTAATAGTGGAAGATCACGAATTAACACGATTTGGGTTAAAAACAACTTTTGAAGGAGTTGAGTATGTCGAGAATATTTTTGAAGCAGAATCAGCAGAAACAGCACTTGACATAACAAAAAAGAACAGTGTTGATGTTGTTATAATGGACTTAGGGTTGCCTAATATGAACGGGATTGAGGCAACAAAATATATCAAAACCTTAAACAAAGATATCAAAATAATCATACTAACTTCGCACAACGATGAGAACGAAGTTTTAAACACACTAAGAGCGGGTGCGAACGCTTATTGTTCAAAAGAGATTAACCCTCAACGACTTATACAAGTGGTGCAGTCAGTAGCTGATGGTGCAGCTTGGTTTGACCCTAGTGTTTCACAAATAGTTTTAAACGCAACTGCAAACTCTATTGATACAGTTGATGTTAAAAATGCAAAGAATTATGATTTGACTGCACGTGAAAGCCAAATTTTAAAACTTATGACAGAAGGTTATAGCAACATGGAGATAGCACAAATATTAGTTATTAGCGTCAATACAACAAAAGCACATGTCGCTAATATATTGCAAAAATTGGAAGTTGATGATAGACTTCAAGCAGCGATTAAAGCCCTAAAAAATAAAATAGTATAAAAAGAAAAATTACATAGAAGGAGAAACATATCAATGATTGATTATACCAAGGAAGAACTAGTAGAATTATTGAGAAAACAAGATGAAAAATTCAATGCGTGGAAATTAGAACAAGAAGAAGTTGACTTATCAGAAGTTGATTTTAGTGGTATGACACTTAATGAAATAGACTTTTCTAACGTTGATTTAAACTCTAGCTCTTTTGCAGATTGTAATTTATCATTAATAAACTTCACTGGTGCAGATTTAACATCAGTAGACTTTACACGAAGCCGAGCTTTAGAGTGTGATTTTACAGAAGCACTTTTAACAGGCTCTGATTGTAGTTATGCCGAGATGACTTATTGTAATTTTAGTGAATCAGATTTAGCTGGTTGTGTTTTTTCAGAAACCAACTTGAGCAATTCAGATTTTTCATCAAGCGAGAATTTGGCTGCCTGTCGTTACGATGATGGCACAACTTGGCCAGACGATGAATTGTTGCCAGAAGATTTTGATTCAACATTACATAACGATTTGTCCTCATTAGAAGATGAAGACGATGCAGTCGCAAGCGATTATTAATCTTTTAAGTTTTAAACTGACATTATTATTCATTTAAAATTAAATTAATGTTTTAATACTTGAGTTTTTTCTTCAATTTCAAGAATGATTGTTTTTGCCAATTTTTCATTCATTGCTATATTTTTTGCCACAGCCAAAATATCATCTTTACTTGGATTTTTACCTTCACCATTTATAGTTGTTGCATGTTCTCCATTTATTGATGAACTATAAGTTAAATCATAAGCTGGTGACAATTTCCAACCCTGTTTTTCTTCATAAAGAAACGAAAAGTTTTTTGAATGATCATCACGATTATGTGAAAACACATTAAAACACATTAACCTAAACATTTGCTCAATCTGTGAATAATCCTTTGTAAGCTCTAAAGTTAATTTCATCAAAAGATTGTAGTCTAAATTCGGCAATCTATGTGTTGTTTCTAAAAGCCCACTAACTGACACCATATGTTTCTTTTTATCGCCCTGTCTGTCAAATCGTTTCACTCCAAAATATCCTGAATAAATTTTCGACTCGAACAAATTTGTTTCTGGCATTATTATCCCACACTCCTTTGCACAAATAGAATAATCATATTCTAATTGCCCTATGTTCTCCAAATCAAAAGATGAAGGGAATTTTATAATCCAATCTTCATCATTAAATTTTGTATGAATTTTTGGTCTTGCTCCACCAGAAGAACCACCTTGAGCAAATAATTCATCTAAATTTTGAGAATAATCTGTTTTTAAAATATTTTCACATTCTTTTGATAATTCATCTAAACTCAAATCATTTAATGTAATATCAAATTTATATTCAGAAAAATAAGTTAAAGCACCCATTGTAGAATTATCAACCAAAGCTAATCGGTTTAAATTATTAATTGCCTGTGGTTCAATTTTATTTTTTAAAAGAAACCTATCTACAAGCAATCGCCCCCAACCATCAGGCAAACTGTCATTGAAAACACCAAAAAGCCCATCAAGAGGCTCAAATTTAGGAATAAAAACCTTTTTTTCTAATGGCAAACTAAATGGCGAAATTGAAAATCCACTAACCAGCCATTGTTCGTCATACTGGAAAGCAACTAAATTATCAGATGTAATAGCAAGCGTTCCTACATTTTTACCATTATATAAAACTTTTAAAGATTTATAATTATTCATTTATAACCTCATCAATAGAAGAATAAGTTTTTTTGCTAAATAAGTTTTCAAAATCTTCAATACTATCAAGCACAATGGCAATTTTTATAATTGAGGATAATGAAATTTCATACTTTGTTTCAAACCTTTTGATTGAACCTAAACTAACACCAGATTTTTGTGCAAGTGAAGATTGTGAAAGTTTTTGTAATTTTCTTTTTTTTACCATACTTACTGCAATTTTCTTTGCAAGCTCACATGGGGAATTATTTTCAAAAAACACATTCATAGATAACATATTAACCCAAATCACACCAAAAGTCAAGTTTTGGCTAATATGTTACTCCTTTATACAAATGACTTGATGATTTTATACAAAATCTTCTTTTTATCATCTGAACTCGATTTTATAATATCTATCAAATCATTTTCTATTTCTATACTTGATTTTAAATACTCAACATCAAAAAAATCATTTGGTAATATGTCAAATTCTTCAAATATTTTTAAAATTGTTTGCATTGATGGGAAACTTTTTCCATTTTCAATATTACTCAAAGACACCGACTCAATACCAATTTTTTCACTGAACAATTCTTGAGTCATTTTATTTTGTTTTCTTATTTGCTTGATTTTTGCACCAATTAATTTTTTATTTTGCATCTTTCACCTAATTTGATTATCATAAAATCATTTTTTGACAATTTGTATAATGTAAACTTTAAATAAAGCTTGACTTTTTAAAGTTAACACTATATTATTATAATGTTGACTTTAAGTTTCGGGGGTTTATATAATGAATAGATTAAAATTTAATAACGGTTTCACATTAGCGGAAGTTCTAATTACGCTCGGCATCATCGGTGTTGTATCAGCGATGACAATACCCAATTTAATCAGTAGTTATCAAAGCGAGGCTTTGGACACCAAAAAAACATTATTTCAAGAACGATTATATGAAGCAATGAATCAGATGAGATTTCATGAAAAACTTACTGGATATGACAATGCAGAAGATTTTGTAACTGAATTAGGTAAATATTTAAAGATTAACGAAATTTGCGATTTAGATGATATGAGTGAATGCTTTCCTGCTTCTATGATAGCGTCTTGTGATGAAGAGATTTTAGTTTCTGACCTAAAAGATGGTACTGAATTTGCTAACAACCCTGCTACTAGAGATTTTTCTGGGGACAATGTTGGTATAATATTTGCTGATGGAACTAAAACAATTTTAAATTACGATAAAAATTGTGAATGGCTTGACCCATATGAAAGTGGGCTTAACCGAAGTGAGGCAACTCAATGCGTAACTTTATTAGCTGATGTAAATGGTAATGCTGGTAAAAACACTGTTGGTGATGATATTTTAGCGATAAACTCTTCTTTTGGTGTATATATCAATGATATTTGTTGGGATTTATCCGACACATCTTATTCTGCAGAAAACACATGTGATGTGACAAGCTCATACGATAGCTCTTGCACAACAAATAATAGTTGTAGTAGTTGCACAACCAACTATTGGGCGGGTGCTTTAAAAGCTTGCGATGAAGCAAACAAAAGATTACCTAGTAGAGATGAGTTACTAGAATTAATGAGTTATATGTATGATATTGAAAACCCTGCTTGGTATACAGTATATACAGCAAATGTAAGCGCCGACAATTCAGCAAAATTTTCTGATTCTTTTTCAAACCAGACATATTATTCAAACGAAGAATCTTCAACAACTAATATGTATTGGATAAGAATGTATACCTATGAGACATACGGCGGTTCTGATAAAAAAAGCGATAGCCGTATTAGTGGCATTCGTTGCGTAAGTGATTAATCAATTTTTGCATACTTAGTTGATAATTTAATAGATAAACAAATTGGACTTTCAGCCTCAACGACAACGCTCATACTTTTGTTTCAAACATTATATTTCAGCTGAAAAAATGGGGGGTTGAAAAAATATTTTAAAACAAATCTTCTAACAACACGTCATCAATCGCATCTAACAAACGTTTTGCTTGCATAACATTGTTCATTAGATGAATGCTCTCACTTGCAATTTCCTCATCACTACAACCTAGTTGATAGCTAGGGGCGTAAGGGAATTCGCTCCGTATATTTTCAACAGACTGAATATATTCTTCACGTGCGTTTCTGCCAGCTTTTCTTGCCCCTATTTCTAATAGATTATAATGATAAGCACTTAGGTCTGTTTCAGGTTTTATATAATTATCCAACGCCGACTGAAACACTTCTGCTCTAGCGTCATCAACACTACTTTGGTTTATTCTATCAGCTGTGATTTTATGACCAAAGCAATCATACACATCTTCGCCATCTTGAACCCTTCTCGCTATATCAGCCCAATGCATTTCCCCAAACTGGAACGCATGTTCTTTTTCATGAGCGACTACATCAACGACATCTGTTTTTGTCGACAGCTTTCTATTGTTTAAATTTACACTACCTGATGATGGACTAAAATAAGCATGTTGGGTTGTATTTGATTTGTTATACCATTTATAACTAATGTATCCTGTGGGTTGTTTTGGGTTCTGTACAACCGATGGGGCGTATCGTTTGAAATTCTTTAATGAATACAGATGAGTTGGCAAATATCTATCTGCTCTCAAGTCCTGAACGCCATCAAAAGTGATTGCTTCAGGCTCCATATCATAAATTGTATCAATCCCCATCACCTTATCTCTTGAAGAATGCCCTATTGCATAACCCCTTTTGCTACCTTTTTGGTATTCATACATTGATTGAAATTCTTCCTCAACATTATCAATCCCACCGTATGGCAAGGATTCAATATGGGAAACATTAACAACTTTATTCCCATCAGATTTTGTCGCAACTGTTTGAATTTCTTCCATTTTGTAAGCATAAACACCATCTTGCTTGGTCACACTCGCAATTTTTCGACCCGTCACATCTAAAAAATCCCCATCGACATCTTCTGGATCAAGAACAAATGTTTTTTCTTGGTTGATATAATTTCTTTGAGTTGTCATTTGAGGACCAGTTTTATTAGAGTTAAAATTTCTTTGCACAATGTTCCCATCTTCATCTCTAAATGTGATTATTTTAGTTTTAATTTCATCAGGCTTAAAGCTGTGTCCGATTTCAACAACATCGTATTCTTTTACTCTTTGTGGGAATTTTATACCCTGGAACAAGTTCATTTCTTTTCTAATTTCATCAGTAACTTTTTGTTGCGTTTTTTTACTAATTAAGCAATCACCAAGGGTATTAAATGCATATTTTACAATTTTATTCATATAATAAAGTATTCCTTTTGTTTATTATATTAAAGAGAAACAAAAATTTTTTTGTTATCAGTATTTTACTTAAATTTAAAAGAGTGATTTCGCTTTCATATAAAATAATGTAAAACTTTAATTTACAAAATCAATAACAACAATTTCAGGGAAGCAATTAAAGCGAAGGTGCAAAATACTTGTCCCAAGCCCAGTAGTTACAATCATTTTTTTCTTATCTTCTTCAATCAAACCTTTTGCGTACTTATTACCGTATTTCGAAGGAATAACCAATGCACCAAGAAATGGAAAACGCACTTGCCCGCCGTGAGTATGCCCAGCTAATGTTAAATCAACACTCTCTGGAACATCAACAAACACATCAGGGTTATGAGTTAACAAAATAACTGGATTTGTTGTATTATTTAGAGCTTTTTTTACATCAGGTTCACCCGTATATAAATCCTCAACCCCTGCAATAAAAAAATCCTTGCCACTATAATCTATTTTGATATTTGAATTATCCAACACAACTAAATTTTTCTTATTAAATTCATTTTCAACACTTATACCAACATACCAATTATCATGATTTCCTAATACTGTATAAAATCCATACCTTGATTTTAAATGGGTTAATTCATCAACAATAGCAGACGGTTTTAACGAAGCTTCAATTTTGTGTCCATTAATATAATCCCCAATAGACAAAATTATATCAGGATTTTGCGAATTGATTTTTGTCACAATTCGTTTTAATTTATTTTTTTGATAAGGCCGTATATGGAAATCACCTACAAAAACTATTTTTAAACCTGATAAATCTTTATTAGTAATTGTATATTTTTTCGTCAAGATAATATTTGGTTCGACAAAAAAAGCATATACGCTAAATAATAAGACAATTTTAAAAACAATTACAAATAACTTTTTCATATCCATATTTTAACTTAAATATATAATATCTACATCTACTAACCAAACTCAAATAATCGAGCTTTTTCAAGCTACCAAGCAAAACATAAGCTTGCACATAAATGACATCTCTAAAGAAGGCGAGCTTGAAGAAATCTCAACTCTCAAGGAATACTTGATCGTTCAAAAAGAAGGCGTGGTTGATTGTTAATGATTTACGTTTAATTTGACATATTCTATATTGAGAGATTTGAATAAAGATTGTGTGCGGAGATAATGACAACTATCAACGAAAAATATTCGGAGATACTATTGACTTATTCGGAGATATTGTTTATAATGTCCGTATAATCTGCGGAGATAATTATGGGAAAATATATTTGGCAAAATGAAAATTGGAAAAATTTTGAATTTGATAATAATAAATTACAAGGTTTGTTGTTAGATATTAAAAGAGCTCAAGGCTATTTATTTGGCAAAATGGACTCATTGGGCTTTGAAACAAAGAAGAACGCTCAATTAAAAATATTAACTGAAAATATTATAAAGTCCTCAGAAATAGAAGGTGAAATTTTAAATTTAGAGCAAGTAAAATCTTCTGTTGCTCGAAAATTAGGGATTGATGTTGGTGGTGACGTTGTAGTTTCTAGAAATATTGAAGGAGTAGTAGAAATGATGATTGATGCTACCCAAAACTATGATAAACCAATGACAAAAGAACGTTTGATTGGCTGGCAAGCAGCATTATTCCCTACAGGTTATAGCGGTATGTATAAAATAGAAGTTGGAAAATATAGAACTGATAGTCAAGGACCTATGCAAGTTATCTCAGGCAGTATAGGTAAATCGAAAATCCATTACGAAGCACCTAGTGCCATGTTGCTAGAGGATGAAATGTCAGATTTTATAGATTATATAAATACTGATACAGACTATGATTTATTAATTAAAGCAGGAATTGTGCATTTATGGTTTGTAACACTACACCCATTTGAAGATGGAAATGGTAGGGTTGCAAGAGCAGTAACTGATATGATTTTAGCTAGAAGTGATGAAACAAAGTATCGTTTTTATTCAATGTCTGTTCAAATTCAAAAGAATAGAAAAGATTATTATGATGTTTTAGAAATAACTCAAAAAAACTCTATGAATATTACAAATTGGCTTGTTTGGTTTTTAAAAACATTACTTGAAGCTATAAAAACAAGCGATAAGACACTTAAAAATATTTTGAAAAAAGCAGGATTTTGGCAAAAAAATTCTAATATTCTATTTAATGAGCGTCAGAAAAAAGTTTTAATTAAATTTATGAATGATTTTGAGGGTAATTTAACTACAACAAAGTGGGCAAAGATGTGTAATTGCTCTCAAGATAGTGCCACAAATGATATAAATGATTTGGTTAAAAAAGGTATTTTGCAAAAACAAGGCGAAGCCAGAGCAACTCATTATGTCTTGAATGATATTTAGCAAGCTTGAGGCATATTTGTGAACTTTAAAATGACAAAGAATTGACAGTGTAAGTGGTACTTTTTTATAAAAATAGTTACTTTATATCAAAATTATTTTCAATTTATAACAAATTTGCATAAAAAAAGAACACTTATTACAAGTGTTCTTTTTTGGTGGAGGTTAGGAGATTCGAACTCCTGACCCCCTGCGTGCAAAGCAGGTGCTCTACCAACTGAGCTAAACCCCCACGGTTAAGGTCTTTTCGGATCGGCTTTTTAACCAACCAATGACTTTATTTGCTTTTCAATAACCAACTTTTTAAATTTTCGGCTACAACTTAATTATACATGCTAATTTTTTTTTGTAAAGCACTTTTTTATTTTTTTATTTTTTCCCATACAAGACGCAAAAATCTGCCCCATTTAACACGTCCACGTTGACATATAGAAAAAGCCTATCGTTGCCAATAAGCTTTTTAATGTCTTTCCCTTTGTGCTTTCGCACTTGTTACTAAGTCTTTTTTTACTTCTATGAAGAATATGATGAGTATGTTGAAGTTGTATCCTCGTCTTCATCTTCATCATCTGAAGTATAATCTGTGTATGAATCTGTGTCATAAAATATTGACATGTTTGAAATCATACGCTCTTTAAACGTGTTTTCTGTTTCCAATCTTGCTGATGAAATCTTGTACGCCGAAACCTCTGCGTCTGTAACTCTTCCATCTCCATTTTCATCTATCTCGCTAAAGTTTTCTAAAATCTCTGTCATTGTATCTTCTGAAAGCCCGCTTGAACCTGATTCATACAATGCTGTCAGCTCATCTAAAGTATAGCCTTGTGCTTCCATTTGAGAAGTCATCGCAGACAACTCTGCTGACGACAAAAGCCCATCGCCATCTGTATCGTATGCTGTAAAATTCGATTGCAAATATGTTGCAAAAGTTTGGTTTGTTAACAATGAAGAATATGACTCGATATTTCCATCATCATCATACGTAACTCCCAATCTTGCATTTAATATGTCATCTAATGAAATACCGCTATCTGATGAACTTAACAAAGCAATTTGTGAATATGCACTCGACAACCCTGCTGAAAACCCTGAAAATAAACTGGACATTTAACTAACCTCTTTTTTTATACCTAAATATTATAATAATGTTTTTTTTTTAAAAGTCAACATTCATATAGAGGATATTATTTATTTTGCTTTACGTTTTTCATAATAAATAGTAATGGAATAACCAAAAAACACAAAGTCCCAAAGATTCTAAAAGAATCTATAAAAGCAGAAAGTGTTGATTGTTGGATTAGCTGTCCATACATTGAGTATTGTGCCATATAATTTGCAACTGTTGTGTGTGTATATTGCGATAATGCAGCTGTTGTCACACCAACACGTTCGATAAATGCCATGTTCAAATCATTCAGATGTTCAACCAAATATCCTTGATGGACCTGTGCAAACCTTGTCAACATCGTTGCCACAAGTGAAGTACCTATCGCACTACCTATATTTTTCATTAAATTTTGTATTCCTGCAGCGTTTGTTAATTGATGATTTTCTAACGTGCTAAAAGATAAGTTCATCAAAGGAATCATTGCCAAACCCATACCAATACCCATTATGAAGTTTGGTATCAAAATGTTCATTGTTGATATTTGAAGGTTTAGTGAACCAAAAGCAAGTGAAGAACCACCCAACAATATCAACCCTATTATTACCAACAATCTGTTATCAACTTTACCAGACAATGCTCCAGTGATTACCATCGCAAGCATACTTCCACACCCTCTCGGCATCATTGAATAACCACTCAAAAACGCTGTATAACCCAACATTCCTTGCAAAAATTGCGGTAATATTGCCAACGATGAATACAAAACAGCTTGAGTAACAATCTGTATTGATGAACCCGCACTAAAGTTTCTATCTTTAAACACGCTTAAATCAAGTAGTGTGTGTTTATTTGACAACTGTGATTTAAAAAACATTATACCTGATACAATAGAAAATGCCGATAGCCAACAAATCCAAGGGGCATTAAACCAATCCGCTGTATTTCCTTTATCCAAAACCACTTGTAATGAAATTAACCAACAAGCAAGATACAAAAACCCTTTTTTGTCGATATAAACATTTTTTTGTTTTTTTGCATAATCTGGTTCTTCAATTATTTTTTGCGATAATATTGCCGCAAAACAACCTAATGGGACGTTTATAAAAAATATCCAAGGCCAAGACCAGTTATCAGTAATCCAACCACCTAAAACTGGACCAACGATTGGGGCGATAATTACACCCATTCCAAAAACAGACATCGATAGTCCACGTTTTTCTTTTGGGAAGCTCTCAAGCATTATTGCTTGAGCGATTGGCAGTATTCCACCACCACCGAAACCTTGCAATATTCTTGCAACTATCATAAATTCTATGTTTTGAGCCAACCCACAAAGCATCGATGCTATTGTGAAAACCAATATGCTTATTATAAAAAAGTTTTTTCGCCCTAAAAGCTTACTGAAAAAGTCTACCGCTGGGATTACAATCCCTGCTGCAATCAAGTAACTTGTCAAAATCCACATTGACTCATCACGTGTTGCTGAAAAACTTCCCGCCATGTGTGGTAGGGCAACGTTTGCAATCGTTCCATCTAATACATACACAAAAACTGAAAGCATTACTGGAAGTATCATTATCCATGGGTTTATTTTAGGTGACCATTCTTTGGTTTGTTCTTCTTGCATTAAAAAACCTACTTGATTTTTACTTTTGGCACAACTGACATTCCTGGCACAATTGTGTATTTATCAGTATCAATGTCTTCGCTAAACACGATTTTTACTGGTATTCTTTGAACGATTTTTACAAATGATCCAACTGCATTCTCTGGTGGAAACAAACTTGATTTTGCTCCAGAACTTCTTTGAATACTATCAACTTCACCTATAAAAACTTTATCTGGATATGTATCAACTTTTATTTCTACTTTTTGCCCTTTTTTCATTTCGCCAACTTGGTTTTCTTTAAAATTTGCAACTACCCAAACTTGTTCTGGTACTGTTACAAATAGTGGCGAACCTGTTTGCACAAACATTCCTTTTTCAACTCTACGATTTGTTACTGTTCCTGACTGAGGAGCAATAACGTCTGTGTATGACAGGTATAATTCTGCCTGTTTTTTTAATGCTTCAAGTTCTTTTAAATCTGCATCGGCAACTTTTGTTTTAGCTTCAGAGAATAATCCTTCTTCTGCCTGAACTAAATGTGCTTTTGTGCTGATATATTTTGCTTCTGCACCGTCTAGGACTTGTTTTGAAACAGCTCCTTGCTCATATAGGTTTTTGTAACGGTCATAATCTTTTTTTGCTGTATCTATATTAATTTGTGCTGAAGCATATTGTGCGTTTGCGTTTTTTTGATTTGATAACGCCCTTTCATAACGAGCTTCTATTTGTGCTAATTTTACTTCATAATCTGTTGGATCTATTTTTGCAACAACATCACCTTCGTTTATAAATTGATTATCTTTAACGAAAACCTCGATTATCTGACCGCTTACTTTTGGTGAAACCTGCACTGTTGTTGTTTCAACATACGCATCATCTGTTGATTGGTATTTCATTGAATCATTTATTGTGACCGTGCAAATTATTATTATTACCGCTAGTAAAACTAACCCAATAATCCTTTTAAACGGCTTTTTATTTGGTTGTTTTTCTTCATTATTTTCTATTTGTTTATTATTATCCACGTATTCTCCCTCTTATTTATTGCTTTTTTTATATCGCCATGTTAACATGGTGGTATCTTAAAAGCAAATTCTTTTGTTTTTTAAACACATTGAGGAATTATTAATCATGAAAAAATTTATATCTGTCGCACTTGTTGCAAGTATCCTATCGCTTAACTTTTCACCCGCTGTTTTTGCTGTTGAGAACCAAAAAAAGTTTAAATCTTCTGCGTCTAAAGAAAAGTCATCTCCTGATGCTTACAAATTTGATTATGTTAATTTAAAGTTTTGGGAAGATTTTAATGATGAAACCTTAAATAAATATATAAAACAGGCTGTTTTAAATAATCATGATTTAAAAATGGCTTCATTGAGTGTTGATCAATATAGAGAAAATGTTAAAATGCAATTTGCTGGTGAATTACCTTCTGCTGTTATTGGTGGTTTTGGCGGGATTGAAAAACCTATTGGTTCAACAAGTACACAGGGGCTTTTTGCAACACCTGCTATCGTTAGTTATGAACTAGATATTTTTGGGAAAAACCACAATAAAACAAAAGCTGTCAAAAAGTTGTACGAAAAATCAAAACAAGACGAAAAAACTGCTTACATTGCTATCGCTTCGGCTGTTGGAACTACTTATTTCAATATAGTTCTACTTGATGAAACTATTAGGTTGCAAGAAGAAATTGTTGCTTTAAGGGAACAAATTTATAATTTGATGGTTTTGCGTAACCAAGAAGGTTTAACTTCAACATCAGACACTGTGAAAGCTAATAAGGATTTCGTTCAAGGCGGGATTTGTCTTTTGGATTTAGAACAAAAAAGAGCCAATTTATTAAACTTACTCGCTGTTTTGATTGGTGAAACTTCTGAAAACTCTAGCTCATTTGAACGTTCTTCTTTGAGCGAGATTGCTAATTTGAACACTGCTCCTGAAAGCATTCCGACCGAAATCATCACTCAAAGACCTGATTATATTGTGGCAGAATTGATGGTTGAAAAGGCTGGACTTGATGTTAAGGTTGCTAAAAAAGAATTACTTCCTGCCTTTAATATTGGCGGGGTTGCATTGTTTTACTCTTCTGGGTTAGGAAATCTTTTTAATGTATCTAACGCTTTGCTTGCTCTTGCTGGCGGTGCGTTGTGGCCTATTTTTTCTGGTGGAAGATTAATGGCGAATATGAGAAGTAAAAAACTTGCTTATGAAAGCGTTCTTGAAAACTATTTGAAAACAAATTTGGTTGCTATTCAAGAAGTCAACGATGCTTTGGTTAATCTAAAAATTAACAATAAAAAGCTTGAAAAAACTATTGAACAAGCTGGACTTGAACAAGTTGAATTAGATTATAGCATCGCAAAATATAATGAAGGAATTATTTCAAAACTTGATTTAATCCAGTATGAAGAAAATTTGTTATCTATAAATAAACTTGTTGCACAAGAAAAAACTCAGGAATTTATTGATTTTATCGAGCTTTATAAATCAACAGGAAACCAACCTTACGCTAAGGTTCAGTAGTTTTTTATAGAGAGTTGTAGTAATTTTTATACAACAAACAATCCTCTTCTATATTAGGACTCTCGCAAGTTAGAACTCCTTTAACGTCAAATTCTTTCATTGCTTTCAATAAATCCTTATAATTCATATCACTATCGAGCATATTCAAGTGTTTTTTCTCACCCTTTGCTCCATATTCTATTCCTGCAAGATGTCCGTGGAAATTTTCTAGTGCATAAGTCCCTATTTCTTTACCAATTTTCTCTAAAATAATACAGAACTCGTCATATGTGTTATGCTCGCCATTTGTGCGTGCATGAAGGTGTGAAAAATCAACACAAGGTAGCACTCGTTCAAAATCGTTTGACAATCTTATTATCTCGTCCAAATCCCCCCATTGGGTTGCTTTTCCTGTTGTTTCTGGTCTAATCCATAGGTCATTTTTTTCTTCATCTAGTATTGTGAAAATTCTTTCGTTTTCTTGTTTGACTTTTTGATAAACTAACTCTTTTTCTTGCTTCATATAATACGCCGCATGATAGGTTATACTAAACGCTCCTGCTTGTTTTGCGACTTGTGCTGTTTCAACTATTCTTCTAACGCTTGCATCAACTTTATCTACTTCTTGCGAATTTAAATTCACGTAAAATGGTGCGTGTGCTGTTAATATAAGATTTTTTTCATTACTGTTTTTGTTTAAAAAAGCTCTGGTTTCATCTGACATTCTTACGCCATGAACAAATTCAATCTCTAGCCCGTCTAGTCCTAAATCAACTAAGACATCAATCGCTTTTGGATAACTTCCTTTATCTGTCGCTTTTGGCATTCCTGCTGTTATAAAATTTAGTTTATCAAATTTTTGCATAATGACACTCCCAAAACTACCGCTAACAAACATATTATAACACTTGCTAAAATATAACTTATTGCCTCAAAATACCTTTGATTAACAATCATATCAAACGCTTCCAGTGAAAAGGTGCTAAATGTTGTTAACCCGCCACAAAACCCAACTGTTAAAGCAAGTTTTAGGGCTGTGTTAAGTTCTTGTTTTTCTAAAAATAGAACGAATAAAAAACCGATTAGAAAACTGCCGATGAAGTTTACAAACATTGTTGAAACTGGAAAGTTTAGTATAAATAAACGTGGTGTTAAAACCCCGCATAAATATCTTAAAACAGCTCCAACTCCTCCACCAATAAAAATAGCAAACACACTTAACATTTTCTAAACCCTTGCTGGAAGAAGGTTTTCAACTATTTCAACAACATCATTAACAAACTTTGAACAATGTTGTTTTTTGTTTTGTCCTTCTACATTTTTTGATAATATTCTGCAACAAGTATGTTTGTTTTTTTCAACAAATCCATCTATCAACTCTTTTGATTTTTCACGTGCTTGTTCTGGGTTATTAAATTTGTTTTTTCTACCAAAACAACTTCCTAAAACAATCTGACCACCTGCGATAGCTCCGCACAGACAACCTGAACTCATTCCGCCTGAAAAACTTGTTGAACAAGCCAACATTTCTTCGCTACAAAAACCTTCGTCTATCGCCGCTTTAACAATACTTTCTGAACACGAAAATCCGTTATTAAAATATTCCACTGCTTTTTTTTTCATGGCAACCTTCTATCTTATCTGTACTGGCATTACTAAACAAACAAAGTCTTCATCATTAATTGGAGTGAACATTGTTGCTGAAAGTGGAGTATTTAAGCCAATATCAACCTCGTCACATTCCATATTTTTTAAAGCCTCTACTATAAAACGATAATTGAACGCAATTGTTAATGCTTCATCAGTATAGTTTATATCTAAATTTTCTTCAGATTTCCCTGCATCAGGAGAATCACCTGTTAATTTAAGGTTGTTATCGCAAAACTCCAACTTAACAATGCTTGTTTTTTCATTAATCATAATCGCAACACGTTCTAATGCTGAAACAAATTGAGATATGTTCACCCTAACATTTTTTGGTGTTTGTTGTGGTATCAATTGGTTATATTTTGGAAAAACCCCTTCTAACAATCTTGCTGTTGTTATCGTTGTTTCTGTTTTAAATATTATCCTCGTCCCTAATTTATAAATATTCACTGTTTCATCAGAAACCAACGAACTTAGTTTAATAAATTCGTTCAACGTTTTTGAAGGTACGATTAATAATGATTTTTCAAAATCATTCTCTGCAACCTTCTCTCTCATTCTTGCAAGTCTATTACCGTCTGTTGATGCAATTTCAATTACCTCGTTTGAAATATCGCAAACAATCCCTGATAATAAATTACTTGCATCATAAGAAGATGCTGCAAAACCCGCTTGACGAACAGCTTTTGAAAACGGTCTGATTTCAATCTCTAAACTCTTTTCTTCGCCACATTCTATATCCAAATACTCTTGAGGAAACTCACTTGCTGGAATTCCTACCAAATCAAACCTTGTTTTTTGGCAAGTGATATTTACGCAATTTGTTTCTTCTTCCTTGTCAAAAGTTATTAATTCATTACCAATTTTTGACGCAATTTCATTTAATTTTTTTGCTGGAAGTGTAATGCTTCCTTCACGCTCAACTTGAGCGTTCACTGTTGCTATAACTGTAAAATCTAAATCTGTTGCAACAAATCTAACTGTTCCTTTATCAATAGTTTCAATTAAAATATTATACAAAACTGGTTGTAAAGCTTTTGCAGATGTCGCTCTTTCTGTTATTTTTATCCCGTTTGATAAATCTTCTTTTCTTACTATAAATTTCATTTATACCTCTATTTTTTTTCTATAAAAACATTATACTAAAAAATTTGAAAGATGTAAAACTTATTTAAAGTTATTCTTTATTCTATTAGTTATAATATATATAAATATATTTATTTAATTAATCTATAATAATAAGCTGTCAATAATTGTAGAATGCGGGTGTAAACCATTGATATGAGAAACTTTCTTTGGTAGAAAGAATTGTAGAATAAATGTAGGAAAAACGGCAGTATTCTACAATAGATAAATAATATCAAAATGATTGTAGAATACTCAATAGTTTTCTACAGAAAAAGAACAAGTATTCTACAAAAAACAAACAAGTATTCTTCGAGAAAATAATAGTATTCTACAGGAATGTTAAGAAATATTAATCTTTTTATCCAAACATTGACACTCGTGAAGCGGTGTGATATAAATAGTTTGGGGTAAATGTATATTTATAGGTCTTATCGTTAGATAAGACTTTTTTTTATCTATAAACACATAAAAATCATACATACTGACAACAAGCTACACGCTCAATACCTGCGACATCATTGAGAATTTCGATATTTTTATATCCAGAAGTTATCATATAATCACAAACAATATCAGCTTGATTTATCCCAAGTTCAAATAATATATACCCGCCCCTGTTCAATACATTTTTTGCTTCATCAAGGATTTTTTTATAGAAGATTGTTCCATCAATATCATCTGTATATAGTGCAGTTTCTGGCTCAAAAGATAGCTCAACTTGCAAATTTCCTTTTTGTGAAGCTGGGATATAAGGAGGGTTTGACACAATCATATCAAAGCTTTCGCCAGGTTTGACATTTGAAAAAACATTTGATTTTCTAAAAATAGCACGATTGTTCAATTTCAAATTAGATGCGTTATCAAGTGCAGTTCCTAGAGCATCATTTGATATATCGACCCCGATAACTTGACAACCAGTGAGTTTTGCAACCATACAAGCAATGCAACCAGAGCCAGTACCGACATCAATCACTGTTTTAAACTCATATCTATTTATAAGTTCAACAGCTTTTCTTACAAGCAATTCGGTTTCGTCCCTTGGGATTAAGACAGTAGGGTTTACTATAAAATCCAGACCCATAAAGTTTGATTTGCCTATGATGTATTGAATTGGTTTTTTTGACAAAATTCTCTCGGTAACTTTTGTTTTTAACAAGTCGATTTGTTCTTGAGAGAGTTTGTTTTTAAGTATAATATCTTTTATTGTATAGTTACAAAAATATTTTAGCAAAAGCTTCATTTCTGTTTCAGCTTCGTTTTTTTCAATCCCTGAATTAATCAGTTGTTGTGTCAATTCTTTTATGTTCATTTAATATCCCATTAATAATTTCTCTTGCTTCAAACTTGGAAGCTAGTGCTATTTTATCAAGATTATATTTTTTACACAAGGAGTTATAATAAGAAATCTGTTTTTTAGTTGGAGTTTCGTTTTTCATTTTTAAATCACGTAAAAACAACCTCTTTTTTTTAAGATATTCTTTTTGAGCCAAAATTAACCCTTCATTTTTTTTTAAATAATCAAAATATTTTTTACAAGCAAAAATATATAATTTAGTGTCGTTAAAAAAAGAGTTTTCGTTTATAAATTCTAAAAGAAAAACAAAATGAGGATTTTTTTGTTCAAAATAATAAATTTCGTCATCGATAAAGTTGCGAGCTAATTCATTTGGGCAAACCTCTTGATTTTTTTTAACCAAAGCACGTAAAAAATTACACAATGCAGTTTTTTGTGTTTTTGTCAAATAATTAAAAACTCTTGATTTTGTTTGATACATAATTATAATTTAAAAATGTCTTTAACAGAAAACTTTGGCGTTTTTTCTTTGTTAAAGTAGTTGAATTTTTTAACAATAGGGTTTGTCGAATTTGCAAAAGAAGATTTGTTGACTTTTTCTTCAACAGCTTTATCGTTTTTAATTAATACAAGCTCTTTGTTATCCATAAAAATAATTATACCTCATTATATAAATATAAAAAAGATATTTAACAAAAAATTGCTCTAAACAGTGTAGAAAGCCTTAAAACTTTAACAAAACTTTATATATTAAAAAGTCATCATTTTGCAAAAAGTTTTTTAGCCCTACTTCCACAAGCAACCACTGTTGTAATAAGAGCAGCGGTTAATAACAATTTTTTCCATGCGGGGTTGGCGTCAGGTTTTTGTTTTGGTGTAAACAAATCTTGTTTTGGTTGTGGGTTTGAGATGAGCGGGGCGGTTGGAACTTGCCCTACAAAAGGTTGTATGTATTGAGGGTTGCCGACAAATCTTGCAGGCTGACCTAAAACATATGAAGATGCATCAAAATCGATTACACCGTTTTGAGCAAGCATATCTAAATTGTTTGTCCATGATTGAATCATTTTTAAAAACCTTTTCTACAACAATATAAAGGAAAATGAAAACAGGGAATTGCTTAAATAATGCTTTTTTGTAACGATTTGTTCATCAAACAATATGAAAAAACAAAAATCTTTGTGATAAAATAAAAGCAAAATGGAGAAAAAAATGGAAAAATTTTATATAACAACAGCGATAGATTATGTGAATGGAGTGCCACACATTGGTCATGCTTATGAAAAAATTATAACAGATGTTCTAGCACGTCATTATTCACAACGTTGTGATGAGGTTTATTTTTTGACAGGAACTGATGAACATGGGATTAAGATACAAAAAACAGCTGCAACAAAAGAAATCACGCCACAACAGCTTTGTGATGAGAATGCACAAGAGTTTAAAGATACTTGGAAGGCTTTAGATATTGATTATTCAAAATTCATTCGCACAACCGATATAGAGCATAAAAAAGTAGTACAAAAAATATTTAAAAAACTTGTTGAACAAGGCGATATCTATAAAAATTCTTATCAAGGGTTATATTGTAGCGGTTGCGAATGTTTTTTAAGCGAAAAAGATTTGACAGAAGATGGGTTGTGTCCTGATCACTTGAAAAAACCAGAGATTGTAAACGAAGAAAATTATTTCTTTAAATTAACAAAATACAAAGACGCAATCATTAACCATATAAAACAAAACCCAGAGTTCATTGTGCCAAAGTTTAGGGCAAATGAAGTTTTGAACCAGCTAGAAGACATACAAGACATTTCTGTTTCTAGAGCAAAAACAAATGTTCAATGGGCAATAGATGTATTAGATGACGAAGAACAATCGATTTATGTGTGGATTGATGCATTATCAAACTATATAACAGCGATTGGCTATGATGTCGAGAAGTCAAGCGAGCAGTTTGAAAAACTTTGGCCAGCAAATGTTCAGGTTATCGGCAAAGATATTTTAAAGTTTCATAGTGTATATTGGCCAGCGATACTTATGGCACTTGATTTGCCATTACCAAAACAGATTTATGCACATGGTTGGATAACTATTGACCAGTCTAAAATGTCAAAATCGGTGGGTAATGTTATAGCCCCTACTGATGTGCTAAAAAGTTTTGAACTAACTTCACCAGATGCTTTTAGATATTATATGAGTGCTGCTGCACCTTGCGGACGTGATGGAAATTATTCAGACGATGATTTTAAAGAAAAAGTTAATGCACACCTTGCTAACAGTATGGGTAATCTATTAAATAGAACGCTCTCAATGTTGGTAAAATATTTTGATGGTGAAATTCGTGAAGAGTTTAAAGGGACAAATGAAGTTTTAAAAATTGCACAAAATAAAATCAGTTTGGTGAAAAACAATTTTGACAACTTTGAAATAGCTGAAGCTTCTCAAGAGATAATTTCACTTGTCGATATTACAAACAAATATGTTCAAGAAAATGCACCTTGGACACTTGCAAAAGAAGAAAAAATGCTTGAATGTGGGCAGGTGATTACAACCGTGTTAGAAGTAATGTGCGTTGTTTCATCACTAATATATCCTTATTGTCCAAATATTGCAAAAGAGATGGCAAGACAATTAAACTTTGATTTATCAATAAAATTGGATAATTTGACAACTCAAAATATCAAGTTGGGCAAATTGATTGAAAAAGAAGATATAAAACCAGTATTTTTAAGATTAGACAGTGAATTGGCTGATAAATCTGTAAAAAAATAAATGTTAATGGTGGCGAGGAAACCTCGCCACCATACCAAACTAGTTTATTTTATTCAACAATTGCTTTTGAAACAAAGCATGAAAACTCTTCAAACATTTCGTTTAATGGTGCTGATATGTCAGCAACTGTGTTACGTTGAATTTCTGTAATTGTTTTATCAAGTTTTGTTGCGACAACCGCAGATTTTTGTTCAATAGTTTCAACAGGGGTTAATAAATTCATCATATCTTTTGAATAATCTTTGACTTGTTTAAGGTTTGCAATAACCTCTTTGTCGACCATCATCAAATCAAATGAGGAAAGTTCAAGGTTAACCTCAGGAAGTCCTAGCTCATCTAGGTCGATATCGTTTAAAAATAAATTATTAAGTTCTACACAGTTCTCAATACTCATTTCAGCTGTTTCAAATTCCATTAAAAAGTCCTCCAAATAAAATTTTGTAATGTATATATTCAGTTTCGGTAATAAAAGCGAAAAACTTTAAAGAAAAGGATAAAATGTTACAAAAAGTAACAATAAGGTTTTTTGAGAAAAAGATTATTTATGTTAGAATATTAGAAAAAGATTAGTGGGAAGATAAATGTTTGATAATCTAAGTGATAGACTGCAAGAAATCATCGGAAAAACTCGAGGTTCTGAATTAACGCAAGAGAATATGCAAGAAGCGTTAAGAGAAATTCGCCGTGCATTGCTCGAGGCAGATGTAAATTTGCGTGTTGTAAAAAGTTTTATTTCGGCGATAAAAGATAAAGCAGAAGGTGAAAAGGTTCTAGAGGGTGTAAATCCATCAGAACAGCTAATAAAAATTGTTCATGATGAATTGGTTTTGTTATTGGGTGAAGAATTAAGCCCATTAGATTTTTCTGGTTCACCAAATATGATAATGATGTTAGGGCTTCAAGGTGCTGGTAAAACAACGTCATCAGCTAAGTTGGCAGTTAAATTGAAAAAAGAAGGCAGAAACCCTCTTTTGGTTGCGTGTGATGTATATCGTCCAGCAGCGATTACTCAATTATTAACATTAGGTAAAGAGATTGAGGTCGAAGTTTTTGTTAAAAACGATTGTGATGATGTTATTGAAATTGTTCAAGAAGCGATAAAATATGCAGATGGCAATGGGTTTAATACATTGATTTTAGATACGGCAGGACGTTTACAGATTGATATCGATATGATGGCAGAGTTGTTGTTGATTGATAGAATGTTTAAGCCACAAGAAAAACTTCTTGTGATAGATGCCATGACAGGGCAAGAGGCAGTTAATGTTGCAGAGAATTTCGATGAACAATTAAGTTTAACAGGTTTGGTGTTGACAAAATTAGACGGCGACAGTCGTGGCGGTGCTGCGTTGAGCGTTTCTTATTGCACGGGTAAGCCGATAAAGCTTACAGGGACAGGTGAAAAGCTTAATGCGTTAGAAAATTTCCACCCCGAGCGTATGGCGACAAGAATTCTAAAAATGGGTGATATTATCACATTGGTTGAAAAAGCACAAGAAATTTTTGATGAAAAACAAGCACTAGAGTTTGAAGCTAAAATGGCAAAAGCAGAATTTAGTTTTGATGATTTTATAGGGTTGCAAAAACAGATGGGTTCAATGGGTTCGATCGGTAATATTTTAGGAATGATTCCAGGTTTAAATATTGCAAAAGACGAACGTGACAAACTCTCTCATCAAGGTGAAACGCAGATAAAGCGTATGGAAACGTTTATTTCGAGCATGACGCCTCAAGAGCGTGCAAATCCAGACTTGATGAATACAAGTCGCAAAAAGCGTATTGCAAAAGGTTGCGGACTTTCACTCGCTGAAATTAATCAACATTTAAAACAGTTTGATGACATGCGATTGATGATGAAGGGTATGCATGATATGAAAGGTGTATTAGGCAACGTGGGGACGGAAGGGTTGAAAAATTTGAACCCATTAACAAGTCAATTTGCAAAACAAAAAATATCAAAAGCGTTTAAAAAGAATAAAAGAAAGTTTAAATAAGAGTGATGATGTCATTATTGCAAAAAAAAATATTATTAGGACTAATATTGTTGGGATTACTAAGCTTAGCGGGTTTGGGCATTCAAGGGGTTTGTAAAAACAGGGAAAAAGCCAATTATGTTTTTGCACAAGCATATGAAGATTTTCAAAATCACGATTATCAAAATTCTTATTATTTGTTTAAAAAAGTTAGTCTATTTTCTGATTTAAAGCCAGTTGCACTGTTTCATCAAGGTGAAAGCGCTCAAAATATTGAGGATTACAAATCAGCGATAAAGCAATATCAATTGGTTTTCAATAATTATCCAAACCATGAATTGAGTGCGATTTCGATGTATAGAGTGGCACAGCTTTTATATAAAGACCAGCCACGCTTGGCAAGTAAGCATTTTAAAAAGATTATTGAACAGTATCCAGATACTGATTATGCGTTAGCTTCAGAGTATTATTTGGGTTGTTTGTTGTTGAGCAAATATAGTGATGGGGAATTGATTTTCCCAAAATCAGCAAAATCTGATGTTGAAAAAGCGTTTAGAAACTATCTATCTAAAGCTCCGAGTGGGCGTTTTTCATTACAAGTTGTTGAAAAATGGAGTAAATTAGAGGTTGAGCATAACGTTGATGACTTGATGTTGATGGCAAATACATATTTCTTATTTGATGAAAATGAAAAAGCAAAAGAACTATTAGATAAAATTGATATAAAAGAAAATTGGGCGTTCGGTGTGAAAAATTCTTATGCAATGAAGGATTATTCACAGGTGAGATTTTTGTTAAAATCGGGTTTGAAAAAATATGCTCAGTATGTCGATGAAAAAGATTTGATAAATGCGTTAGAGATTTATTTGAGCTTAGAAAAGTCAAGATATAATGCTATTGAAGAACTTTTAAAAAATGATTTTATCAATGGAAGAGATTATTTGTTAAGTCAGAAGTGTTCTCAAATAAAACTGGAATTAAGAGAAGCTTGTTATAACGAACTATATTTGAAATATTCAAAAGGTAATTTTGCGGGTGATGCTTTGTCAAATATTTTCTTTGAAAAAATAAGAAAAAATGATTATGCCAATGCGATAAAAATAGGCTACGATCATTTAGAAAAATATCCGAACATAAATTCATCAGCAAAGGTTTTGTTTTGGATAGGAAAGATTTATGAAAAAAATAACGACTATACAAAATATACTCAAATTTATAAAGATGTAATAGTAAAATATCCAGATAGTTATTATGCGTATCGTGCATATATTAGGCTAAATCATTTTGACAACTCTTTGATTTCAGATATTTATCAATCAAAGCAGGTAGAGTTTCCATATCAATATTCAAAAAATTCAGTGGTTGCAAAACTTATTGAATTTGAGGATTATGATGTGTTGCAAGAATATTATCAAGACGATGATTTTGTAAAAAGTTGGATATTATATGAAAAAGGTGATCTCACTCATTCAACTTTAGTCGCTCGTGATGCGATAGATAAATTGGTTAAAAAACCTGATAAACACGATTTGCGTTGGCGTTTGGTTTATCCTTTGGTGTTTGAAGAAGATATTAAAAAATACTCGGATTTAGCAAAAAACAATACATTATTGATGACCTCACTAGTTAGAGAAGAGAGTTATTTCAACAAAAACGCACAAAGTAGTGTGGGGGCAAGAGGGTTGATGCAATTGATGCCTCAGACTGCGAAGGAAATAACAAAAGCTTATGGTATAAGCTTGAAAAATATTGATAAGTTATTTGATGAAGAAACTAATTTAAAAGCTGGTAATTATTATTATGCATCTTTAAAACGAGAGCTAAACGGTAACAATATTGCGGCGATAGCCTCTTATAATGGGGGCATTGGGGCTTATAAAAACTGGCAGAAAAAGTTAAATTATGAGGACATCGATGAGTTTATTGAACAAATTCCTTATTTAGAAACACAAAATTATGTGAAAAAAATCTATAGAAGTTATTGGAATTATTTACGTTTATATCAAGAAGATTAGGTCGTTATTGAATTTAGACAAAAAAATCCTCTGCTAAATATTTAACAGAGGTATAAAAATTAGAATTAAGTTTTTTTTAGAATTAAAGAAGATTTTTTCTTATTTTCTCTTTAGTTTTGTCTATTTCTTTAATTCTTTTTTCAGTAGTTTTAATTTGTTTATCCAAAGCTTTGCGTTCAGCTTTTACAGAAACATATTGAGCGTCAACTTCAGAATATTTTGTTTTAGCGTTTAATAACTCGTTTCTGACGTCAACTTGTGCGTTATCTAATTCAATGATTGCGTTTTCCATTTTTGCACTTCCAACAGGCATTTCTTCTGTTTCTAAAACAGGTGTTGTAATTTCAGCTTTGCCTTTGTATGAAGTATCATCAAAGTTCAATGGTGTGAACGCATCGCCATCAGCAAATGCTACAGATGATAGTGCAACAACGATAGCAAGTGTCGACAAGCAAGTTTTTAATGTTTTGTTCATTTTTATTTCTCCTTTATAAACTCAAATTAAAATTAGTCATTATTCTAATTGTAATTTAATTTTTTTTCTGGGGCAAAAGTATTAACAAAAATTTACAAATATTAGGATTAATAAAAATAGTAAAAAATCGTTCAAAGGGTGTTGTTTTTTTCAAAAAATACATTAAAAGATTGATGTGAATAGTATGAAATTATTGTAATGTATTTGTGGGGAAAACTCTATATCAGACTAAAAAATAAGGGATAGCTGGATAAAATGTCAAACGAAGCAGTAATAGATTATAAAGAATTGTATTCACAATATGATTGGTTTCAAAAAACCTATCCTAGTGCTGTACAAAACGCATCTGACGAGTTTTTCTTAGAGGGATTGCGTTTCACCCTGGCTGGTATTAGTAAAAACATTAATACATTAATGGATAAAGATGCTTATTTTGTAACAAAAATCCGTATTGATTTACAGCACGATTTGTTTTTTAGAATTTCAGAGCAGGCATCTTCGATTTTGTTAGATAAGTCTTTGGGTAATGCTAATAAATCATTTAATTTGAATAAGTTAACCGATTTGGAGGCGAAAATCATTACTTCGTTTAATGATTTTTTATATCGTGGGATTGAAGGGACTTTAGAGCCACCACCACCAACACTAAAACGTTCAAACTTTGATATAATCCACTTAACTTTCTTGATGAGTGATGTTGCAGAAAATAGAACGGCAAAGTTTATCATATCGTTGCCAGCAGTTTTGTTAAAACCAAATACAATAGTTTCTCAGAAACCAAAATTTACAAATAGGGATTTTGTATCGAGTATAATTGAAGTAAAAATAAAGGTAGGGACAACACGTTTTTCGGTTCTAGATTTGAAAAATTTAGAAGAGGAAGATATTGTAGTTTTTGATAACAGTAATTTAAACAGATTGGGTTTAGATTTCAGGGGTTATGAAAAAAGTATAAAATTAAACCCAAATTTGGGTCTTGTAATGCCATTTGATAAAGAGGAGGGCGATATAATGAGTGATGATGTAAATAATTTGTGGGATACTATAGAAGTTGAGATGAGTGCAGAGTTTGACAAGGTCAAAATAAGTCTTGGCGAATTGAAAAATATTGAAGACGGCTTGGTCGTTGATTTGACATCTATTTATAACAACAAGGTTACTTTGTTAGTTGAGAACAAGCCTATTGCAACAGGAGAGTTGGTTATCGTTAACGATAGATATGGCGTTAAAATAGAAGAAGTTATTGCAAATAAAGATAAGTCGGTCAAAAAACAAAAATCAGAAGAAAGTGTTGAGGGAGAAGATTTTCTTGAAGAAAGTTTAGAAGTAACTGATGAGGTTTCAGAAGAGAAAGTTGATGAGGTGGTCGATGAAGAAGATGAATTCGATTATAGTGACTTTGAATTAGAAGATGAAGATATTTAATAAATAATTATTAAACAAGAAGCGGGAGGTTTTTATGAGTGGATATTTGGTTAATTTCGTAATATATACAACAGCGATGGTTGGTGTGATTTTTTTAGCGTTATATGTTTATAAAAAAGTTACAATATCTTCTGGACAGACATCAAAATCAAAATTCTTGGAGGTGCAAGAAAGCATCACTTTATCGCCGAGAAAAAATCTTTATGTTGTAAAAGCTGGTGAAGAAAAGTTTTTAATCGCATCAGATATTGAGTCAACAGTGTTGATTTCAAAGTTGAGCGAAACGAGTGTTGATTTGTCAAAAGAAGCCTGTAAGGTTGTCGAAATCGAAGGTGAAAAAACTGTTTTAGACTTCCCCAAATTGAAGAAACAAAACACAGTATTTCAAAATATAATAAATAAAATATAAAGGAAAATAAGATGGATAGTGTATTAACGAATATGAACCCAGTTTTGCAAATGTTAGTATTGATGAGTGTATTCTCGTTACTACCATTGGTTTTTGTATGTATGACAAGTTTTTTACGTTTTACGATAGTGTTTTCAATGTTAAAAACAGCGATGGGTACTCAACAAGTTCCACCAGCGATTGTAATAGTCGGTTTGTCAATGATATTAACGTTTTATGCCATGGGCGGGACGTTTCAAAAAATGTATGAAATGGGTTCTGTCCCATATCAAAAAAGCCAAAATATGGTAGAAGCAATAAATGAGGGGTCAAAACCATTAAAAGAGTTTATGATGAAACAAACTCGTGAGAGCGATTTGGCATTTTTTGTTGAAATGTCAAATGGTGAGCAACCGAAATCGCCTGATGAGATTACGATATGGCAAGTTGCACCAGCTTATATTATAAGCGAGTTGAAAACAGCATTTGAGATAGGTTTTATCATTTTTGTTCCATTTATTGTACTGGATTTGGTTGTCGCAAATATTTTGTTAGCACTAGGTATGTTCATGTTATCACCAACAATTATCTCGTTACCGTTTAAGTTGCTGATATTTATCGCAGTTGATGGTTGGGCGTTAATTGTACAAGGATTGGTTACAAGTTATAATTAGGTTTTGAGAGGTTATTTTATATGGAAGTTTTAGCTGAATATCTTGCAAAAGGGTTTTTAACAATGTTATCGATATCGATGCCTTGTGTTTTAACAGCGGCATCGGTTGGTTTGGTTGTCGGTATTTTGCAGGCAGTCACACAGGTTCAGGAGCAAACAATCGCTGCTGCACCAAAAATTTTAGGTGTTTTCTTAATCATCGTTATGGGTGGAATGGGATTTGTTAATCTGTTGACCAATTTCTTTACAGATGGAATGGTAATCGCATTTGATCATATACCAAGAAGTGACACTTATGTCTTGCCTGCAAATTATTATAAATATACTTCACCATTTGCTGGTGAAATGAATGATAGCGTTAATCCAACAGGTTCTGGCATGAACGAGTTGATGAAAAATCCTGGTAAAGTTCCATTTATTGATGACAATCAAAAAATGAAATATACTCCAAGCTCACGAGTTCCTACTCCAAAACCAAATTTTGTTGAAACAAATACTATTTTAGGTAGATAACAATGAAGAAAATAGTTTTTATTTTAGCATTAATAATTGGACTAAGGGTAGAGGCGTTTCAGGATTACGTAATATCCTCAGAGTTACCTGTTTTGGGCGTGTTTTCAGAAGATAGCGACATTGTCGATTTGAAACCTATTACGACAATTGATAACGAGAAAAAATTTATTGTGATGAAAGTTAAATCAGAGGGTAAAGTTGTTATTCATATAAAAACAGAAGATAAGAATAATAAATTTAGTCTGAATATCAAATCAGATGGTGTACATTTCCGCAAAAAAAAAGGTTTCGTTTTTAATAAAATCGACTTACCGCCAGAAAATATGCATGTTAATGGGGTCGAAATCCTAAGACCACCCACAATTGATATTAGAGGGGGGAAATAATTGGACGAAATAATAAGTGAAATATTTAAAATGTTTCCTTTGGTGAACGTTTACTTGGCTGGAGGAATACTAATTTTCTCTAGGCTTTTAGGGTTTTTTCGCTTAGCTCCAATTTTTAATCGTAAAGAAATCCCTACTATGGTCAAGATTGCTTTGATTTTGATAATGACTGTAATTTTAACCAGTGTTGAAAAACCAACTCCTGAAGTTTTGGAGAGTTCTTTCGCATTATCAATTTGTTTAAATATAGTTGTTGGTGCGTTGATTGGGTATATGGCACAGTTAATCCTTTTAGCAGTTGACGCAGGGGCAGATATGATTAATATGCAAATGGGTTTGTCTAGTGCGATGGTTTTAGACCCAACTACTCAAAGTCAGGTGTCAATTTTGGGTAAATGCTTTTCGCTGCTAGGGATAATTATTTTTATTCAGCTTGGTGGGATTTATTGGTTGATACACGCTCTTATGAGAAGTTTTGAGATTTTCCCATTAGACGCTGTGACTATCCCATTAGTCGAATTAGTTAATTTGGACTACCTTATAAAGATGTCATCAAATGTCCTTTATATGGGGCTACAAATAGCCTCTCCTGTATTGTTGGCGACATTGGGTCAGGATATTATATTAGGTACAATTTCAAAAACAGCACCACAAGTAAACGTATTCCAGCTTAGTTTCTTGTTCAAACCCGTTCTAGGTTGTGCTATTCTAATCTGGATTTTGCCGATGTTAATCAATATTATAGGCGATTATTTCTTATCTTATACGCATATTTTCTAAATCTTTTTAACAAAATCATTTATTGCAAACGCATCAACAGTTCCGATAATGATTTCAAAATCAAAGTTAGAGTTCCTGAATTCTTCTTCAAGTTCTTCTTTCATGTGAGCAAGAAGCCCTGGGATAATAATCTGACGATTTTTGACTTTCTTATCAAACTCGAATTTCTTCAAAGTATTGGTAACGATTTGAGCTGTAAATTTTTCAGCAGACCAAGCGGTTAAAACACTCATGCCATCTGATGGGATTACGATTAAATAAGAAGGTTTATTAAGGTTTTCTAACTCATTTGCGACTGCAAAAAAGGTTAGTGCAAAATTGGTTGTCATAAAAATCAGTGAATTTTCATCAGGGTTGTTAAATTCATAAATCTTTGAATTAACTTGTAGTGGTTTTTGTGGGTCTGTAAAAATATTTTGACGAAGTGTCATCAATGAGGTAATTAGCTGAGGATTGAAATCCTCAAAAACCAACATATTTGCGTATTTACAAATGTAATAACTAGCTTTTGCACATAGCTCATTTTGATTTTGGGTGTGTTTAAAATAGACACTCACAGGGTTGGCAAAGTTTTCATCTTTTTCTATAATCGCTTTTTTGCGTTCTGAAATAAGTTGATTTTTTGTTGTTTCAAAATTGTTTTCAACAATTTCTTTAAGCATTAATTCTTTGTATTTTTCATAAGTAATTGAGTTTTGGCAGTTTTTGGCAGAACCATTTTTTGTGATTATTAAATCAACTTTTAAATTCTCATTCACCCTATTTATTTCAAAATCTTTAATTTGTTGTAATTTTTTTTGAGCATCAGGTTGATTAAAATCGACAATTATGGCGATGGCTGTTTTGTTGATAAAAGTTTTTTCGTGCCTATAAAGCACTTTTTCACCACCAATTTTAACCCCATTTATATCAATAGTTTTTTGCGGTTGTTTTTTGCTTTGGTTATATAAAGTCGCTAATTCTTCACTTATGTGTTCACATTTTTCTAATTGGGTTTCATGTTTTGCAAGCTTTATAGCAAACGCCATACAGGTAGGAAATCCACATTTTTTACAATTTGTAAATTCATTTTTTTTGGCTGCTGGCAAATATTTAAAAATTTGTAATCCTGAAATCTCTGCCATTATAATCCTTTCAAAGTTTCGAGTGCTTCTATTGTGTTAAATACAACATAATCAGCACCCGCAGCTAGTACGGCAGAAGCTGAAGTTATTTCTAAATATATTGCCAAAGATTTATCTCGTGCTTCTTTTGTTTTAGATGTTTCATCAATAACAAAAGAAATAAGTGGAGGGTTCAAAAATTTGTCTTGTTTGCTTTCTAGCTTAATCTTTTCCATGATGCTATAACCGTATTCAAGCCCATATCCAAGTCCACCAATATCAGTATCAATTAGGATTTTATCAAGCGGTTGTCCAATATCATTCGATAAAATATTCATCTCTTTGCAAAGGTTTATATCGATAGGGGTGCGTATTACAATAGTGTGGTCGCCCTTGATAGCGTAAGGGATTAGGGTTTTGTAATTGGTTTCATTAACGTGTGCGATGATAGATTTTGGCGGTAAAATCTTTATTAATTCAGGCAGAAGTTTTTGATTAAAATCCTCATCACTACCCCCTCTAATCATTAGTGGTTTGTTAATTTTAGGTAAAATCTTTTTAAGAGAACTTTTCGCAAGCTCGATGTTTTCAATTGAGCTAAAATTTAATCCAATAATATCACATTGAGAGTTTTGTTTGTTAACAAAACTCTCAATATCATTTGTTTCGGTAATTGAAATTTCTAAAATAAATTTAGCTGTTACGCTCATTTCTAATTTTTTCCATCAATTCTTCAAAAGCTTTTTCATCTAAAGTTTCTTCATCTAAAAGTGTTTTTGAGATGTATTCTAACATGTCACGGTTTTCGCTCAATAAATTTCTAGCGATTTCGTAGCGTTCATCAACAATTTTTTTAACTTCTTTATCTATTTCCGAAGCGATTTTTTCTGAAAAATCGTTGCTGTGTCCAAAATCTCTTCCCATAAAAGCGTGTTGTTGGTTTTTGCCATATTGCATGTTGCCCATTTTTTCGCTCATACCATATGTTGTAACCATGTTTCTAGCCGTTTGCGTTACTTTTTCTAAATCGTTACTTGCACCAGTCGTGATATTATCGATACCATATACGATTTCTTCAGCGACTCGCCCACCTAGTGTCATAGTAATTCTATCAAGCAATTGAGATTTTTTTAACGTCAAATGGTCTTTTTCAGGCAATGTCATCGTAATCCCAAGTGCCATTCCACGAGGGATAATAGAAACTTTGTGTAGAGGGTCGCAATTTTTTAACAATTTAGCTAAAAGTGCGTGTCCGACTTCGTGATATGCGGTATTTTCTTTTTCTTCATCAGTAATAATTCTGCTTTTCTTTTCTGGTCCAGCGATAATTTTGTCGATAGCTTCTTCTAAATTTTCCATTGCAATATCTTTTCTATCAACACGAGCGGCTAAAAGTGCAGCTTCGTTTAAAAGGTTTTGCAAGTCAGCACCAGTGAACCCTGGTGTGCGTTTTGCTAAAGTTTTTAAATCTACTTCTTCATTTAGTGGTTTGTTGTGAGCATGAACTTTTAGGATTTGTTCTCTACCTAAAATATCGGGGTTGTTGATAACAATTTGTCTATCAAAACGACCTGGTCTTAAAAGTGCTTTGTCTAAAATGTCAGGTCTGTTAGTGGCAGCGATGACGATGACGTTCATGCTTTCGTCAAACCCGTCCATTTCAACAAGTAGTTGGTTAAGCGTTTGTTCACGTTCATCGTGTCCGTTGCCCATGCCAGCCCCACGTTGTCTACCAACCGCATCAATCTCATCGATAAAGATTATACAAGGCTGATGTTTTTTAGCTTGCTCAAACAAATCTCTAACACGACTTGCACCTACACCGACAAACATTTCTACGAAATCAGAACCACTGATTGAGAAAAACGGAACACCAGCTTCGCCAGCAACAGCTTTTGCCATCAATGTTTTACCAGTACCAGGAGGACCTACTAATAATACGCCTTTTGGAATTTTAGCACCAAGTTTAATATATTTGTCGCCGTTTTTTAAAAAATCAACTATTTCTTCAAGTTCTTTTTTCTCTTCATCGATACCAGCTACGTCTTTGAAAGTCGTTTTAACCTTGCTATCAAGAAGCATTTTAGCTTTGCTTTTACCAAAAGACATCGCTTGTGAACCGCCAGCACTAATGCTTTTCATCATAATCACTAAAAATATTATAAAGAAAGCAGGTAGAGCCAAAGCTCCAAGAATGCTGAATAATTGTGAACTTTCAGATGGTTTTTTAACCTCTATTTCAACGCCAGATGCATCAATTTTTCGCATTAAATCTGGGTCGTCAGGTGTTAGCACTTTATATTGAATGATTTGAGTTCTTTTTTCTGGAACTCCAAACGGGTTTTCAGCAGTAGGTGCAGTTGTAGTTGAAACTTTCGCTTCAGGTTGTTTTTCAGGGATTGCGATTAGATAATCGTCCGCCTTTTCGATTTTGGCAAACTCGCCCAATCCTAGTTTTTCGATAAAACTTGAATAAGATATCTCAGTTGTTTTGATGGCTGGACCAGACATAAAAACTGATGATAAAAAAATTAATGCGACAATTGCTAAAACAATATACATTCCTGCTGATTGATTTTTGTTCATTATAAACCTCTCCTAATTATTTTTCTGAATTTATTATAACGCAAAAACGTATAAATAGATAGCATCATTTAAGAATTCAAATAGAACAAAAAGAGTAAAATTACCGCTTGATTAAATTTGGTCAACTGAGATACTTGTAACCCCAGAATTTCTAGCAGAATCCATAACTTTTACCATAGCACCATGGCTTGAGTTGCCATCAGCTTTTATTAAAAGTCCATCGGGATAATCCTTCACAAGCCCTTTTATTGATTGCTCTAATTGATGCCCTTCTATGGTTTTGCCATCAATTGAGAAAGAATCGTTTTCGGCAATCATTATTGTCATTATTTTTAAATCTTTGTTATGTTGTTCAGCCGTAACATTTTCAGGTACTGTCAAATTTAGTCCCTGCTGATCAAGCATAGGAGCGATAACCATCATTATGATTAGCAATACCAAAAAGATATCTGTTAATGGTGTTATATTTATTTCACTAAATGCATCTCGATTTTTACTCATATTTTATAGCCAAACCCTCTTATAAGAAAGCTTCCTTTCATTATTAAATTTCTTTTGATGTGTTTTCGTCTAATTCTGTTTGTTCTTTTTTGGATAAAGGTTCACCAGCAACGATTAATTTTTTATATTCTGCAGCTTGTGCGGCGTTCATTATACCCATTATGGTTGAACTTTTCACCATTTCGTCAGCTTTGACAACCAATTCTGCTTTTTCTAGTGTCGGTTTTAATTCCTCAAGCTTAGCGACAATATTTTCATCATTAATCGCTTCCCCATTCAGATACATATTTCCTTCTTTGGTCACCGAAACAGTAGCATTTTTCTGTTCGATAGAAATTCCGCTATTAATCTCAGGGATTGCGATACTATTATCATCAGACTGAAAAGTCGGTGCGACAACCATCATTATGATAAGCAACACTAAAAAGATATCTGTTAGCGGTGTTATATTTATTTCAGTAAAAACAGCGTCTTTACCTTTGTTGGTTTTCATTGCCATAATTTTTCTCTCTTTGATTGTTTATTATAATGAAATGTTTGAATTAGAAGGTGTTGTTGATTCGTCTTTTGAATCTACAAAGCTCAAGAATAACAATTTGATTAACTGGAAATCGTCTTCATATCTTTTTACAACTGATTGGAAAGAGTTGTAAAAGATTACTGCAATAATCGCCACGCCTAGACCGAAAGCCGTTGCTATCAATGCTGATGCGATACCCATTGCAACTGCTGTTGATTGGTTTCCTGCGGTTGCTAAGTCTTGGAAAGTGTATAAAATTCTTACAACTGTACCAAATAGACCTAAAAATGGTGCGACCCCTCCGATTGTCCCTAAAATTGTTAAATGACTTTCTAGTTTTCTTGTAGCTAACGCTGCTGCGATATCGAATGAACGTGAAAACCCACCTTTTTGTACAGAAAAAATTCTGACAGCTTCTTCAGTAACTTCACCGATAACCCCTCCGCATTGGATAGCAAGGTCTTGAGCTCTATCAAGATTGTTTTTGCCTAACTCTTTTTGTAATTTTGGGATTAATAAAACAACTTCACGTTTGTTTTTTTTGTAATACGCAAGTCTGTTCATAACCACTGCCAAGACTAAGATTGAACAAACGAAAATTGGCAATAATACTGGCCAGTCTAGTTTAATTGAATGTAATAATAGTTCCATAATTTTATCCCTTTACTTTTATTGTGTTGCTCTTTTTTATAAAATTCTTTTTATTGATATCCTGATGCTCCAAAAACATTATAATCAAATGTGAATTGAATATCAATGTTGTCGCCTTTAAAGTCAGCTGGTAATGTTTTAAACGGAGCTGTTGATTGAACCGCATAAATCGCTGCTTGGTCGGCGTTAGGTAATCCAGATGATTTGAAAACGTTACAAGATAAAAGTCTTCCATCTCGTGCAATTTTAAATATCAAAACTACTCGTTTGCTCTCGTCCCCTTTTGGTGGGTTCCAATTCATTTTAATGCGTCTTTGAATTTCTCTCATATATGGACCAAAATCAGGTTCACGAATAGCGTCAATCCCTGGTTTCCCATCAGGATTTCCAGGTCCTGGGTTGCCATAAGCTCCTGTTCCACCGCCACCGCTCTGTGCCATTTTTAAGTTAGACGAAGCACCTGAATTTGATGATGAAAGTGATGGTGTTGGTGCATAACTATTAGTTTGTGCATTGTTATATGGGCTTGTGCTAGATGTTCCAGAACCGTTGATTGGACCTGTTGTATAAGTTCCAGCAGTTGTTGATGGTGTTGGAATTGGCACTGTGAAGTTTGATGTCGGTGCAGTCACAACTTTTGGCGTCACTGGTGGTTTTATTGAAGGACGTGCTGTTGGTGGTTGTGGTTTAGGTTGCTCAACCGTTTTTACTGGTTCAGGCGTTGCTTGTTGTGGTTGCTGAACGGGTTTGGCTTGCGGTTGCGGTTGCGGTTGTTGTACAACTTTTGGTTGAGGTGCAACTGGTTGTGCTGTAGGTTGTTGCTTTACCTGTGGAGCAGGTTTTGCAACTGGACCTGGGGCAGGTGATGGCATTGTGACCTTTTTGGTTGGGTCGTGTTTGCCACCTGCTTGTGAATCTTTATCTGAACGATATGGTGTGTTTTTGTTAATCGGTGGTGCTTCTTCTTCCACCAAAACAAATTCAATATCTTGTTTTTTCATTTCGGGTTTGTCTGTTAGCCCTAAATTTATACCAAAAAACGCTAACACAAAAACCGTTCCCCAAATCGCAGCTAATGAAGCAGGGTGTAATAAGGCTGAAATAACGATGGATTTTTGTAGAGTTAACCCTTCATCTTTATGGCTCACAACAGATGGAGTTTTAAATCCTTCTGTCGTTATTTCTGATTCATCATCTTTTATTAAATTGTTATAATTTTCTAATAATGACATTGTTTTTCTTCATTTAACGAGTTTTCGTTTTTATGAAATTCTCCCTTACTGCTTTGTTATTGATAATATTATTTTAAAAATAAAATCAATTTGATTACCCGATTTACTATTAATATTGGCTATTAATAGTAGGGTTGACCGTAATCGGTTGTGTTAAGGTTAATTGAATTTGTGATCCTGCAGGGATTTCGACATCGCTTCCTTTGTCCCAAATTGATTTAACCACGCCAGCACCTGCTCCAACTCCTGTTGCAAGAGCTGTTCCTGTACCGATATCTCCACCAGAAAGTGGTGATATGATTACGCCAGCGACCGCACCAGCACCAGCACCGATTGCAATATCTTTGGCATATGCTTTTGTCACGTCTAATTTTGTTCCACCAACTAGTTTGCCAGTATCATCAGAAGTTTTTATTACAGCCGCAATTGGTATTTGAACACCATATGGCGTAACGATTTGGGTAAATCTTACTAACAAGCTTCCGTTCATGCTCCCACGTTTAGCTTTTGAAACCTCGATTACTTGTCCAGAAACAGTGCTACCAGCGGGTGCTATTAGGTTATTGTTATAATAAAAATCTGTGCCTAGGGCTATTTGAACTGTTTGACCTAAAGCTAAATTTGCTGAGTTGATAGGGGTTGTGACCATTGCATCAAAACTATTACCAGCAGGAACTGTTACAACTTTTCCTTTTAGGGTTTGGTTGTTTTGTTGTTGGGTTTCGCTGTATTCGTTATATGAATTCATTTGGTTTTGCCCTCTTTCAGAATTATTTCTTGGTGGGCGATTGCCACGTTGCGAATTATCATATTGCGAATTTTGATACTGAGAATTATCTGCTTGATAGTTGTTTGTTTGATAATTATTTGTTTGATAAGTAGGCGTGCTTGTTGTCGCTTCAGTGTATTCAAAATTTTGTGCTGATATTGCAGAATTAGTTGTTATTAACAACATAATTAATACTAAGTTATATTTGTGCTTCATGATATCCCCCTTGTGAAAATTTATATACTAAACATTTTATTTTGTATCTTGTAATTTGTCAATCTGTTAAGACATGCGTAATTGAGGCTGGAGCTGTGAGAACGATTATGAAATTGTCGCCAGATTTTAATTGAGTATGCGTCCCCATTTGTTTTCCTTTCCCTGGTCGAATTTGTAGGGTGGCACGGCTAACTTTTTGTGAATAATGAGCGACTTTTATATATTCAGATGGTGGTGCAATTCCGCCTCCTATGGTGTTGTCGTTAGAAGAATATATATAACCCTTGAGTGGTATTTCTATGCCATTAGGAATAATCATTTTTGTTATTTTTATTTTCATCGATGAATGAGTTCCGATTACTGGCTCATTAACTTTTTCGATATATCCATAAAACTCACTGTTTTCGGGAATAATTATTGTGTCATATAGATATAAACTAGTTGTTGCGATGAATTTTACCTTATAGCCTTCTTGCGAGTATTGGGTAGAAATTTCTTGAGCATTCATTACTGGAATGAACGTTCCAGCAGGGATTTCGATAGAGTCGTAATCTCGCATTTCTAAAGTTACGTCTTGAATGTCAACACAAAATGCAGGAGTATTTATACAAAAAATCAAAAATAATGCTAATAAGAATTTTTTCATAATACTAATTATAACATTATTCTTGTTATTTTGTAAATTTGTTAATATATTGTTAAATTTCGTAAATATTTATAAAAATAACGCAATTTAAATCTAATAAAATACTTTATATAAATGTGTAATGTAGTATAGTAAAAGGTAGATTATGGCATTTAGCCCAGTATCAACAGGAATATTTGCATTTAGAAGTGCTGATAAAGCGTCAAAAGGCGATGACGGCAGAGCTGTTGTAGCTGGTTGTCAAGGTGCAAGCGTTGTCGGTGATGTTTTCGGGCGTATTAAGGGGTATGACACTGCTTTTTGCAATGGGGCAAGAAGTGCGGCGAGTGTATTTTCTAATCTAGCTAAGAGTAACAAAGCTTTTGAATATGCAGGTAAGGCTGTAAAATTTGGTGTAAATAATGTCAATCCGATTATTTGTGCATCATCGGCTTATAAGGTTTTGAAATCAGATGACAAGCTTGATGCGGGGGTTCGTGAAACAAGTGCTTTGGTCACGATGTTTGCTGCTGAAGATTTGGTCAAGAAGAATTATGAAATAGTCGCTGAATCAAAACAGATGAAGAATTTGAGTAAATTAGTAAAAGAATCCGATAATTTAAAACCGATTGTTGAGTGTATAAGCAAAAATAAATTGGGTGGAAAAATTGGTTTTGCGGTTAAGGGTGTTGCACTGGTTGGAGCTTCTATCGCTGGTTATAATATTGGTGAGAATATTGGTAAAGATGTTTCAGGTGCAGTAAAATCAACTTTTGGTATTAAGGCTTAAAATTTTTTGCATTAATAAAACTTATTTTGATTGTGGTATAATTTTTGGTATGGTTAGAAGATTTGTGATATTGTTGGCATTATTTTTTATTGCGAACCCGAGTTATGCGATAAAGATTGGGTTGCAAACAGACGTTGAAAAAACAATGGTTGGGACTTCTGTTAAAGGAAAAATTATCGATGCGAATACTAACAAAACGGTCTATGACCTTGGTGAAATGAAGGGTTATGAGATAAAAGCTCATAACAACTTGATGGCGATAAAAATTGATGGAACATATTATGAAATAGATTCTGATAATGTGGTTATAAAGCCTATGGAAGAAGGTTTTGTCAGTACAAAGGGCAAGTGGTACCGTGGTATTTTGCACTTGCAAAATAAAAATGGCAAATTAGTTATGATAAATGATTTATCTTTAGAGGATTATTTGAAAGGTGTTCTGCCTTGTGAGATGCCTCCTAGTTGGGAAAAAGAAGCTCTAAAAGCTCAAGCGATAGCTGCGAGAAGTTATGCGTTAGCGAATTTGGGTAAGCGTGCGAAGTTTGGGTATGATTTGATGGATACGACTAGTGATCAGGCTTATGGCGGTGCGTCAGCAGAAACCGAGCAAACAAATTTTGCTGTTAAGGATACTGAAAGAATTGTGCTTACTTATAATATGCAAGTCATTAATGCTTATTATTCTGCTTCAGCTGGTGGTAAAACACGAACTTCTGTTTGGGGAAATAATTTACCATATTTGCGTTCAGTGCCTTCTTTTGATGATGAGGTTGCAAAGAAAGGACATGGCGTGGGCATGTCGCAACATGGTGCAAATAATTTGGCGAAAAAGGGCTATAATGCTTACCAAATTTTAGAATATTTTTATAACGATGTGAAATTTGCACGTGCTAACCCTGAGTATTATAAATAATTGCAGAACCTCTAAATCCGCTTATAGATTGCGTTTCTGGTGTGTTATGGGGTGTAAACGCTTGCTATGTTTAAAAAATTAAAAAAAACTACTTGCCAAAAAGATAAAAGTATGTTTATAATGATTGAGTTGAAGTTAGTGAGCATACATGTTTTCTGTAATTGTGTGCTAAGGAAAAAGGAGATTCAATTATGAACAAAGAAGAATTAGTAAAAGAAGTATCAAAAAAAGCGAAAGTTTCACAAAAATCTGCTGCTGACATCGTTGCAGCTACATTTGAAACAATTGAAACAGCTGTTTCAAAAGGCGAAAAAGTTACTTTAGTTGGTTTCGGTACATTCGAAGCACGTTCAAGAGCTGCTAGAACTGGTCGTAACCCTCAAACAGGTGCGCCATTGAAAATTGCTGCTAAAACAGTTCCTGCATTTTCAGCTGGTAAAAAATTCAAAGAACTTGTTAAATAGTCTTTGTAATTGAAACAAATTCTAAAAATAGAGTTGGCAATTAGCTGGCTCTATTTTTTTGTGGATTTTTTCAAAAAATATTAAAAAACTTCGGATTGTTTAAAGTTGATATCATATATATTATTTTGATATTTATTGATTTGAACAGTATCAATGCCTATTTCTATTAATTTTTCATATGTTACTATTTTATTTTCTTCAATATTAAGAATGTCCCGTAAAATCCATTTGCCTAATGCTTGATTGGGATTGCTCATTAATGCTTTATCGTTATCTTGACATATTTTTGCAGTTATAAAATCATTATTAGGCAGATTGAGTTGGAAATGGCAATTTCTTGGAGGGAAGAAATTGGGATTTGTGTTTTTTATTTCAGCGGGTATGCGTATATAAACTTCATTAGCATTTCTTGTTCGTCCTGAAGCATTCCATTGGTTAAGTCCACTTTTTTCTGGAACGTATGGTATTTTTGTTTTGCGGTTTATTGAATATAATGGTAAATATATGGTGTCTATTATTCTGTTTTGAATGACATCTTCTGTAAATTCTTTAGATAAATACTTTTCTAATAAATCGAAAGGATCTTCAAATATTTTTACATCAATGGCATGAATAGGCGTAACATTAAATCTTTTTGACAATGTACTTTTTGATAAATTAAAAGAGTATTCATTAAATTCATCAGAAAAACTGATTGTGTTATTCTTAGTATTTAGAATTTTTATATTATTTTGATCGATTAAATGCATTGGTTCTTCATGAATAAAAAGTCCATTTTCGTTTCTTGTTATGCAGTGATAAATTAGATTTTCATATTTTAATGAACAAATTCCACATGTCGTAAGTATCCTTTTATTTCTATAATTAGAAATTTTTTGTATTAATTCTTCTGGTTTGTTCATGAAATCTATATAAAAAGGACGTTCTTTATTGAATTCAGCAACCTTTTCTAAACAAGAACTATTTTTGTGTAAAAATGTTTTTAATCCAAAACCTTGTTCTTTTTTGCTCGCATCAATTGAAATATCAGATCTAGAAAGATTTTTTGCAGAAAAAGCTTTACAAAAAATATTTTCAGCCATGCGGTAATATAAATATGGAGTAGCTGTATTATCTGAAGATAGTTTAGATAAAGAACAAATTATTCTTAAAAATAATTCATATTTTCTTTTTTCATCATCAGATTGTGAATTGAAAAACATTAAGCTTCACCTTGTAAGACCTTCATTATATTTTGGGCAATTGCAGTAATAACTGGTACTGAAACACTATTGCCGATTTGTTTATATAAAGCTGATTTCGCTAGGTTGTCGGGTAATATATAATCATCAGGATACCCTTGAAATCTAGCACATTCTCTTGGTGTTAGTTTTCTAATATTGTTATTTTCACATAAAACCAATGGTACATTGTGTCCACCAGTACCCATATTGGCGGTTAATGTAGGACATAAATTATTTTTATTTTCACGCACATAAACACGTCTCCACTGGTATAAAGTATTTGGGTTCTTCATTTCTTTTTTCAAGATGTCAAAATATTTACTATTAGAGTATGAAAATTCTTGTGAAACATTTTTTTCAAGTAGGGAACGTATTTCTTTTAATTCATTATTAGGTCTAGGAAAACAAAAAGAATTATATAACGCTTTATCGTTAAAACAAACTATATATATACGTTCTCTGTTTTGTGGAATATCGGAATATTGGGAAGTGTTTAATACGTTGGATTTTATGTAATATCCTGCTTTTTTTAATTCTTCTTGTATTATTTTAAAAGTTGTGCCGTTGTCATGTGAAGTTAAATTTTTAACGTTTTCTAAAAATATAACTTTAGGTTTTAAAATTTTAACATATCTCATTATATCAAAAAATAAATTACCTCTTTCGTCTTTAAAGCCTTTTCTATGACCAGCTACAGAAAAAGCTTGACATGGAAATCCTCCAGTCAGTATGTCGATTTTGGGCAATTCTGTAGGGTCTATTTGGGTCATATCTTGATTTAAAAGTAAGTGTTGGAAGTTTTTTGAATATGTAATGCAAGCCTTTTCATCAATTTCATTAGCCCATACTAAGTTGAAGCCTGCTTTTTTAAAGCCAAGACCAATCCCACCTATTCCAGCAAAAAGTTCCCCAACATTATATTCTTTATTTTTCATATATTTAATATTATCATAAAGTGTCATTCTGAGAAGTAAATATTAAATCTTGTAACAAAGTTTATTTCAGCTGTAAAAATGTAATGAATTTATTGCCATATTTTTTTTGTTTAATAATTTCATAATCGCCATAATCGATTTCGCAGACGTGTTCTAGTATAACAACCCCGCTGGCAATTTTTTTAATAGCTTCTAGGCTATCTTCATAAACACCTGAAAAATATGGTGGGTCGATATAAATGACGTTAAATTCTGCATCGAGTTTTTTGACAATTTTTAAGCTATCGCCGATTATTAATTTTGCGTTTGGTGTTATTTTTGTGAAATTATTTTTAATAATTTGAGCGACTTTAATATTTTTTTCTATCCCAACAGCATTATCAAATCCTCGAGAAATGGCTTCTAGTGCCATTATCCCCGAACCTGAATACATGTCTAAAAAAGTTTTTCCTTCAAAATCAATTAGGGCTTGTAATGTGTTAAAAACGCTCATTCGAACTTTTGAAAGCGTAGGGCGTGTTATTTTTTCATCGGGTGCTGTAATTCTTTGACTTTTAAATTTACCTGCTGTTATTATCATATTTGCTATTTTACAATGAACATAATTTATTATATAATAATTTTGATATTAAGGAGTTTTATGTCTATTGATTTAGAAAATAATAAAAATAAGATTGATGTTTTGGTTGTTGGAGGTGGACCTGCTGGGATTTCTGCTGCGGTGACGATTGCAAGAGCTGGAAAAAAGGTTGCGTTGATTGAGCGTGGCAAGTTTTCTGGTAGCAAAAACGTTTTTGGTGGTGTGATTTACGCTCAGCCAACACGTGAAATTTTCCCTGATTTTGAGGCTACTGCACCGTTAGAGCGTAAAACTGTTGAACATAAATATGCCCTGTTGGGTAAGTCTGATGGGACAATAATTTCTTATAAAAAGCGACATGATGACCCTGTAAGTTATACTGTTATCCGTTCAAAATTCGACCGTTGGTTAGCTGATGAGGCTAAAAAAGAGGGTGTTATTTTGGTTGAAGAAACCTTGGTAAAAGAATTGATTGTGAAAAATGATTGTGTTGTTGGGATAAAAACTGAGCTTGAAGAATATTTTGCTGATTTGGTGATTTTGGCTGATGGCGTTAATTCATTGCTTGCAAAACAGATCGGCTTGAGAGAAAAAATTGAACCTCAAGATGTCGCACTTTCTGTTAAAGAGGTTTTCAAGCTACCTGTTGAGAAAATTAATGATAGATTGCTAGTGAATTCTGATGAGAGTTGTACTTATGAGATTTTTGGTGGACCTATGCTTAATATGTTGGGGTTGGGGTTTGTTTATGCGAACAAAAATTCTATCAGTATCGGTTTGGGTATTACGATGGACGAATTTGTGGATAAAAAATGTAAACCGCATGAGTTGTTGAACGAGTTGAAGGCTCACCCCGTGATTGCACCCTTGATTAAAGACGGTGAATTGTTGGAGTATTCTGCACATCTTATTCCAGAAGGTGGTTATAAAAAAATGCCAAAACTTTTTGCAAATGGGGTTATGGTTTGCGGTGATGCGGCGATGATGGTCAATAATCTTCATTGGGAGGGTACAAACCTTGCGATGGTTTCTGGTAAGCTTGCTGGAGAAACGGCGATTTTTGCGATAGAACAGCAAGATTTTTCTGAAGAATTGTTGTCGATGTATAAAATGAAGTTAGATAAATCTTTTGTTATGAAAGATTTATACACGTATCGTGATTTGATGAATGGAATTCATGCTAGAAAAGATGAGTTTTTGGGGTATTATCCGCAAAAAATTAATGAATTTTTTGAGATGTTTACATCGGTTGATAGTGAGCCTAAGAAAAATAAATATTGGAAATTTATTAAAAGTATTTTTACAGATAGAAAAATTTCGACTTTGTGTAAAGATGGCGTTGGTATTATAAAAATTCTATGGAGTATGTTGCGATGAGTGATAAACAACAAAAAATTGAAGAAAAGTTATACACTGTAAAATCTTATATGGATTGCGTTTCGCATCTAAAGCCTAATAGTGAAAGTTGTCAAAAATGTAGCTCTAAAGTTTGCACATTTGTTTGCCCTGCTGGGGTTTATGAATGGAATAGTAACGAAAATAGGCTTGTTGTAAATTATGAAAATTGTTTAGAATGTGGAGCGTGTAGAATTTGCTGTGAAGATGGCTCGCTTGGTTGGGAATATCCTAAGGGTACAAAAGGGGTTATGTTTAAACAAGGATAGTTTTTGTGCTAAACTTTATTTGTGAGAAAATAAACATTAACATAAGAAATAGGAGATAATTATGAAAGAAGAATATACGCAACAACATAGACGCTGGCATGATAAAGACCCAGTTTTGTCGCAAGCAATGAGTACGTTAGAAAAGACTAATGATGAAACACAAATTCGAATTGCACTAAATTTGATTAAAATTATTATTGAGCATAATATTGAAGAAGAAAAATTTGAAGCTGTAGAAGATATTATCAATGCAGTTGGGTTAGGTGTTGATGAGAATAGAAAAGGTCGTTGGTATGATATTGATACAACATTGAGAACGGCAATGAATATGTTACAAAATTGTCCAGAAAAAACACAGTCGATAATCGCTAAAGAGATGGCTAAATTGGTTGTTGATTGTATTAAAAAAGAAGAAAACGTTGATGACTAAGATTAATTTTTCCCTTTTTTCCAAATTTTATATAGGTACAGTTCTAAAAACTGTAAAATATTTATAATCACCCCAATATATCACTATTGAAACAAAATTGTCACCGTATTCTTGTAGCTCTAAATAATTATTAGGAGCGGGTTCACGCTTGGAAGATGGAAAAATTCTGCCTACAAAATCGAGTACTGCTAGATGAATTTTTTGTGAAATGGTTTTTTCAACTTCTGGTTGATTTTGTTCATAATATGCTTCAGGGGTCAAATCTCTATTGTAAATAGGAATAATATACTTAACAATTCCACCTTCTTTAAATAACATATACCAATTATTTTCGTATTGACGAGGGGTAAGCAAGTAGTAACCAGGTTCTATTGTAATTGATTTAAAATATAGTGCTGAGGTTAATCGAAAAAGTGGGTATAATGACCAAGAAGAATTTACCCCATCTTGGTATTCTCCAGGGTCTTTGCCATGAAGATATTCAAATGTTGGGACGTCTAATTGTTCATAAATTTCTGCATAATTAGTATCATCTTGAGCAAGAGAAACCAAGCCCATAAATATTATTGATAAGAGAATAAAAACCTTCTTCATATTATTATATTAATTGATTTTTACCAAAAAGCAAGTTTAATTTTTTTTATTTTTATTGTAAAATCTGATAATATTAGTCAAGGAGGAGTGTAAAAATGTTGTCAGGACCTTTTTTGGATAGAAGTTGGATGGGGCAGAATTCTGATTATCAATCTTCGGATATAGTTATGTTGGGTTTGGGATTTGATGGGACAGTTACCAATCGTCCTGGTTCTCGTTTTGCGTCAGAGCAAATACGTTTGGCTAGTTGGGGTTTGGAGGATTATTCGCCAAAATTTGACAAACATCTTGATGATGTGAATTTTCATGATGCGGGTGATTTAGAGTTTCCTTTGGGAAATACTATCGAGTCTTTGAATTTGATTGAAAAAAATGTTGAAGAAATTTATAAAGATGGCAAGCGTGTTTTTGGGATTGGTGGCGAACATTTGGTTACTTTACCTGAGATTAAGGCGTTGGCGAAATTTTATAAGGATTTAGCTGTAGTGCATTTCGATGCTCATACTGATTTAAGAGAGGATTATTGTGGTGAAGAAATGTCGCATTCTACCGTAATTCGTCACGTTTCAAAGATTGTTGGGGCTGAAAATATTAAGCAAATTGGTATTCGTTCTGGCATGAAAGAAGAATGGGAGTTTATGAAAGAGCATAAAACTTTAGTTAATGAGTATAGTGGACTTGATTGTTTGCGTAGCAAAAAAATATTTGTGACGGTTGATTTAGATGTTCTAGATCCTTCGATTATGTCTGGGACGGGGACGCCTGAAGCTGGTGGATTTGATTTTAATACATTAATCGGTTGGTTTGATTATTTAAAAGATTTTGACATTGTGGGGGTTGATGTTGTTGAATTAGCACCTGATTATGACGCTTCTGGGGTTTCAACGGCGGTTGCTGCGAAAGTCGTTAGAGAATTGTTGATGGTAATGTAGAATGGGTTCAAATATGTTTCAACAGAGAATAGAATTTTTGACAGATGAGATTAATAAGGCAAATCATCTGTATTATATTGAAGAAAATCCTTTGATTAGCGATTACGACTATGACGTTATGTTTGCGGAGTTGAAGTCGTTGGAGGAGGTTAATCCTGAATTTAAAAAGCCTAATAGTCCTACGCTTCGAGTTGGTTCTGTTAGTGAGAAATTTCTTCAACACAAGCATAGGCATCGTTTATATAGTCTTGATAATACTTATGATTTTGATGAATTAGCGAAATGGTATTCAAAATTTTGTTTGGAGTACAAAGATGAAGTCGAATTGGTTTGTGAATTAAAAATCGATGGTTTGGCGATAGCTTTGACATATGAAAAAGGTTTGTTTGTCCGTGGGGTTACTCGTGGTGATGGTTTGGTTGGCGAGGATATTACTAACAATTTAAAAACTATTAAGGCGATACCGCTCAGTCTTTTTGAACCGATAGATATTGAGGTTCGTGGTGAGATTTATATGGCAAAATCTTCTTTTGAAAAATTAAACGAAGAACAAAAATTGAACGATGAAAAAGTTTTCGCAAACCCAAGAAATGCGGCATCTGGTTCAATCAGACAATTAGATAGTTCTATTACGGCGAAACGTGATTTGTCGATGTTTACTTATGCTGGTATCATTGAGAGTGGCGAAAATATGCCTAAAACTCATTATGATAGTATGAAGTATTTGAAAAAGCTGGGGTTTAAGATTAACCCTAATGTTAAACTGGTTAAAAATGTTTCTGATGTTGAAAAGTATTGCAAACATTGGGAAAAGAAGCGTTTTGATTTGGATTATGCGACTGATGGTGTTGTTGTGAAAGTGAATAATTTTGCTCAACAACAAGATATCGGGTTCACTTCTCGTTCACCTAAGTGGGCTACAGCGTTTAAGTTTCCAGCAGAAGAGGTTATTACAGTTGTAAACGATATTGAATTAGGGGTTGGTAAAACTGGAGCATTGACGCCTGTCGCTGTTTTAGAGCCAGTGAATTTGTCTGGAAGTGTTGTTTCTCGTGCAAGTTTACATAATTTTGATGAGATAAAAAGGCTTGATGTGCGTATTGGTGATAAGGTTTTGATTAAAAAAGCGGCAGAAATTATTCCTAAGGTTATAAAAGTTATTGAGAACAAGAACCATTATAATTTGGCGGTTTATGAGAAGCCTAAAATTTGTCCTAGTTGTCTTGAGGATTTGGTTGAGTTGGATAATGAGGTCGTATTGTTTTGTCAGAACCCGAATTGTCCTGCTAAAACTCAGGCAAAAATAGAGTTTTGGTGTTCACGTAACGCTATGGATATTGATAGTGTCGGTCCGTCAATAATTGCTAAGTTGCTTGAGGGCGGGTTTATAAAATCGGCAATAGATTTGTATGATTTGAATATGCAGGATTTAACTCAATTAGAAAATGTGAGAGAAAAATCTGCTCATAATATTTATACCGCTATTCAAAAGAGTAAAAAAAATTCGCTTACGAGATTGATAACAGCGTTTTCTATCAAAAATATTGGGAAAGAATCGGCTGAGCTTATTGCAAATGAATTTGGTTCGCTTGAGAAGTTGCAAAATGCTACGATAGAGAGCTTTGAGGCAATTGATGGCATTGGTGTAACGATGGCAAAAGATTTATATGAATTTTTTCAGGATAATGAAACAAGGCAGATGATTGTCAGGTTGAAGGATTTGGGGATTAATCCAGAAGCTCAATCGGTAGTGGTTTCTGATAAATTTAAAAATTTAGTGTTTGTTATCACTGGTACTTTGAAGAATATGACAAGAGATAAGATTAGTGAAATGATAAAATCTGAAGGTGGTAAAGTTACATCAAGTGTAACTAAAAATACTGATTATTTGGTTGTTGGCGAGAATGCTGGTTCAAAATTGGACAAAGCAGAATCTATTGGTGTTATAATATTGTCAGAAGATGAGTTTTTAGCGAAAATAAATGAGGATTAAATGAAAAAAAGACCTAAAATAATAAAAATATCAGGAATTAGTGGTGCTATTGTGGCATTATTTGTCGTTACGTGTGCTATTGCTGGATTTGTTGTGTTTCCTGGGTTTGTTGCGATGAATATTTGGAACTATTTGACTACTTATAGCGTCATAATACCTACGATATCATTATTTCAAGGGGTTATGCTATGGTCTATAATTGGGATTGGTGGATATATTATAAATGATAAACACAAATATCTTCAATCAATTACTTCGGTTAACGAATTGTCTGATGAAGAAATGGCTCATTTGATGACAAAAATTAAAGCACAATCAAATATGCATAGGGTTAATCCAATGATGATGAAATCTGGTGAGCTAAAACCATTTAGTAATCTTGAATTAGGTGATGACAAATCAGAAAATGAAAACGAAAATGTTTCATCTCAAGATAAAGTTGACGTTATTGAAAAAGATACTTATAATGTTTAGTTAACGTATAAAAAAGAGGGAAAAAATATGAAAAAAATATTATCTACAATGCTATTATTAGGTGTTTATTCGCTTTCGATGATAGGGAATGTTTGTTTGGCTGAGGATTTGAGTGCATTAAAAGGTGTAGTCAATGTTTCATCATCAGATAGTAATGAGATTAAAGCTGATGTTGTGACGATATCTGTTGCAGTTATTACTCAAGATGCAAAATCTATGGATATAGCATCAGATGATAACAAAAAGATTTCTGATTCAGTTTATTCAGAGTTGAAATCAATGATTAATGCGAAAAATGGTGATTATGTAAAAACATCAAATTATACAGCAACACCACTTTATAGCTATACAAATGGTAAAAAGATTTTTGATAAATATCAAGTATCAAATGTTATTGAGCTTAAAACAAAATCGGTGGAGAAAATCGGTTTGATTATTGACAAAGCAATTTCGTTGGGTGCAACCGAAGTTCGTAATATTCAGTATTCGCTCTCTAGTACAGAAAAAGATTGTAATATTTTAATAGCAGAAGTGGTTAAACAATCAAAATCGCAGGCTGAATCAGTTGCAAAGTCTGCAGGAACTTCAATTGTTGGTATAAAAAATTTAGATGTTAGTTGTAGTGCAAATACGCAGTCAAATGCAATGTTGATGAAAACAATTTCGCTTGATTTATCAACTGGTTCTACACCTATTGAAACAGGAATTGTTAAAATTTATGCGAGTGTAAACGCTGGTTATTTGATTAAATAAATTTGATAATTAATAATAAAATTAGTTTAATAAAGTTTAAGTTAGTGGCGGGTTTTTTAAGAAAAAACCCGCCACTTAATTCCATATTTTTATATTTTTATAATCCTATTTCAAAAAATCAGCAATCAGTGCTTCAATTTTTTCAGCAGTTTTGCCATCACCATAAGGGTTTTGAACGGTCAATCTCGTTTGAGCTTTATCTTTAGAGAGTATGTTATCACAAAGTTTGGTTATTTTGTTATAATCAGCTCCAACAAGGGTTGAAACCCCTGCTTCAATCCCTTCTTGGCGTTCTGTTTCATATCTCATAACAAGAGTAGGACAACCAAATGACGGTGCTTCTTCTTGAATTCCACCACTATCTGTTAAAATAAGTTTAGCATTACGCATTAGATAAACCAAATTGGGATAATCTAGCGGTGCTAATAAGTGAATATTTTTAAAATTTTCTAAAGCGTCATAAATCTTGTCCTTGACGTTAGGGTTTGGGTGAACTGGTATTATAAATTGATGATCAGCAAATTTATTTGCGATATCAGCAATCGATTTTATTATATTATCAATTCTTTCACCATGATTTTCCCGTCTGTGTGCTGTGATTAAAACTAATTTGTCATTAATAACGATATTTTTTTGGGCAAAAATCTTTTTTGCTTCATCAATTGTTTCATCAGATAAACAAAAAAGAGCATCAATTACAGTGTTGCCAACAACGTGAATTTTTTCTTTAGCAATATTTTCTTTTAATAAAGCTTTTTGATTAGTTAGTGTTGGGCAAAAATGCAAGTCGGCGACCCTTGAGGTCATTTGACGCATAATTTCTTCAGGAAATGGTTCGAAAATATCATATGAACGTAAGCCTGCTTCTACGTGAAAAACAGGTTTTTTGTTATAAAAACTGGTTAATGCACCGCAAAGAACGCTCATTGTATCGCCTTGCACAATAGTTGCATCGATTGTGTTAGTGTCAAAAACTTCTTGAAGTCCTGTTGAAATTCTCGCTTGAATTTCTGATAAGGATTGGTTTTCACGCATCGAGTTTAAGCTTATATCAGCCTTCAACCCAAAATAATCTAAGGTTTGGTTTGATAATTCTTTTTGTTGTTCAGTATTACATAAAATCACGTTATATTTTTGTGGATATTTTTTCATCTCCAAAATAACGGGTGCAAGCTTGATTACTTCTGGTCTTGTTCCAAATATTACTAATATATTTTTCACTGCTATAATCCTTTTTTTAAATTTTACCAACTAACAAACATAAATGACTTTAAGCTTCTAGCTCCATCGTTGCCTTCAGAACTAAAGTATTCATATTTTTTCAAATAATTCATAGAAGTCGAACTGCCACCATCAAACGCCATAGCACGGTCAAGCCCCAAGTTTTTGACATAAATTTGAGCCTCATACATATCGATTTTGTGTTCGTTAGTGAAAATAAGTATGTGAACTTCGTCAGTATTTTTCAAACCGATTAGGGTTCTTTCACATTTTTGTAGAACCGAAGCCGATTCTCTGATGACTTCACCTTTTTCATTTTTCACAACAAAAAACTCTTCCTCAAGTTTTAATTGAGGATAAATCAATGGTCCACCTTGAGCCGAAGTTATGACGTGACAACCAAAATCAACAGGTGATTTGTGCGGAACTATTTCATAATAATAATCGTTATCCATGTCACATTGAATTACACGAAATTCGCTACGATTAAGAATTTTATCTAGATTTTTTCTGAGTGCAGGATTAGAAGTTAGGTTTTCATTAAACATTGGATCATCGGTCGTTTGCCTGTCAGATACTATGTATGAAATACTTTTTTCATTATTAGGATCGAAAAACCCTGCATTAATAGTAAGCTTTGCATTCGCTTTTAAATGAGCTTCTCTATTTGTGATAAGCGATTCTGAGGATAAGAACTTTATTGTTTTTTTATATTTTTCACCCTTTAAAACGATATGATAAACACCATCTTCAAATTTTATATTTGAAGATTTAGCAAAAGTCATAGGTGTAGTGATAAGAGTCAAAACGAATAAAATTAGTATTTTTTTAATCATGATTATAAATCCTTAGATCTGTAAAAAGCAATAATTGCGATTAAAAACGCTGTCGGTGGGAATATAGCAGTCATTAGAGGAGGCAAAATCTCTTTTTCTGCTAATAGATCAAAAAATGGAAGCGTTATGTAATACAAGAAAATACAGCCAATTGCAATTGTAAAGCCAATAAGTCTTTGTTCACGAGGTTTGCTAAACCCTAAAAGTGCGCCCATAATCGCTAATAACATGCAAACAAAAGGGTGGAAAAATCTTTGTAAATATTTGTTTTTCATCAAAGAATACTCTTCGTCTAACCCTTCTTTTTTAAGCAAATTAACATAGTTTTTTAAATCAGTATTGTTAATCTCACGTTCTTTTTTTACAGAATTTGTCATAAGCGTATAAGCATTTTGAGCATCAATCCCTTCTAAAATGTCCATTTCAGGGATTTTATTAATCTCAACAAAAATGCCATCTGTTGAAATAACATATTCAGTAATATTTTGTAAATGCCATTTGTCTTTTAATGTTTGCCCAGTTTTTGCATGATAAATAGTATTAAGTTGGTGAACATCAGTATATCGTTTATTCGCAAAGTCTAAAACAATAACATTATGCATTTCATCTTTTTTGAATTTTGAAACAATAACCGCTACCGTAGGAACATTATTGACATCTTTTTGTGTATAAATATATTGAGTTACCGTTGAATCACCTTTAATCTCTTTCATCTTGTTAACAGAATAAGGGATTAATTTATCATAGGTTACAAAGCAAAGTGCTGTAAAAAATACGCTTAAAACGATTATCGGTGCGATTATTCTGCTAAATGACATTCCTACCGCACGAAAAATGGTCAGCTCAGAATCCTTGCTTAATTTGTCAAAAGTAAACAAAGAACCTAATAAAAGCCCTACTGGCAAAGCTTTGCCTAATATTTTAGGAAGCTCGCAAGCCAAAATTAAAACAGCTGTTTTGATTGTATATTGTCCAGCAAGAGTTGCTTTAATCGTTTTTAAAAGCATTTCTGGAGCTATCCAAACAACCGTGAACAACAAAATCGCCACGACCGATGTTGTTAAAACTTGCGTGAACATAAATTTATCATAAATTGTAATTTTTGGTAAAAACTTCATTAAAGTTTGAAATCCTTTCCTAAATAAAATTCCTTAGCGATTGGGTCGTTAGCAACATCAAGACTTTTCCCTTGGATTTTAATTTTCCCATCAAATATTACATAAGCTCTATCAGTAATCGACAAAGTCGCTTTAGGGTTGTGGTCAGTAATCAAAACGCCTAAGCCTTTGTCTTGCGATATTTTTTTGATGTTGTCTTTGATGTCACCAATAGCGATAGGATCAATCCCCGCAAAAGGTTCGTCAAGTAGCATGAAATCAGGGCTTGCCGCCAAAGCACGTGCGATTTCCACACGTCTGCGTTCACCACCTGATAATGCGATTGCTGGTGATTTTCTTAACTTTAAAACACCAAATTCCGATAATAATTCTTCTAATTTATGAGTTTTTTCACATTCTGTTAGTTTTTCATTCATCTCAAGAACTAATTTAATATTTTCTTCTACAGATAACTTTCTAAAAATAGAAGCTTCTTGAGGTAAATATCCAATCCCCGCTTTAGCACGCAAGTTCATAGGCCAGTCAGAAATATTTTGTCCATTAAGAAAAATATTCCCTTTATTAGGCTTTACTAGACCAACTACCATATAAAATGTTGTGGTTTTACCAGCACCGTTAGGTCCTAAAAGACAAACAACTTCACCTTTATCAATGTGAAACGTAACATCGTTTACAACGCTTCTATCACCATAAACCTTTATTAGATTTTTTGCCTCGATTTTCATCTTGTCCCCTTTTATCACTTTGCATTTTTGTGATTTTATCCCATTTTTATAATTATATTTTACTGCAAAAAAATATTTAATGCAATTTCTAACCAAAATCACTGTACCAGCCGATATCAATAATTCTTAGGATAAAATATAGGTGTTATTCTTGTTAATTTTGAAACTCAATGGTGACTTTTTGTGAAGTATTGTAACGATTTTACCAAAAAATGTTACTTATTTATAAAATATGGGTATATATAAAGTATAGACTATTTTTCTTTATTTTCTCCTACACACACAATTAACCTTAACCAATTTAGGATTGGCCGTTAAAAACGGCTTTTTTATTGTAAATTTTCCGTCAAAGTCATAGTTTGCGGAGGCTTCAACGAACTTGCTTTCCCGTTTATAAGTAGGTTTGTTGGGCTATGAATACATACCTATAATGTTTCGTACTTCATCAAGAATTTTTCTTGCTTCAATGCGTGCTTTTTGCGAACCTTTTTTAACAATCTCTTCAACTAATTGAGGATTTTGTTCATAATATTTCCGTTTTTCACGTATTTCAGAAAGTTTTTCGTTGATAGTTGCACCAAGTTGTCTTTTGCAATCAGCACAGCCACGTAAACCTTGTTGGCATTCACATTTTACAGTATCGATTTGGTCTTTTTCACCAAAAATTTCCCAGTATTTATATGCGACTAAACATTCGTCAGGGTTTCCAGCATCATCTTTTCTTATGCGATTTTTGTCTGTGACAGCTGACATGATTTTTTTGGCAGTAACTTCAGCACTATCTGAAATTTTGATATCGTTTTCAAAAGACTTACCCATTTTTTGTCCATCAAGTCCAGAGATTAGTGAGCAATGATTAAGGATTGGTTTTGCTTCTTTAAAAAAGTCAGTTTTATAGATATTATTAAACCTTCTTGCGATATCTCTAGTGATTTCTATGTGTGCGACTTGATCAATTCCTACAGGAACTGCCGTTGCGTTAAACATCATGATATCAGCACTCATTAGCACAGGATAGCCCATTAATCCATAATTGATTTGAGAATTTGCCCCGTCTTTTGTGCGTAAAATTTTTGCCATATCTTTTAGGGTCGGATCACGCTCAACCCAATTTTGCGGGGTGATCATACCTAAATATATATTAAGTTCAGCGATTTCAGGCACAAGTGATTGTACATAAATTGTCGATATTTCAGGGTCAATCCCACAAGCAAGCCAATCCATAACGACCTCAAGCGTGTCTTGACGAAGGGTTTCAGTTTTGTCGTATTTGGTTGTGAGAGCGTGAAAATCGGCTACGAAAAAAAAGCTCTCGTGTGTTTTTTGAAGCTCAACCCAATTTTGAATAACCCCAAGATAGTGACCTAAGTGAAGTTTTCCCGTTGGACGCATTCCTGATACAATTCTTTCTGCCATTTTTTTTCCTCATAATGTATTTGTAAATATTATACATTAAACAAATTTGTTTTGAGATTTTTCATTTGATTAATTGTCTTATAAATCAAAATGGCTCATTCAGACCGCATCGCATTAACCGACAAGCTAATATATGATACTATTTTCATTTCCTTGTACCGACAAGAAAGCGAAACAAAAGAAGCTCTTGACAACGCTTGTGAGAAAATAAATGTAGTTACTCAACAAAAAAGCGGAATAACTCGCTATTGCTCCCTTTTTCTTTGCTGGAGGGGGGGGATTTTCATAATACCGCTCAAACAAATTCCGCATTGAAATCGTTTCGTAAACATTTTTTAACCTCACTTCGCTAAAGTCAAACTTTAAAATATATTTATTCCGTGCGGTCAAAATTCCCCTCCCGAGGAGGGGTGCCTGTAAGGCGGGGTGGTTACAATAACAAAACAAAAAAGCTTTAAACTGAAATAATACGTGGTAATCCACATAGAAATTATTAAGCTTGTGGATTAGTCAATACACCCAAATCGATATCAAGAATTTTTGCAATCGAATACAAATTTTGCAATGTTATATTTGTAGCTCCACGCTCTAAAGAGCCAATTGTTTTAATAGAAATATTCACCTTTTCAGCCAATTCTTCTTGTGACATTCCTTTTAAATTTCTTTTATATTTAACATAACAAGCAAATTTTATAATATCTTCTTTTTCCATATTTTAATTTTAGCTATTTGACAATATTTATTCAATCTGTTATAATTCTTTTATCAGTAATATAATTACTATATAAGACATTCAAAGGGAATATATGAAATCAAATATTGAACAAATAGAAGAACTTGCTTGTAAATTTAATGTATTAAATGATTGTATTAATTTACTTACTGATTGTTTAACCAATCAATATTTTTCTAAAAATAATCTAAAAATAACTTCGTTATTGTTTGTGATAAAAGATTATTCAGCGTATTTGTCTAAATCATTGAACGATTTTCATCAAAGTTGTGAAAACGAAATTATTAAACTAGTTTAGCAGGATAAAAACTGTCATTGCTAACATACAACGTCATTCCGAACTTGTTTCGGAATCGCATAATCATGGAATAGCTTATGACTAATGCGATGCTGAAATAAATTTAGCATGACAAAAAATAAATAAAACTGGATAGCTTTGTATTATCAAGACTATCCAGTTTTATTATTAAATTCAGATAAATACCGATTATTTTAGTTTTTTTTAGTTTCTTTAGTTGTTTCAATCTCTAATGCCAAATCTTCGTTAGCATCATTAACTTCGGCTTCATCAATCTCGATTTCTTCATCATCTTCGCAAGTTTCTGTTTCTTCTTCAGATGTTTCTTCATCATTTTGTTTTTCAGCTTCTTCTAAAGCTTCGATGATTTCCTCTTCATCTTTAGCACGAATTACGGGGATAGAAAGCATTAATGCAACTTGATCGCCATCGTGTTCAAGGTTCAGCTCTAGTGCTTCTTTGTCCATTTCAACGTATCTTGAAAGTAATTCAACCAATTCTTTTCTCATACGTTCCATCAATTCAGGAGTTAAGTTTGTTCTATCTTGCATCAAGACAACTCTCAAGCGGTTGCAAGCTACATCTTTAGCTGAAACTTCTTCATTAGCTTCTGTTTTTTTGAAAAACCCTAAAACTTTGTTATATAAATTAGTAAAAATATCGTTCATCTTACTTCTCCTTTCCGATTAGACCAGAAAAGAATTTTTTGACTTTAGCGACAACGCTAACTTCTTCTTCAAGGTTCATAAATGGTATATCTTCGCCAATAATCCTTTTAGCAACGTTGTGATAAGCTCTTCCTGCTAAAGATTTTTCATCGTTAACAATCGGTTCACCTTTGTTGGTTGAAGTGATTATGCCTGTATCTTCTGGGATTATGCCGATAAGTTCAGCAGAAAGGATTTCAACAACATCTTCAACGCTCATCATATCGTTAGATTTAATAAGATTTGGTCTAACACGGTTGAGCAAAAGTTTGTAAGATTTAATTTCTTCTCTAGCTTCTAGCAACCCGATAATTCTATCTGCGTCACGAACGGCAGACATTTCAGGTGTTGTTACAACGATAGCTTCAGAAGCACCAGCAACAGCGTTTTGAAATCCTTGTTCGATACCAGCTGGGCAGTCAACTAGGATAAAATCGAAATCTTTTTTCAAAGTTTCGCAAATCTCTATCAATTGATCTTCTGTAACGGCTGTTTTATCACGAGTTTGTGCAGCTGCTAATAGGCAAAGGTTAGGATTTTTTTTGTCTTTAACCAAAGCTTGTTTTAGTTTGCAACGCTCTTCAACTACGTCTACGATTGTGTATACGATACGATTTTCCAACCCTAGTAATAGGTCTAAGTTTCTTAGTCCTAGGTCGGTATCAATCATAACAACTTTCTTGCCAGCTTTAGCAAGTGCAGTCCCTATGTTTGCGTTAGTGGTTGTTTTTCCAACCCCGCCTTTTCCAGACGTGATTACAATAACTCTACCAGTCATGTTTTCTCCTTTTATTTTTATAATTTTATCTATATTATTTAATGTTGTTAATATTTTTTGTGGGTATGTTAGCATTTTAGTTCTTATATATTATGTAATTTCTCTATAAATATTTGTTTGTTTTTGACAATCGCTTCTTCTGGAGTATAGGTGTCAGTTTTTTGTATGTATGGAATATTTGCGTTGTCTGGTCTTCTTGCGAAAATGTCGCCGATATGAAGTTGTATAGCGTTCATTTTTAATGCTCGAATTCTTGCAAGCGAGTTTCCTTCGCTTCCTGCGTGGGCGATACCGCCTAAGATACCCCAAATCGTGATATCACCTTTTGCAATGATTTCAGAACCTGGATTTACATCACCAATAATTACAACGTTGCCATCTGAAGTCAGGCTTTGACCTGAACGCAGTGTTCTTTGCAAATATAGCGTTGGAAGCTTTTCTGTACTTTTTAGTTGTTCTTTAATGATATTTATTTCTTCTGTAGTTGATGAATTATTAGCGGTTTCTAATTCTTCATTAAAATCTTTTAAATTTTCTGTTTCAATTTCTTCAGCGTCAATAATATTCTCAATTGTTTCATATGTTTTAAGATTGCTTGTCGCTTCGTTTTCTTCTGAGATTTCTTCAGGTCTTTTATTATTTAAATCGTTTTGGTTTGGCAAAGAAACGTTATCTTCACCAAAAATTTTATCTAAAGCTTTTTCTAATTCAGAGCTAATTTCATCTGCTTTTTCTGCATTATCGTCATAAGTTGGGACAGAAACTTTGTTTTCTAGGTTAGAGATTTTCAAATCCAATTTTGCTGCACTTTGACGAGTAACTTCGCTATTAGTGCTAATGAATTCTATTTCTGAGTTCATAGATTTTACAAGTGCGTTTATGCTAATCAAATCGCTTGTGTTCAAATCGATATCAGCAAATTTTATACAAACTTTTTTAGATTGTGCATCTGGTAAATCAAGAATTTTACTAAGTTCATAAATGATTTCAGAGGTTTTAGCAGCGTTAGAAACGTCAACGATAAAACCGTTTTCAATATACCCTTTTTCCATAACTATTCCCTTTATATGTTCCCTAATAATTTAAGGATACATAAAACATTCTCTTATATCAATGTTTTATTATGAAATTGTAATATAAATTTATAAACTTTTAAGCCACTGCTTCATAGCTCGTAACGTTTACTTGCTTGCGTGCAAGGTGATTTGCGAGGTCAGTTTTGCTAATGTGTCCATCGCCATCTAGGTCTAATGGATTTCTTGTATAAGCATCGCTTCCACTTGAATAGAGGATATTTTGGTCTGCTCTGCCTGGGGCGAAAGTTATTGCGTATAAGTCGCCTGCTGACAGTTTTGCGTTCGATGAGAACCTATAACTTTTTGCCAATTTTAGATATTTTTCAGTTAAATCAAGTTGTTCCATATCGCTCATTTTTAAAATTTCTTCTTTTGAAGTCTTGATGCCATAAACTCGTTCAAGTTCGGTGATTGAAGCGTTTGTAAATTGGATTAAGCCTACCGCTTCTACGTATCCATCTCTTCTTTTATTTTTTGAAGTTGTTTTTATTGCGGATTCACTGTTCATTAGAGCAAGCAAATCTTTATAATCACAATTCAGATTTTTTGCGATTTCTTTTGTTCTGTCTAAGAATTCTTTCGATAGATTGAAATTGGTGTATTTTTTAGTCGAAGAACTTAGTTTTGTCGTACTTGTAGCGATTTTGTTACTTGTTTTCTTAGTAGTTGTTGCAGTGCTAGTTGGTGTTGGATTTGTTGTGCTTGAAAACGTAAATGTACCAAACGGTTTGCTCGCAGTGTCTGTAGTACCTGAATTTATACTTGGTATCGCAAGGTTGAAGCAAGAATAATTGTTGTTGAAAACGCTATTACTTGATGTGAAATTAAGATTTGTTCCTGTTGAGAAATTGTTGTTTGAAAATAGGTTGAAATCAGGTGAAAAGTTCGATGCAAAATTTGCACCAAATCCTGAGGTGAAACCACCGCCAAATCCGAAATTTGTATCGAAATTAGCCCCAAAGTTAGAGGTAAAATTAGGGGTAAAATTAGAGGCAAAAGGCATAAAAGATTGCATGGCAACTGGATTTGCATATTGCATATTCCCTAAAAAGCTATAATTAGCATTTCCAAACATTATTTTCCCCGTTATTATCCTTACTTATATATAAAGTATTTTTTAGATTTAAAAGTGATGTTTTGTAATAGTTTGTGTTAACAAATCTTAACATCTTTGAGCGATTTACTTATATAAAAATTTATGTTTATTATATTATGTATATTAAGGTGAATATATGATTTTTAATGAAACAAAAACACATGAGATAACAGTTGACGTAGTTATTTTGACGTTGAAACATAATGCGTTACACGCACTTTTGGTAAAGCGTACGAATGAGCCGTTTAAAGACAAATGGGCGATACCTGGTGGTTATGTTCGATTGTCAGAAAATCTTGATCAAGCTGCAATTCGTGTCTTGAAAGAGCGTACAAATGTTGAAAATATTTATTTAGAACAGTTGTATACGTTTGGTAACCCTCTTCGTCACCCTAATGCTCGTGTAATTACTTGTGCATATTTTGCGTTGGTGAGAGCGGAAGATATTCAGGTTACGATTACACCAGAACTAGCTTGGCATAAGGTTTCTGACTTGCCAGCTTTGGCGTTTGACCATAAAGAGATTATTGAGTATTCACTAAAAAGAACTCGTGAAAGACTTGAACTTTGTCCAGTTGCTTATCAATTGTTGAACGAAAAGTTTACTTTGACTGAGATGCAAAAAGCTTATGAGTTGATTATGACAAAAAGCTTGGATAAACGTAATTTCCGTAAAAAAGCTTTATCGACAGAGGGCTTGATTGAATTGAATGAGTATACAAAATCCTCATCAAAACGTCCAGCACGATTATACACTTTCGACAAAATCGAATTGAACTCGAAAAGAGCGCACTTCATTTCAAATAAAAAGGAGAATTAAATGATTTTAAAATTAGTTTGGGGAACTCAAATAATTTCAGCTATATTATTAGTAGTATTAATCTTAATGCACTCGCCAAAAGGTGATGGTATTGCAGGCATGGGTGGAGCTTCACAAGTTTTTGCTTCACAAAAAAGTGCTGAAAAAGGATTGAATAAATTGACAGGTATTTTTGCAGTATTGTTTATTTTATGCACATTTTTACTTGGATTTGGCATTGTTCAATAATAAAATATTAATGAGGTAGTTTTGACAGAGTTGCAAAAACAGATTTTTTCAAGAAACGAACTATACTGGGGTGCAGAAGGTCAAGACTTTTTGGCTAAAAAATACGTGGCTGTTTTTGGTCTTGGTGGTGTTGGTGGGTTTTGCGTTGAAGCTTTGGCTCGTGCGGGCGTTGGTGAATTGACGATTGTTGATTTTGATGAGGTTACATATTCAAATATAAATCGCCAATCTATTGCTTTTAATTCAACTGTTGGGCAGAAAAAAGCTATGTTATTTGAGAACCGCTTGAAGGATATTAACCCTAATTTGAAAATTAATATTGTTGATGATTTTTATACCGAAAAAATGGAATTGGGCAATTTTGATTATGTGGTTGATGCGATAGATACGATGCGTTCAAAGATTTCTTTGTTACAGAACTGTGTTGAAAAAAATATCCCTGTGATTAGTTCGATGGGAGCTGGGAATAGGATTGACCCGACTAAGTTGTATGTTTGCGATATCAGCGAGATGGAAAATCGTAACGCACCTTTTGTATCAAATGTTATATTTCAGCTGAAAAAATTAGGAATTCAAGAGGGTGTAACGGTTGTTGCAAGTCGTGAAAAGGCTTCAGCACTAGATAAAATTTCTGAGATTGAAAGAATTGAAACAAAATCGGGTGAGAAAATTGAGTTTGTGAAAATTACACCTGCTTCAACTCCATTTGTGGCGAGTGTTTCAGGGATTTTTATGGCGTCATTTATTGTGCAACAATTTTTAAAGGAAATTAATTCGTGAATATATTAGTAACTGGTGCGTCAAAAGGAATAGGCAAAGTGATTGCAGAAAATTTGAAATCTGTAGGGAATGTTTTTGTGACAGGACGAAATGAAAAAGCGTTGAAAAGTATTGGGGCTAGTGGGTTTTGCGTTTGTGATTTGGCGAAAGATTTTGAGATTATTGTGAATTTTGTTGTTGAAAACAATATCGATGTTTTGATTAATAACGCTGGCGAGTACGTTTATGGTGGTGTTGAAGAAGTAGGGTTCGAGGAGATTGAGCGAATTTTTATGACAAATTTGGTTGCACCAACAAAGCTAATTTCAAAAGTAGTTCCGTTTATGAAACAAAATAAATGGGGGCGAATTGTTAATATTGGTTCAATTTCTGGCGTCATGGGCGAGGCTTATGCAAGCTCTTATTCAGGTTCGAAAGCTGGATTGGTCGGTTTGACAAAATCCTTGGCTTTGGAATTGGCAGAATTTGGGATTACTATAAATACGATTAACCCTGGTTGGGTTGAAACTGATTTGGGCTTGAACTCAATTGAAGAGAGTGATTTTACTAAAGAAGAAATTTTGGAAGGAATTCCGCAAAAACGATTTGTACAACCAGAAGAGGTTGCAAATTTAGTAAAATATTTGGTTACAGAGCAGGCAAAAGGTTTGACAGGTCAGTCGATAAACCTTTGTGCAGGGTTGAGTGTTGGTATTTAATCGATTTTTAGTAACGCTTCTGGGGTTGTTTTGAGAATTTCGGCGATAGAATAAAGAGTTTCGATTGTAAAATTCTGCTCTCCGCATTCAATTTTACTTAAAGTTGTGTAATTTATTTGTGCAAAATCAGCTAGCTCAATTTGTTTTAAAGCTTTTTTTACTCGTAGTGATTTGATGTTTAGTCCTATAAGTTTTTTATATTTTTTTATATCCATGGGTTTATTTTATCATTTGACAACCTAATTTGCTTAGGATATAATCTAATTAAATTAGGTTTAAAACAAAAAGGGTAATGTGATGAACAATAACGAAAATTTATCAGAAATATTAGGGCAGGTTTATGATGATGTTTTAAAAATGAAATATGTTTTAAATTGTGCATTTTACAAATCCGAAAGCTCGTCAGAAACCGTTGTGCTTGGGGATTTGGCAATTAATTTGATAGAAAAGATTATCGGAGATTTGACACAAATCCTTGAGGTATCTGAATAAAAGAAGCGAGTTAATCGATTTTAAATAGCTCTTCTGGTGCGACTTTTAATATTTTAGTAATAATATATAAATATTGCTGATTTCAATTGAAATCAGCAATATTTTGTTTATGGTTTAGTTGATTTTATTCAATACATAGCGTTAATCGTTTTGTATTTCTATCATTGATTATATCTACATATGTGGATGTTGTGTGAAAGCTTCTATAATAACATTGAGTAGGTGATATTTCTTCATTGGATACTATTGCATAACCACCACTATATGTGGCTAAATCATTTAGTCCTAACCAAAGCAACATATCATCATTTGGCGTTCCATATAACCTTTCATATGCTGATACAGTACCACCATACATCACCCCTGCCATTTCAGCTAATTCGTTCATTGTTGGTAAGTATTCAATACCCCCACAAGCTGCAACTGAGCCAGCCCAATAATCATTATCATAATAACATTCATCGATACCTAAGTCACCTTTTTGTGCTTCGCATTCGGTATAACTTAATGCAGTTGGGTAAAAAGCTGTTTGATTATAACAAGTTCCACTATCTGTTAATATTAAACAATCCATAACAGCATTAAGTGTATGTATGTCATTGCCTACTGTGTTTTTACCATTTCGTCCGTTTAAATCATAAATCATTGATAGACAACTTTCTGCTTCACTTCTTGAAGCCCCACCATCGTATGGTGATAACCAAGAACAATCTTGTGAATAGTTTAGTATTGCACTTACTCCATCAGCAAAAATCACACCTAAATTATTTGAAAATAAGCTTTCTTTTAGTGTTGCAGTCCCTATGTCATAACCTAGATTTAAATCGGTTTCAGTTTCTTTAGTATTTGTCATAGTTGTTACTGAATTTGCAAAGCACTCGGCTAATTCATCGTTTTCACAAATAATATCGATTTTTATATATTTTCCTAATTCTTCAACAAAATCCTCTAAGTTAGAATATCCAGTAAGTTTTTCATGAAACCTCATTTGATTCATCGCTTCTTCAATGCGACCATCAAAAAGAGATTTTTTCTTTTCTAATACCTCTGTTTGATAGCTACTAATCATATTCGGTAAGGTCATTGCAGATACTACCCCCAAAATGCCTAAGGTAATCAAGACTTCTGCTAAAGTAAAAGCGTAATGTCTAAAGTTTTTTTTCATAGTTCATTTTCCTCCAAATGTAAAAACTAGTAATATTAATGTCATTATACTGCATGTATTTACATAATGCAACTGTATTTTATGATAAAGTTACATAACTTTACTGTAGAATTTACATAACCAAAACGCTTAATATGATAAGATGATTACGATGAAAGAGTTATTTGCGTTAAATATTAAACGCATTAGAAAAGAATTAGGGTTAACTCAAGAAAAATTTGCAGAGTTGATTGAGGTGCATGAGAGGAATATCACTGATTTTGAGCGTGCAAAGTATATGCCAACCCCTGCAAATGTCGATAAAATTTGTAAAAATTTAAACCTTCCAGTTAGTACATTTTTTATGTTAGATAAAGTTTCACTAGGGCTTGAAAAGCAAGAAAAAATTAATGCTGTTCTTAACAAACTTTCATTACTTGAAGAAGAAAAATTTAAAATAGTATATGATATTATTGTAAAAGTTTTTTAAATTATTTATTAATCGATTTTAAATAGCTCTTCTGGTGCGACTTTTAGAATTTTGGCGATAGCACAAATGGTGTCTATCCTGAAATTTTGTTCACCATTTTCAATACCGCTGAGTGTGACTGTACTAATTTGTGCAAAGTCTGCTAGTTCAGCTTGTTTTAAACTACGTTTTACTCTAATTGATTTAACATTAAGTCCAATATTCTTTTTAAAATCCTGCATACTTATAATTATAATGCTTGACACTTAATCTTTTGTTAAGTATACTGAATAAAATGTTAAGTATTCAGAATGTTTAGAGGGCATATGAAAGATAACGAAAATTTATCAGAAACATTAGGGCAGGTTTATGATGATGTTTTAAAAATGAAATATGTTTTAAATTGTGCATTCTACAAATCCGAAAACTCGTCAGAAACCCTTGTGCTTGGGGATTTGGCAATTAATTTGATAGAAAAGATTATCGGAGATTTGACACAAATCCTTGAGGTATCTGAATAAAAGAAGTGAGTTAATCGATTTTAAATAGCTCTTCTGGTGCGACTTTTAAAACCTCAGCAATTGAACAAATCGTATTTATTCTAAAATTTTGCTCACCATTCTCAATGCTACTTAAAGTTGTTTGGCTAATTTGTGCAAAATCACTAAGCTCTGTTTGTTTTAAATCTTTTTTTACTCTTAAAGATTTAATGTTCAATCCGATTTGTTTTTTGAAATTTTCAGTATTCATTCAATAATATTAACACTTGATAATGGGTATTATACTAGATATAATGGCTATCATAGTTAATATTCTGTAACAACAAAGGGTCATTTATGAAAGATAACGAAAATTTATCAGAAACATTAGGGCAGGTTTATGATGATGTTTTAAAAATGAAATATGTTTTAAATTGTGCATTCTACAAATCCGAAAGCTCGTCAGAAACCGTTGTGCTTGGTGATTTGGCAATTAATTTGATAGAAAAGATTATTGAAGATTTGACGCTAGTTCTTGGGGTTTTTGAACGTGATGAAGCGAGTTAATCGATTTGATTAGCTATTTCTTCTGCTGTAATTTTTAGGCAATCGAGAGCTTCACAAGTTGTTTGACGATGTTCCCAAAGACAGGGTTTGATTGGGCAAGTGTCGCAAGCTTTTATGGCTTTGATTAGCACAGAATTTGGGATTAATTTTTTATCATCTGTTGGACCAAAGATGGCGAAAGTTTTTGTCTGTAATGCCACGGCGATGTGTAGTGGGGCAGAGTCAGAGCATATAAAGATTTCTGTGCTAGAAATCAGTTCTGCTAGGTCTTTCAGGCTTTTGGTTTTGCCGTATAAATCGTTAAAATTGTTGTTAGTAACGCTTGTGCGAATTTCTTCTATTACATTTTTGTCGTCAGGTCCTCCAGCGAGGGTTACGGTTTTGCCTTGTTCTATTAATAAATCGATAAGCTTTGCCCAAGTTTTTGCAGAAATCGTTTTAATCATGCCTTTATTAACACTCATCAAACTCACGCCAGGGTGGATTAGTACGGAGTTTGGAGTTTTATTTTGTGGGGTTGTGTCGATTTTTGGTAGTTCGGTTTTGTGGTTTGTGATAAGTGTTGCCAAATCATGATACATTGCACAAGCGTATTGATTTTTGTTGAGTTTAGCGGTTTTTGTTAGCAAAATCTTGCTTAATTTTCCAGTATCAAAACCATACCGACTTTTTATACCTGTTAAAAATAATAAAATGCTTATTAATTTGTTGCCGCCAGAAGAGATTACGGCGTCAAATTTGCCGTATTTGTTGCCTTTTCTAGCTGAAAAAATTAATTTTAGTAATTGAAAATATTTCTGTTTTCCTTTGACATCGATTAAAATAATATCATCAATTTGTCCGCTCAAATCCGTAATCGATTTGCTACGAGGTTCTAGTGCGAGGGTGATTTTAGCGTTTGCGAATTCTTTTTTTAGAGAGATTATTGTTGGTAAAAAAAAGATTTCATCACCAATTCCGCCAAAATTTATTGTTAATATATTTTTGAAATCGTTCATTGTTATATATTATCAAAAAAATGAAATTTTGTGATAGACTAAAAATTATGGTTAATAAGATAACAACTGCTACGATAATAGGGTTAGATGCGTTCAAGGTTCATGTTGAGGTTGATGTGGTGAATTCTTTGCCTAGTATCTCCATTGTTGGGTTGCCTGATACGGCGATAAACGAGGCTAGGGATAGGGTTAGGAGTGCTATTAAAAACTCAAATTTCACTTTTCCATCTAAAAAAGTTGTTATAAATTTAGCACCAGCTGATTTGAAAAAAGAGGGTTCAAACTTCGATTTGCCTATTGCAATAGGGATTTTGGTTGAGGAAGAAGTTTTGAGCGAAGAGTTGTTGAAGGATTTTGCTTTTGTTGGTGAACTCTCGCTTGACGGTGGCTTGCGTTCTGTGAATGGTGTTTTGCCATTGGTTATGGGGTTGAAAGAGATTGGGGTGAAAAATGTTTTTGTTCCTACGATTAATGCGTGTGAGGCAGGGCTTGTCGAGGGCATAAATGTTTTCGGTGCAGAGTGTTTGGCTGATGTCGTTAACCATTTTTCAGGTCAGCCTATTGAAAAAAGTTTTGTTGATGTCAGTGCGTATTTGAATGAGGATTTGAAAAAAGAATATCAATACGATTTTAAAGATGTTAAGGGTCAATCAAAAGCAAAAAAAGCACTTGAGATATCGGCAGCAGGTGGGCATAATATGTTAATGTTTGGATCGCCTGGTTCTGGTAAAACCTTGATGGCAAAGTGTTTTGCATCGATTTTGCCACCTTTGCAATTGCAAGAAGCTTTAGAGTTGACAAAAATTTATAGTATTTGTGGTCAACTTTCATCAAAGCAACCGTTGATGACACAGCGACCGTTTAGGGCGGTGCATCACAAAGCCTCTGCTAATGGGATTATTGGCGGTGGTTCGACACCAAAGCCAGGTGAGATTACGCTGGCTCATCGTGGGGTTTTGTTTTTAGATGAGATGGTTGAATTTCCTCGTGATGTTTTAGAGGTTTTGCGTCAACCGTTAGAAGATGGCGAAATTGTTATCTCTAGGGCGAAGCATTCTATAAAATATCCAGCGAATTTTATGTTATTAGGTGCGATGAACCCTTGTCCTTGCGGGTTTTTAGGCGATAAGGAAAAGCAATGCACTTGTTCAGAGTTTCAGATAAATCGTTATTTATCAAAACTTTCTGGTCCTTTATTAGATAGAATTGATTTGCAAATTGAGGTTTCTAGGCTGAATACAAAAGAGCTTATGGAAGTGAATTCGGCTGAGGAAAGTTCTACGACAATTCGTGATAGGGTTGTGAAAGCTAGAGAAATTCAAGCTTTGCGTTATAAAAATGAGGGGATTTTAACTAATTCTGAACTTAGTTCAAAGTTGGTTAAAAAATATTGCCAGATTGATGAAAAATCACAAGAGCTTTTAAAAATCGCCGTTGTGAAATATCAGCTTTCAGGTCGCCGTTATGATAGGGTTTTGAAAATCGCACGCACTATCGCTGATTTAGATAGTTCTGAGAATATTCAACAAACCCATTTGATGCAGGCTTTGCAGTATCGATTGTTTAATCAAGAAGCGTTGGTTAGGTAAGTTATTGCTTGACAATTTGTATGCTTTCAATTCCCCTCCCGAGGAGGGGTGGCAACGAAGTTGACGGGGTGGTTTTAATAGCATTTTGTCATTTTAAACTACACTTGATCGTCCTGCTTAACTTGTTTGACTGCTTTTGCCGAAAATTTATTTTTGTGCAAAATGTCCCATCTGGGCAGCATCGCATTAACCACAAGCTAATACACAATACTATTTTCATTTTCACAACTTTGATGAAAATCGTTCAACGATTTGGACAAATTCGCTGAATAATCTTTTATTACCAACAATAACGAAGTTAATTGTAGATTATTTTTAGAAAAATATTGATTGGTGAAGCAATCAGTTAGCAAATTAATACAATCATTTAGTACATTAAATTTACAAGCAAGCTCTTCTATTTGTTCAATTCGTATTTCTTGCACTACCTCTTTTGTGTGGTTTATATGTGTTATTTCAGTCATAGAACTGTTATATCATATGGGAAATTGTTTGTCAATCATATAAGATAGATATTATGGATAGAGAAATATTTTTAAAATTAGGGTATCATGTTAAATATAAAAGAGATTTAAAAAACATTTCTCAAGAAAAATTAGCAGAACTGGCTGATATCTCGTTAAGTATAATTAGTGATTTAGAGCGAGGCAGAGGTAACATGACTATTCGTAATCTTTATAAAATCGCAAAAGTTCTTGATATTGATTTGGGTATGTTGACTAACCCACAAATTTAGATTAGTTTGACTGCACCTGCGAGCAACCCTATTATTGCCGATAAGCCTAAGTAAAATAATGGGTCACGTTTTTTCATAAAGCTTAGTATGAGTAGCGTGATGAAAATGGTGATGCTTAAAGGTGTTGCATCAGATGCGAACATGTTTACGCCAACTGCTGCTAAAAGTCCACAGCCAGTTGGTTTTAATACTCTTATGACTGATTGAATATATTTGTTTTTTCGGAATTTGTCTAGTAATTCTGAAATTATTATTACTAAAATAAATGACGGCAAAATTATAGAAGTGGTTGCAATGAAAGCTCCTAAAATACCTGATGTTTCATATCCTGCGAATGTTGCAACATTAATCCCAACAGGTCCTGGTGTGATTGATGCTATTGCTATCATGTCACTAAGTTGATCAACAGTGTACCATTTTTGTACTTCCGATATATGTAATAAAAACGGTAGTGCAGCGTAACCACCACCAAATGAGAACAACCCTACATGGAAAAATTCTAAGAATAATTGCAGATAAATCATCATAATTCTTCCTCGCAAGATTTTGATATTAAATCAGTTTCGTCTTCAAGTTCTATTTTTTTAGGCGTGAATTTTTTTACAAATTGTACCAAAATGCCTAGTGTTACAGCTGATATAATTAAGGTTGACGGTGAAATTTTGAGAATAGTTGACACGAAAAATGCGACAAAAAATACGTATAAGGCAAAATTATCAGTTACACATTTTGACCACATTTCTTTTATCGCCAAAAAGATTAACACCAAGACCCCAATGGAAACACCCCAGAAAATATGTTGTATAAAGCTTAGGTGCAGAACTTCGTCCATAATTCTTGCGATTATGATTATTGAAATGAATGAAGGTGAGATTACGCCAAGTGTTGCAGCAATAGCACCTTTGATTTTATTAAGTTTGTAGCCTATGAAATACGATAGATTAGGTGTGATTAATCCTGGCACGCTTTGAGCCAGTGTGTAAAATTCGCACAATTCATCGTCACTTATCCATTCACGTTTTTTGACAAGCTCTGATTGTAAAAGCGGTAATATGACATAGCCGCCACCAAGTAATAGTGTGCCTATTTTGAAAAATATTTTGAAAATATTATAAAAAGAGTTGTTTTTTAAATGCATTTTATCTCTAGTTGTTCATTTTTGCTTTTAATCTAGCCAAAGCTCTAGCAATCGAAGCTTCTGCACGTTTTGCATCTACATGTGCTTGAGCTTCTTGCAATCTAGCTTCTGCACGTTTTAGTGAATCTTTTGCGCGTGTTTCGTCAATCTCATTACCGCTTTCAGCAGTGGTTGTTAAAATTACTGCTTCGTTGTTTTTGAACTGAAAAACTCCGCCAATTGTCGTGAAAAGTTTTTCGGATTTATTTTGAACGACTTTTGTAACCCCAATGTCAAGAGCGACCATCATAGGCGTGTGGTCTTTTAAAACACCAAATTCGCCTTCAGTGCTTTTTGTATAAATCTCATCGACTTGTTCGTCAAATACAACTTTTTCGTGTGTGATAATTTTTAAATGCATTTAAAACCTGCTTTTTTAATATCTATTATAGCGTTTTTGCTTTTTCAACAGCTTCTTCGATTGTGCCAACCATGTAAAAAGCTTGTTCTGACAAATCATCGTGTTTGCCATCAATGATTTCTTGGAAGCCTTTTATTGTGTCCTCTAGTTTTACATATTTGCCAGGAATTCCTGAGAACTGTTCGGCAACAAAAAATGGTTGTGATAAAAATCTTTGGATTTTTCTCGCACGGTTGACAATCTCTTTGTCCTCTTCTGACAATTCGTCCATGCCTAAAATCGCAATGATATCTTGTAATTCTTTGTATTTTTGCAATATTTCAAGAACTTTTTTTGTAGTGTCATAATGAGCTTCGTCAATAATATTTGGGTCTAACGCACGAGAGCTAGATTCTAGTGGGTCAACCGCTGGATAAATACCTAGCGATGCAATTTGTCTTGATAATACAGTTGAAGCGTCTAAATGTGAGAATGTTGTTGCAGGAGCTGGATCGGTTAAGTCATCAGCAGGAACGTAAATTGCTTGTACTGATGTAATAGAACCGTCTTTTGTTGATGTAATTCGCTCTTGTAATTCACCCATTTCGTTAGCTAGGGTTGGTTGGTAACCAGCTGCTGAAGGCATACGTCCTAAAAGTGCTGAAACCTCACTACCAGCTTGCGTAAATCTGAAAATGTTATCGATAAATAACAATACGTCTTGTTTTGAATAATCTCTAAAGTATTCAGCTGCTGTCAAAGCTGACAAGCCAACACGCATTCTCGCTCCAGGTGGCTCGTTCATTTGACCATAAATAAGTGCAACTTTGTCGATAACTCCGCTTTCTTTGAATTCGTTCCAAAGGTCGTTACCCTCACGAGTTCTTTCGCCTACACCACCAAATACTGAAACACCACTGTGTGCCATCGCAATGTTATGGATTAGTTCTTGGATAAGTACAGTTTTGCCAACACCAGCACCACCGAACAATCCTATTTTTCCACCTTTTTGGTATGGTTGTAGCAAGTCGATTGCCTTGATGCCTGTTTCTAAAATCTCGATATCAGTGTTTTGTTCTGAAAGTTTTGGAGATTGTCTATGGATTGGTAGATGTGTTTCTGTTTGGATTTCACCCATTTCATCAACTGGTTCGCCAACAACGTTCATTATTCTACCTAGTACGGCGTTGCCAACAGGAATTTTGATAGGCTCATTAGTGTTTATAACTTTCATTCCTCGTTTCAATCCGTCTGTTGATGACATTGATACTGTACGAACTTTGTTTGAACCAAGCATTTGTTGAACTTCTGCAACAATTTTCGTGCCGTCCTCAGCATAAATGTTTAGTGCTGTATAAATCTCTGGTAAATTGCCGTGGCTGAACTCTACATCGATTACAGGTCCTATGATTTTTGTTATTAATCCCTCGTTTGATGTCAATGTTTCCATATTATAACTCTCCTTTAATAGTTTAATTATATATCAAGAAAAAAAAATCGCAATTATCTTAAAATATTAAGGTGGCAAAATTTAAATATTTATAATATTTAGCTTTAATTTTTTTTCAATAGCAAAAATTTTTTTTCTGGTGTATTATATGAAAATATAATTTTGTAGTGTACAAGATTTGTAGCGAAAGATAAGATGCAAGTATTGATAGAAAAAGAATTAAATACTTCTGATAGAATATTAAAGCCAGATTGTAAAAATAAAACTGGACGTGAGTTATTGGCGTTTTATATGCAAACAAAACTTAAACAGATTTTTGCTCATGACAGAAAGAATGAAAATCCGATTTTTATTGAGATGAACCCTAATTTTATTTCAAAATTCACAAGACGTTTGATTAATAATCCACAAAAACGTTTTTTAATTGGGGTTACTGGCGAATCAGCTTCTGGAAAATCTACAATTTGTAGGATTTTGCAAAACGAAATTAAAAGATTAGACATGCCGATTTCTGTCATGAGTACAGATAATTATTTTAATGATATATCAGAGCAGATTGAGGTTTATGGCGGGTTTGACGAGTTGGTGGCGACTGGTTATGACGTTGATGCTCCTTCTAGTTTTCAATTAGATATTTTGAAAGAGGATTTGTCGCAATTGGCTGATGGTATTGATATTTTGACGCCTGAATATTTGGTGAATGGGACGGGAGTTTCTGTACCAAAAACTATTGAAGTAAAATCGCAAAAAATAATTGTTGTTGAAGGTTTAGCGACAATGTATGAAGATATTAAGGATTTATTTGACATAAAAATTTATATAGAGTCTGATCCTGAAATTAGAAAAAATTGGTTTATTCAACGAGCAAGTTCTGAGAGAAATCAGAGTTATGAGAACGCTCTTAATCATTGGGAATACCTTAAAACAGTTGGGCATATGTATGTTTTGCCTCATAGAAATGATGCAGACTTTGTTTTGAGCGGTAGTGCTGATTTAGAATACTTCGCAAAAGTATTGGAATATTTTCACACTATAACTAATAATTTTGAATAGATTATAGATATTTTAAGAATTCTTTACAATTTTGACATTTTTGCCTATATATTTTTTATATGCTAGAATGTTTATCAAGGTTATGTTTATTCAATCTAAAATTTGAATAAAATACACTATTTAATCGATATACAAATAAAGTGAATTTATTATAATGTTGATTATATTAGATAAGAATAGGTGAGAAGTGGATAGATATTTAATAGATAAATTAACTAGAGCAAAGAATAATAAAATTATTTTCTTGTTATTGTTTGTTTTCATGGTTTCAATTTGTGCTTCAGGTTGCTCACAAGAGGATTTTCTTAATCAATTATCAAATCAAACTGTGACTAAGAAAAATACTCAAGTGAACGAATTCGATGATGAAGGTATCCATCGTGACAATGTAAAAGTTGGTGATGATGGTATGAATGCTGCGATTGCAGGTGATGAAGTTAATCAAGCTGATGATGCTAATCAAACAGGTGCAATGATTTCTTATTATTTAAGAGATAGTGGAAGGGATAATCCTTTTGTACCTTTCGGTTTAGGCTCAGATGGTGATAATGAAGTATCATTATTGCCTCCACCACAGTCTATTACTGAAGATAGCGATGCTGTTGAAGTAATTAAAACAAAGGTTTCTGGCATAATGTATGACGATAAAAGACCTTCAGCAATTGTTAATTTTGATAATACAGATCATCTAGTGAGAATAGGTGATATTATTAACAATTATAAAATATTGGCAATAGACAACAATCACGTGACAGTTCAGTTAGGTACTAACGTTTATAAAGCTGGTGTCGGAGAGTTGTTTAGTGACGATGCAATCAATTTCAATAATGTTTCAAATTTAGAGAATAAATTTGGTAGTTCTTCAAATAGAACAAATAATGAGTTTTAAAATAATCAGGAGTGAGTATGAAAAATAAAATGACAAAAAAAATTATGGCAAGCTTGTTGATAGCAATGTTTTCTTTTACGAATTCATTGACAACGGCTGTTCTTGCTATGGAAGATGTTTCGAGTGCTATAGATGAAAGCACGTCTGAAATACTTGAGCAATCAAATATTGCCCCGTTGGAGTTTGATACTGAGCAAAAACCTGACTTGAGAATTGATGATAGTGACGATGATTTGAGTTTACAGTTGCGTGGAGATGTTTATTTTAACGCCGATAGCTCAAAGGTTAGTTTAAGTTTACGTGATTCAGATGTTACTCAGGTGTTGAGAATGTTTGCTGATAAGGCTGGCATGAACATAATTTTCCATTCATCTGCAAGCGGTAATGTTACTTTGGATTTGGTTGAAGTTTCTCTAAATTCGGCGTTTGAAATGGTTATGGAAATCGCTGGGCTTACTTATATGACAAAAGATAACACGATAGTTGTTGCGAAATCTGATGCGTCAGACTTTAACATGTCAAAACAAGAAATGACGTTAATCCCTGTAAAATATATTGATGCAGGAGCTTTAGCATCGTTCTTGAACAAAAATATTTATGGTATCAAAAAACCTGGTTTATCAGGTACAGATGTTGCTGTAACAAACCCTGCAACAAATGAAATTTTGATATTTGGAACAAAAAATGATGTATCAATTGCAAAAAAAGTAATCGCAAAATTTGATAAAAAACCGTTATCAAATACTTTTAAAGTCAATCATACAACTCCAGCAGAGATGGCTACAATGATTTGTGATTTGTTAATCCCTGCTACAACAGGTGGTTCATCAACAGGTGGTGCTGCGGGTGTTGTTACTGGTTTTGCGAGTGATGGTGGCGATGAGCTTACTCTAAATGAGGCTACAATCGCTTGTACGTCTGGAGCAGGTATTTCTGGTTCGAACGTAGAGTCTTTGGGGCTACAAAACTTGGCTATTTCTTATGTAGCTCAATTAGGTACAATCAACATTCTAGGTGGTTCTGCTCAACAAGTTGAGATGATAGAAGAGTTTATAAAAATACATGATAAAAAACAACCACAAGCTTATTTAGAAGTTTCGATTTTAGAATTAAACGAGGACGGTCAAAAAACATTGAGTAACCAATGGGGTCTATACAGTTCATTTGTTTCTGTGACATCTGGTGCTGGTTCAACTCAAACGCTAAGTGGCGCTCCTATGTTCTTGTCAGGTGATACTTATACAACGATTGAAGATGATGCACCTGTAGAATATTCAAAGCATTCTTCACCGTTTGCAATTACTTGGGCGATTAACTATTTGTTAGAAAACCAAAAAGGGCGTGTAGTTGCTAATCCACGTATTATTATAACAAATGGTCAAGAGTCTACTATTGATTTGACTACTGATTATATTGAAACTACTCAAACAGAGATGACAGCGTCAAGTGGTACAAGTTTCTCTACAAGAACGTATGATATCGGTAGTGATGCGGGTATTCAAATATCTATTACTCCGTTTATCAGTCCAGATGGATATGTTACGTTAAACATCGTGCCAGAGTATGCGACTATTTCTAGTCAATTAACAGCTATTGATGAAGATGGTAACACTTATATACAAGCAACATTGTTGCAAAGAAGAAATTTAGATCTTAAAAATGTAAGAATTAAAGATGGTGATACATTAGTTATCGGTGGACTTATTCAAGAAGGTGAAGCCAAAACTGTTCAAAAAGTGCCAATCTTGGGTGACTTACCAATCATAGGTTCTGCTTTTAGAAGTACATCATCTGTAAAATCAAAACAAGAAATGATTATTATGATTACTCCAAAAATAATCGCTGATAATGAAGATGTCGTTAGAAACAATGAGAATTTATAATTAAAATAAAATGAATGAATTATTAAACAGATTAAAAAATAGTGTCAATCAAGAGATACTAAATAAGTTCGATGTAGATTTATTGGAACAACATAAGTTTGTTCCAATAAATCTAAAGGACAAATTTTTGTTTGTTGTTATTAATTCAAGTTCTGATAAAGAATTAATAAATCAAATGTTAAAAGATTATTTTTCAGAACAGGTAAAATTTATTCAGGTTACTGATCAAGATTTGAGTGATTTAATCGGTAGTTTGTTTGAGAATTTTACTGGGGTTAATGGTGTTGAGAAAAAACCTATTCGAATAGGTGAATTGCTTATTCAAAAGGGTTATATTAATGATGTTCAATTGTTGCAGGCAATGGCTGAGAGCAAACGTCATAAAATGCCGATTGGTACAACGTTATTCAAATTAGGTTTTATTACTCTTGAGCAATTGAAAGAGGTTTTGCAAGTACAAAATAACATGGAAATTATTTTGCCAGAACAGTTAGCTGGTCAAGAAAAATTCATCAGTATCTTGCCTGAAGATTTTATTAAGAGAAACAAGGTTATACCAATATCGTCTGATGGAAAAACTTTATTAATCGGTGTTATCAAACCAGTAAAACAAGATATATTAAAAGAGATTATTTATTTGACGGGTCAAAATCCTAAACAGATTTTGATGACATATTTTGAATTTGAGAATAGTGTTAATAGTTTATTCAGTTCAGAGAGAAAAGAAACAGAAAAAATCATTCAACAAATCGAAGTTGAATCAGCGGAATTTGAGCAAGAAGAAACTTTGTGGGAACAGGTTGATAACGAATTGCAAGATGCTACTGGTTCTGTTGCAAAATTTGCTAATCAAATTATCACAAACGCAATTGATGGAAAGGTTTCTGATATTCACATCGAGCCAAGATTATCTGGTTATATTGTCCGATACAGAAAAGATGGTATGTTGCAGAAAATGCTTGATATTCCAGCAAAGGTTGAAGGTTCGTTGATTGCACGTTTTAAAGTATTGGCGAGAATGAATATCGCAGAGCATAGACGTCCTCAAGATGGTACTTTTTCTATTAAATATAAAAATGGTTCATATGATTTTCGTATAAACACATTACCAGTTTCTGGCAAGGAAAAGGTTTGTATTCGTGTACTAGCACCTGCTGTCAGTTTGAACGCTACAGATAAAGAAATAAGTTTGTTAGGTGGAACGTCTGATGATATTGAAAAAATCAAAAAAATGGTAAGCTGTCCAAACGGAATTATTTTGACATCAGGTCCTACAGGTTCTGGTAAAACGACAACTTTGTATTCTGTTTTAAAAAGTTTGAATAGTGAAGATGTAAACATTACCACTATTGAAGATCCGATAGAAATTAAGCTAGAGGGTATAAACCAATCACAAATTAACGCAAAGGCTGGTATAACTTTTGCGTCTTGTATGCGTGCGATATTAAGACAAGATCCAGATATTATTCTAGTAGGTGAAATTCGTGATTATGAAACGTTAGAGATTGCGATTTCTGCAGCATTGACAGGTCACTTAGTTTTAAGCACAGTTCACACCAATTCAGCTGCTGCGACAATTACTCGTTTAATCGAGATGGGTGCTAAGGATTATTTGGTATCTTCGACTTTGTCAGGTGTAATCGCTCAACGTTTGGTAAGAAAATTGTGTGAATCTTGTAAAGAGGAATATTTTGCATCTTATGAAGAGGCAAAAACGATAATAGCAGGTGAAAATGAAGTACAAGAATTTGTTAAAAAACCGATTTATCGTGCAAAAGGTTGTAACAAATGCGGATTTTCTGGTTATACAGGTCGATTAGGTGTGTATGAAATAATGCAGATTAATAAAGAAATTCGTAAATTAGTGGCAATTGGAGCTCACAACTTAGAAATTGAAGAGCTTGCTTGTAAAAATGGCATGACGAGTTTGAATAAATCTTGTTTAAATCATATAATAGAAGGTAAAACAACTATCGAAGAATTCATTAGGGTTCTCGGTGTTGTCAGTGAATAGGTGAATATATGGCGATATTTAGATATATAGCACTAAAAAATAATAAAGACGTAGTCAAAGGTAAAGTTGAAGCAAATGATGCACGTTCAGCTCGTGAAAGCATTCGTAAGCTTGGTTTTGTCCCAACAAAAGTTGTTGAGGAAAAATCAAAGGGAGTTGAAAATGAGATTGCGTCAGAGAATTTAAAACCTGCAAAGATGAAAAAACTTGGTTTGCAAGACCGTATAAACTTCACATCGACATTGCAAATCCTTATTCAGGCAGGTATTCCTATTATTGAATCGTTAATGTTTATAGAAAATGATGCAGCTAAATTAAAAGTACGTTTGGTGGCAAAAGAATTACGCCGTCAAATTATGTCAGGTGCAACTTTTGGTGATGTTGTTGCAAAATATCCTGAACAATTTGGTCAAATATATATCGGTTTATGTAAAGCTGGGGAAGATTCAGGGGAGTTAGAAAAAACTCTTAGTCGTCTATTAGAATTACAAACGAAAGAGGCAAATATTCGAGGCAAAGTTGTTGGTACATTAATGTATCCGATGTTTGTAATCGTTTTGGCTGTGCTTATTGTACTTGTCATGTTAATGTTTGTATTCCCTGTATTCAAAGAGATGTTTGATGGTATGGGGAAAGAGTTACCTTGGATTACGGCGACATTGATGGAAACAGGTATCTTCTTGAAAACGTATTGGTATTATGTACCAATCGGGTTGGGAAGTATTACATATTTGATTATCTTCTTGTTCAAGTGGGAACCTAGTAAACGTAAATTAGATGATTATTTCTTAAATATTCCAATTATAACAGATTTAATCCAGTTTTCGAATTTTGCTAACTTCATAGCTGTATTGCAAGTTGCTTATGATGCGGGTGTACCGATTATTGAGTGTTTATATCTTTCAAACTTAACTTTGACGAATTTTACTCTAAAAGGCAAAATTGAGATTGCGACAGCTAAAGTTCAAGAAGGTCAGCATTTATCAATTGCCTTGCGTACGACAAGCGTTATGCCAAAAATGATATTGTTTATGATAGCAACAGGGGAGCAATCTGGTCGTTTAGGCGATATGTTATATCAAGCAACAATTTATATTGATAAAAAATTAGACGAAATTATTGATGTTATGACCAAGATGATTGAACCGATAATGCTTATTGTTATTGGTAGTATCGTATTAACATTGGCACTTGCACTTTATTTACCGTTGTTCAATTCTTATATGGTAAATTAATGATTGATGGTTCGAACTTGAACAAAACCATTGTGATTACGGGTTGTACTTCAGGTATCGGCTTGGCGTTATTAAAAGAAGTTGCAAGGACAAATGTCGTGTTTGCTGGTTATCGTAATGAGAATTATGTTGAAGAATTATCAGAAATTTCTCAAAACGTTATACCTTTTTACATTGACATGGCGAATAAAAATTCGATATCTCAAGCGTGTGCTTTTATAAAATCTAAGACAAAAAAAATTGATACTGTTTTTAATGTTGCAGGTTGCGTTGTCGCAGGTGCGATTGAAAATATTGAATTAGATGCGATAAGAGAGCAGTTTGAAGTTAATACATTTTCTCATCTAGATTTTACAAAACAGCTTTTGGCATTGATGGGTGAAGGTGGGAAAATTATTAATATAAGTTCGATGTCTAGTTTTGGAATATTTCCTTTTATTGCACCATATGGAGCTTCAAAGCGAGCTTTAGATATTTTATTTAATTCGATGTTATTAGAAACTCACAAAAATATTCAGATAGTTTCGATAAAATTAGGTTCAGTGGCGACCCCAATTTGGAACAAATCTATTGAAAATAACAAATCTTCTATTGAGAATAGTATTGGATTTGAAGATGAGATGAAATATTTGATTAAGAATGCTCAAAAAAATGAGTTTATGGGTGCAAATTTAGATAATGTTATTAAAAAATTGGTTGAAATAGGAGATAGTGCAAAAGTAAAGTCTTCTTATACTATAGGAAAAGACGCTAAATTCGCAGAGATTTTGTCAAAATTGCCTCAAGATTGGATTAATTTTTTGGTGAAACAGTCTTTAAAATTAAAAATTAGAAGAATGAAATAGTTTTTTATAGTTGTGCTAAACTGTAAAAAATACAAAAGAGGTAAAAATGAAAATAGCATTAATAAATAATGGTTGTGCAAAAAATTTAGTTGACAGTGAATTGATGTTAGGAATGTTGGCACAAAATGGTTATGAGATTACGCTTGATGAGAGTGAGGCTCAGATTGTAATAGTAAATACTTGTTCTTTTATCCACGATGCAGAAAAAGAGTCAGTTCAATCTATTTTAGAGATGATAGAAGAGGGTAAAAAGGTAATAGCAACAGGTTGTTTACCTCAAAAGCATAAAGAAGAATTAGAAAAAGCAATCCCTGAATTATCTGCAATGATTGGTACATCAGATATTTCTGAGATTGTTAAAATTGTTGATAAAGTTGCAAATGAAGATGGCAAGATTTGTCATAGATGCATTAATGATAAACCAGATTATATATATCCAGAAACGGTTGTGCGTCAACAAATCACGATGGGTTCGAGCAGTTATCTAAAAATAGCTGAGGGTTGTAATTATAATTGTGGTTATTGTATTATTCCAAAGCTTCGTGGGAAATGTCGTTCAAGAAGCATAGAAAATATTTTAGTTGAAGCGAAGGTTTTAGTCGAAAAAGGTGTTACAGAAATCGTGCTTATTGCTCAAGATACATCTAGTTATGGAGTTGATTTGTATGGCAAACCTGCTTTAGCTGAGTTGTTGAAAGAATTAAATAAAATAGAGAATTTGGGTTGGATTAGAATAATGTATGCTTATCCATCGCAGATGAATGATGAATTAATCGATGCTATTGCGACATTAGATAAGGTTGCAAAATATATTGATATACCACTTCAACACGCTAGTTTAGAGGTTTTGAAAAATATGAATAGACCAGCCTTTGATTATAAAAAATTAATTAAAAAAATGCGTGATAAAATCCCGAATTTGGCAATTCGTACAGCATTTATTGTTGGTTATCCAGGTGAAACGCAAGAGCAGTTTGAAGAGTTGTATGAATTTGTGAGAGAAATGCGTTTCGAAAAAATGGGAGTTTTTGAATACTCTCGTGAAAAAAATACAAGTTCTTATTCGATGAAAAATCAAGTGCCAGCAAAAATTAAAAAACAACGTTATAACAAACTGATGAAATTGCAAGCTGAAATTTCAAAAGATGTCAACAATTCTTATATCGGCAAAACTTTGCCTTGTATAGTTGAGGGGATTACGGAAGAGGGCGTTGTAATACTTCGCTCACAACACGATGCTCCAGAAATTGATGGAGTTGTTTATGCCAAATCTACAATGACTGTTGTTCCAGGTGATATCGAAAACGTTTTAATCGATGGTGCTGATTATTACGATTTGTTTGGAACTTTGGTTGAAGCCTAAATTGAACTAACCTCTTCTTTGATATGCTGCAGTCATTAAGCTTCCGTGATTTAGGATTGATCTTCCAGAGCTTAATAATGAAGTGTTGTAATTGTAGTTGTAATTTGAGCCAGTTGATGTAGTTGCGTTATTTTGTGAGAATTGGCTTAAATAAGAACCAGCGGTTTGTAATCCAGAGCCAATTTTATTTGCAGTGTCTATCCAACTTGCTTTGCCTGAGCTACTGGTAGCAGCTTTAGCAGATTTTGTGAAACTTGTTGGTATTTGAGATTTAGGAACAGTAACGCCAGCTGATTGTAGTTTGGTTACTTCCTCTGAGGTTAATTTTGTATTATTTTGCAATTTATCAACAAGTGCTGTATCAACGCTTCCATTTTGAAGTGCGACTTGAATTGAACTTTCTTGTTTAATAGCTTGTTTTTTACTCATTCCATTTAAAGCCTCTTTAGCATCAGATTTTGACATACCTTCAATTTGGCTTTCAATTTGAGTTTTAGCGGCATCGTTTGCGGCCATTTTTGTTGTTGCTTCGGCAGCTTTTGTGTTAATTGCATCAAAATTGCTACTTAGTGCTTTTGTGCCTTCAATTGATGATGTTACGCTTGATACAGCAGAGGCAGCACTTGTTAATGCTCCTGCTAAATCACCATTAGCTGCGTATGCAGCAGTTGATGTTACGCTTGCTGCGGCTTGACCATATTGCCCTGCGAGTTCAGCGACTGTACCAATTTTGCACATGACAGTACCAACTGAGATTAGGGCTGTACCAGCACCGCCTATCCAACTAGTTGCTCCACCGAGTGCGATTAGTGCTTCACCTGCTAGGTTGAGTGTTGAGCCAGCTGTTGAAACAAGACTACTGATTGAGCTTACTGTTTCCGCTATTTCAATAACTTTATCAGCTGTTGTTTGCTGTTCTTCTATTGTATCTTGGTTGTTTTGAACAGACGCTAAATATTTTGTGTTTGCACTATTAATTGAATTTGTGTACCTTGTGCAGGTTGATTGAAGTATAGTGATTTTGTTACCACTTGCATCGAGGATTGAATATTGTGAATCTAGTTGCGATTTTAATAGTAAAATCTCTGATGCGTTATCGCCACCACTTGAAGATAATGAAGTTATTTGACTTGCAAGAGAGTCAGTTTTTGTTTGAGCTTCTTCTGTTATTTTAATTTCTTTATCCATGTCATCTTGTGCTTTTTCAAGTTTCACAGTATTTTTTTCGACTTTTTTCTCATACTTGGCTGTATTTTTATCGATACTTGATTCAAGTGAGCTTGCTTGTCTTTGTAGGTTTGTCATATCACTGCCACTTGATTTTATATCAGTGGTCATACTGCTTAGCTCTGTTGCTCTTGATTTAAGACTACTTGCTGCGGCTTTGCCATCAGAAGCGTTATCTATTTCAGAATAATCGCTACTTGTGCTTCCGCTAGAATTTGATGAACTTGATGAATTAGTTTTTGATGATGAGCTAGTTGAACTATTTTGGTTGCTTGTGCTTACCATGCTAAAAATACTGTCTTCTTTGTTGTTGGTCATTACACTTGATGAGGTATTAGTTGACGTGTTAAATGTATTACTTGTATTTAATATGCTTGATGCGTTTGTCGTGTCGCCTTTTGAACTAGTTTTGGTTGAGTCTGATGAATTAAAGATAGAGCCTTTTTTAGACAGCACGCTGTCGTTGCTATCCCAGGTTGAAACCGTAGGCGTGCTTGAGCCTTTTAGCGCAAGTTTGGCTATGTCGGTCTTTGACATATTGGATAGATTTAGTGTGTTAATGCTCAATCTGCGTAGCTCTCCTGTGTTTTTATATCTCTCTATAAGTATAAAAACCCTTTTAGGTGGCTGATTTCAGCATGTTGGGGGATTGTTACATTAGTTTACATATGTTGGTTGTTTCAAATTTGCTTAAATTTTATTTTTTTGTTATGATTTTTTCATCTTAGTTTGTACAATAAAAAAGGAGAGAATTTTATGAAACTAATGGAAGGTAAAAAAGGGGTTATTTTTGGTGTTTCAAATACTCATGGAATAGCTTATGCGATAGCTCAACAGTTACACGAAGCTGGTGCTGATATAGCGTTTACATATGCTGGTGAGGTTATGGAAAAACGTGTAAGACCGTTAGCTGAGGCAATGGACGCTAAAGTTATTATGTCTTGTGATGTTACAAAAGAAGACGAAGTAGCGGCTGTTTTTGCTGAATGTGAAAAAGTTTATGGCAAATTGGATTTTGTTGTTCACGCAGTTGCGTTCGCTGCAAAAGAAGATTTGCAAGGTAGATTTATTGATACATCGCATTCTGGTTGGGATTTGGCAATGGGCGTTAGTGCTTATTCATTAATTTCAATCGCTCGTAATGCAGAACCGATTATGAATGAAGGTGGTTCAATATTTGCACTTTCTTACTTGGGTTCAGAATATGTTGTAGCTAATTACAACGTTATGGGTGTCGCAAAAGCTGCATTGGAATCTTCAATGAGATATTTGGCTGCTGATTTAGGTAAAAAAGGTGTTCGTGTTAACTGTATTTCTGCTGGAGCGGTTAAAACTTTGGCTGCAAAAGGGATTGCAGGGTTTGACAAAATGCTAAAAGCGGGTGCTGTAAAAGCTCCTTTAGGTAGAAACGTTTCTCTAGAAGACGTTGGTAGAGCTGGTTTATACCTTGCTTCTGACTTGTCATCAGGAACTACTGGTCAAATTTTATATGTTGACTGTGGTTGTCATGCAGTTTATGCATCTTTAGAAGAAATGGAAATTATTGCTAATTCATAGTTTTCATTAATATAAGATTAAAAGTCGTGTTTAAAATATTTTAGATGCGACTTTTTTTATATGTTTTTTTGTGATAAATTTTATTTATAGGTTAAATAAAGAAGGAATTACTATGACAACGATTAAAATTGAAGATTTACCAACGGTTTATGATGCAAAAACAACAGAAGAAAATATTTATAAATTTTGGGAAGCGGGCGAATTTTTCAAAGCTGATGCAACGAGTGATAAACCACCTTATTCAATAGTAATTCCACCACCAAACGTTACGGGTGTATTGCATATGGGACACGCTCTTGATGAAACTTTGCAAGATATTTTGACTCGTTATCACAGAATGGCTGGTTTTGAAACTTTATGGCTTCCTGGCACGGATCATGCAGGTATAGCTACTCAAAACGTTGTTGAGAAAAAATTGCGTGAAGAAGGAGTTTCTCGTTATGATTTAGGTCGTGAAAAGTTTTTAGATGAAACTTGGAAATGGGCTAATGAACACAAATCGGCAATCTTAGACCAGTGTAAACGTTTGGGTGCTTCATTTGATAGAACTCGTGAACGCTTTACTTTTGATGAGGGTTGTTCTGAGGCAGTTAAAGAGGTCTTTATCCGTCTTTATGAAAAAGGATTAATTTATAAAGGTAAATATATTGTAAACTGGTGTCCTCGTTGTAATAGTGCGATTTCTGATGTTGAAACAGAATATGATACGGAACAAGGGCATATGTGGGAAATCTCTTATCCACTAAAAGGGGAGTCTGGTGCGATAATTGTTGCAACGACACGTCCTGAAACCATTTTTGGTGATGTTGCGATTGCTGTAAACCCTAAGGATTACAAATATTCAGAATTGATTGGCAAAACGGTTATCATACCACTTTCTGGTCGTGAAATCCCAATTATTGCTGATGATTATGTTGACAAATCTTTTGGTACAGGTGCTGTAAAAATTACTCCAGCACACGATCCTAACGATTATGAGGTAGGAAAACGTCATAACTTAAACCCAATTTGGATTATGGATACTGATGGTAATATGAAAGCTTGTGGTGAAGTACCTCAAGAGCTTCATGGGCTTGAGCGTTATGAGGCTCGTGAAAGAATTGTTGGAATGTTGTCATATAACAATTTCTTGTTAAGAACTCGTGAACATGAGCATAATGTTGGTAAATGTCAGCGTTGTAGTACAACGATTGAACCGTTATTGTCTGAACAGTGGTTTGTTAAAATGGAACCTTTGGCAAAAGAAGCTATTGCTGCGGTTGATGATGGTAGAATTAAGTTTGTTCCAGAGCGTTGGGAAAAGAATTATTTAGGTTGGATGGAAAATATTCGTGATTGGTGTATTTCTCGTCAATTGTGGTGGGGGCATCAAATTCCAGCGTATTACCATAATACAACTGGTGAAATGGTTGTTGCTCGTGAAAATCCTGATCCAGCTAATTACACACAAGATCCTGATGTGCTGGATACTTGGTTCTCATCTGGGCTTTGGCCGTTCTCTACTATGGGCTGGCCTAATTTGAATTCAGCTGATTTTAAAAAATTCTATCCAACTACAACTTTGGTCACTGGATTTGATATTATTTTCTTCTGGGTTGCTAGAATGATTACAATGGGGTTAGAATTTACTGATGTAGCACCGTTTTCAACAGTTTATATTCACGGGTTAATCCGTGATGAAAAAGGTCAGAAAATGTCAAAATCTAAAGGTAATACGATTGATCCTGTCAAGGTAATCGAAAAATATGGTTGTGACGCACTTAGATTTACGATGACTTCACTTTGTACTTATGGTGGTCAAGATATCAAAATGAGTGAAGAACGTTTTGAATATGGAAGAAATTTTGCTAACAAAATCTGGAACGCTTCTCGCTTTGTACTTATGAATTTAGATGGCGTTGATAATAAAGAAATCGATTTTTCTAGTTTGACAATTGTTGATAAATGGATTTTAGATAAATTAAATTCTGTCGCAAAAGAGATGAATGATAATATAAAAGATTTTAGAATAGGTGAAACTGCACATGTTTTATATGATTTCTTCTGGAATTCTTATTGTGATTGGTATGTTGAAATCGCAAAAATTCAATTGCAAGATGAAAATTTGAAAGCAAATACTCAAAGAGTATTACGTTATGTGCTTGATCAAGCGTTGAGAATGCTTCACCCGATTATGCCTCATATTACTGAACAAGTTTGGCAATTAGTTCCAAAAACGACTGATGTAAAAGCGATTATTGTTGCTGAATTCCCACAATTTAGCGAAAAACTTGTTTTCAATAAGGAAGCTCAAGAGATGGAATTGGTTTTTGAAACGATTAAATCGTTGAGAAATCTTAGACAAAGCTTTAATATTTCACCGTCTGTGAAAGTTGATATTCAAGTACGTGCTGTTGAAGCTGAAAAACCTGTATTTGAAGCGATAGAAGCTTATGTCAAACGCTTGGCTCGTGTTGAGAATATTGTTTATGAAGCGATTGACACACCAGTTCCAGCAAAATCTACGTCAACTGTTGTTTCAGCATCACAAATTATCGTTCCATTGGCTGATTTGATTGATTTGGAAGCAGAAATCGCACGTCAACAAAAGAAATTTGATAAATTAGATAATGAGAAAAATTCGTTAGAAGGAAGAGTTAACAACCCAAAATTTGTTGCAAATGCTAACCCTGATTTGATTGCACAAACGAAAGCTCGTATTGAAGAAATATTGGGGCAACAAAAAACAATTTCTGACTTAATCGTTTCTTTGAAGCCATAATTGGTTGTTTTTTATTATATAAATTAAGTTTTGTAACAAAAAATTAATAAAAATACGGATATGTAACAAAATACAGCATGTCCGTGTTTTCACACCATGTGATATTTTTTTAATATTAAAAAATATGTAGAAATTATACAAAACCTTTACAAGTTGACAAAAATTTGATAGTATAAGTTTGTTAATGTAGTTTAGTGTCAGAAAATGGAGTTAATATGGTGTCTAAAGAATTAGATTTTGAAGAATTGTTGAACAAGTATGATTATAAGTTTCAAAAAGGGGACTTGATCAAAGGCGTGGTTTGTAGCTATGATGGACATGGGGTTTTAGTCGATATCGGTGCGAAAACTTTGGCTGTTGTTCCAAATCGTGAAGCAGCTGATAAAAATGAAGACGTTGAAAAAAAATTGGTAAAAGGTCAAGAATATGAATTTTTGATTATTCGTGAAGAAGACGAGGACGGTAAATTCTTATTATCTAATAAAAAAGTTGAACAAGCTTATGCTTGGAAGGAGCTTGAAAAAGCAAAAGCTTCTGAAGAAACAATATTAGGAACAATTGTTGGTGATGTAAAAGGTGGATTGCTGGTAGAAATTTCTGGCGTTAGAGGTTTTGTTCCATCTTCGCAATTGCGTTCTAAAGATGCTGAAGTTAGCGTTGGAAGCAAAATTGAATTGAAAATATTATCGCTTGATCAACAACAAAATAACTTTATTTTATCAAATAAAAAAGTTTATGAAGACGGTGCTGTTGAGGCGAGAAAAAATGTATTTGCTCAAATTGAAGCAGGTCAAATTGTTAAAGGTGAAGTCGTAAGAATTACTGATTTTGGTGCGTTTATCGATTTGGGTGGAATTGATGGCTTGTTGCCACTTTCACAATTATCTTGGCGTTGGATTGATCACCCTACAAATATTTTAAGCGTTGGCGACAAGATTGATGTTGAAGTTATTGCAGTTGATCACTCAAAACAACGTGTGTCTTTAAGTTTAAAAAATCTTGAGCCTGATCCTTGGATTGAAGCTGAAAAACAGATTAAGGAAGGTGATAAAGTTGAAGGTACTATCACAAGAATAAGACATTTTGGTGCATTTGTTGAGGTTTATGCAGGTGTTGAAGCACTTTTGCCTAACGCAGAGGTGGTTGAATTGCAAGATAAAACTGGTAACATCTTGAATGTCGGTGATAAAATCGATACTTATATTTTAAGATTTAATCCTGAAGATAAGAGAATTTCGTTAACAATTAATTCAGAAACAAAAGCTGTTGAAGAATAGTTATTAACTGGTATTAGAAATATAAGCAACGTGGCAAATTTGAATATTCAAATTTGCCACGTTTAGTTTCTCCCTTTTTTTGTGCTATAATTTATTAAAAGGATAAATGTATGACTTTAGAAAATAAATTAGGAATTACAAATTCATACGAATTGGCTCAAGTTGAAGAAAAAATTACCAAAAAAAAAGCCTTAGAACTTTTTGAAAACAATATATTGTGTACTGATATCATTGGTAAATTTGAAGCATTAACAGTTATTCACAAATATCTTTTTGAAGACATATACGATTTTGCAGGAACTATTAGACAAGTTAATATTGCAAAAGGAAATTTTCGTTTTGCTCCTGTAGTGTATTTAAAATCAGCTCTTGAGCATATTGATGAAATGCCTCAAGCAACTTATGATGAAATTATTGAAAAATATGTTGAGATGAATGTCGCTCATCCATTTAGAGAGGGTAACGGCAGAAGTGCAAGGATATGGTTAGATTTAATCTTAAAAAAAGAGTTAAATCAGGTGGTTGATTGGAGTAAAATAGACAAAAATGATTATCTTTTAGCGATGGAGCGAAGCCCGATAAAAGATGTTGAGATAAAGGTGTTGTTAAAATCAGCTCTAACAGATAAAATCTATGACAGAGATGTTTATATGAAAGGGATTGACGCTAGTTATAGCTATGAGGGGTATACAACATATAAAACTCAAGATTTGTAATATTTGTATGTTTTTCACAACAAATTTTGAAATCAATATGATGAGTTAAATTTTCGTCTAAGTCTTGTTCGAAGCTTTAATTGCGTTTATAAAAGCTCCAGCAAGTAATCCGATAGTGGCAGTTGGTATGATAAAAGCGGCAAGGTTTCTGTCTTTTTTTGCGTTTAATTTGCAGGCACGTAGAAGTTTTGTCGATTTGGATTTTGCAGCATTATCAACTGATTTCATTATGTTTTGGTATTCTTTTCCTGAACCAGTTTTTTGTGCTTCTAGTTTTTTTACGGTTTCAGCGATTTTTTCTACCGTAAATTCAGTGTTGCCTTTTTTATTTTCGATAATTTTGATAAAAGTGTCTTGAGCGGGTGAAAAATCTAGTTTTGTGTTGCTGTTAATATTTTTCAACCCTTGTTTTCTAGCGGTTTGTTTTTTAATTTCATACACCATTTCAGCGTTAGCGTTTTTTCTACTAGAATTGATTATTGCTTTTTTGTCAAAATCATTTTCTTTTGGGGTTAGCGGTAGTGCGTATTTCAGCCCATAACCGATTGTTGTGCCAATGACAGTCCCTCCAATTACACGAGTAAGTGGATTTGTGTTTTCGTTGTGATGACCTACAGATTTTACTACCATAATTATACCTCTACTTTTTAGTTTATATAATAACTATTCTAGTCAGCGATTTCTTTTTAAATCGTTGATTGTTAGATTATTTTTATAGTAGATTTACACTTAAATATTTTAAAAATTAACTTTTCAAAACTGAGTAATTAAATCCAGTTTCAGTATAAATTATTTTTATTTCTTTGTCAATAGTTTGATTAAGTTAAGCACAAGCATAATGCATACTATGGCGAAGATGTAGCTAAAATAGTGTTTGATAGTTGTTGAACCCATAAAAAATGTAGCTAAAGCACCTGCGATAATAGCGGCTGTTGTCATGATAAGCACAGTATTTTTTTGTGAAAATCCTGCGTGTAGGAGTTTGTGGTGAATATGTTCTGAATCTGCTACAAATGGAGATTTGCCTTTTGAAATACGTCTTAAACTTGAGTATGTAATATCCATAATAGGTACAGCTAGTACAACAAATGGTAACAGAATTGCCAATGTTGTTGCTTGCATAACCCCAGTGATAGAAATTGTTGCGAGCAAAAACCCTGAAAATAATGCACCACTATCGCCCATAAATATTTTAGCGGGGTTAAAGTTGTATGTTAAAAATGCCAACATTGAGCCAGCAAGAATAAAACCGATTAATGCACTAATTGGGTTTGATGGTGTCATTGAAACTGCGATGATGGCTAGAGTTATTGAATTTACTGTAACTACTGAGCCTGCAAGCCCGTCAACTCCATCGATAAAATTAAGAGCGTTGGAGATGCCGACAATCCATAAAATGGTTATAGGGTATGATAACCAACCTAAATCAATTCCGCCAAAAAATGGGATTGTGTTTATTTGAACACCTAAAAAATATACCAATGTTGCAATCGAAACTTGTATAAATAATTTGAATTTTGCGTCAAGGTTGTAAATATCATCGATAAATCCGAGTAAAAACATCAACGAGCTTCCTAACAAAATCCCTGACAATAGGCTTCCATAAGGATAGTAGCTAAGAAAAATCAGGCATAAAAATGTTAACATTGTGCTTGCCCAAATTGCCACTCCGCCAATCCTTGAAATTGGGGTTGTGTGGATTTTTCTTTCATTAGGCACATCAACAAGCCCCTCTTTTTTAGAGTAAGCTATGACTATTGGCACTAAGCAAACCCCTATTAAATAAGCGATTACTGTTCCGATTATGTGTGCTTGTGAAAGTTTTATTATCATTTTCTTGTCCCTATTTATATATTGGATATTTTTTGCAAAGATTTATCGCACGTTCTTTCAGCGTCATCAATTTATCTTCGTCATCTGAATGGTTAATCGCATTTGCGATAATTTTGGCAACTTCTTTCAAATCTTGTTCAACAAATCCACGAGTAGTAACCGCTGGTGTACCTAGTCTTATACCACTAGTAACAAATGGGCTTTGTGGGTCGTTAGGTACGGTGTTTTTGTTAGCTGTGATGCCAATTTTTTCTAAAACATTGGACATATCCTTACCAGTTTTACCAGTTTGAGTTAAATCAAGTGTCATTAAGTGGTTTTCTGTCATACCGCCAACAATCGCCATTCCTTCGTCCATCAAGCCTTGTGCTAAAGCTTTGGCGTTTTTGATTATTTGTTCAGCGTAGTTTTTGAACTCTGGTTGTGATGCTTCTAATAATGCAATGGCTTTGCCAGCAATAATATGTTCAAGCGGTCCGCCTTGCATTCCAGGAAAAACAGCTTTGTCTATCCCAAGAGCGTGTTGAGCGTCACACATAGTAATCCCGCCACGAGGTCCACGTAAAGATTTGTGGGTTGTGGTTGTGACAAAATGAGCGTAACCCGCTGGTGATGGGTGTAATCCAGTTGCGACAAGCCCTGCGATGTGTGCAATATCTGCTAATAAATAAGCACCAACTTCATCAGCAATCTCTCTGAATTTTTTGAAATCGATAATTTTTGAATAATTGCTTGCTCCACAAATAATCAATTTTGGTTTGTGCGAAAGTGCCATCTCACGAACATTTTCATAATCGATGTTGCCTTGAGAATCAATCCCATAGCTTTTTACATCATAATATAGCCCTGAAAAGTTCACAGGTGAGCCGTGAGAAAGATGACCACCATTAGACAAATCCATACCTAATACTCTATCACCCATTTTTAGTGCGTACATGAAAACAGCCATATTCGCTTGTGCGCCAGAATGCGGTTGGACATTAGCGTGGTCCATTTTGAATAATTCGCAAGCTCGTTTTTGTGCTAATTCTTCGATTACATCAACGTGTTCGCAACCGTTATAAAATCTTTTGTGTGGCTTTCCTTCAGCGTATTTGTTTGTCAAAACACTGCCACAAGCCTCCATTACAGCTTCTGAGGTGATATTTTCACTTGCAATAAGTTCGATATTATATTGTTGTCTTTCAAACTCTAATTCAATTTGTTTAGCGACTTCGGGGTCAATTTTTTTTATATTTTCTAAATTCATATAGCACCTCTTCTTTTTTCCATAATTATATTTCAAAAAAAAATCGATGACAAATTGTTAAGTTATGAAAAATTATTCATCTATTTCGATTGTACTTAGATCAAGTGTATATAGTCGTTTGTAAGTGCCACTATTGATTTTGGCGTCATCGCCTTTGATAAATATAAGCGGGATAGTTACAATAAATAATAAGCCAGCTATGCACCAATATCTACTAGCTCCTGTTTTTTTAATCGATCCACGTAGCATAATATCATCATTGTCGTTTTGAACTATTCTGAAATTATTTATCTCAATTTTTCCAGGTACACCGAAAATAAAGTTGTTTCGTTTTTTTGTCACTTGCCCTAGTACGCTTGTGCCAGCTTTGATAGCGACTTCTCCATTGATTTCGATATTATCACGTGCGATAAATTCGATAAATTCATCAAGTTCAATTTCGTCATTATCGATTGCATTTTCGTTTATAATATTTATACCAGTGCCTTTAGGTATTTCAGTTTTCTTCGCAAATACATAATTTGGTGTCATTGTTAACAGTAATGAAGATAAACAAATTTTTGCTATTGTTTTTTTCATAATTCTCTCCTTAAAAATCTTTGAAACTAGCCGATATTAGGGTGTTTTTCCTTATAAATAAGCGTATCAGTCTATATTAATTATAAGCGTGTCAATCTATATTGTCAATATGAATACTAAGGTTTTGGTAAATTTAGGAAAAAATCTTAAAAAAATAAGATTAGAAAATGGTTTAACGCAGGAAGTTTTGGCTGAAAAAGTAGGTGTTCACCCAACATATGTTGGTAAGATTGAAATTGGTAAATGTAATCCTTCTGTTAAAATATTGTTTAAATTTTCTCGTGCATTAAATACTAATTTGAACCATATTTTTGATTTTGATAAATAATCATACTTTGTTTAGGTCTGTTGTCGGATTTATTTTTTTATCATGTAGATTAAAAAATTAATATAAAAGAAATGAGGTCTAAATGAAAAAAATCGCTGTTTTATCCATTATGTTGTTTTCGCTGTCTAATCTGAGTTGCTTTGCTATTGATAACAAAGTTGATTTTAATAATAAAAGTTATAATCTTTTTGATTATACAGAAAAACCTATCGAATATGAATATTATTTGCCTAGTGAGTCGCAAGACAAATGGAGTTCTCGCATAACTTTATCAAATATATCTAACATGTCAAATACGACAGAGGCTTGTGCTGATTTGGCACATTCGATACAACAAACTACCCCTGGGGCGTCTGTTTTGGTTTATCCAGACATATCGATGTTAGAATACATAAATTTCCCTGAAAATAGAGAGTATTATGAATACAGTGCGATAATTTTTCAGCCACCTAAAAAAGATGGTGTAGATGTGTTTAAGTTTTCTAAGCGTTTTTATTCTGATGATTTGGACGGTAAGGAGCTTGCAAGAGATGCGGCGATTGAGTTTGCACAAAAAAATAGTACTAAGTATATGCAGATGGTAAATAAAGTTGCATCTAGTTATAAAGTTGATTAAAAATCTTTTAAATTAAGATTATTTCAAATTAAGATTATTAATTTATACTTTCGTCTGCTTTACATATTTTAATAATTTCGTTTTCTACTTTGATTTCAAGAGTATCAATTTCTGGATCGACTTCAATAAGTTCTAGCAAGGTTTTAGGCATAAATAATGCCCAGCCACTACCTGAGCGAAATAATTTCTTTTTCATAGTAATCCCTCTATTATAATATATATATAATTACTTTACAAAGTAATTGAAAACTGTTATACTATGATTAATACATGATAATGTATATATATTATAATAGATGAAGTATGGAGAAATTATTATGCTTGAAAGATTAAAAAGAGATTTTATTCAATTGTTTGGTGTCAAAAAAAGGGCATTTACTTTGGCTGAAGTATTGATTACGTTGGGAATAATTGGTGTGGTATCGGCGATGACAATTCCTAATTTGATAACAAATTATCAGACGGAGGCGTTAGAGCGTAAAAAAGAGTTGTTCATTGGTCGATTTGAGGAGGCTATGAATCAAATGCGGTTTCATGAGAGGTTGACTGGTTATAGTGATGTTGAGGATTTTTTAGAGGAGTTAGATAAGTTCTATAAAATATCTTTCAAGTGTGAGAACAGTGAATTGACTGAATGTTTTGCGGATACTGTTAAAACTAGTAGAGATGATAAGGATACAATGACAGATATGCTTACTGGTTATGATATTGGCAGTTCTGATATAAAAGCTACTTTGTTTACAGATAATTTGGGTGTGATGTTTGCTGATGGTGTGAGTGCGATAATAAATTATAAAAGTGATTGTGAGTGGTTAGAGCCATTTGAAAGCGGTGGTACAGATCGTAGTGCGGCAGGTGATTGTGTTTCAATGGTATATGATTTGAACGGCAGAGGTGGTAGAAATACTGCTGGTGTTGACATTTATTCTTATAATTCTACGATTGATTGTTTGGTTTTATTAGATAGTGGTACGTGTATGAACCAAACAGCATTTAAGCCTACTCCAATGACTTATGCAGAGTGTGATGCACAAAAAAGTAGTTTGGGAATTAGTCAATGTTGTTCGGTTGCAGATTGTGCGAATAAAGATTATTGGGCAGGTGGAGTTGCACAGTGTGGTGGTGTTAGTAAAGCAGCTTCGCTTCAGGATTTAGCAGATTTAGCTAGTATAGTTTATGATACATCAATTGGAGCAAATGAAAATAAAACAGTAAATGTTGTTTATGAAGAATACATGAGCTATATAGGGTTGTCTATTCCAAGTGATGGAGATGTAGGAATATGGTCAGGCGAAGAAACCTCTGCAACACAAGCATATATAAGAGCTTACAGGCAGACTTACACTGATACATACGCCGATTATGGTAAAAATGCTACTTGGCGATATACTTTGTGTGTGGAATAGTATTTATTAAATACGAGTTATAAAATAAATTAAAAAGAGTTGTTCATAAATGGCTCTTTTTTTGTAAAAAACATTTGTCAGTTTTCCATATTTGTGTTATGCTATACAAATAGGGGATAGTGAGGTTAAAGATGAGTAATCAACAAAATATGTTTGCAGACGGGAAGATTGTTCCGATAAATATTAGAGAAGAGATGAAGCGTTCTTATATAGATTATGCGATGAGTGTAATTGTCGGACGTGCGTTACCTGATGTTCGTGATGGTCTAAAACCTGTTCACAGACGTATTTTATACGCAATGAGTGAGTTAGGAATGACTCCTGACAAACCGTTTAAGAAATGTGCTCGTATCGTTGGTGAAGTTCTTGGTAAATATCACCCTCACGGTGATACTGCGGTTTATGAAGCGTTGGTTCGTATGGCACAGGATTTCTCAACTCGTTATTTGACAGTTGATGGACATGGTAACTTTGGTTCGGTTGATGGTGATGGTGCGGCAGCGATGCGTTATACTGAGGCAAGAATGCATAAAATCACGACTTCAATGCTTACTGATATTGATTGTGAAACAGTTGGGTTTGAACCAAACTTTGATGGTTCATTGCAAGAGCCTTCAGTATTGCCAGTAAGACTGCCAATGTTATTGTTGAACGGTGTTTCTGGGATTGCTGTTGGTATGGCAACGAATATTCCACCACATAACTTATGTGAAATCGTTGATGGTACTATTGCTTTGATTGAAAATCCTAATATGACTGTTGCGGAATTGATGGAATATGTTAAAGGTCCTGATTTCCCTACAGCTGCGACTATTGTTGGCTTGAGTGGGATTAAACAGGCTTATGAAACTGGACGTGGTTCTGTGAAAATGCAAGCGGTGGCTTGTTTTGAAGAAATTCCTGGTGGCGGTGGTCGTCAGGCACGTACGGCGATTGTCATTACTGAAATTCCTTATCAGGTGAATAAAGCTTCGTTGATTGAAAAAATTGCAGAGCTTGTTAAAGATCAAAAACTTGTTGGAATATCTGATATTCGTGATGAGTCTGATAGAGATGGTATGCGTGTTGTTATTGAGTTGAAGCGTGATGCTAAACCTGATGTTGTTAAAAATAATTTGTTTAAATTCACTCAATTAGCGACTTCTTTTGGGGTGAATATGCTTGCGTTATGCGGTAAGCAACCTCGTTTACTAAACTTATTTGAGGTGTTATCGGAGTTTGTTGAACATAGGGTTGAAATCGTTACTAGACGTACAATTTTCTTCTTGAAAAAAGCAAAAATTAGAGCGCATATCTTAGCTGGTTTGATTATTGCTTTGGGTTCAATCGATGAAGTTATTGAATTGATTAAAAAATCCAAGACGACTGAGGAGGCTAGAAATGGCTTGATGAATAGGTTTGGGCTTGATGTAGATCAGTCAAATGCGATTTTAGAAATGCAATTGAGAAGATTAACTGGTCTGGAGCAAGATAAAGTTAAGGCTGAATATGATGAGCTGTTGAAAAAGATTGCTGAATATGAATCTATTTTGGCTAGTCGTCAAAAAATTCTTGATATTATTAAAACTGAATTGATTGAAGATAGAGAAAAATTCGGTGATGATAGAAAAACACAAATTTTACCAGAGCAAGGTGAGGTTACGATTGAAGACTTGACGCCAAATACGCCTATGGCTGTATTTATTACGCATCAAGGGTATTTGAAACGTATTTCTTTAGATACTTTTGAAAGACAAAACCGTGCCACTCGTGGCAAATCTGGAATTAAGACAAAAGAAGATGACGATATTCAACATTTCTTTACTGCTATGATGCATGATAAAGTGTTGTTCTTCTCTTCAAAAGGAACTGTTTATAGCTTGAATGTTTATGACTTCCCAGAAGGTGGACGTCAGGCAAAAGGTTTACCGATTATCAACGTATTGCCGATCGATCAAGATGAAAAAATTACGGCAGTTGTTCCTGTTAGCAATTTCTCTCATGATTTAAACTTGATGATGTTGACTAAAAAAGGTATTGTAAAACGTACGGAATTAGATAATTTCTCTAATATTCGTAAAAGTGGTATTATTGCGATTAGTCTTGATGGTGATGATGAACTTTGTTGGGTAAAACTAGCAACCGTGCGTGATGAGATTATTATCGGTACGTCAAATGGTATGGCAATTAGATTTCCTATCCAAGATTTAAGACCGTTAGGACGTACGGCAAGAGGGGTTAACTCAATGAAATTGCGTGCGACTGATATGCTTGTTGGTTGTGATATCGTTCCTAGAGATTATGATGCTGATTTGTTGGTTGTTACATCTGATGGGTTTGGAAAACGTACAAAATTATCTGATTTTAGAAGCCAAAATAGAGGCGGATTAGGTTTGATTGCAACTAAATTCAAATCGGGTTCGTCAAAACTTGTGGCATTGACAATCGTTAAAGAATCTGATGATATTATGATGGTTACTGCAAACGGTGTTGTGACAAGATTGAATGCTGGTTCTATCTCTCGTCAAAGTCGTTCGGCTACTGGTGTTAGAGCGCAAAACTTGAGCGGTAACGATGTGGTTGTTTCTGTTAACAAGATTTTAAACCCAGAAGAAGATGAATTGATTTTGAGTGAGATTGCTCCTGCTCAAACGATTGAGCAAGTTGATGTTCAAGCTGAACAAACAAAATTAATTGATTAATTTCTGAGTTTGATATGTAGAGAATAAAATAAGAGGCGAAAATCGAAGATTTTCGCCTCTATTATTTATTAATACTTAAAATAAAATATAATTTATAAACTATTTATGTAAAGTTCAATATCCTCATCGCTTATCATTTCTGTTGTAGCGATTAGGATTTCTTTTTGATTTAATTTTATACCAGCTAAAATATTTTGTTTTTTTAATTTGTTTAAAAATTCATCAGCGTCATCAACTTTTAGCGTAAACTCATTAAAAAAGTTTTCGTTTTTCACTTCAAACCCTTTTTGAGCAAGTTTTGTTGCCAACGAATGTGCTTGTTTTGTTGATAAATAGCTTGCTTGACGCAGTCCTTTTTCTCCAACTAGGCTTAGATATAACGTTGCACAAAGCCCTATCAGTGCTTGATTTGAGCAAATATTGCTTGTAGCTTTTTCACGTTTGATGTGTTGTTCACGTGTTTGTATTGTCAAGCAGAACGCTTGATTACCTTCTTTGTCGGTTGTTCTACCAGCTAATCTTCCAGGGATTTGACGCATAAATTTTTCACGACAGGCAACAAATCCTGCGTGAGGTCCACCAAATGCCATCGGAATGCCGAGGGTTTGAACATCGCCAATTACAATATCAGCTTCATAGGTGCTTGGAGGATTTAATATTGATAATGTTGAAACATCTGTGCAGACTACTAATAATGTGTTTTCTGGTTTTTTTATTTCTAAAATTTCGCCGTTATAATTTGGAGTTTGTACTAAAACGCACGCATAATCATCAGCATTTGTTGGGATTTTATCAAAAAATTCTAATTCAATCTCACTAGCGTGAGCGTAAGTTTTAATCGTTTTGATATATTCAGGGTTTAGTGAATTAGCGATTAAGGCTTTTGATTTCTTAGAAATTCTTACGGCCATAAATAGAGCTTCAGCACACGCTGTCGCAGCGTCATAGACAGTTGCGTTTGAGATGTCCATGCCTGTTAATCTGCAAATCATTGTTTGAAATTCATACATAATTTGCAAGCTACCTTGAGAAATTTCTGCTTGATAAGGTGTGTATGCTGTTAAAAATTCAAACCTTTGAGCGACTTGCGAGATACACGCTGGAATGAATTTGTTGTATGTTCCACCGCCTAAAAAGCTTATGTAGTCGGTTTTATTTTTGTTAGCAAGTTTTTTGATTTGTTTTTGCGTTTCAAGTTCGCTCAATGCTTCGTTAAGTTTTAGTTCTTGCATTTTGGCTTCAAGCGGTATTTTTCTGAATAAATCATCGACAGAAGCTTCATTAATACTTGTGAGCATTTCTGTACGTGTTTTATCATCATGTACTAAAAAGTTTTTCATATCTAATCCAATTCTGCTAAATAGTCAGCGTAGCTAAGTAACCCGTTTTTTTCACTAGCATCAGTTGCTTCGATTTTTATTAACCAGTTTGAATTAAAATTATCTTCGTTTAATTTTTCTGGCGAATCGACCAAATCATTATTAATTGCGACAATTTTACCGCTGATTGGCATATATATTTCTGATGCAGCTTTTACAGATTCAACAGTCGAGAAGCTTGTTCCTTTTGCGAAATCTTGTCCAATTTCAGGCAATTCTAGATAAACGATATCACCCAATTGTTCAATCGCATAATCAGTAATCCCGATAGAGTAAGTTTTATCAGCGTTTTCTAATAAATATTCGTGTGATTTTGCACACAATGCATTTTCTATACTTTCCATTTTTTATCTCCTTATAGTTTAATTTTATTTCGTTTTTTTATAAAAGGTTTGCTAACCACTTTTGCATTATATAATTTTTCTCTAATCATAACCTGAATAGTGGCATCGAGGCAAATTTCTTTAATATTTTTTACATAAGCTAATGCGATATTAGTTCCTAAAGTTGGTGATGGACAACCGCTTGTTATTTCACCAATTTTTTCGTTGTTAAAATAAACTCCATACCCGTGTCTTGCAATAGGTTTGTCAATCATCTGTAATGCGATTAATTTTTTCTCAACGCCGTTTGCGATTTGGTTCATAATTCTTTCTTTGCCGTTGTAATCAGCGACTTTGTCTTTTGGTACAGACCAGCTAAGTCCAGCTTCGATAGGAGTTGTATTTTCGTCTAAATCGTTTCCGTATAAGTGAAGTGCTGCCTCTAATCTAAGCGTATCTCTTGCCCCAAGTCCGATTGGTTTGATGCCAAATCTTGTCCGACTTTAAGGATTTCG
>JAWXUD010000003.1:0-75499 GCA_044432945.1 Candidatus Gastranaerophilales bacterium
ATCGGAGGGGAATACGACTGCCACCTTGAACTCGATTTAATAAAGGGTTTTCGTCACAGTCAAAAATCTGCGAATTCGGAATGACGTTTTTTGGTGTAAAAGCTTTTTTGATTTTAAACATATAATTCTCCTTTCATGAATTAATAATTTCTAGATTTAATATTTTTATGGATTACCACGTGTTGGTTAGTTTTGGTCTAAATTCCCCTCCTGTGGAGGGGAATTACTCCCGCTCGAAGAGGCGGATTCGCTTCACTCGCATACTTTATTTCCTCAATTATACCTCCTGTAAATACAAGTTATAAGTTATATTGTACAAGCTATAACATGGTGTAATCTATAAGTCAATATATATATACTTATATCTTATGAATAAGGTGGAATTATTGAAGCGTTTTGGTAAAAATGTGAAAATAGAGAGAATTAAGCAAGATTTAACTCAAGAAGATTTAGCTGAGATAATGAATGTATCTCAGAATTATGTAGCTAGTATAGAATGTGGCAAAGCCAATATGTCATTGGCAAAAGTTTTGGAGTTGTCCAGCTATCTTAAAGTGAATATAAATAGTTTGCTGAATTTTTAAAAAAAAACAAATAATAAAAAACCCTCTTTGATTTCTCAAAGAGGGTTTAATGGTGGGCAAGGGTGGATTCGAACCACCGTAGTCTCGCGACGGCAGATTTACAGTCTGCTCCCTTTAGCCACTCGGGCACCTACCCATATGTGTTTGTATTAATTTGTCAATTTTGTTTTTCTATTTGTCATCCTGAACTTGTTTCAGGATCTGTCATTTTTTCGCCTGTTGGGTCAAGACCCAACCTACTGTTTCACTTGTTCAAATTTGCCCTTGACGAGAATTGAACTCGTGACCTCTCCCTTACCAAGGGAGTGCTCTACCCCTGAGCCACAAGGGCATTTTTTTGGAAGAATTTGCCGACTATAGGAATCGAACCTACAACCTACGGTTTACAAAACCGTTGCTCTACCATTGAGCCAAGTCGGCAGATATTAATTTGTCAATAAATGGAGCGGGAGACGAGGCTCGAACTCGCGACATCTTCCTTGGCAAGGAAGCATTCTACCACTGAATTACTCCCGCTCATTTCGGTTTGTATTTCTATTATACACGGACAAGTTTTTTTTGCAAGTCTTTTTTTTTATTAAATTTAAAAAAAATATTTATCCAAAATTTATCTATCTATTCCGTACCCAAACATAGCAAAATCGTACTTTATAGGGTCTTTGTCATCAAGGGTTTTTAAATTATTTGTTAATTCTATTACGGCTTTGAAGTCGTTTGATTTGCGTTCTAATAGCCCCATTTCTCTTGAAATTCTTGCGACATGCACATCTAGTGGTATATATAAATCATTCGTTTTCATAAACCCCCACAAGCCTAAATCAACTTCGCTTTTTCGAACAAGCCAACGTAAGAGCATGCACATTCTTTTCATAGCTCCGCCGTTTCGTGGGTTTGGTATCATGTGATAAAACCCATGTCCAATTTTATTTTTATTGGCAAGAGAATAAAAATAATCCGTCACCGTTTCAAACATTTTGTTATTTTTAAATCCGTAATAAAAAAGTTCTTCTAGTCCACCGTCTTGGTTATATGATTTTTTCAATATTTTAAAAATTTCTTCAAAATCATGTTCTTTGCCAAATCGATATTGAAAATCTCTTGTCATGCCGTTTTCATAATTTTGTATAAAGTTATGCGGTTCATTTTGCATTATTTCACTGAATAAATAGTCTAATTTTTTAATGAAAACTTTTCGGTTTCCATAGGATAGCAAAGATGAAATAAAGGCTGCAATTTCGCAATCAGGTTTGGAATTTTTGTATTTGTGTGCGAATTGAATTGGGTCATCTTTGATAAAATCGATTGTTTCATATTTCTCAACCAAATCATCTATTTCTAGTTTTGTAATCATCTTAGTGCCTTAAAGTAATTTTGTATAATTTTGTTATTTTCTTCTTCCATTATCCCCCCAAATACTTTGAGTTTCGAGTTGGCATGTTCTCTCAAATCAATTTTAGAACCTAATGCACCGTAATTTGTGTCGTATGAACCAAAATAAACTTTATCTAATCTTGCTTGAATTATTGCCCAAGCACACATTGGACATGGTTCAAGGGTTACATACATTTCACAACCTTCAAGACGCCAGTTTTTCAAGGTCTTTTCAGCTTCTCGAATAGCGAGGATTTCAGCGTGTGCTGTGACGTCAAGTTGGCTTTCTTTTTTGTTAAAAGATGATACAATTATTTCATTATTTTTGGTAATAACAGCACCAACAGGAATTTCACCCTGTGAATTTTTAGCTACTTCAATTGCAAATTTCATAAAATTATTCTTCATCGATAACCTGTGCTAAATTTAGTGAAATGTTTACGCCAAATCCACAATCATTGTTGCTGATTAACGAAATTTGTCCATGCATTGCCTCAATTAGTCCTTTGACAATAAACAACCCTAAGCCTGTGCCACGAGTGGTTCTTGTCGTATTGTCGTCCATTCGCATGAATTTTTCAAATAATTGATGAAGTTTTTTTGCTGGTATTATTTCGCATTCATTTTTAACTAAAATTTCAACAGTTGTCTTTTTGACAGATGCATCGATTATGATTTTAGAATTTTTGTTAGCATATTTCATTGCGTTTTCAAATAGGTTTACAAATACTTGTATCAATCTATCTTTATCGCCGATTATCAGTGGAAAATCGTTTGAAATATTCAATATAATCTCTTTTTCATCTTTGTTTTTTACCAAAAGTTTTGCTTCGTTTAGAACTTCTACTAGCCATACGTCTTCAATTTTAGTTTGCAAGCTCATTCCCTCAATTTCTGGGACAGTTAGAAGGTCTTCTATTAGGCGTTTAAGTCTTTCTGATTGTTCTTTAATTATTCTTAAAGATTTTTGGCGTGTTTGTTTATCTATTTGAATATCGTTTCGCATTAATCGAGAGGTATAGCCTTGAATACTAGTCAGTGGTGTGCGAAGCTCGTGACTAACTGTATCCATCAAATTTGAACGGAATTCATTAAGTTGTTTTAATTCCTTATTATTTTTTTTGAGTTGCAGGTATGATTTGTGAATTTCGTTTGCCATTCTATTGAATTCGAAAGCCAAAAATATGATTTCATGTGGTGTGAAAGCGGTGGTTAAAAGTCTTATTTGTCGTTCATAGTTCCCTTTAGAAATCGCTATAATCCCTTTGAATAGTTGTCTAATGTTTATGTATAAATAATATGTGTAAATGCCAACCACAAAGATTATGGCGAGGGTTGCAAATAATACTGATAAAATTATTTTTAAACTATTTTCATTAATTGTATTATTAACCAGTTTTTCGGTTGTATTAACGACAACGATAATATCAGGTTTTTCTTTTGAAACATAAACGAGTGGTTGGTTTTTTACATCACCAAAAACCACTGGGGTGTCGATTTTTAATTTGTTTGGCAGAAGTGAGATGGTTTTTTCATAAGCTTCTTTATCATAATTATGTGATGCTAAGAGGTATCCGTCAGAAGTTAGAACATAAATTTGTCGATTTTCTTCAGATAAGGATTTGAAGAGTTCGTTTTTTACATCATTAATTTCGTATGTAGCAACCAAAAACTGTCCATTTTCTAATTCAATTTGGACGGTTGCGAGTTTTTGTTTTTTATTTTCTTGATGAATTAGTTCGAAATTGCTTTTTGCATCAACTATTTCAAGATTTTGGCAATCAGTTAGTTTTGTTATTATGGATTTAAGGTAAATACTTTTTTGTTCATCAGTTTTTAAAAAATTTAGTGAATATGCGACTTGTTCTAGGTTACTGGTTATGATATTTGAATAGAAATCTATTTCATCGGATACCATATTTGCGATTAATACCGCACTTTCACTGAGTTGTCGCCTCATTGAATGTTTGTTGATATTATTAATAATAATCCCGCTAATTAGCATCGGAACAACAACTGCGAATATTATTACGACAGCGATTTGTTCTACTATTTTTAAACGTTTAAATTTAAACCCCATAAATTACCTTTCAGCGAATGGTGTAAGTTTGTAACCAACGTTAGTTACTGTGTGTAAATATTTTGGATTTTTAACATCTGGTTCAATTTTATTTCTCAGTCCTCCAACATGAACCCTTAGCATTCGAACATCTTCGTTGCTGTCATAGCCCCAAACTTCGTCTAATAATGTAGCGAGGGTGACAGAGTTGTTGAAGTGTTGCATTAGGCAATATAATATTTCAAATTCAGTTGGCGTAAGTTTAACTTTTTTGTTAATGATTACGCATTCTAGTGTGTCTGGGAAAATCTCAATGTCGCCAATATTTAAAATTTCGTTAGATAGCGTTGTTCGCTCTTCGATGTGATTGCGTCTGATGAGAACTTTTATTCTTAGTAAAACTTCTTGTATATCAAACGGTTTAACTAAATAATCGTCAGCACCGCAATCAAATCCTTCTGTCTTATCATAAATTGTACCTTTTGCAGTGAGCATTAATATAGGTATCGCCAGTTTTGCTTGGCGAATATTTTTGCAAACATCAAAACCATTCATTTTTGGCATCATCACATCAAGCAAGATTAGATCATAAGTATTGTTGAGTGCTTTGTTTAAGCCTTCTAATCCGTCTTTTGCGATGTCAACAAAATAACCACTTTGAGCAATATCAAATTCTAATAATTCTCTGATTTCATCGTCATCATCTACTATTAAAATTCTTTTTTGTAAATCACTCATTGATATCTCCTAAAAATATTTTATTTTTTTATAATACGAGAATAGATGGAATTTTGCAATAAATTATAAAGAATTATTTACTTGGCACAGTTGCTTCGTAACTAATTCCCCTCCACTGGAGGGGTGGCAACGGAGTTGACAGGGTGGTTACAATATATTATTTTCATTTTCTTGCCCCGACAATAATAAGCTACTTGATTAATTTGGTATTGCCATAGGTAGCATTACGTCAGATGGTTTTGTTGTCGATGTAGGAACTGGTGTTGGAGTAGGTGCTTGTTTTTCGCTAGGAAGCCCATTGATTGGTGCTGGAGTTTCATTAAGTGGTTTTGTTTTAATTTGTTCTTCAGCTGATTTTTTTTCGTTTATTAAATTATTTTTTTCATCTTCTAATTGTTTTGCACGTTCGATTTTTTTGCGATTAAAGTTTTTGATAATATCTGTCGGTGATTGAAAATCTCCAAATTCTTCTTTTATTTTTTCCATTTCTTTTTCACGTTCTTTTTTCTCTTTAGCTTCTTGCATTTGTCCAACAACTTCTTCTAAATAACCTTCTTGCTCAAGGTCTTCATCAGTTATAATTACAGCGAATTCGTTTACATCAAAAGGCATTAGCTCAACAATTGGATAATTAAACTCAGCGTTTCCATATGGTTCTGTAGCTACTGTCATCACATCTTTCCAAATAAGTGCTGGCACAGTCCCGCCTTGAACAGCTTTGTTCATTGCGATGTTGTCGTCATTACCTACCCAAACACCTGTAACAACATTTGGAGTATATCCTACGAAATATGCATCTTTGTTATCATCGGTTGTTCCTGTTTTACCAGCGGCAGGTTTGCCAATATTTGCCGCACGACCAGTTGAAGCTGTAATTACGTTTTTAAGCATAGCTGTCATTGTAGCAACGGTTTTTAAGCTTAGATGTCTTGAGGATTTAGCTTTTTGAGCTCGATAGATGACTTTGCCACGTGAAGTTTCAACACTTTCAACAGCATAAGGTTGCACAACATAACCACCATTAGCTAACGCACTATAAGCACGTGTGAATTCAAATAATTTTACGCCGTTAGAGCCTAGAGCGATGGTGTAATCATACTCAATAGGGGTTTCAATTCCAAGTACACGAGCCAGTTGTAAGACTGAATTAATCCCAACAGCTTTAATCATTCTAGCAGCACCAACGTTAGATGAAACCATTAATGCTGAATAAACAGGAATTTCGCCTCTGTATTTGTTGCCATAGTTGTGAGGTGACCAATCACCGATTACAACAGGCATATCTTCTATCATATCGTTAGGGTCAATTCCTTTTTCGATTGCTGCAGAGTAAACAATTGGTTTAAACGCTGAACCAGGTGGGCGAATTGCTAAAGTTATGCGGTCATATTGGCTTGTTGAGTAATCTTTTCCGCCTGAATATGCTAGAATTTTTCCGTCAACTGGGCTGAAAGAAAAAACTGCTGCTTGATTGTTGTCACCACGTAATCCCCAATTGATTAAGTTTTTAGTAATGGCTTTATTTGTCGCCATTTGAGTGTCATAATCTAGGGTCGTGACAACTTTATAACCACCATTAATTATTTCATCTTCATCAAATCCAATCTCTCCCAATTCTTTCATCACATAATCAGAAAAATATGGAGCTACGTTTGTTGTAGAGTGTTTAGGCGGTGTTGCGAGTGTTAATTTTTCATTAATTGCGTCATTATATTCTTTTTTTGTTATGTTTCGCATTTTGTACATGCGTAACAATACTTGATTCCTGCGTTGGGCTGCTAATAATGGGTTGTTGAACGGAGAATATACTGATGGTGCTTGTGGCAAGCCAGCGATTAGTGCTAATTCTGCAAGGCTACACTCTTTCAGATGTTTTCCAAAATAAATATGTGCTGCTGCTTCAACACCATAAGCTCCAGAGCCTAAATAAACATTATTCATATACATCTCAAGGATTTTATCTTTAGACAATGTTTTTTCAATTCGTGCTGAGATAAACAATTCTTTCAATTTTCTATCAAAAGTTCGTTCGTTTGATAGAAATAAAACTCTTGCTAGTTGTTGAGTAAGTGTGCTTGCTCCTTGAACTACTCGTCCTGCAAGAACGTTCATAACTGTTGAACGTGCCAGTCCTACAAGATCATAGCCATTGTGATGATAAAAGTTTTTGTCTTCAGTAGCGATTAGTGCAAGTTTGATTGTATTCGGTATATCTTGCAATTCTATTTTTTCATAAGTGTATGATGTGAAAGTTTTGATAATTCTTTCATCAGCAGAATAAAATTTTGTCACAATATTGGGTTTAAATTGTTCTAGATTATTAATAGGCGGTAGTGACGATAAGTATAGCTTTAGTGCAACTACACCAGCTAAAATGCATGCTAGTCCTATTATTAAAGTGTATTTTATCATAGAAAACCATTTTATTGAGGTATTTTCTTCTTGTATATAAAGATTTTTATCTGCTCTATTTTTTTTAGAAGTTTTACCCTTGTTTTTGTTATATTCTGCCATATTTCTCCCTCTTTATCGCTATTATTTTAATATAAAAGATTTTTCTTGGCAAATATGCTATTATTTAAATTATGCTAAAAATTGTCGATATTCTTCAAGTTTGTTATAACGAATTTATGTCATATTTTGTCGCTGAGCAGGTCACTTATGAGATTAGTGGCGAGTGTAAAAAATGTGGTAAGTGTTGTAACCATATGTATAGTTATGATACTTATAGCGAAAGTGAGTTTAAATTTATGCAGTTTATATTTCCTACTTATCGTAGGTTCTATATAAAAGGCAAAGATGATGAGGGGAATTTGATTTTTGCTTGTAAGCTAGTTGATGAAAATGGGTTGTGTAGTGTTTATAAAAAACGGCCTCAAATGTGTCGTAAATATCCTGCTAAAAGGATTTTATACCCAGCGGATATGCACGAAGGCTGTGGGTATAAAGTACATAAAAAAAACTTTAATGATTATTTGAAATAACATTGTATATTATGCAAGGGTTTATTTTTTAAACTTTAGCTTTTTATTTTTTTTGTTTTCTTTTTCTAAAATCTCTTCAAAAGAAATAATTGGTTCCATTTTGTATCCACAATCTTCAGATAAAGCTCCACCCATTGAAAACAATTCTTCTTGTGGATATCGTCTACAAATTGCTGGACGTTTTTTATGAACTTTACATTTGTGAGTTTCGCTATCAAGATTTTGGCATTCAAAAATCAGCCCGATGTCGTCTTTGCCGATGACTTTTAGGTTCGCATAAAAATTGTGTAGGTATTGTAATTTTTCAAACTCCTCAATTTCTTGCACAACGTGTTTGTAGTGTTTTACATAAATTTGTGTGCAACATTTGCCACAAGCCTTGCATTGCCCTGTTCTGTAATATTTACGGCGTAAAATTTTTGATAAAAATATTTTCTTTAATCTTGTGAACATGATTTTATTTTATCATAAAGTTTTGTAAAGATTTTAAAATATTTAGGCAATCTGGATTTTTCAGGGTCATTTAAAAAAACATAAGATAAAATTAATTAAATAACATAATATAACCAAAATAACCAACCTTGACCTTTTTATATAAAAGGTCTTTTTTTTGTGATTATTAACGATTTTAAAATTAAGAATAATTCCTACTTTACAAGAAATGCTTTTTGTAGTATTATAATTTAGTACAATAGTTTAAATAATTTAAAAAGAGAAAGGTAGTGAAATATGGCTAAATTTGTATGTACAGTTTGTGGTTGGTCAACAGAGGCAGATGTTGCTCCTGAAAAATGTCCGTTATGTAATGCAACAACTTTTAAAGAGGTTTCTACTGGAGCTAAAACTTATGCTTGTGAGCATAAAATTGGTGATGGTGTTGTTGATGATAAAGAGATTATGGAAGGTTTGAGAGCGAATTTCGCTGGAGAATGTACTGAAGTTGGTATGTATCTTGCGATGTCTAGAGTTGCTGAACGTGAAGGTTATCCTGAAGTTGCTGATGCTTATAAAAGATATGCGTTTGAAGAAGCTGAACATGCTGCAAAATTCGCTGAATTGTTAGGCGAAGTCGTTTCTGATTCGACTAAGAAAAACCTTGAGATGCGTGCTGATGCTGAACACGGTGCGTGTGAAGGTAAATTGGCGATCGCAGCTCGTGCTAAACAGTTAGGGTTTGATGCAATTCATGATACAGTTCATGAGATGGCTAAAGATGAAGCTCGTCATGGTAAAGGATTTGATGGGTTGTTGAAAAGATATTTTTCATAAGTCATTGATTTGATAAAGAATAATAAAAGAGGCGATTTTACAGATGTAAAATCGCCTCTTTTATCTTGAATATTTAAATTGCCATCTCTCAACAGGAGGTAATCCAAATATTATTAATTTTTATATTTGTGAATTTTTATATTATTTTCATATAATATTTTTTTTCTTTCGTGTGAATAATGTTCATTTTTGTTAAGCTCTTGAGTTCTTAAATGATCATAACAAGTTGAGCGATTGTTGTAGTCTGACATTTTGTTGCAACTTGCTAGGTATTGTTCAAAATGTTCACGTCTATCTGCCCAATAATTCTTTTTGATTTTATGAGCTTGGACAAAAGAAAATATATCACTCCAATTATCATCAAGATCTTTTTCAGCGTGAAGATAGCCGTCTTCACAAAATTCTTCCCAAGTTGGTGCTTTTGGGTCTTTAGGGATTAGGCGAGCATCTTCTATTGTGTCAATAGCAAATGCTGGGTTTGTGATCAGGCTAATAGCTAATGATAGTGTGATATAAATCTTTTTCATTGATCTCCTTTTTTATATGTTCATTAATCCTTTTGCTTTTTGAATTTTTACTTTTCTTGTTGTTGTTCTAGTAATGAGAGCATATTGTCTTGTCTTATCCCCATTGGTTAACTCCTGTGAAATGCAAAAACGTTTATGTTATAAGGATATAATTTTTTTTTAAAAATGTCAATATATCTGCGAGAAGTGATGTATTAAGAATGAAAGCTGTGATGTGAAAATTTTTTGTGTTAAAATTGGAAAATAAATAGTATAAGGAAGATTTTATAATGAAACGTGTATATATTGAAACTATGGGTTGCCAGATGAATAAATCTGATACTGAAAGAATGCTTGGCATTTTGTCACATATCGGTTATGAAGAGGTTGAAGCTCCTGAAGATGCGGATTTGTTGATGATAAATACTTGTTCAATTCGTCAATTATCTGAGGATAAAGCGTTCAGTGCGATAGGTACTTGGGGACGTTGGAAAAAACGTGGCAAAAATATTAAAATAGGTTTTTGCGGTTGTGTAGCACAGCAAAAAGCTGAAAGTATTTTTAAACGTATGCCTTTTGTCGATTTCGTTTTAGGTACTCATAAAATTTATGCACTTGCAGAAATTGTTCAAAGGATTGAAAACGATGAGAGGGTGTGTGAATGCAAAGAAACTCACCAATCAGAAGATGAAGTAGCTAAGAATTATCCCATCAATCGTGTTAAGGGTGTAAACGCTTGGATTTCGATTACTGAGGGTTGTAATAATTTCTGCACGTATTGTATAGTGCCTTACACTCGTGGACGTGAGCGTTCTAGATTGGCAGAGGTTGTTTTGAAAGAAGCACAAGATGCACTTGATGCAGGGTTTAAAGAAATTACTTTACTAGGGCAGAATGTTGATAGCTATGGGAAAGATTTTAAGGATAAAAACTATCGCTTAGCTAATCTTTTAGAAGATTTGAATGCACTAGAAGGGAAGTTTAGAATTCGTTTCGTAACATCTTATCCGACCGATATTACTGATGAATTAATTCAAACTTCTGTAGAACTAGATAAGGTGTGTGAGTATTATCATATCCCAATGCAATCAGGTAGTAGTGAAGTTTTGAAGGCTATGAATAGACGTTATGACCGTGAAACTTATGCTGGTATCGTGAAACGTGTTAGAGAGCAGGCCAAAGATGTTACTATCACAAGTGATTTTATAGCAGGGTTTCCTGGCGAAACGGAAGAACAGTTTCAAGAAACTTTGTCCGCAATTGATGAGTTTGAATTGGATTATTCAAATGTCGCTGCGTATTCTCCAAGAGAAAAAACAATTGCAGCGAAATGGGTTGATAAATTCTTGCCTGATGAGGTTAGGAATGAAAGATTGCAACGTTTGAATGAAAAAGTTAGAGATAATTGTTTGAAATCGAATTTGAAATATGTTGGTCGTGAGATGGAAATACTTGTAGAAAGATTTTATGAGCATAAAGGTAAAAATATTATTACAGGTAAAACTCGTAATAGTAAAACTGTTCATGTTGAATCTGATAAGGATTTGACTGGTGAGTTTTTGAATGTGAAAATTGTTAGTGCCAAAACTTGGTATCTTAATGGTGAATTGATTTAGATTTTACTGTGATTGTTTTAATCATAGTGGATAAAATAAGTGAATAAAAAGAGGCGAAATCTCCGATTTCGCCTCTTTTTATAAGTATTTAATCAATTGTATTATTCGCCAAAATAATGTTTAAGGTTTACTGTCAATTTATTATTTTTGCATAATTTTTTAAGTTTTGATATTGCACGGTTTTCGATTTGTCTAACTCTTTCACGAGATATTCCATAATGAGTACCAACTTCATCTAATGTTTTTTTGTCGCCTGAATGATTTAGTCCAAAGCGTAGGATTAGGACATCTCTTTCTTTAGGGCTTAGTTGGTTCAACATTCTGTTGATATCTGAGTATAGGTTTTCCTGAGAAACTTTGTTATCTGGTGCTATGGTTGTTTCATCGACAATATAATCAGATATTTTGTAGCTGTCATCGCCAGCGGTGGCTGGTGTATCCATGCTAATTGTTGATTGTGCTGATTTTATTATAGAATTTAGTTTGTTTAGTGAAATATTTAATCTATAAGCTATTTCTTGTTTAGAAGGTGCGTATCCAAGTTCTGTTGTTAATTCTAAAGTCGCTTTTTTGATTTTGCTTAGTGATTCTATCATATGCAGTGGTAGTCTGATTATTCTAGATTTGTCAGTAATCGCACGTGATATCGATTGTTGAATCCACCAAGTGGCGTAGGTCGAAAAACGATAACCTTTTGTGTAGTCAAATCTTGTCGCAGATTTCATCAACCCTAAGTTGCCCTCTTGGATTAGGTCTAAAAATGACAATCCTCTTCCAATATAGCGTTTTGCAATGCTTACAACCAGTCGAAGGTTTGCGTTGATAAGCTTGTTGATAGCTTTTTCGTCCATTGTTTCTTGAATTTCTTTTGCGATAGCTTTTTCTTCTTCGCTAGTTAAAAGTTTTATCTTACCAATTTTTTGTAAATATAGCTTGACGCTGTCGTCAGTGCTTACGTTTGTGTAAGATTCTTTGACGTCTTTCTTTTCGATCTCTTTAAGGATCTCTTCCTCTGAAACTTCATCTATATCAATTGTTTCAATTGTATTAAAATCAACGTTCTCGTCTGAAATTTCTGATTCAAGTAAATTAAATTTCTCTATTTCTTTATTCATTTTTTAATTTTTCCTTCTTTAAGATATGAAAATATTAGCTTTTATTTTTTGATGGTTAATTTTTGTCTTACGGTTTCAAATATTATAGCACTTAAAGCGTTTGAAACATTTAATGAGTTAAAGTTGTTGAGCATAGGGATTTTTACTATAAAATCTGATAATTTTAATAATGATTTTGAAACTCCAGCATGCTCAGCTCCCATTATTATTGCGAAATTCATATCAGTGTAATTAACATTATAGTAATTATCATTCGCACTAGCATCTGTTGCAACTACCCACCAGTTGTTATTTTTTAATTTTTGAATAGCATTAACTAGGCTATTTACTTTTATGATAGGAATATGATTGGTTGCACCAGCACTTGTTTTTTCGACAATAGCATTAACCTGAACATTTCTTCTTGAAGGGATTATTATCGCAGATACACCAGCACAAACACAGGTTCTTATAATCGCACCGAGGTTGTGTGAATCTTCAACGCCATCAAGGACGACTATTGATGAAAATCCATCTCTATTTTGTTGCAAAAAGTCTTCCAAATCAGTGTATTCTATTGGCGAAATGTGTGCGATGACGCCTTGATGATTGAATTCAGCGTATTGGGCAAATTTTTCTTTCGCAACAAATTGAAACACGATCCCTTTTTGTTGTGCCAATTCTTTTATTTTGTTTAATTTGGTGTCAGAATGCAGTGAATTTGAGATGAGGATTTTGTTAATCTCCCTTTCTCCAATTGTTAAAGCTTCTATTATTGAATTTTTTCCAAATATTATATCGTTCATTTATACACCTACTTTATTTTTAGAAACATCAAGCATGTTGTTTAAGCATGTTAGTGCTTTGGTTGCGACTTCTTCTTTTATAAAAATTTCATGTTCTTCTTTTTCAAGACAGTTTAGAATTTCTGAAAGCGTGTTGAATTTCATGTTAGGGCATATGACTTTATCTTTTATTAAAATAAATTCTTTGTCTTTGCAATCTCTTCTAAGTCTGTCAATAACCCCTTCTTCGGTCGCTATGACGAATTGTTTCTCGTTGCTATTTATGGCGTAATTCATTATTCCTGTTGTGCTACCAACGTAATCAGCAAGTTTTACGACTTCGCTATGACATTCAGGGTGTGCAAGGATTTTAGCGTTAGGATATTTTGCTCTCGCTTCTATCATATGCTTTTCTCGTATTTGCAAATGTGTTGGGCAAAATCCAGGGTATGTATTGACTTTGACGTTCTCTAATTGACTTTCAACCCATTTACCTAAGTATGTGTCAGGTACAAATAAAATTTCTTTAGCATTTAGGCTTTTGACTATCTGCACGGCGTTTGAGCTTGTGCAACAAATGTCGCATTCAGTTTTTACCTCTGCGGTTGTGTTTATATAACAGACGACTGGCATGTCGTAAAAGTTTGATTTGAATTCTTTAATTTGTTTGATATCAATCATATCAGCCATACGACAACCAGATTCAAGTGTTGGTAATAAAACTTTTTTGTTCGGAGAAAGTATTTTGGCAGTTTGAGCCATGAAGTATACACCTGCAAAAATTATAATATCTGCATCAGTTTTTGCCGCCATTTGACTAAGGTATAATGAATCGCCAACATAATCTGAAACTTCATCGATTTCAATATTTTGGTAGCAATGTGTTAGTATTATGGCGTTTTTCTCTTGTTTTAATTTATTTATTTTGTTGATTATTTCTTGTGTCAAATTGTTATCTCCTACGAATAATGTAAATTTATGTTAAGACTGGAACTATTATAATATATATTGTATAATAAAAAAAAAGTTGAGTAAATAATAAGAGTATATAACAATGAGTAATTTTGATTTAAATATGGACATAGACAGCCTGTTGGCTTCTTTAGGATTTGGTAGTAAGGAAACTGTGTACTTATCAGTGACGCCTGGTGTAGGTTTAGAGCTTTTGAGTTTGGATATTGCGACTAGGTCGGTAAAATCTTATGCTTCACGTCCGTTGGAGTATAATGAGTCATTGCGTGAAATAGTTGATTATGATGCATTTAAAGACGCAGTGTTAGATTTGTTTGCGACATTAAAGATTAATCCAAAATCAAATGTTGTTTTAAATGTACCTACGGTTTTATTTAACAGTAAAAGTTTGCCTTTGTTGTTGGCTGATGATGCGGTGAATGAGGCCTTAGTCTCAGAAGCTGAGCAGTCATATATTTTTAAAAGATATGATCCTTCAATAGCTTGGTCAGATAGTATTACGCATAAATCTGTTGATCAACGTAAATTGTATTATTCTGCAATTCAAACGACTTCTATAGAATCAATAACAAGAGTTTTAAAAGAAATAGGTGCAAAACTTGTTGGTTTGCAAATTTCATTGACTTCTGTTTTAAAAGCTTTAGAGTTTTCTGGAAGAATTGATGATTATATAGTAAATAATCAATTGTGGAACCTTATGATTGTTAACCAAACAGGGTATTCTATTTGTTCAATGAAGGGTTCAGATTTAGTTGATTATTATGAAGAGCCTGTTCCTATAAGAACTTTAGAGGGTGACGAAATCTATGCAGCATTGAATGCTTCTATTCAAATAACGATGATGTCTTATCCTGCGAATTATTTGTATGTCGTGTCGGTTACTGATTTAGTCGGTGCTGAAGTGTTATCGAATAATTTGAATATTGATGGTGAAATAAGATGTTGGGATAGTAATATTTTTAGAAAGCAAGATTTTATACCTGTCAGTTTGGAAATATTGGAAGACGTTGCAAGTACAATTTCATTAGATGCAATAGGTGTTGCAACTGGTAATCACATTAAATCGTCATTAAGATTAGACTTTGTTTCTGGTGAAGATGGTGCTTTAGATGGTGATAGCTCTCCTGTTCCAATTGTTATCGGAGATAAAACCATTGAGATTACACCTGTTGGAGCAAGAAACGTATCATTTATCTTGGCTGCAGTATTGTTGATACCAGCATTGTTGTTGTATTTGGTATTGCCTGGAGTTCAGAAAACAAAGGCTGCAAAGTTGTCGGAATTGAAGTCAAATCTTACTAAAGTTAATTCAGAAATTACTTCATTGGAATCGGCAAAAAATAGGGTTAATAATTTTGATATAAATTCTCAAGTTGGAGATATTTTAAAATATAATAGACAAAAAATGATGGCGTATGCAACTTTAGGCGAAGCAATTCCTGAAAGCGTATGGATGACTTATTTCGTGGCACAGGATTCAAATAAAATATGTGTTAAAGGTGAGTCTAAGTCTGTTGAAGGTATTTATGTCTTTTATAAAAATATGAAAGATTATTTAATTGATGCAGGGTTAAAGCTTCAGAAAATCGAAATGATTTCTAATACTGATGAAGAAATATCAGTGGATTTAACGAAAAAAGTTGATTATGGTTTTGAGATTTCTAACATGGCTCAATCAAGTTCAAATGAAAATGGAAATGAAGAGATGATGTTGGAAGATGTTAATAGTAAAAGTAGTTCAAAATCTAGAAAATAGTAAGTATTTGTAGGAAGGTTATTGTGGATAAGTATTCAGTATATATTCAAAAATTTAAAATAGCGTTGATGGTATTAGGTGGAGCAATTTTGATATTTTCTCTTTTGGTTAAAGAGATTTCTCCTGTTGCTCAAAAAATATCTAAAACCCAAAAAGATTATAAAACCAATTCAACGACTTTGGCTAAGCAAGAAAAAAAATTGCAAGCCTTGAAAGTAGTACCTAAAACTAGCGAAGCTGATGAAAAAAAACTTAAATCATTTTATCAGTCGTCTTTGGTCGGTTCAAATACTGAAGATGTCATGGCAGAACAATTTGCGGTTGTATTGAAGATGTTAAATGAAAATCAAATCAAAACTCATTCAGTAAAATATGAATACAATCCGCCAGATGATTTGTTTGTTATTAATGCTAGCGACAAATATTATGTTTGCAGTCTTAATATGAAATTAATAGCTGGGTATGTTAATTTTTTGAATTTGTTGAGAGATTTGTATAGACATGAATATTTCTTAGATATATCTAAAATTGAAATATCTCCATACGAAAAAGATAAAAAAATGTTGTTAATAGATTTGCAAATCAAATTATATGCAGAGAATTCGGCGACTGCCTCTAAGTAATTTTAGAGATTATAGAATAATCAAAATTTATTCAAATAATTTGTAATCAATGCTGAATAATTTATGTTTATTTTCAGAGCATGTTGCACAGAAGTCTGTTTCTAGCAGGTTTTTGTTAGCGAAGTCTTTAAAGTCAGAACCGCATCTGCCACGATGATCATTTGCTAAAAATGGACAGGTGTATATTCCTTTAGATGTTAGAATTCTCCCGTATTGGCAATCAAGGCTTTTGAAATCATCTTTAATTTCTGCGTTTTGTATATTTTTGTTGTGATATTTATTGATAATAAAGTTGTTGTCATCAGCCCTAAATCCAATTTTTTCGAGTATTATTTTAAATTCATTTATTATCATGGACGAATTTTCGTTATAATAATTTGTAATGGAAAGGATTGGATTAAAGTCATATTTTGTAAGGCTTTTTATTGCATGCATAACTTGCCTATATGAACCTCTTGATCGTATATTGTCGTTTTTCGTTTCATCAAAATGATCGATGCTAAGTTTGAAGATAATTTCATAATTGCTTTCTTCTTCTACACGTTTCAAAAAGCGAGCTTTCTTTTCGTTAATGAAGCTTCCGTTGGTGCAAATGCAAACGTTGCTTCGTTTTAAACATAATCTAAGAATGCTGTTAAAGTCGGGGTGTGTCATTGGCTCAGCCCCTGTTAAATAGATGCATTTTACATTCTGAGTTTTGGTATCTATGAGGCTTTGTTTTATTGTGTCTATAGAAATAAAATCTTTTGGATTTTTTTTGTATGGAAAATCGATATAACAATGTTTACAATGTTGGTTGCAGTTTTTTTCTGTCATTTCTATGAACAGATTGTTTAATTCTTTTAGTTCGCAAAGTGGTGATTTGTAAATACTATTTTTCATTTTTTCTCCAATTAATTATCATGTGTTTTCAAATATATAATAATATCTTGAAGAATTTTTATAAATTAACCAATAGGGTACTTATTTTTGAAAATCGTTGGGCTTTTTATCTTGTATCCATTTACTCATCAAATAGTTATCATAGCTTTTGGTGAAGTTATATAGAGCATTAATCAAGGTTCTGCCGCTTTCTGATTTTGCAACAATTAAAAAATCGTCAGCAGAATTTTGTGCAAGCATTATTTCTTGATGTACAATTTTATCAACGTGATTTTTGGGGTTTTTGTTAATGACAATCTTAATCCAATCGCACAAGATTTTGGCTGATGTTGTTTTGTTATTTAGTATGTCGTCACTATATTGTTGTAAATATTTTGAAAATTCGCTTAAAATCATTATTCCTCAAAAGGTGTTGTGGTTGCTAGGCAAGTGATGTCCGTGATGTTGTGCTTTTTAAATTCTTTTATCATTTCTTCAAAAGTTGAGCCAGTTGTGCATATATCATCTATTATTAATATTTTTTTATTGTTGTATTTAGGTGTTACTTCAAATGCTTTGTTTAAATTATTAGCACGTTCTTTTTTTGAAAGTCTGTATTGTGGTTTTGTGTCTTTAATTCTTTTGATTAATTCGTAGTTGGTTGTGTTAGTCGTCAATTTACAAAATTCTTCAGCGACTAATTTCATGTGATTATATTTTCGCTTTCTTTCTCTTTTAAAATAAATCGGTACAGGCACTACATCAAAATCATTACCTAAATTTAATCTTTGCCAATATTCAACCATGAATTTTGCTTGATAGTATGCTAAATCTTTTTGGTTGTGATACTTCAGTCCTCGTATTAGTTTTTGTAGGTTTTTGTTATAGGTGCCACAACAATAAATATTGACGCCTTCGACAATCCGATTGGTTTTTACTGGCAAAAAGTCCATTTCTTCATAGCATTCATCGCACATTTTTGTAGAATATTTTGAGTTTTTACAAAAATAGCATTTTTCTTTATATATCCAGTCTAATATTTTTTTAAATTCGTTAATCATGTGATTTCCTGACGTTAGGCTACTGGAAGTTTTATACAAAAAGTTGTCTTTGTATTTTTATTGCTATCTACTGTTATTTCTCCGCCATGAGCTTTAATTATTTGTTGTGAAAGATATAGTCCTAATCCTGTCCCAATTTTTCTGAATTTTTTTGATGAAGAATAGTATTTGTTAAAAATTAGTTTAATAGCTTCTTGTGAAATTCCTTGTCCATAATCGATAATAGAAATAGTTGTAAAATTTGGGATTTCTCCGATTTCAATATCAATTTCTTCTTTGGTATTGCTGTGCGATATAGCGTTTGTTATTAAATTTTTTATAACACGTTCGAGTTGAATTTTGTCTGCTGAAACTTTTATATCTCTTTCTGATTTGAAATTGATTTTTAAATTTGCGTGAATAGCGATAGGTTGAACGCTTTTTAGAATGTCGGTAATGAATGAGTTAAGCATTATATTTTCTTTTATAATTTTGATGCCTTTCATGTTGATTTTATAAGTATCAAGTACAATTTGGACTAATTCTAATAATTCTTCGTTAGAAGTTTTCATATTTAAAAGAGCGTTTTCTTGTTTGTCAGTTATTTCACCAAACTTTCCATCTAATAAAAACCCTAATATGTTGGACGCAGCTACGATAGGTACTTTTAAATCGTGTGTTAGCGTGGCAACAAAATCTTCTTTTAACACATCAATTTCACGTTGGTTGGTGATATCTTTGATTAGTAGTAGATATCTTCTTTTTTCGTCAAGAGTTAATCTTATCGTGCTAATTTTGAAATTGTTTGTTGGGGTATGACTAATGAATACATCGACATCTTTAAGTCTTTTTATATTTAGATTTTCTTCAAGTTGAATAAAGTCAAATACATTTTTTTTAATAATATCTTTACCTTTAGTTCCGAACCATTCAGAGATTTTAGGTGTTGCTCTAAGAATTTCGTTTCGTTCATTGATGATTAATATACCATCAGAAAGAGAATTGATAACGGATTCTAGTAATTTATTTTGTCTTATGAGTTCAGCTTGGTATTCAACAATCATTTTTTCACGATCATTAAGAGTTTCTACCATTCGGTTTATGCTGTCTGTGACGTTTTGATAATTAGGGTGAGAAATCTCTTCGATTTTAGTAGATAAATTACCGTAACGAACGGAGTTTACAGTATTAGCGACAGTGCCTAGGTAATCATTAATTTTAGACCAACGTCTATTTGTTCGTTTTGTGATGAAAAATAGGATTAGGAACACTAATATTATCGCCAAATTTAATAAATATAAAATCATATATATTTCTTAACCTTTTTTTATAAAATAACTCTTTATGGTATAATTATAGCAGATAAGGGGAAATTTGTATATGTGTAAAATAGAATTGCCAGATACAATAAAAATGATAATAACTGATTTTGACGGAATTGTGACAGACAATTGCGTTTATGTTGGTGAAAACCGTGAGATGACAAGAAAGTTGAATTTTAAAGATGTCATGGGATTTGCTCTAGCTAAAAGAAATGGATATAAATTAGGTATAATTTCTGGCGAAAAGAATTCGGCGATCGAGTTGATTTCAGATAGATTTAATATTGAAGAGGTACATCAAAATATAAGAATTAAAATAGATGTTTTGAAAAAAATACTTTTAGACTATGGTTTAAGTGAACAGGAATATTTATATATTGGTGATGATGTAAATGATATAGAGTGTTTAGAATATGCTAAGTATAAAATAACAGTGCCAAATGCTGTTGATAAAGTAAAAAATGTTGTAGATATTCAAATCACCCAAAATAGTGGTGGAGATGGTGCATTTAGGGAGGTAATAGATTGTTTAGTTGGATAAAAAACATTGTTAATAAAGTGAAAATGATTAGTACATCGGTTGATGAGTATCAGAACGATACGGAAATACAATCGCTACATTCTTTGGCTTATGTAAATAGAGCGAAAAAATTTATTGAAAAAGAGGGTTATGATGAAGCGGAAGATATTTTGTTGCAAGCTTTGGAGTTGCCACAAAAAGATGCTTTAGTTTATAAATATTTAGGTTTGGTGTATGACAAGCAAAAAAACTTTGAAAAAGCAGTAGAAGTTTATCAAAGTTCAGCAGAGATTGGTCCTTTGGATAAAAATGTTTGGCAAAAATTAGGTTTTGCACTAATTGCTGTTGAAAAATATGTTGAGGCTGAAAAATCTTTTGAAAATTCAAATCGAGTTTCAGCAGGCAATACTGACACATATACTGGTTGGGGCATGTCTTTGATGAAGCAGGGAGAATATGAGCAGGCACGTGAAAAATTTAGTACCGCTGTTAATATTAATAAATATAATTTCAGTGCAATATTCTTGAGTGCTGTTATGGACATAAACCTTGAGGAGTATGATAAGGCTGAATCTAAATTAATATTTTTAGCTAATGTTACGCCTAATGAAACAAATACATTTGAGTACGCTCATTTGAAGTTCCTGAAAGGCGATTATGAAACAGCACTTCGTTATGCCAATATTTCTTTAGAGCATAATTCTTGTATGTTGCCTAGTTATTTGTTGATTGCTAAAATTCATTCGCTTAATTTTAATAAAGATGAGGCAATATCATCATTTGAAACTGCTGAGGCTAGAGAATTGACCTCATTTGCTCTGTATTTTGAATGGGGATTGGCATTAGAGAGGTTTCATATGTATTCAGAGGCTAAGGAAAAGTTTCTTTTGGCTATGGATTTCGATAATAAAAATCCTGTATTATTAGCCAATCTCGCTTTGATGAACGCATTGTTAGATAGTTTTGATGATACTTATATTTATTCACAAATGGTTTCTGAAATCGCCCCTGACAATAAAATTCTTAAACTAATTAACGGGATAATTGATTATGAAAAAGATGAATTTAGTTCTGCAGTCAGATTGTTAAAAGACGGTATGAGCGGAGATTTTTTAGATGCTATTAATTCATATTATTTGGCAAAATGTTATGAGAAAATGAATGATGAGGTTCGTGTTAAAGACTATTATGAAGCGGCATTGCAAAAAAATCCAGTTTATTTGAATGCATACTTGGCTTATGCGAAATTTATGATTGATAATGAGGACTATGCCGAAGCTAAAAGGAAATTACGAAAAGCGATGAGAATTTCACCAGAAAATACTGTAGTGTTAAATGCGTTATTTTTTGTAGGGTATAAATTAGAGAAAGAAAATTCTTGTGAGTTCAATATAAAAGAATTATTTTTGTTAGCGGAAAAAATCAAAAATATTGATATTGAAAAATTCTTGTATGATAATGAGCTTGCAGAATTAATCGGGGTTTTAGAGCCAAAATCAGAGCATTTGTCAGTTTTATATGATGAAAATTAGTTAATGAAAGAGAAAAAGAAGTTTGAAAAAATTAATTGTACAAAAATTCGGTGGCACATCTGTTGCTGATACAGAGAAAATAAAAAATGTAGCAAACATTGTTATTAAAGAAAAACAAAACGGAAATGATGTATTAGTAGTCGTTTCAGCGATGGGGCATACAACTGATTATCTGGTGAAGATGGCAAAGGATTTGTCTAGCAACCCTTCTTCACGAGAGATGGATATGTTGTTATCAACAGGTGAGGGGGTTACTATTGCTTTGTTAGCGATGGCTATTCAATCACAAGGATATGACGCTATTAGTTTTAACGCTTCTCAAATCGGTATTGTGACTGAGAACGTTCATGCAAAAGCTCGAATTTTGGATATTAAAACTGAAAAATTAAGAAAAAATCTTGATGAAGGTAAAATCATTGTCGTAGCTGGGTTTCAAGGTGTTACTGATGATGGCGAGATTACAACATTAGGGCGTGGTGGTTCTGATACTTCTGCTGTTGCTTTAGGTGCAGCATTGAATGCACAAAGATGCGATATTTACACCGATGTAGAAGGCGTTTACACGACTGATCCTAGGATTGTTTCTAATGCTTCAAGGTTAGATGAAATCTCTTATGATGAGATGTTGGAGTTGGCTCATGCGGGTGCTGGCGTGCTTCACCCAAGAAGTGTCGAGACGGCAAAGCATTTTAATTTGCCAATTCGTGTTAGAAGCAGTTTTAAAATAGATAATTTAGGTACATTAATTTTAGGAGCGAATAAAATGGAAATTCATAAACCAGTAGCGGGTGTAGCGGCAGATTTGTCACAATCAAGAATAGTTGTTTGCGATGTTCCTGATAAGCCAGGTGTTGCAGCAAAAATATTTACTAGGTTGGCACAACAAAAAATCTCTGTAGATATGATTATCCAATCATATGCAAGAAAAATTTCTAACACAAATGACATAGCTTTCACGGTTGATTCTTGTGATATTGATAAGGCTATTGAAACGTTAAACCTGTTGAAAACTGAAATCGAAGCGTTGGGTGAAATTCAGGTTAATAATGATATAGCAAAGGTTTCGATAATCGGTGCGGGCATGATTGACAGACCTGGTATCGCATCTACAATGTTTGAAACTTTGGCTGATTTGAAAATAAATATCCGTATGATTTCAACAAGTGAGATTAAAATTAGTTGTTTGGTTGATAAAGAGGACGCTAATAGAGCTTTGGCAGCGTTGCATAATGTTTTTGAATTGGATTGTGACGTTGTGGCAGAAGTTAAAGGTGATTTGCCTGAATAACTATAAGTTAGAGGAATTGTTAAGATGAGATTGAGTGAATTACCAGATTGCCCTATTGAAACCACTTGGAAACTTGTTGGTGATAAATGGAAAACTATGATTTTACGTGATTTGCTTAGTGGAGCAAAGCGTTTTGTCGAATTGAAAAAAAATCTTGCGATTATTACGCCAAAATCTTTGACATCAAGTTTGAGGAAATTAGAACAAGACGGACTGGTCTTGCGTAAGGTTTATTCTATAAATCCTCCAAAGGTGGAATATTCTTTAACTGATGTTGGTTATAGTCTAGCACCAGTGCTTAGTGCAATGGCAAGTTGGGGTACGGATTACAAAACCTTCATCGCTTTGCTAGAAAAACAAAGGAGTAAATAAATGGATAACGCAGGAATTTTAACTTTACAATTTAATCCAAAGTTAAATGACAAAAAAGCGAACTTGGACAAAGTCTATGATTTGGTTAGTCAATATTGTGATAAGCAGATTGATTTGGTGGTGTTGCCAGAGTTTTTTTCAACAGGAATTGATGATAATGCGTTTAAGAATTCAGCTGAGCCAGTTGATGGCGGTGAAACAATTGGGTTTTTAAAAAATGTCGCAAAGAGATTTAATACTAATATTGTCTGCGGTACTGTCATAGTAAAAGATGGTGAAAATTTGTATAATACAGCTTTTGTGCTAAATCGTAGAGGAGAGATAGTTAATTATTATCGAAAAATTCATTTATATAATTATTTTGGTGGAAATGAAGGAAACACGATTACAGCTGGGGTTGAGGCTTTAGTTGTTGATTTGGATTTTGCAAAAGTTGGTGTTAGCGTTTGTTTTGATATAAAGTTTCCTATGTTGTATCGAAAATTGATTAAAATGGGTGCTGAAATTATTGTATCACCGTCAGCTTGGTGTAATTTAAACATATTGGAAGAAAAACAAAAGCTTGATTATGTTACAACTTGGCGTGCGATGAATATTTGTCGTGCTACGGAGAGTTTAGTTTATTTTGTTTCATCTAATCAGGTTGGCAAATCAAATAAGTTTTTGTATTGTTGCGGAAATTCTATGATTGTTGCACCAATGGGAGAGGTTTTACAAAATGCTTGCGATAAAGAAGATGCGATTTATGCCCAAATTAGTTTGAAGAAAGTTCGTGAGCTGAAAATAAATGTGCCTGTTGCACAATTAGAGTAGTTAAATATACCTTATAAGGAAGTAAAAAATGAATAAAGAAGAGCTTTTAGGCTTATATAATTTAGAATTAGATGAATTGTTAGCGATATCAAGAAAATACATGTCTGATGACATTGAATTTTGTTCGTTAGTGAACGCACGTAATGGAAAGTGTTCACAAAATTGCAAATATTGTGCTCAAAGTTCTCATTATTGTACGAATATAGAAACGTTTCCTTTGATAGAGATCGATGAAGTTGAAAAAGTAGCTTTAGAGGCTAAATCTCAAAAGGCTTCACGTTTTGCGGTTGTAACATCAGGAAAGACGCCAGATGAGAGTGATGCTGATAAGATTATTGAAATGATTAAAAAGATTAATTCAATTGATGGGGTTCAAAGTTGTGCATCAATTGGTATATTGGACGAGGAAAACGCTAAAAAGCTTGCAGATGCTGGATTGAAACGTTTTCATCACAATATAAATACGGCAGAATCTTATTATCCTGAGGTTTGCACAACTCACACTTGGCAAGATCGTAAAAAGACTTGTGAATTGGTTAAAAAATATGGAATGGAACTTTGTTGTGGCGTGATATTAGGAATGGGTGAAAGCGTTGAACAACGTGTTGAGATGGCACTTCAGCTTGCAGAAATCGCACCAAATTCAATCCCTATAAACATTTTGATGCCTATCAAAGAAACCCCATTTGAAAATTACCATGACAAGATTGATGAGCAACATATTTTGCGTTCACTTGCGATTATTAAAATTGCGAACCCTAGTGCTGTGCTTCGTTTTTGCGGTGGCAGAATGAGATTGTCAGAAGCTGGTCAAGAAATTGCGTTGAAGAATTGTGTTGAAGGGATTTTGATAGGCAATTATTTAACAACAACTGGTAAAGCACCTTGTGAGGATTTGCAAACTGTGCAAAAATTAGGTAAGAAAATAGTTTAAAATCAGCAATTTTATTTTGAGCATATGCGTTTCGTTAAAACTATGACGTCATTGCGAGCGAAAGCGTGGCAATCTAGCTTTTTATTTTTTGTCAAAACAGCCTTTATCGTTAAGGTAATTATAAATCATTATTTCAAGTTGTGGGGTAGGTTTTGTATGCTCTTTTTCGCATTCGGTTTTGAATGTTTCCCATAGCTCATCAGTAAACATTAATGTAACTCGTCTATCTTTGTTAGTAGTTAGTTTTTTAAATCTTTCAAGTTTATCCATGTATAACATTATACACGTGTTTATACAGCTTGACAGCTAACTCGTTTATGCATATAATAATGCGTATGGATATGCTTATTAGGGTGATTATAAGAATTTTTAAAATTTTGCTAGCAGTTTTGAAGTGGATATTTTCATTTTGGGGCAGGGTAATGGAACTATTTTTGTTCTCCTACGACCCAAGTATAGTTTGTGATAAGTTAGAAAATTATGATAAAAAGTGACGAGGTCTAAATATTTTTCAGCAATACAACAGCGTTTGCTTCGATTGCGAGTTCTTGACCAACTGCGTCCATTTTCTCATTAGTTTTTGCTTTTATAGAAATTTGTCCATCGTTAAGTCCTAATATTTCGCAAAGTAAAGTTTTCATTTTAGGGATATATGGCATCATTTTAGGGCGTTGAGCGATGATGTTGCTATCTATATTTTCGATTATATAATTTTTACTTCTGACGAGGTCATAAACTTTTGTCAATAATGCAGTGCTATCAGCACCTTTATAAATTGGGTCGGTGTCTGGGAAAAGCGTTCCGATATCTGCTAGTGCTAAAGCTCCTAGCATTGCATCGATTATTGCGTGGATAAGCACATCAGCATCAGAATGTCCTAAAAGTCCTTTTTCATGGGTTATTTTCACCCCGCCAATAATTAAATCACGCCCTGGTGTTAAAGTGTGAATATCGTACCCAATTCCAATTCTATACATAAAAATTACTCCTTGAATTTATTTAAATTAAAACGAATTTTTCCATCGCTTTGACAAACCCATCGTTTTCAACGCTGTCAGTGATGTGGTTAGCGTATGTTTTAAGTTCGTCAGTTGCGTTACCCATTGCAACTGCAACTCCACCAGCTTTCAATAGTTCGATATCATTATTTTGATCGCCAATTGTTAGGACTTCTTCTTTTTTTATATCCCAAATTTTGCAGAGATGTTCAACCGCACAAGATTTTCTGGCTTCGTTGTGTGAAATTTCGCAATAATATGGCGAGGATTTTACAATATATAGATGTTCGTGTTCTTTTTCTAAAAATTCTTTGTATTCGGTAACTACTTCAGCATCGGAATAATCAACTATCAATATTTTATTGACGTCCTCAATTTTTAGTTCATCAAAATTCTTTACCTGATATGTTATATTTTGCACTTCTGCATATTTTTGCACAATATCGTTTTCTTCTTCGACAATTAAAACATCATTAATGTATAAATTTGTGTGAACTTTTTTTTGTCTAGCCCAAGAGAGAATTTTTTTTGCAGAAATTGGGTCAAGAGTTTTTTTATAAAATTCGATTCCGTTTTCGCAATTTTCTTTTATCAAACCACCTTGATAAGATACGACTGGAGTGTTCAGTCCTAATTCGGTTGCTAAAAGCTTAGCGGCACTGTGCATTCTGCCTGTGACAAGTACAACTTTCACGCCTTGTTCCTGCATTTTTTTTATACATTTTTTAACGTTATCTGAAACCCCAACTCCCCAGTTATATATAGTTCCATCGATGTCGGTTGCGACCATTTTTATCATAATTTTATTACTCCATCTATAATGGTCCTAGATATTGCACAAATAGTTTTGGCATCATTAATTTCACCATTTTGTATCATTTCCAAGACTTTTTTTATTTTAATTGTTGAGGCTTCAATAATTTCACCTTCATCAGGGTGTTGTTTTGTGAAGGTTAAATCTTGAGCTAAGTAAAGGTGCAAAACTTCATCACAAAAGCCAGCAGAAGGGTTTATGAACCCTAACGATTTCCAGTTTTTGGCTTGATAACCAGTTTCTTCTTCAAGTTCTCTTTTTGCTGCATTAAGTGGGGCTTCATCTTTTTCTAGTTTGCCAGCAGGTAATTCAAAAATAGTATTTTTAATCGGATATCTGTATTGTTGTACAAACAATATTTCATCTTCTTTAATCGCCAAAATCACGACTCCACCTGAGAGTTGTGCTACCTCTCTAAACGATTTCATGCCATTAGACAATTCTATTTCGTCACGATACACACGAATTATTTTTCCTTGATAGACGATTTCAGATTTTAGTGTTTTTTCTTCAAAATTCATTTCTAATCCTTTTATTACAAAGCACGGATAATCGATTTTATATTGCCATCACTAACTTTTAGTAATGCAACAGTTTTTGTAGATTCATCAAGATTGTCCAATTTTTTTAATACTTCAACTGTTTTTAAAATTATCATCTGGTTATTTGATTTTAAAAGCTCACGTATTGCATACAAATCAGTGGCAAAATCTAAGGCACTGCATACATAAGGGCTATTTTCGTTAAGTTTAGAATTTATATTTTTGTAAAGTTCTTTTTTATTAACATTTTTCAATAATTTTTTAATTTCTAATATCTCTTGCTTAGTATTTTTGTCCTCGTCAAATAAATATTCATCGTTTTCTGTTAAAATATCAAATTTTTCGATGGCGTTTAGCAAAATAATAGATGTTTCATCGTATTTTTGAGATGAGATAAGTTCTTGAAAAATATCGTATAATTGATAGTCTAAAACGGTTGAGAGTCCTAAGATTTCGCCAAGTCCATTTATTATATTAAAAATAACTAACAATGCGTTAGAATAATCTATTTTTAAAAGTTCAAATAAGTTTATGAGATAAGGGATTTCACCTGCTATATTTTCAGGCATCGAGGATTTTTTCATGACTTCCATTATCTCGTCAATTGCTAATTTGTCGCCATAATTGATGAGGAATTTGACTGCAGAAAGTGTTTCAAAATCGTCATCACTATTGAGTTTTTCGATAGCTAAATCATATGAATATTTGTCTTTAAATTTTGATAGAGCATAGGCACAATTAGAGGCTAAAAAATCGTTTTCGCAATAAGCATATTTTCTCAAAAGCTCTAGAGCCAATGGGTCGTGTATGAAAGCAAAATATCTTGTAATATAAGTTTTTTTGGAGGTATTACCATTTTCTAATAGTTCTAAAAGTTCATCAGTCAGGTCTTCATCAGCATATTTAATTAAGGCTGAAACGATAAAATCTTCGTATGACGGCGAATAAAATGGTAAAAATTTCAATAAATTCTTATAATTTTTTTCGTTAATTTGTTCTGCTAATCTATTTGCAACATTTTGCTTGATAAAATCAAAGATGAAATCATCTTTGTCTATCAACTCAGAAAACAATTCAACTTCTGCATTGTTAATTAGATTAAAAGCAACTTGTTCGTAATCTTTTCTATTTTTACCAGTAAGTTTTTTAAAATTTTCTGTCATAATTATTACTTCAAAAGCTAATTAATCTAAATAGAAAGTTGTAATAACTTTGTGACATTCTTCGCCGTATTGTACAGCGTTGTGAAGAGTTTTGCTAGTGTGAGAAAGGAAGCAGATTAGCTGGTTGCAATCTTCAATAATCTCTCTATTGCACACTCTAGACGCATCAGCCAATGTCATCATCGCACGATCTGAATGTTCAACGATGTTAGGCACTCCGATAAGTTGGTTTTGAACATCGCTAGGTTGTTGTCCAATAGTTTGAGGTAAAATAACTTTTAATTTATCAGGATTAGCCTTCATAGCTCCACGAATAGCGGCAGCGTTTGTTCCTGAAGAACCACCTGACGTTATGATAGTGTTGCCTTGACGCACTAAAGCTGTCGCAAGCGTTTCAATCATTTGTTGGTGTGTTATAGGTAGGTTACGGCTACCAATGATAGCTATTTTCTTCGCTGATTGCTGAATTGTTGCCAACTCCATTGCAAGCTCATCAACTGTATTCTCAGAACCTGCTGGAACAGTATCAAGGTCGTCCAGTGGAACCATAATTGAGCTAGGGTTGTTTTGTTGTTCTTCTGTTGAGTTCATAATTTCGTTTGCTTCAGTCATTTCAGTCACCATTTTTCCTACTTTCTAATTGCAATATTTACTTTTTTGAATTAAAATGATTATAACACAAAAAAAACATTTTGGGAATAGGGAACATGGAAAATATATTGGATAATCTTAATGATCAGCAATGTGAGGCTGTCAAAACAGTAAAAGGACCACTTTTAATCCTTGCAGGAGCTGGCAGTGGAAAAACTAAACTCTTAACATCTCGTATAGCGTATTTGATAAAAAATCGGGTTAGACCACGTGATATTTTGGCTGTCACGTTTACCAATAAGGCTGCAAAAGAGATGAAAGCTAGATTGGGAACTATTCTAGGCGAAGATACCGTCAAATATATGTGGGTCGGGACGTTTCACGGACTTTGCGGTAGAATGCTTCGTGAAAATATTGAAACTTATAGCTTTCAATCAGGGAAAAAACTTGATAAAAACTTTTCCATTTATGACGAGTCTGATTCTATTGCTGTTATAAAACAGGCTATTAAAAAGCTTAACCTTGATGATAAAATTTATGTTCCAAAGCTTGTGAAATCGGTTATTTCTAATGCAAAAAATAAAATGCAAGATGCTTATACTTTTGCGACTTTTGCAAGAGATTTTAAATCACAAAAAATTGCTCAGATATTCGAGTTATATGAAAACGGTTTGAATAATAATAATGCGATAGATTTTGACGATATGCTTATGTTGACAGTTAAAATGTTGGAGCAAAGCGATGAGGTTAGAGAATTTTATTACAATCGCTTCCAACATGTCATGGTCGATGAGTTTCAGGATACTAACACTGCACAGTATAATCTTGTGAACATGCTCTATACTGGTTTGCACAAGCAAATCCCTGAAAGTCGCTCGTTGTGTGTTGTTGGTGATGTTGACCAATCTATTTATAGTTGGCGTGGGGCTGATTATACTATAATTTTAAACTTTCAAAAAGATTTTAAGAATACAAAATTGATTAAACTTGAGCAAAATTATCGCTCAACGGCAAATATTTTAAATACAGCTAACGCTATTATTGAAAATAACACAGAGCGTGTTGATAAAGTTTTGTATTCAAATAAGGGCGAGGGTGAGCTTATTGACTATTTTGAGGCTCAAGATGATTCTGATGAGGCTAATTATATCGCTAGTAAAATTAAGCAAAATTCTAGTGGTGACTATAATCGTTATGCAATTTTGTATCGTACAAATTCTCAATCAAGAGCGTTGGAAGAAGCTTGTATGGCTGCGGGTTTGCCATATAGGATTTATGGTGGGTTAAAGTTCTATGATAGAAAAGAAATTAAAGATATTATCGCTTATTTGAAGTTGATTTATAACCCTGATGATTCTCAAAGTTTCCGTAGAGTTGTAAATGTTCCAAAGCGTGCAATTGGTGATACTACTATAAAAAACTTGCAGGCGTTCGCTGATAGTGAAGATGTCAGCTTGTTTCAGGCTTGTCAAAGGGTTCAAGAAACAGATACAATTACTGCGAAAACTCGTACAAAATTATCAGATTTTGCTGAGTTGATATTAAAGATAAAAAATTCTGAAAAAAATTATAATCTTCATGAATTTGTAACTTTGGTTATAGAAAAAACAGGGTATTTGGCTGAATTGAAAAATCAAAACACGCCTGAGGCTGATGCTGATATTGAAAACTTACAAGAACTTGTAAACGTTGCGAGTGAGTTTGAGGCAGAAGATGCGAATAATATTTTAGGTGAGTTTTTACAGCAAGTGGCGTTGGTTTCTGATATCGATGGTATGGAAAATATTTCTAATAACGTAACTTTAATGACTTTGCACTCTGCAAAGGGTCTAGAGTTTTCAGAAGTATTTTTGGCTGGTTGTGATGATGGAGTTTTTCCGCATCAAAGAACATTTAACAATATGAAAGAAATGGAAGAAGAACGCCGTTTGATGTATGTTGGGGTCACTAGAGCCGAAGAAAAATTGTATATAACAAGTGCAAAACGCAGACAAATGTGGGGCGAGTATAAATATTATAATCCATCAAGATTTTTAGAAGAAATCCCGCCACAATTGTTGAGTAAAACGTGTTTTGAAGGAAGCACATCTTCATCTTCAACCTTTAGAAGTGCTGTGTCTAAGGCAAAAACTGGCAAGTCAGATTTTTCATATTCATCAGCTCAAGCGGATAGTAGTGGTTATATTAAACCATCATCAGGATTTGGTAAGGGCTTTGTTGCACCGCAACGTGGGTTGGCTAGTGGGAAAGCTCCTGCTCAGCGTGAAAGCGTTAACCAGAATTCATATAATAGTAAAACAAATAGCAATCGTTATTCTCAGCCTCAACGTACGCCATCACGTACCATTTTGACAAAGTCTAAGGTTAATCAGGAGAAAGACAAAGAAAAAGTTGCTGAATTTTTTAAAGATAATGCTATTAAAAGAATGTTAGAGGAACAAAGAAAAGTTCAACGTGAGCAACTATTGCAAGAAGAACAAAAAGCAAAACAATTAGAAGAAATTAAATCGGTCGAATATGTTTTTAATGAAGGTGAGAGGATTTTTCATGAAAAATTAGGCGTTGGGCATATTCAAGAAGTTACTCAAATAGGCGAGAGCATGATGTATACAATTGATTTCGGTAAACAGGGTGTCAAGGCAATGGACGCAGCTTATGCAAAGTTGAAGAAATTTTAATTAGAACTTCTCATAACCTTCGTTAAGGTTTATTGCATCATTAATATGCTCAAATTTTTCTGTTTTTAACGCACGCAATTCTGATTGTATTATATGAATTTCTTCTACAATTGTGGGGTTTGTTGATTGCGATTTTTGTTTTTTTAATAATTTTTTTAGTTTATTTGTAGCACTTTGAATTTTCTTATCAAAAGTGTCAGCTTGGCTACGAACGTTTCTTATAGTTTTGTAAGTTTTGGATAAATCGCCTGCATTGCGTTTGTAACCACTAAATTGTGGTAAAGAGTTATTCTTTTGATAATTTGTATTTGAATTCACTAAATTTATTGGTGCGATAAACATAAATTAATCCTTATATGAAATTTTATATAAGGATTAAAGTTTGAAAAATTATTTTTTTGCTATTTAGTCAAAATTTAATAAAATCTTTGAGAAATAGGTAGATTTACGCCATTACAGAATGAGCGTTCTGTAAGTCTAACGCCCAAGCAAGCTTGTTTGCGTTTGAATTGGAAACGGTATAATTTTTTGATAGTATCTTCAGTTAGTGCTTGACCATATTTTTTTGTAATTTCTTCTATCGAACAATTTTGTTCGATATACATTTCTATGATATCATCTAATATTTCATAGGCTGGCAATCTATCTTGATCTTTTTGTCCAGGGTGAAGCTCTGCAGATGGGGCTTTATCGATAGAGTTTTGAGGGATAATTTCTCCATCTTTGTTTAAATAATTGGCAAGACTATAGACTTTTGTTTTTGTTAGATCACAGATCAAATTAAACCCGCCACATAAATCTCCATAAAGTGTTCCAAATCCCATTGCGACTTCTGATTTGTTCCCAGTAGATAAAAGTAAAGAATTATCACGGTTCGAGAAATACATCAAAATCAATCCACGCAAGCGTGCTTGAAGATTTTCCTCAGCTAATGTTGTTGTGCTAACTTCATCAGGTGATGTGTGTGCAACTTTGTCCATAAAGTTTTTAAACAGTGGAGTTATAGGGTGTTTTTCTGTTCTCATACCTGAATTTTGTGCTAGTTGAAGAGCGTCTGTTATGCTACCTTCAGATGAGAACATGCTTGGCATTAAAATCCCTAGCACGTTTTCAGCACCAAGTGCTTTGACGGCTAATGCCGCTGTTAAAGCACTATCAATCCCGCCTGATAGTCCTAAAACAACTTTTTTGAACCCACTGTTTTCACAATATTCTTTTAGCGAAAAAGTGATAACTTTTAATAATTGTTCTTCTTTAACAAGTTCGCTTAATTCTATTTTAGAATTAAAATCAATTAATTGAACATCTTCTTCACAAATTGTCATTTGCATAACAAGTTCGTTTTCTTTGGTTTTAGCGAAGCTTCCGCCAGCAAAAACATTTTCATCAGCGATGCCTAAAGCGTTTACATAAACAAAGTCGTTACAAGAATTGATGCTTTCAACAAAGTTGCTATATGAATTCATTGTATAATATTGGTTTTTTGCTAATACAAATAAATCACAGATTATGTCATCACGATAGGTGTCTGAAACGAATATTTTTTCGCCGTTTAATTCAAAAAAACCGTCTTCAGAAATCAAGACTTCACCGTTACTAATCAGTATTTCGCCAATTAAAATCGATTTAGTAAAATTCCTATCAGCAATTCTTTGATAAAAAGCGTCTTGTTTTAGACAGCATGATTCGTCTAAAATCAAGTCTTTTGCTCCAGTATCTGTCAAATCGTATTCTGAAAAAATCATTAAGTCACAATCTATGTTTTCTATTTTATTAACAATGCTCTTATAATTAAATTCAAAATCTGCTGTTTTAAATCTTGTTTGTGCTACAGCTATTTTCATTTTTATTCTCCTATTATTCTAGTTTTAAATAATTTACTTTTTCCCAACTCAAATCTAAATATTTAATTTTTGATTTAATGGATTTTAGTTCTGGTAAAATTGAAGGTATTCTTTTTATTCTTTCAAAAAGCGTATTATCCATTTTACCAACCTTGATTAATATCGAATTTATTTTAACATAAACATCGTCAGGATTTCTAAAATCTATATATTTGATGCTTTCTTTAGAATAAGTTTCGATATGGCGTGCTAATTTTTGTATTAATTCGATTTTATCTAAGTCCCATTTGTGATAATCATCATTTTTCTTATCATTTGCTAATACTAATATCGTTTTTTTATCAGGGCTTAGTGGTAAATATTCTTTATCAATCAAACTTCCATCAGATGTAAAAAACGCAACTGGTGAAGTATTAAAAGCTGTTGATATTGTTATAACAGGAACTTTTTCTATAAATATAAATTCTAATCTTGCAGGCAGGACATATCTTCTGATATAGACAGTTTCTACTGGTGCTAGTTGCAAAAATTCTTTTTTAATATAATCAGTTTTAGCGAAAAAAAGCGGTTCTGTCGGTGATTCTAATTTGTTTAAAATATCTGTAATTTTTTTATTAGAAACAATTTTGTTGTTAATAATTTCATAATTCCCATCGGTTTTTTTCAAAGTATCTGTTTCTAAGTACCAACCATTGTAGTTTTTAATTTCTAAAACTCCCCATAATATTAAAATACTTATTAAAAATCTAACAAAAAATTTCAACCGCCATTGGCTTAAACGTCCTTTGCGAACGAAGCGTTCACGAAGTTTGCGTTTGAGATAGCGATTTTCTATTTTAATTTGTTCATCTGGATTTATTTCTGTCATTTATTTATTCAAATCTACGCTGTTTAAAATTAATAATACTAATTCTTCATAACTTATTCCCATTGCTTCTGCTTGAGCTGGAAGATCACTGGTTTCTGTCATGCCTGGGCTTGTGTTTATTTCTAATACATAAGGGATATTGTCAACGATTAAAAAGTCAACCCTTGAAACTCCACTGCAACCAGCAAGTTTGTGTGAATTAACTGCGATTTGTTTTACTTGTTTAGTTAAATCGTCAGAGATTTCTGCAGGTAAAATAAATTCAGTCATACCTTTTGTATATTTTGCTTCATAGTCGTACCATTCATTTTTTGGTCTAAGTTCTAAGATTTCTGTTGCAAAAGCTTCGCCGTTACACTCTAGTACGCCGACTGTCGCACAAATTCCAACTAAATATTCTTCGATTAATACATCATCATTATATTTTGTTGCTTCTTCATATGCCGATTGAAGTTCTTCGATAGTGTTAACTTTCATCATACCAAAGCTCGAACCTTCGCTTACTGGTTTTGTTATTAGCGGGAATTTTAATCCTGCAACTTTTTCTTTGAGGTTCTCACCTTTTCTTATGAAAACAGACTTAATTAATGGTATTTCAGAGCAGGTTGATAGAACTTTTTTAGTATATTCTTTGTTCATGCAGATTGCACTCGCCATTACTCCACAACCGCTATATGGTATTTTTAACAGCTCTAAAAGCCCTTGAATGCAACCATCTTCACCATATTTGCCGTGTAGTGCGTTGTATGCATAATCAAAATCGCCATCTTTTAAAACTTGTGCAATATTTGCATCAACAACTATTTTTTTTGAGTTCACAAATCCTAATTTTTTCATCGCTTCAAAGCAACCATTACCAGAACGCATCGAAACTTCTGCTTCGCTAGACATTCCGCCACATAAAACTGCTATTTTTGCATTTTTGTCAATTATTGATATAATATTTTGCATATTTCAATCTCTCTTTCATTATTTCCGCCCAAAAAACGAATTTCTGGTTCTAATTCGATATCAAATTTTTCTTTTACAGCTTCATACATTTTTAGCATAAGTTCTAGGACATCTAGCGAGGTTGCATTATCGCTGTTTACGATAAAGTTAGCGTGATTTTCCCAGACTTTTGCACCATTCATCTTAGAGCCTTTCATGTTGCATTCATCAAGAAGTTTGCCTGCTGAGTTGTTTTTAGGGTTTTTAAATATGCTACCAGCGTTGCCTAATGTCATCATTGGTTGATGTCTTTTCCTGAACTCTAAAAACTCATTCATTGTTGATTGAATTTTTTCACTTGATTTTTTTTCTAATAAGAATTCTGCATTTAATACTAATAATGATTTTTGATGACAAATAGATTTTCTGTAATCAAATTCCATCTCTTCACGTGTCAGTCTGAAAAAACCTTCCTCAGCGTTAAGTAAAGTTGTTTCATCAATCACCTCAGAAATCGCCTGCCCGTGTGCTGAAGCGTTCATACATACTGCCCCACCAATTGTTGAAGGAAACCCTATTAAAAATTCCAGCCCACTTAGTCCGTTTTCACAAGCCACTTTTGCTAATTTAGGACCTTTCACCCCAGCACTAGCGATTATTCTATTGCCTTCAACCGTAATACTGTCCATTCTTGTTGTAGATATAACATCGCCGTCAAATCCAAATGAAGATACTAACACATTGGAAAAATTTCCAAAAACCGCTACACCTTTGGTATTTTCTAAAATCTCTACAAGTTCTAATTCGCATTTTGGAAAAAATACACGCTTAACCGTCCCACCTATTTTGAACGTGGTAATATTTTTTAATTCAAATTGTTCTCTACATTCAATCGTTTCAAACATTTAAAACCTCTTGACTTAATTTTAATAGTTCTTTTCCTAAATCTGTAATTGTGCCAGCACCCATACCTATTACAACATCATTTTTTTGTAATTTTGGTAAAAGTTTGCTTGCTAATTCTTTCATTTTGCCAGGAATATGAATTGTGTTAACCCCATTTTTTTCTAATTCTTTGGTGAAAGTTTCGGCATTTATTCCTTCGATCGGGTCTTCTGACGCTTCATAAATATCAGTGACGATTACTAAATCAGCCCCATCAAAACATGATAGGAACTCCTCCCAAAGCCCTTTTAAACGGGTATATCTGTGTGGTTGAAAAACCGCTACTATTCTGTTATCAACAAAGTTTTTCGCACTTGATAAAGTTGCCTTAATCTCTGTTGGGTGATGAGCATAATCGTCAATCAATATGATATCATTGAATTTTCCCACTTTTTCAAATCTACGTCCCATGCCAGCAAAAGTCGTAAAATGTTCTTTGGTTGTGTGAATATCTATGCCAGCTTGATGAATTGCTGTTAGTACAGAAAGTGCGTTATAAACGTTATGTTGACCTTTTAAGATTATTTTTAAATCAATTAAAAACTTGTTTTTATAATATACATCAAAACTCGTGTGTTCTTCATTATATTTAATATTTTTTGCAACATAATCAGCTTCTTTTAATCCAAAAGTTATGAGATTAGTTGCGTTTAATGTTTTGGCAACTTCGCAATCATTGTTTACTATCAAAATCCCGTTTTCGTCCATGTTAGAAATACATTTTTTAAAAGTTTTTAATATAGAATTCATTCCATCTTCAAAAAAGTCTAGATGATCAGCTTCGATATTGTTCACAACACAAATATTTGGTGCGTATTTGACGATTGTGCCATCGCTTTCATCGAGTTCTGCGACAAAATGTTTACCTTGTTGACATTTTGAATTGTAGCCAAGATCGCAGATCGTTCCACCGACAACATAAGATGGTAAATGTCCGCTTTTCTCAAGTATATATGAGCAAAACCCGCTGGTTGTGGTTTTGCCGTGCGTGCCAGAAAATCCGATAAAGTATTTTTCCCAAGATGAAATCTCTGCTAAAACGTCAGAGCGATGATAAATTTTTAACCCTAATTCTTTAGCTCTAATTATTTCAGGGTTGCTCTCACGAATTGCAGTGCTAGCCACAACTATCGCATCAGAAGGTACGTTTTTTGCATCATGTCCTATCGAAATCGTTGCTCCTAAATCGTATAATTTCTCGATGTATTTGCTTTTTTCTAAATCTGAGCCTGAAACTTCGCAACCGTTTTCGAGTAAATATTTTGCTAATCCACTCATTCCAACTCCACCGATTGCTATGAAATGATATTTTTTATTTTCCAATTTTTTAATCCCTAACTATCCAATTTTATTATTAAAATTATATTACAAAAAACATTATTCTGCGACATTGTAATTAATTCTTAACAAAATTTTTTATACAAAAAAGTGACTTTAAATTATCAGAAAATAATAATGCAAAGCCACTTTTATATTTTTTTATTTAACTACGATATTAACCAATTTTTTCGGTACAACGATTGTTTTTACGATTGTTTTGCCCGCTAATTGTTCTTTAATTTTCTCGCTGTTTAGTGCTAAATCTTTCAAGTCATCTTGAGAAAGAGCTTCGTCAGCTTCGATTTTATCCTTCACTTTGCCATTGATTTGAACAACTAAAGTTATAGAGCTAGATTTAGCCAAATTCTCATCAAATTCACACCATTTTTGTGCGTGAATAGAGCCTTCTCCACCTAGTTCAGACCAAACTTCTTCGCATAAATGCACAGCAACAGGCGACATCAATTTGATAAGTGTTACAATTGCAAAACTCAATACATTTTTGTCCTCATTGTTGAAGTCTGGTTTTTTGCCAACATATTCATAAATCGCATTAACTAATTCACGATATTTTGAGATTACCGTGTTGAATTGAAAATCGTTTTCGATGTCGTTAGAGATGCCTTTAATTGCGATGTGTACATTACGCACCAAATCATCGTTCATTTTAGTTAGCGGGAACTCTAATTTATAATCAAGAGAGATTTTGTCAGCGTTTGAAGATATTAATCTCCAAACACGGTTTAAAAATTTGTAACAACCTTCAACACCAGCATCAGACCAGTCGAAATCACGAGCTGGAGGGGAGTCTGAAAGTATAAACAATCTTGCAGTATCAGCACCATAGTTTTCAAAAATCTCATCAGGGTCTACAGTATTTCCTTTTGATTTAGACATTTTAGAGCCATCTTTTAAGACCATACCTTGAGTTAGAAGGTTTTTGAACGGTTCATCAAAATCTAGCAAGCCCAAATCTCTTAACGCTTTTGTGAAAAATCTTGAGTATAGCAAGTGTAAAATTGCGTGTTCAATACCGCCAACATATTGATCAACTGGCAGCCATTTGTTAGCTAAATCTTTGCTGAAGGCTTCATTTGCATTGTTTGCATCAGCAAATCTCAAATAGTACCAGCTAGAACACATAAACGTGTCCATAGTGTCAGTTTCACGAGTAGCCTTGCCACCACAGCAAGGACAAGTTGTATCCAAAAATGTTGGTGAAGTCAAAATAGGTGATTTGCCAGTTACGCTAAAATCAACATCTTTTGGTAACATTACTGGTAATTGCTCTTCTGGAACTGTTTGAATTCCGCATTTTTCGCAATAAACGATAGGAATTGGAGCGCCCCAATATCTTTGACGTGAAACTAACCAATCACGCAATCTGTATTGAGTTTTAAACTCGCCAAATCCACCATCAACAGCTTTTTGTGTGATAGCTTTTTTAGCTTGTGTGTTTTTCATTCCGTCAAATTCGTTTGAATTTATTAAAACTCCTTCGCCAACAAATGCTTCGTTTTCGCAATTTGAAGGGTTTTCAGGGTCTTGAATAACAACTTTTATATCAAGATTATAAACTTTAGCGAACTCAAAATCTCTTTCATCGTGAGCAGGAACTGCCATTACAGCACCTGTCCCGTATTCAACTAAAGCATAATCAGCGGTCCATAGCGGGAATTTTTCACCAGTAAGAGGGTTGATAGCGTTCGTGCCTAATGGAACACCAGTTTTTTTACGTTCAGTAGAAAGCCTTTCAATTTCTGTCATCTTGCGAGCATTAGCACGATATTCGCTTACAGCTTTTTGGTTTTCAGGAGTTGTAAGAGCTTCGATATCACGATATTCAGGAGCTACAACCAAATAAGTAATCCCGTGAGCAGTGTCTGGACGTGTTGTGTAAACAGGTATTTCCATATCCTTTTCAACAACTTTAAATTTTAAAATAGCACCAGTAGATTTGCCAATCCAATTTGATTGCATAGTTTTCACGTTGTCGCCCCAGCCAGTTAATTTGTCTAAATCTTGCAACAAGACTTCTGCATAATCTGTAATTTTCAAGAACCATTGCGATAAATATTTTTTTTCAACAATGCTGTCGCATCTCCAGCATTTGCCATCAATAACTTGTTCGTTAGCTAGAACTGTTGCACAAGTGTCGCACCAATTTACGGCAGCTTCTTTTTTGTAAGCCAACCCTTTTTTGTATAGTTGCAAGAACAGCCATTGAGTCCATTTGTAATAATCAGGTTTGCAGGTTGCTACTTCTCTATCCCAATCATATGAAAGTCCAAGCATTTTTAATTGAGTTGTCATATAGTCGATGTTTTCCAAAGTCCATTTTTCAGGGTCAGCACCGTTTTTCATCGCAGCGTTTTCAGCAGGTAGCCCGAAACTGTCCCAACCCATAGGGTGAAGCACATTGTAGCCGTTCATTTTTTTGTGTCTAGCTATAACGTCCGTAATTGTATAATTTCTAACGTGTCCCATATGTAATCTGCCTGATGGGTATGGAAACATCGATAGTGCGTAATATTTTGGTTTGTCGCTATTGTCTTCAGTTCTAAACGATTTGCTATCGTCCCAAACTTTTTGCCATTTTTTTTCTATTTCTTGTGGAAAATATGCTTCTTTCATTATTTTTTCTCTCCCTATTTTCTTTATTTTATAAAAGAATTTTAGCACAAAAAATTAAATCTTTAAATATTCAGTTATTTTTTCAATTTTAGTGACAAGTGAGGTGGTTTTTTTATTCATAATTATAGTCAGTGCGTGTAAATCTTCACGATTCTGCCCGATAGAATACTCAGATGACAGCCCGTGAGCAATTCGTGATAGGCTATCAAGAATATATATATCTTCTTTTATAACGTTCAGTTCGTCAAAATCCTCTTCGCATATTAGTTTCATTCTATACTCCTTAATAAAACTTAATGGTGATATATCATAAATAGTTGCTTGGAATTATACATGATATATAGATGATAGTGCGAAATATGAAATTTGTCAACAGGTTAATACATGTAATATAATTATTTTATGAAATTCACATCAAAACATATAATAAAAGCCATGTTGAGCGATAAAAAAATACGTTTCGAGGATATTGCAACACAACTTCAAGCAAAAAATGGTCGCAAATATAACAAAACAACATTCGGTCAACGCTTAAACCGAGAAACACTCACATACAACGAAGTCGCAGACATTTGTGAAATTTTAGGTTACAAAATAAAAATAGAAGAGATTTAATCAATAATGAAATTCACATCAAAACATATAATAAAAGCGATATTAAGTGATGAAAAAGTTCGTTATGAAGATATTGCATATAAGTTGCAAGAAAAAACAGGGCGTCAGTATAATAAATATTCATTTTGTCAAAGATTAAATCGAGGTACATTTATGTATGATGAGGTTGCAGATATTTGTGAAATATTGGGTTATGATGTCAAAATTGAAAAGAAAAAATAATCTGAAATTTTTATATAAAGATTCCGTGTCGTAGCACGGAATGACAATAGAGCGTGGTATAGAATGAGGGCAGAACGTGACATTAAATGTGATGCTCGAGCGTTGTCAAGAGCTTCTTTTGTTTCGTTTTCTTGGTCGGTACAAGAAAATGAAAATAGTATTGTATATTTTCTCATAAAATATGTTAAATAAAATCAAATTGTAACCACCCCGCCTTACAGGCACCCCTCCACTGGAGGGGAATTTGGATTATGGTGTTTAGGGTAAATATTTTGGTGCGTTGTAACCACCCCGCCTCGCTTCACTCGCATTAAACGGCAGTGCGAAAAGCGTGGTTAGCTTTCAGCTTCTGCTCGCTTGCGTTTCAGTGGAGGGGGATTTTGACCTAAATATGGAATAACACCTAAGTATAGATGAAATAAAATTGCCATATTGGATTTGGTATTTACAGTTTGACTTTAGCGAAGTGAGATTAAAAAATGTTTACGAAACGACTTCAATGCGGAATTTGTTTGAGTGGTATTTAGAAAATCACCCCTAGCCATTTTTGCGGAAGTAATAGCGAGTTATTCCGCTTTTATGTTGAGTAATTACATTTATTTTCTCACGAGCGTTGTCAAGAGCTTCTTTTGTTTCGTTTTCTTGTCGGCACAAGAAAATGAAAATAGTATTGTATATTTTCTCATAAAATATGTTAAATAAAATCAAATTGTAACCACCCCGCCTTGCTTCACTCGCATTAAACGGCAGTGCGAAAAGCGTGGTTAGCTTTCAGCCTCTGCTCGCTTGCGTTTCAGTGGAGGGGGATTAATGCTTTAATATCATTAATAGGATTTTATTATATAGTGTTTTTGTAAATTATCTTTTTTGTGTTAAAGTATTTATTGTAAAAAGTACTATTTATAATAAAAGGAAGAGAAAAATGAAAAAACTTTCACCATTACAAATCGAAAGATTGAAGTACCAACCAAAACTTCCAAAAAGCCTTATGCAAGGCATCAACTCTTTGGAATTAATCGAAGGTAACGCTACTGAATCAATTCGTGATCAAGCTCAGATTAAAGAATTATTTGCGAACACTTATGGCACGCCAGTAGTTAGCTTTGAAAACTGTTCAACATCAAAAACATCAGCTGTGAAAAATGTTGGCGTAATCCTTTCTGGTGGACAAGCTCCAGGCGGACATAACGTTATTGCTGGCTTGTATGATGCTTTAAAACAAGCTAATAGCCAAAATAAATTATATGGTTTCTTGGGTGGTCCTTCAGGAATTATGGACGGTAAATATTTAGAATTTACTAATGAATTCATGGACGCATATAGAAATACAGGTGGTTTTGACATCATTGGTTCTGGTAGAACAAAATTAGAAACAGAAGAACAGTTTAAAAAATCTTTAGAAGTTTGTAAAAAATTGAATATCTCAGCTGTTGTTATAATCGGTGGAGATGATTCTAATACAAATGCAGCGTTATTGGCTGAATGGTTTGTTAAAAATGAAACTGGTATTCAAGTTATTGGTTGTCCAAAAACTATAGATGGCGATTTGAAAAATGAACAAATCGAAATTTCTTTCGGTTTTGATACTGCAACAAAAACTTACGCTGAATTAATCGGTAATATTCAACGTGACGCTAATTCTGCTAAAAAATATTGGCATTTTATTAAAATTATGGGAAGAAGTGCGTCACACGTTGCACTAGAAGCAGCTTTGCAAACTCAACCAAATATCACTATGATTTCTGAGGAAGTTGAAGCTAAATCAATGTCTTTAGAACAAGTTGTAAATTATATGTCTGACATTGTTGCTCGCCGTGCTAATAGTGGTAAAAACTTTGGTATCGCAGTAATTCCAGAAGGATTAATTGAGTTTATTCCTGAAATGAAATCAATGATTTCTAATTTGAATGATATTATGCATGTTCTTGAAAATGATGCAACTTTCATTAACGCAACTTCTGTTCAAGAAAGATTTGAAATAGTTGAGAATCGTTTAACTGCTGAAAACTCAAAAGTTTACAGCTCATTGCCAGCACTAATTAAAACTCAATTGTTAGCTGATCGTGATCCACATGGTAACGTTCAAGTTTCTAAAATTGAAACAGAAAAATTGTTGATGGAAATGATTGATACTAAATTAAATGAAATGGCATCTCAAGGTGAATTCATCGGTACATTTAACGCACAATCGCACTTCTTTGGATATGAAGGTAGATGTGCATTCCCATCAAACTTTGATGCTGATTACTGCTATTCACTAGGCTTTAACGCTTTTGCACTAATTAATTTCGGTTTGACTGGTTATTTATCATCAATCAGAAACTTGACAAAATCAGCTAGTGAATGGGTTGCAGGTGGTGTTCCATTAACAATGATGATGAATATGGAAAAACGTCATGGCGAATTTAAACCAGTTATTCAAAAAGCATTGGTTGAATTAGATGGACCAGTATTTAAAGTGTTAGAAGAATGCAGAGAGAATTGGGCGATGAACGATTGCTATATTTTCCCTGGTGCTGTTCAATACTTTGGACCAAGTGCAGTTTGTGATGTAACAACTTGTACATTGCAACTAGAAAGAGAAAAAGTTTTAGTTAACGCTTAGGCTTAAAATCTTTATAGAATACTAATCGAGGCGAGGATTTTTTTAAAATCCTCGCCTCGATTTTATAACAACTGAACATGGACTTATCATCATAACGGGTTTATTTGCTCCGCCGATTTTGCATAACAATTTTTACGCAAATTTAAAATTGTTACGCAATCCTAATTGAATAGCCAAGTTCTTTGAGGATTTTAGCAACTGTCGAAATTTGAGGTTCTTGTTCGCCTTTAAAAATAGAATATAAACTGCTTCGTGCGATTTTTGTTTTTCTTGCCATATTCGAAATACTATCTTTTGTTTTAACGGCATATTCAAGCACCTTGACGAATGCGTTTAAGTCACTGTTTTGTAAAAACTCTTCAAAGCCAACAGTCAACCATTCTTTTATGTCATCGTCAGTTTTAAGTGTTTTAAAAATTAATTCATCAAGTGAGCCTGTATTTTTAAATTTATTTTGCATTTGTCGTTCTCCATTCGTCAAGTAATTTTTGAGCTTTTATGATATCTTTTGATTGCGTTGATTTATCGCCACCGTTAATCAATAAAACAATTGTATTTTTGTATTGATGATAATAAATTCGATATCCGCTACCAAACGAAAACCTAAGTTCTGAAATATCAGCTGATATTTTTTTACAATCACCAAAAATACCTTCCTCAAGTCGCAATATTCGATTAAGAATACGGATTTTTGCTGAATTATCAAGGGTTTCAAGCCAATCATAAATCGGCTCTTTGTCATTCGCTTGTTTTAAATATATTACCGAATAATTATTCATGACAGCATTGTAGTGTGTGCAGGACAATATGTCAATATGTAACTTTACGCAATCCTAATTGAATAGCCAAGTTCTTTGAGGATTCTTCCGATTGTATCAAGACGTGGTACTTTTTTACCTCTAAACATTGAATACAAATTAGAGCGATCTATGTTTACTTTTTTTGCGAATGACGAGATGCTTTCACGTGCTTTTATAACCTGTTCTAAGCATCTATAAAATTCATTGTAATCGCCGTCCTCAATAAATTCTTCAATCGCTACGTTTAAATATTCTTGCTGTGCTTCAGGGTCCATAAGTATTTTCTTGACAATTTCATCGTGTGGAATTGTGCATTGTTTTAATTTTTCTATATCGAAATTCATTTTATAATTTCCTTTCATTTAATTCTTTTAAATGTGGAAATTGTAGTCTAAAGACCGCAAAAAGTCAACCCACTAGATTTGTTTAGGCTTGGTTTTTAAATGTAAATAATTGTAACAATCTGTTGTAATATATGGCAATTATATTACAAAGATATACTTTATATGAATAAGGGAATATTTAGGAGATGATATAATTATGGCGGGTATTGATTTTAGTACCGATAAATCGATTTATGATAATAGACAAACACAAAGAGTTGTTCCAGTGGTAAAAGCTACTGAAGAAATAAATTCAGCTTTTACTGTTGAGCAAGAAGGACCTAGATATCTTGTACAAGGTAGAGCTTTTGACAAAGATCCTTATGATGAAATTAATGGTGAAATTGAGGATTTTAAACAGGGTCAAATTGGTGATTGTTATCTTTTAAGTTCATTGTACTCATTATCAAGAACTACTGAAGGTGCTGTGCAATTGAAGAATAATATAAAGAAAAATGAGAATAGTTATACTGTAACATTGCCAGGAGCTTTGGCTGTGGCAGATGATTTTAAAAGTGATAAATTAATTTCTTCTATCCGAGGACATTATGTCATAACTCGAGCAGAGTTCGATGAGGCTGTCAGAAGCGGAGAATATGTTAAAAATGATCCAGATGTAATCTTGTACGAGCTAGCTTTTGAAAAATATAGAGAAGATGTTTTAGCTACAAATGAGGCTAATGGGCATGTTGATGATCAATATGTTGGTAGCGGTACGATTGCTGATCCATTAGAAGGTGGTTGGACGTCTGATTCTAATTTTATTTTAACAGGTGAAAAGTCTATGCAATATAATGGTAATTATGAGAAATCTCTAGAAGTTCCAACATACCAAATTCAAAGTGTTGATCCTACTACGTACGATTATGTCAATTCTGAAAGACTTAGCTCTTTATTGGATAAAAAGATGAATGATGAAGACAGATATTCAATGACAATAAGTTTTAAGTTAGGATTGGGTGCTGGTAAGCATGGAAACCATGCATTATCAATTAAAAGAGTTGATGAAGAAAATATATATATTGTTAATCCTTGGGACACTTCAAAAGAACATGCTATGTCAAGAAAAACTTTTTTAAATTCAGCATACCGTGTTAGTATTCAAGATACTGAATCAAATATGTTTTCAAAATGCATGGACATGTTTGAAGATACAAAATATATTATAAAAGAGTATTTTCAATAAATAACTAAATCAAAAACTTACCGTTTTCATAAATCAAAACGTCATCAGCGAAAATTTGTCCGCCGTTTTTCATGTTCTTTATCAAGTCCCAATGTAGTCCAGATTCGTTTTTGCCACCAGTTTCTGGATATGATGCTCCGACTGCCATATGGATTGAACCACCGATTTTTTCATCAAAAAGTATGTTCCCTGTTATTTCTTGGATCTCTTCGTTTGTACCGATAGCGATTTCGCCAATCCCACGAGAGCCTTCGTCCATGTCAAACATTGCGTTCAAAAATGCTTCACCTTTTTCAGCTATCGCTTTTACTACTTGCCCTTTTTCTATGATTAGGTGAACGCCGTGTGCTTCGTTACCACGATAGTTTTGAGGGAAATCGAAATAAATTTCACCATCAACTTCATTTTCAACAGGTGATGTGAAAACCTCGCCATCAGGGAAGTTGTTCAATCCTGCACAACTAATCCATTTGCGACCTTTTACGCCATATGTAATATCGGTTTTTTCGCCAACAACTCGAACTTTTTCGACTTTATTCAGGTAATTAGCCCAATTAATTTGTTTGTCGTTTAATTCTTGCAATTTCGCTACTGGATCATCGCAATCAAGGTAACAGGCTTTGAATAAAAATTCGGTATAATCATCTAAAGACATTTTTGCCTCTTGAGCTAGGGCTTGAGTAGGCACATCGGCAATAACCCAACTAGCTTCGCCTAGAGCAGAACGTCTAAGCAATGTTTCTGATAAATGTTTTGTAGCTTTTCCACGCCTAGCGAGTTTTGACAAGTCAGCACGAGCCATGTTTTTTGTGTTAAGTGGTCCGCCAAGTGAAATATATTTATTAACTTTTTGATATTCCATCTCAGTTATTGGGTCGACATAGTCCAATTGTTCATCGCTTGCATATTTTATGAAAAGTTCAGCCATATCGCCAATTGCGGTTCTAATAAGAGGGTGTCCTCCACGTTCTAATACTCTTTTGTAAACGGCTTTTGCTAGATGTTTTGTGAAAACGCTTTCTCCACGAATTATTACTAAATCACCTTTTTGCACGTTTGTAGAATAATCTACTAAAACTTTTGCGTATTTATCCCAAACTGAATTTTTCATAATTTCTCCTTTAATTTATGGAATTTATAATTCTTCTGACAAGCTTTGAGGGTTATTTTTAGGCTTTAATACAACCCCTCGTTTTGAATTTTTTATAAATTCTATCATTTTTTCGATGTATTCGTTAGTTGGTATTTCATTTTGAATTTTTTCGATAGTTTGAGTTGTGTTATATTCGCCAGAAATAAATAATTTAAACGCTTTGTTTACATTAGTTCTCACTTCAAGTGGCACTCCACGTCTTTTAAGTGCAATAACATTTAGTCCACGAGGAGAGCAAGGTCTGCCATCGTATTTTGCGTATGGTAAAATGTCTTGACGTGATGCTGAAAATCCACTAACAATCGCCATATCGCCGATTTTGATATTTTGGTGAAACACGCTCATTCCACCGATGAATGCCCCAAAACCTACGTGAACATGTCCACCTAATGTCGCTAAATTTGCTAAAATAACTTGGTCATCTAAAACGCAGTTGTGTGCAACGTGAGAGCCAACCATTAATAAGCATTTATCGCCAATTCTTGTTGTAAAATCTCCACAAGCTGCACCACGATGAACAGTTACGTTTTCTTTGATAATTGTGCCGTTACCGATAACGACTTTTGTTACTTCGCCTTTGTAGCCCAAATCCTGAGGTGCAGAGCCGATTGTAGCAAATGATGAAATTGTGCAACCTTCACCGATTTCAGTGAATTCTATGCTGACATGAGAGTGTACTTGTGTTTTGTTGCCGATTTTTACGTTTTCACCGATTACTACATAAGCTCCAATAATTGCGTCTTCTGCAATTTGTGCTGTTGGGTGAATTATTGCGGTTTTATCTATCATATATTTTCCTCTTCTTAATCTCTATAAATAAATTATAGTACAAATGAGAGAAATATGATATATTTTAATATTTATTTAATATTATCTGTGTGCTTTTTTGCCACGAACAAATTGTTGCGATAACTCTTCAAGTCTAGCATTCATTCCGTTGTGAGTATCGATGTTGTGTCGTTCCACGAAATCGTAGGCGTCATCAAGGTTTTCATACATTTTATCTAAAATCTTAGGAGAATGTGAATCCGCAACTAGTTCTAACATCAATGTAAACACTTTTTGAATAACTTGAACATCTTCCGCACCTTTTTGACCCAATAGTATAGTTGAAAATTTTAGGTTTTCGATAAGTTCTTTTGTGTTAGGGCTTTTGGTTTTTTTATATAGATTATCGATATGTTCGTATGTTTTAAATATAGCAAGCAAATATGTATCTGCTAATTTTTGACTTTCATTTCCAGGATAATCATCAATAAATTTCATAGATAGAGGGTTTGTTTTTTCGATACGTTCATATGATTTTCGGGTTAATTCTGGTTGATGTGGGTAATAATCTATAACCATTTCATAATCATCAGGGTCAAGTCCTCTTTCTTCAAGCCAGCCATTAAATTTTTCTTTATATTTCATTGGCGTGGTATCAAGTTCATAAAAAGTTTCGTTTTCTTCTTTAACTTTTTTCCAAGCACCACGAATGTTCTCTGACATTTTGGCTTTATATTTACGGTTTAAATCCCAGAAGGCTTTTAGAGATGACGATTTTTCTTTTGATAAATCTAGTGGTTTTTGAGTTTCTGCTGATGAGAAATCTTTAAACCCTTTGCCTTTCATAAAACTACTCATCGCTTTTTTTATCGGTTCTGCACCGTGATATCCCCAAGCTTTTTTCATTACTCGAGAGAAAACCTCAGCTTGTTCAGGGTTGTTGCGATAAAATTCTTTTTGACGTTCAGACATCTCAAGAAGTTTTTCTGGATTTTCTTGATAATATTTGATTAGACTTTCAGAAATATGTTTTTTATGATCTTCTGATAACGGTCCACGTTTTATGAAAATCGGCTCACCGTCAGCTTCTTGTAATTTGCGTTCAATGCTCATCATTCTATTTTCTGTCATTTGTTTGGTCAAGCGTTCGTTGTATTCAACGTCTGAAAATTTTAAAACGTGTCCATAGTTTTTGTCTACTGTCGGGATTTGAAGTTTTTTCATTGTGTGATATAAATCAGTCCCATCTGTATATTTTTTCAAGTCGTTGATTGAAAATCCATCGCCCCAATAAAGTTTTAATAGTTGCAGAGAAACATCTTCTTCAGAGTCAAAATGTTCTAATTCGCCTTTTTTGATTTTGTCAAAAAGAGTGCCTTCTCTAAAAGTCGCTTGATTATCTTCTACAACATTTTCAAATTCAGGGAATTTTATTTTTGCTTCATCTAGTGAAAAACATTCTTTTAGCTCTGAATATGCTCTTTTGTGAATGTCGATTAAAGTTTCTTGTGCGTTGTTTCCTTGCTCAATGACATTAGTTGCCAGTTCACGAACTTTTGGAGGGTATAGATTAGGTATTTTTTCAGCGAGGTTGTCGAGTCCTTCGATGGTTTTTTTAAGGTTAATACTATATCCACCAGTGAAATTTATTGAGCTTAAATAATTTTGGGTGCTTGGCATGTTTTTGCCATAATCACTTGCGTTAGTTAGGGGATTTGTTTGTTGTTCATGAATATTTTTATTGCTTTTTATATTATTATTTTTCGTTGTGTTTGTGAGGGTTATGCTATTTATTTTCATGGTTTCTCCGTAATCTTAGTAGATAAAAGTATCTAAAGATTTTTTTTTGCTATTTATCTTAATTTTTTAGAGGATTTTTATTTAGGGGGATTTTTAGGGTTTTATGATTTGACGCCACCTTGTAGTATGTCTGTTATGAAATATTTTTTACCTAATAAGAAAACTCCAACAACGGGTATCGTGCAGATGACAGAGCAGGCTAATAATTCGCCCCATTGAGTGGTTTCTCTAAAGCTTCCTTTAAAAATCGCTAATCCGACAGGAAGTGTTCTCATGCTTTCAGAATTTGTAGCAATTAATGGCCACAAAAAGCTGTTCCACGAACTCACGAATGTGAAAATCGCCAAAGTTGCGATTGTTGGTAGGGCAAGCGGTAGTGCGATTTTGAAAAAAGTTTGAAATAGGTTGCAACCATCAATTCTGGCACTCTCTTCTAAATCCTTTGGCAATCCTAAAAAATACTGTCGCATCAAAAATATTCCAAACCCTCCGAAAAGTGCTGGTAGGATTAGGGCTTGATAGGTGTCGATAAGGTTCATCTCACGCATTAAAAAGAATAATGGAATAATGTTCACTTGTGGTGGGATAAGCATTGTGATTAGGATTAATAAAAAAATGCCGTTTTTGTACTTGAAGTTTAGTCTTGCGAAAGCGTATCCTGCTAGTGATGCGAAAAGCACTTGCCCAATAGTCGTTATCGTAGCAATTATAAGACTGTTGAAGAAATATTTGCTTATTGGAATGTCATCAAATACGTTTTTGTAATTATTAAAGGTTGGGTTGTTTGTTGAAATTGTTGTAGTTTTTGAAAAAATTTCACCCTCAGGGGCAAATGATAAACTAACCATCGCAAAAAATGGATATAGCATACTTATTGCAATCACTATTAAAGTTATGTAGCCTAAAAATACGTGGAATTTTTTCATATATTTATTTTAACATCAAAAAATATTATTGAATATTTCTTAGTTGAACCCTGTTAAAGAAAAATTTACATCTAGTTGTGAATAAACTTTTTCAAGTAGTTGATGAGCATTCATATCAAGTCCTTCAGCAATTTTACATAATGTTATCAATTTTATATCTTTGCAAATCCCTAGTTCAACATCTCTCCAAGTTGATTTTGACATCGAAGATTCAGCACTGATTAAATAAATAGTTTTGTTAAGCTTTTTTCTTTCATTACAAATCACTTGACCAATAGCTTTTATAAGTATCTCACCATTCTTAGAAAAATTTTCTTGCATAATATCAAGTTTAGTGTTAAATTAAAAATATTAGAACGGTGTGCCGACCCAATTATGGCAAAAATGTAGGTTGGGGCTTGCCCTAAAATAAAAAACGAAAGGAAATGATTTATGGAAACGAACAAGAACGAACAGAATCAGTGTGATAGGAAATCAAAGTTTGTTAAACTAATTCTCCTCCGCTGGAACGCAAGCGAGCAGAGGCAGAAAGCGAAAACCACGCTTTTCGCACTGCCGTTTAATGCGAGTGAAGCAAGACGGGGTGGCAACGAAGTTGACGGGGTGGTTTCAATGAGAAAGCGTTTTGCGTTTACCCTCGCAGAGGTTTTAATCACCCTTGGTGTCATCGGGGTTGTGTCGGCGATGACTTTGCCAAGTTTAATTAGCAATTATCAGAGTAATGCTTTAGAAAAGAAACAACTTCTTTTTGAAGATCGTATTGAAGAGGCGATGAATCAAATGAGATTTCATGAAAAGCTTACTGGGTATTCTAGTGCTGAAGATTTTGTCGATGAGTTTTCTAAATATATAAAAATTAATGAAATATGTATGAGCGGAGAGTTAGAAAATTGTTTTCCTGAAGAAATATATTCGCCTGGTTTTAATAAATATTTGTCACTAAGTTTGGATGACCTAGCGACAGGCAATGATTTTGCAAGTGCTACAGACGGCTCAGATTTTTCAAGTAATAATGTAACAGTTATATTTGCAGACGGTATTCACGCATTAATGAATTATAATAAAAATTGTGAATGGTTGGATCCATATAGTTCAGGAGCTAATCGTTCTGAAGCAAGTTCTTGTATAGCTATGTTAGCAGATCTGAATGGTAATAGTGGTAAAAATACAATAGGGAATGATATAATTGGAATAAATGCTAATTTTTTAGTTTGTTTAGAGAGTGGGTTGTGTGTAGAAACTGGTGATACGGCTTATTCAGCTTTAAATACATGTACAGGTAGTGAAGATTATATTTGGGATACAACTGGTGATGATAATTTGTATTGTGCTGAAAATTATTGGGCTGGAGCTATGAAAGCTTGTGCCGAAAAGGATATGGATTTGATGTCGCAAGCTCAAGCCTTAGAAGTGATTAATGAGATGTATGGTGTAGAGCTCACTTCCTATCCGACTGCTGCTAGCCTTTATTTTGGTACAGTTTCTTCTACGGCATTAATTACTTTGCAACCTCAGACTTATTATTTGAACAGAGTTGGAAATGATTCAACTGCTAGTCGGTTGCATATGGAAACTATGACAACAACTGGTGTATGGATAGGTACTGGTGATACTTCTAAAAATTCTTCAAATTCAACTGCGAGATGTGTGCAGTCTAATTAATATTTTACAATTAAAATCCCGCCATCAAACAAATTTGATGGCGGGATTTTATTATAAAAAATGTATTACTATTTTAAATAACGAAATAGATTAAAGCGAACATTGCACATAGTGAGATTGAGCTGACTGCAAACCAAGTGTGCATTACTGGGTGTTGATATTGCCAAATTTCTTTTATTGTAGTTGTTGCGTTTTCGATTTGTTGCATCTCGTCTTCTCCATAACTTTTATTTTATATATTCTATTTTCCACATTTAACAGATTTGCACATCACCTAATTGGTTGAATTTTTTTAATCTTTCGGGTAATATCAAAGTATGAGAAATTTAGAACTTTTGATGCCTGCTGGCAGTATAGAAAAATTAGAATATGCCATTAGATACGGTGCTAATGCTGTTTATCTAGGCGTTGTAGACTTTAGTTTGCGTGCAATGCGTAAGGGCAATTTAATAACTTTAGACAATTTAAAAGAGGCTGTTGATTTGGCTCACTCGCTTGGGGCAAAAGCTTATGTGACACTAAACATCTTTGCGTTTAATAACGACATAAAAGAGCTTGAGGCTTGTATTGACAGGTTTAAAGACGCTCGTCCTGATGCATTGATTGTTAGCGATTTTGGGGTGTTTAATCTTGTGAGAAAGTATATGCCAGAAATTCCAGTGCATGTCAGTACGCAAGCTAATACGCTAAATTATGAGGCAGTAAAGTTTTGGCGTGATTTAGGAGCAACTAGGGTTATTCTTGCTCGTGAGTTAGAAATAAAAGATATCGCAGAAATTCGCCGCCAAGTGCCTGATATTGAGATTGAAAGCTTTGTACATGGCGCTCAATGTGTTTCGTTTTCTGGACGTTGCTTGTTGAGTGATTATTTCTCAACAGGAGAGCGTAAAGCTAATCACGGCAACTGTTCACAGCCTTGTCGTTGGAGCTATAAACTTGTTGAAGAAACTCGTCCAGGTCAGTATTATGAAATAAATCAAGATGAGCGTGGTTCTCATATTTTAAGTCCAAAAGATTTGTGTTTAGTAAGGTCGTTGCCAGATTTGATTGAGGCGGGTGTAAATTCGTTTAAGGTTGAGGGGCGTACGAAAAGTTTGTATTATGTGTCGGCGGTGGCAAAAGCTTATCGTAATGCGATTGATGAGATTTTGCAAAATCCAAATGCTGATTTAGAAAAATATTTCTTAGAGTTGAAAAAAGTTGGTAATCGTGGTTATACAAATGGTTTTGCATTAGGCGATAACAACGGCGAAAGTTATAGTTATGATATTTCAAAAGGTTTGGCGGGGGCTGATTTTTTATGTGAATTTATGGGCGAAGAAAAAGATGGATTTTATTTGGTAAAGATTAAGAATAAAATTCTTTTAGACGATGAAATTGAAATTATTACACCTAGTGAAGCTTTGATTGTCAAAGTCGAAGAGATTAAAAACAAAGAGTTTGAGAATGTTCAACTCGGTAATACTAATGATGAAGTGTTTATGAAATTTACGCAATCGCCTGTCGAGTATAAATTTGCAATCGCAAGAACAATTGGGATTAAGGGAGAAAATTAATGTTTATAAAACCAGATTATAATGTCGAGAATATTTATGCTATTGATTTGAATGAGTTGAAAAGTCGTGGTATCAATGCTTTTTTATTCGATTTGGATAGCACTTTGATGGCTTCAAAATCAGGTTTTTACACAGAAAAAACTCTTGAGTGGTTGCAGAATGTGAAAAAAGATTTTTTTGTAGGGGTTGTATCTAACAATGATAATTTAGCTTATGAAGAGAAAGTTTTGAATGTTTCAGATTTCCCTGTAGTATTTTCTGCTCACAAGCCTGAAATTAAGGTTGCTAGAAAATTTATGAGAGATTATTCGCTTGATGCGAGCAAAACTGTTTTTGTAGGCGATAGACCTTTGACTGATATCGTTTGTGGCAAAAGATTGGGGTGCGTGACGATTTTGGTTGATTCTATTACAGCTGAGATGGAAAAACCTATTGTTCGTTTTGCCCGTGCTTGTGAACGTAGTTTTATTAGACGTTAGGGGTTTAATAAGTTAAAGTTTCGTAATATAAAAGTGCAAATTAGCATTTTTTATTTTTTTGAATACTTTATATAAATGGTAGAATTTATGATAAATAGTGTCAACTCGTATAACGTTAATAAAGGTTATGAGGCTAAGGCGGTTGCTGAGGTTAGTTCTCAAACGTGTTCAAAGCCTAGCTTTGGCATGAATTTTCCGTTTTTTCAATCTGATTCTGCTGGCGTAAAGCCAAATATCACGTTGCGTACCAAATTGAATAAACATGAGCTAAATCAATATAATAATTTGATAAATTCTATCGATAAAACTTCTCGTAAACGTGTTGAGGTACTTTTGAAAAAAGGGATTTTGTTGAATTCAAATTCACAAGATAAATCTACAGTGTTAGATAATTTGAATAAAATTGCAGAAATGCCTCGTGCTAAAGGCTTAGACAGTGTAAATTTAATCCAATCCACAATTGAAATTTTAGATGATCCGTTTAAATCAACGCAAAAGTTTGGCGACATTCCTGAAAACTATAAATCGGAGGTCATTTCTACTCAGATCAATGATAGTGGTAATAAAATGTCAGTGATTGAAGCTGAAAAAGCTGTTAATGTAAATTCTTCTGGTACTTGTCCTGCGGCAAGTATTCAGTTTAGTTTGGCACAAAAAGCTCCTGCTGAGTTTGCTCGATTTGTTGAAGGGGTTTCATCACCAGAGATGGCTGTAGAAAAGGAAATTTCGCTTGAGAATTTAGCTGATACAACACTTGATGCTGTTTGGTTGTTGAACGCTTTTGAAATCCCTTATACTATGAATGATTTTTGTAAGGCTAATTTGAAATTTGCACCTGATAAAAATGCGTTATTAAGAGCGAGAATGCAGACTACAAATCAAGATAATCAAGAACGTTCAGCGGTTGATGTTTTGCTTCAATCTACGTTTATGAATGTTGGTTCACAGCAGACATATAACTCATTGACCGATACTCGTGCAGGTAAATTCAATGAAAAGGATACTGGCTTGGTTGAATTTGAAAAAACTTTTACGGAATCAATTGTTGATGATAAGAATAAAATAACTTTGATAAATCAGATTATTGATGAGAATGAACGTTTAGTGGGGTATGAATCAGATTTATCAAAATTGAAACAACAAATATTGGATACTTTAGCACAAGATGAAAATATTATTATAGGTTATACTTTTGTTGATAGGAATAATAATCTTTTGGGCGGGCATGAAATAACTATTGTTGGCTCTAGAAAAGATAGTGCTGGTCGAACTTATTTGATATGTAATGATAGTGATGACAAATATTTTGGTGCGATTGAGTATTTGGCAGATGATTTGTTGCCAAAAATTCATCATGCAACTTTCCCTAAAAATGTTGTCGAAAAAGATTTAGATTTTCAACCGAATTGGATAGAAGGATTGAAGAGCTATAAGGAAATGAAGAAATAAGCTTAGCTTTGATTTCTAGATAGCCATAGTGGATAATATGTTTTTAAATATGATCGTTTAAAATTGTTAATGTAGATCGTTAATGTATAAAATTTTAAGGATTCAATATGAAAAATTTATTAGTGTTTTTATCGTTATTAGTGTTATGTACGATGGCATATATTGATTTGAAAGATAGGCTCATCGAAATCGATAGAATTGGTGCAAATACTCCAGCTCAGGTTGAATTAAACCAATCGCTATCACCTTCTTCGACACAATCAATTAACCAGGATATAAATTCTTTAACCCCGTTAAAAGATAAGCAACCTCAAAAATTATATGAAAAAATTAATGATAATTCTTCTGGATTGCAAAACCCGTATAATTCGGTCTTGGATAGGCGTAACACGATTACAAATCCTGTCCAATAATTTATGATGAAACCTAGTAGCTATAAATTATTTCGCCGATTTCATCATCGTTTTTTTCTAAATCATTATCGGGTCTATTTTCTCTGAGGTTACGTTGATATTCAAGGGGTGACATACTGTTTTTAATCTCTTTTTTAGTTATAGGTTGTATTCTTTTAGGGAAAAGTAATAAATTTATATTTTGTGAGATGTTTTTTGAAAGTAGACATTTTGAATATTTTTCCAAATTATCTAGATATTTTTCGCCATTAATTAGTTCATCGGCGTAAAAAATATTTTCAATATCGCTTAAAGTTTCTTCGTGTTTTTCGTTAAATACTATTAAATTTTTTGTCGTATCAATTAGAATGGCTTTTGTGCTTAGTACGTATTTTTGTGGAATTTTGACTGCTGATGATACTTCTAAGACTTCCCAAATATTTCTGCGATTTTCACCTTTTGAATTAGCTATGTATGAAGTTATAAGTAGGACTTTATCGCATTTGAATTTTTTCGCTATTTTTGAGATTTCTTCATAATCGATTTCGTTATTTCTGTAGTTTTTTAACGTGTTTTCAGTTATTGATTTTAAAGATTTTGATTTTGACGTGATTCGATAAACTTCGCTTAAATTAGGAGAGTTAAGGTTTTTGTTTTGTTGAAAATCAGATATTATGTCGTTAGCAAAAATGATAGAAGCTTCTTCAAAATAATAAGAGTTGGATTTTGCTTGATACAAATCTGTTGGCAAAACTAATATATCGACTTCGGCTTTTGAGATAGTTGAAGTGCTAAATAAAATTATAGTTAGTAATAAGTATTTAAAAATAGTTTTCATAAGATTATTATAGCATATATTTTTCATTCAAATAACTGATAATATTTCTTAATGGATTTGTTATGATTGATTAGAACATCAAAAGGAGAATACTAATGGATTATAGGCAAATGTTGGACAAAGCAAAAGAGGTATCAGGTAATGCACATGTGCCATATTCTAAATTCCCTGTAGGTGCTTGTCTTTTAACCGAGAATGACAAAGTTTATACTGGTTGTAATTTTGAGAATGCTAGTTATGGGCTTACAATTTGTGCTGAGCGTAATGCGGTTGGTTCGGCAGTGGCTGAGGGTGAAAAAAGATATAAAGCAATAGCGATTTATGCTCCAAAAATGGAGAAATGTTTTCCTTGTGGGGCTTGTAGACAAGTGTTACATGAGTTTTGTTCTAATGATGGTATGGACATTATCTTAGAGAACGAAGGTGATATGGTTATTTATAAATTATGTGATATTTTTCCAGAAGGATTTCGTTTATAGCTTATGTACATTATAGAGATTTTTGTAAATCAGATTTTGAAAATTAAAAACAGGAAGCAAAGAAAAAAGGGATATAATCCTTTGAATGAAGAGCAGCAAGAAGAAGACAGCGATAGATGTGAACATTTATTTATGCCCGTTGATAGTACAAAAGAGCATTTAGCTTGTTCTAAATGTGGGTTAATTGTTCATAAGGATAATTTGAAAAAATATAATATATTCAAAAAGAAATTTTTCAAATAGTGTAATTAAGTTTTAATTTTGCGAAATCATTTTTGATAAAATATTTTTAGCCGCTTGAAGTTGTGCGTCATTGTGCTTTTTTATATCGTTTAGTGTGAAATCGATTTGCACATCAGGTGTTATGCCTTTTTTATTGATATCATTGCCGTTTGGGGTTAGGTATTTTGCGATTGTCAAATTCAGTCCTGTGTTGTTTGGCATAGGGATAATTTTTTGCACCATACCTTTGCCATAAGTTGTTGTGCCTAAAAGAGTTGCTTTCTTGTAATCTTTTAAAGCTCCTGATAAAATCTCACTGGCACTGGCAGAAGCGTGATCTACTAATACAACAGTTGGTTTTTCGATACCGAATTCGGTATTTTGAGCAAGTATGTCGTACTTATAACCGTTGCGTCCTACAATGCTTACGATGTTGCCTTCTGGGATAAATAAGTTGGCGATGAAGATGGCGTTAGGCAGTAGTCCGCCAGTATTTCCACGCAAATCAAGAATCAGTCCTTCTGTGTCTTTAGTTTTTTCAAGTGCTTCAACAAATTCATTAGGTGTTGTTGCACCGATAAAGCTAGATATTTGAATATAGCCAATATTATCTTCAATATTACTTTTTACAGATTTGATTTTTATTTCTTTACGTATAATTTTTTTTGTTATTTTGTCGTTGTTGCGTATGACAACTATTTTTACTGGTGTGTTAATCTCGCCTTGTACAAGTTCACCAACTTCACTAATAGATAGTCCGTTTACTTCTGTGTCATCAATCGAAAAAATTATGTCATTAGGAAGTAAATTAGCAGACTGAGCTGGTGTGTTTTCAATAACGTTGATAACTTTTATTTTGCCTGATGATGAAGAGATAGTTACTCCAATACCTGTGATTTTAGAGTTGATAGAATTGTTTTGGTTATTGAACTCTTTTTTTGACATAAATCTCGAATATGGATCGTTAAGGCTAGCGAGCATTGTGTTAATCGCAAGTTTTGCGTCTTCATCTGTTTTGATTTGTCCTTGATAGTGAGTTTTCCATCGGTACCAAGTTTGATTATTCATATTAGCGTCATAATAATCTTTTTGAATAGTTAGCCAGGTTTCATCAAAAAGTTTTTGAGAATTAATCTGATTTTTGTGCGTAAATTCTGGCATATCAGTTAGTTCAAAGTCATTTTTGTTGGCTAAAAAATGGTTTAGGGCGAGTAAAGAAAATATTAATGTAATAAATAGAATTCTTTTTTTGTATTTCATATAAATATTTAACATCAATTAGATTTCATAATCAATATACTTTTTTATTATGAAGAAGCATTATAAATTATTATTATAAATCTTCAAATCCAGGTGATAATGTTGGCAAATTCTTGTATGCATTATTTGTTGTAACCGTTTTTTTAATATATTTGCTTGAATAATTTCCTCTTATGAAAAGTTTTTCTAATGTGTTTTCACGACTAACTAGTGGGTGCATCACATTTTTAAATTCTGGATAGACCTCAGATAATTCGTTCCATACAGAGGCCTCCATTGTCCAAGCGTATGTTTCTTCAGCCAAAGAATTGTATTCGTCTTGATGAAGTGCTTCGTGTGCTAAAAGTGCAGCTAACGCAATAGCAGGTGCACTTTCGTGACGTGGGTTTATGTATATATATAGATTTTTTCCTTTTTTCCACCCAAGTGCGTCAAATGTTGCGTAAGCTTTATTGATTGTTGACAAATCTTTGAACTCTATTTTAACAGGTCTACCTGATAAATTATTTCCAAGTATTGCGTTGCGTGAAAATTCTCCATTGGTATTTTTTAACAAATCAAGGGCAACATAAATTATTTCGCTTTTGCCAGTATCTTTGTAAGTTGGTTTTATTATTTCAATGTATTCAGCTGTGTATTTTTCTGGATATAGTTCAGACGCTGGTTGAGTTTGCATTTGAATTTGTTGTTCTTCTGTCGTTTTTTTATTTTTTTTGTCTTTTGCGAAAGCAGGCATCGTAAGGCTTGCTGTCATAAACATTAAACTCATACCAACTATTATTACGTTTTTTATTTTCTTAAATTCCATTTATTTCCCCAATCCTTAAATTTGCACATAATTATATTATAATTTTTTTTTTAATAATGGCAAATATAATTGATTTATTTTTTATTTTTGCGGTTTAAACTCGCAAGCTCGCTGTATTTTATTTTGTATTCTGTTGAACTATTAATACTTTCAGCTTCTTTAATATATTCTAATGCTGTTTTGATATCATCTATTTCTTTATAGATATCACTCATTTTGGCATAATATTTGGCATTTGTTACATCATAAGTTATTGCACGCATCATGCATTCAATAGCTTCTTCAAAATCTTTTTCAACAAATCGTACCAAAGCTAAATAATAATAGCCATCAGCAAAATTCATATCAAGAGCGATAGCTTTTTGTGCGAGTTCTTTTGCAAGCTCGTAATCTTCTTTCTCAAAAGCAGCATTAGCACCAACTGTATAAGCCGTAATGTAATCTTCATTTTCTTCAATAATTTTGTTGGTTATATTTAGAGCGTCATCGAAATTTTTTTCTTTAATTAGAATTTCTGCTAATTGTGTAGCATAATTAGGACTTGGATTTTTTTCAATAACTTGTTTGATAGTTTTTTCTGCTTGTTCAAAAAGGTCAAGTTCACTATAAACTTTTGCGAGTGATGTTAGTGTGAAATTGTCACAATGATTATTTTTTATATTCGTTTCCAAATCATTTTTTGCACCTAAAAAATCTTTGTTTTCGAATTTTATCAATGAGTTTAAAACGATAGCTTGTGTATGATTTTCGTTTTGAGAAAGAATAAATCCGAGTTCTTTTTTTGTTTTGTCAAAGTTTTTTTGTTCATAATATAAATAAGCAAGCGAATATCTATAATCCAGATTATATTGTTCTAGCTTGATAGCGGTCTTGTATGAGTTTTCGGCTTCTTCTTGCCAGCCGTTAAAAAAATAAGCGTTTGCTAAATTATAAAAATATTTTGAATTTAGTTTTTCAATACTGCTGGCTTTAGAAAAATATTTTATCGCATCAATAAATTTCATATCTTCTAATGCGAAAAGCCCTTTATAATTTAATATTTCAGGATTTTCAGAAGTAGTGTTAACGTTAGCAAAGATTTCTTTTGATTTCTCAAGGTTGTTTTTATCAAAATATATTTTGCCTAAAAGTATTCTCGCATCGTCATTTTGAGGATTTTCTTTAATGATTTTTTCAATAATTTCTTTAGCTAATTCTGTTTTTTTATTTATATAATAAAAATTAGCGATAGTTGTAAGGCAATGCTCATCAAGATCTTCTTTTTCTAATTCGGCAATTTTATCAAAATCTTTCATTTGTCCTGCTAATTCAATGATAGCTAAGAGATTTTTTGAATTTGGTTGAACTTCAAAACATTTTTGTGCGTATTCGATAGCATTTTTCAAATCATCAGTTTCTATATATATTTTTTTTAGCAATGTTGCACAATCAAGATGATTAGGGTTTTTAGATATGACTTTTTCTAAAAACTGAATTCCTCTTTGTGAGTTATTTAGCAAATAATATAATTCGCCTAGTTGGAATAATATTTCAATATTATCGGCTTCGATTTCTAATGCTTTGTAGAGTAGTTCAATAGCTTGTTTATAGCAATTTTGTGACTTTAATTCAAACGCTTGTTTTATGTATTCTAATGTATTTTCCATTTATTCTCCACTAAATTTTTCTAAAAAATCTTGTACTAAATTTTTTTGTTCGATGATTTCATCTTCTGTTTTGTTATTAATCAATATCAAAATCTCATCTTCTCCAGCCATTTTAAGATTATTTCTAGCAATACCTTCAAGAGTTTCAGTTGATGAAAATTTGTCTATTTCTTGTTTAAGATCTTTGTTGTATTCCTCTGCGTTGACTTTTATTTTTTTAAGCGTACTTATTTTAGCTTGGTGTGCAATGGTTTTGGATATATTTAGGATTACGCCAAAACCTATTTGAATAAGACAAAATAAAAGGGTTATCGTCAGAAACGAGTAATAAAAGCGAGTTTTTCGCTTGTTAATTTTAGCTCTTTTTTTTGTTCGTTTAAGAATAGAGTTTTTCGAACTGTTTATGTTTTCGTTAATATTATTATCTTCTTGCACAGCTTAACCTTTTATTTTAATTAATTATACTAAAAATATATCTATTGAGCAAAATAATTCTTTAAAATTTACAATTGGAATTTTGTTTTGAAATTGAATTGTGTTCTAAGTGGTTGTTCTTCTCCCATTATGGTTTGTTTTGCACCGATTTCAAAAAGAAAACGTTCTTGTTTTTTGTATCCGAAAGGAGAGATTGATAAAACAAATTCGTTGCTTTGTCTATCTCTAGTCAAATCGGCACTCAGCACTTGTTTGTATTTTAAATAATTATTAATTTGATATTCTGGCGCTAGATAAATCGCATCAGAGTATCTGTTAGTGGTTGAATTTCTTGTTTTTTTGAATGAAGTTCCTAGTGTGAATTTTGTTTTTTCGTACTTAGTAAAAATAGAGGTTGAATTTTCTATCATTGATAATTGACTAATCTCGTTTTCAAATTGTGTTCCAAAAATGATGTCATTAGATTTTCCAGAGCTGCTGTAGGTTTCATCTATTACCCTGTGTTCAAAATCCTTATATTTTGCAAAAGAGCTAACTTCGCTAATTTTCTTTTGATTGTTAAATCTGAAATTTAAGTTTTCAGAATTCATTTTTTGTGGAATTTTTAAATTTAGAGCGTGGTCATCATTGGCTATAAAATTAATGGCATCATTGCTTTCAACGTATTGAGCGTAGCCTTTTAAGATGGTCATATTTAATACAACTTCTTCTTCATCTTGGCTATTTTCTTCATTTGTTTCTTCAGTTTGTTCGTAGGTTTCTGTTTTTGATTTATGTTTTAGTTTGTTTTTTATTTTTAATATGGGGTTTTCTTCTTCAATTTCATCAGGTTCATCATCGAGTGTGTAGATGAAGATATTTGGCATAACTACTTCTTCTTCAATTGCGAGAGCTTGAAGATTTTGGATTAAAAATATTGATACTAATATGATTAGACCTCTCAACATTTTAACATTTTACCCTTTAAAGGGTGTTGGTCAAATCATTTAATTAGTCTATTTTTTCTTTAAAAACAAATTTTAAATAATGACTTGAAAAACAAAATTTCTCGTGATATTTTATAAATTGAAATTACACAAAAGAAATATATTGAAAATTTTAAAAGAAATAGAGGGAAAAATGTCAGAAGTTAGAGTTAGAATTGCACCATCGCCAAGTGGAAACTTGCATGTAGGAACGGCTAGAACAGCTTTGTTTAATTATTTGTTTGCCAAAAAGCACGGAGGCAAATTTATTTTAAGGATTGAGGATACCGATGCTGAACGTACAAGCCAAGAATATGTTGATAATATTTTTGCAAGCTTGAAAGCCTTAGGTCTTAACTGGGACGAAGGTCCTGATGTTGGCGGGGAGTATGGTCCATATTCGCAATCAGAAAGATTTGATATCTATCCTCAATATATCCAAAAACTTTTGAAAAATGGTTTTGCTTATGAATGTTTTTGCACTCCTGAAGAATTAGAAATTGAGAAAAATATTGCTACGACTAACAAGCAGGCATATGTTTATTCAAGAAAATGTGAAAATTTGACAGAAGAACAAAAAGCTGAACTAATCGCACAAGGCAAAAAACCTGCGGTTAGATTTAATATCGCAAAAACACAAAAAGCTTTTCATGATAGTTCGATATTGGCTTTTAATGATTTAGTTAAGGGCGAATTGAAAATGGATACAGATTTGATTGGCGATTTTGTTATAATGAAATCGAACGGAGCGCCGACTTATAATTTTGCGGTAGTTGTAGATGATTTGTTGATGGAAATTTCTCATATTATTCGTGGTGAGGACCATATTTCCAATACTTTCAAGCAGATTTTAATCTTTGAAGCGTTAGGTGAAAAAGTTCCAGAATTTGGGCATCTAGGTATGATTTTAGCACCTGATAGAAGCAAATTGTCAAAACGTCATGGGGCAACTGGGGTTTCTGAATTTGTAGAGAAAGGGTATTTGACTGATGCTCTTATTAACTTTGTTGCTTTGTTAGGCTGGTCGCCATCTGATTCACAAGAGATTAAGACAGTTGATGAGATCGCACAAGATTTTAGAATTGGCGAAATTTCTTCTTCAAATTCAATTTTTGAATACGACAAATTAAATTGGATGAATAGCCATTATATTAAAATGCTTTCAGTTGAAGAGTTGAAAACTCGATTGATGCCTTATTTGACACAGTATGATTTGGGTGAATTGACTGATGAAGGATTTACTCGTGTTATTGAAATCACTCGTGAACCATTGACATTATTGGCAGATATTACAGAAGCTGTACCATATTTCTTTGGTGATTTGGTTGAAATTGACGAGGAAACTCAAGCAGAAGTTATTGATCTAGAAGTTTCTCAAGATGTGTTGAAAGAGTTTGTTAAAGTTGCCGAAACCTTTGATTTTAGTGAAGTTTCTTTGCATGACGAGTTGGATAAATTCCGTACAGCGTTCAAGGAAAAAGGAGTTAAACCAAAGTCAACAATGTGGGCAATTCGTGCAGCAATTACTGGTAGAACAAAAGGTGCGGATATGACTGCAACTTTGGCTATACTTGGTAAAGAGCATGTTTTAAAACGTGTGAAAGCTGCCATTAAGTAGTCAATAATTGATACATGTGTTTTTGAAGAGCTTCTTTTTATTAAAAAAAGAAGCTCTTTCTGTGAGCAAGATATTATTTTTTTGTTCAGATAAAAATCCTTGAAAGTAAATAATATTGCGTATTGTAACGAAACTGCAATAAAAATCTAGCCTACATGTTGACAGTCAAAAATGTTTGGTTTATTATTACTATACTTGGAATATAGTACCCATTCAGATCCGAAATATTTTTTGAATAGCACTAATATTTTAAAGTAGGATTAATAGTCCGCAGATGTAGTAGAAAATGAACAAAAAGGAAAGCAAATGGCTAGCACAAAAAGACAACGTATCAGAGTTTGTTTGAAAGCATATGATCATAAATTGATTGATGTATCGTCAGACAAAATCGTAGAAACAGCAAAAAGAACAGACGCTAAAGTAGCAGGCCCTATTCCTTTGCCTACGAAAAGACGTATATATTGCGTATTGAGATCTCCCCACGTAGACAAAAAATCTCGTGAGCATTTTGAAATGAGAACTCACAAACGTATTATTGATATATACGAACCAACTCAACAGACAACTGAAGAGTTGAGCAGATTAGATCTACCAGCTGGTGTAGATATCGAAGTTAAATTATAGACTTCAGTGAAAACTAAATAAAGCATTATGCATATAATGTGAACTGCGACTTCTCGAGCAATCGAGATGTGAGGTGAAAGTCCTTAAATAGGTAAAGTAGAAAAGCAAGCAAACGTAGCGCTCGCAAGAGAAAATGCAAACCCGAAATCAGAGGTGGAATATGTCCACACCAAGTAGGGCGAGCTAGAAAGGTAGAATATGACACTAGGTGTAATAGGAAAAAAATTAGGAATGACACAAGTTTTTGATGAACAAGGCTTGGCAATCCCTGTAACAGTAATCAAAGTTGATCCAATTGTAGTTACTCAAGTAAAAACAGTTGCAAAAGATGGTTACAATGCAATTCAAGTAGGTACAGTAGCTGCGAAAGAAAAACATCTTACAAAAGCTCAAATGGGACACTTCAAGAAAAATTCTCTTGAAAACTTCCGTCACTTACAAGAGTTCAGAGTAGAAAATCCAGAAGCTTACACAGTTGGCGACAAAGTAGAATTATCAATTCTAGATAACGTTGAAAAAGTTGACGTAACTGGTAAATCAATTGGTAAAGGTTTCCAAGGTACAGTAAAACGTTGGAACTTTTCAAGAGGACCAATGGCTCACGGTTCTAAAAACCACAGAGCTCCAGGTTCAATCGGTGCTGGTACAACACCAAGCCGAGTTATCAAAGGTAAAAGAATGGCTGGAAACATGGGTAACGAAAGAGTTACTATTTCTAAACTAAAATTAGTTAAAGTAGATGCTGAAAAAAGTTTAGTATTAGTAAAAGGCTCAGTTCCTGGTTGTGAAGGCAGATTAGTTACAATTGTTCCTACAAGAACAAAATGGAACTAAAAGCGGCAGTCGGTGTAAATCTGGAGTTGGCTAGCGAGAGCAAGACAAGCAGGGATTTGCATAACGATAGCTAAACAGCTAGACAAATTGAGCAAAAACGCTCCTGACTTGCCAAATAAAGCAGTATGCAAGGGGTAAGCAGTAAAAGTTAAGTAAAAGGAAAAACAAAGAAATGTCAAAAGAAATATTAAGTACAAATGGTGAAAAACTTGGTGAAATCGCTTTAGAACAAACAGTTTTCGGCGTAGAACCAAATATTCACGTAATGCATTTAGCATTAAGAAGACAATTAAACAATGCTCGTCAAGGTTCAGCTTGTGCTAAAACTAGAGCAGAAGTTGCTGGTGGTGGTCGTAAGCCTTGGAAACAAAAAGGTACTGGCCGTGCTAGAGCAGGTTCAATCCGTTCACCTTTATTCGCAGGTGGTGGTGTAATCTTTGGACCAAAACCAAGAAGCTATGCCTTCAATATGCCACAAAAAGCTAGACAATTAGCTCTTAAATCAGCGTTGTCTGCAAGAAGTGAACAATTAATTGTTGTTAAAGATTTTTCAACAATTGTTGAACCAAAAACTAAATTGATGGTAAGTGCATTAAAATCGCTTAACGTCACTGGTAAAGTTTTAATTATCGCTGATGTAAAAGCTGCTGAAAATAAATTTTTAGAATTAGCTGCTAGAAACATTCCAAGCGTTAGAATTATTTTACCATCTAACTTAAACGTAAAAGATATACTTGAAGCTGATTTCGTAGTAGTTACAGAATCTGCTGTAAACAACATAACTGAAAGGTTGCAATAATGAGTAAAGATAGAACAAATATTGAAAAGTTATTCGATACAATCAAAAAACCTTTGATTACTGAAAAATCAGTAGGTGCATTCGCACTTGGTCAATACACTTTTGAAGTTGCTAAAACTGCAACTAAAATTGAAATAGCTCAAGCTATTGAACTAGCTTTTCCAGGAAGAAAAGTTACAAAAGTAAGAACAGTTTATATGCCATCACATGAAAAAAGAATGGGTTATAAATTCGGAAGAACAGATTCTTCTAAAAAAGCAATCGTAACAATCGAAGGCGATCCAATTGAAGAATTAGTAGGAATTTAGTCAAATAAATTCCATCGTAGGGCGTAAGGCATATGTCCTAAAAAAGATACAAAGCCAAGTTAAGGAGAAAAAAACAAAATGGCAATCAGAAAAATAAATCCAACATCTCCAGGTCAAAGAGGAATGACAAAAAGTGATTATCAAGAAATCACAACTTCTACTCCTGAGAAATCGTTGTTAAAACCATTAAAAAAGACAGCAGGTCGTAATAACACTGGTCGTATTACATGTCGTCACAAAGGTGGCGGTGTTAAGCGTGCTTACCGTGTAATCGATTTCAAACGTGAAAAATTCGGCGTACCTGCAACAGTAAAAACTATTGAATACGATCCAAACAGAAACGTAAGAATTTCATTATGTTTCTATGCAGATGGTGAAAAAAGATATATCTTAACACCAGAAGGTTTGAACGTAGATGACGTAATCGTAAGTGGACCTGAAGCACCAATTCAAACTGGTAACGCACTTCCACTAGAATTAATCCCGTTAGGTACAATTGTTCACAACATCGAATTAACACCTGGTCGCGGCGGAATTATGGTAAGAGCGGCAGGAAACGCAGCTCAAGTAATGGCTAAAGAAGGTAACTACGTAACAATCAAATTACCATCATCAGAGATGAGAATGGTAAGAAAAGAATGTATGGCTACAATTGGTACATTAGGTAACGCAGAATTCAAAAACTTATCTTGGGGTAAAGCAGGAAGAAAACGTTATTTAGGTATTAAACCGACAGTGCGTGGTGTTACGATGAACCCTTGTGATCACCCTCACGGTGGTGGTGAAGGTAAAACTGGTCCTGGTGGACACCCAAAAACACCTTGGGGTAAACCGGCTCTTGGTTATAAAACTCGTAAAAAAGGCAAAGCTTCTGACAAATACATTGTAAGAAGAAGAAAAAAATCAAGATAATTTGATTTTGTGCAAAATACGAAAAATAGCCAAAGATTAAACACAAACAAAATTAAAGGAGAATAAATTAATGGCACGTTCATTAAAAAAAGGTCCATACGTAGAAGAAGCTCTACAGAAAAAAATTGACAAAATGAATGCAAATTCAGAACATAAAGTAATAAAAACTTGGTCACGTGCATCAATGATTACGCCAACAATGCTTAATCACACGATTGCAGTACACAACGGAAAAACTCATGTTCCAGTTTATGTTTCAGAGCAAATGATTGGACACAAATTAGGTGAGTTTGCACCTACAAGAATGTACAAAGGTCACGCAGCAGATAAAACCGCTAAGCGTAAGTAAGTATAAGGAAAGTAAAAAAATGGAAGCTAAAGCAAAACAAACAGATATTAAAATGACAGCTAGAAAACTTCGCCGTGTAATCAACGAAGTTAGAGGTAAAAATGTCATCGCTGCTCAAGATATGTTACGTTTTATGCCTTATTTTGCAGCAAGAGTGGTTGAACAGAATTTGAAAGCTGCTGTTGCTAATGCACAGGAAAAATATGGTGTAAGTGCTGAATCTTTAAAGATTTCTGAAATCTTTGCAGATGAAAGCCAAACATACAAAAGAGCAAGAACAAGAGCGCAAGGTCGTATGTATACAAGACTGAAACGCACTTCTCATTTGACATTAAAAGTTAGCGATATTGCTAAAAAGTAGTAGAAAAAACAGAAGGTAAATAAAAATGGGACAAAAAACACATCCAACAGGATTCAGAGTAGGCATAATTCAACCTTGGGCAAGCACATGGTTTGCAAAAGTAAAAGATTATGGCGTATTCGTTGCAGAAGATGCAAAAATTAGAAAATTCATTAAGAAAAAACTTTATACCGCTGGTATTTCTAAGATTTTAATCGCTAGAAAATCTGCTAGCACAACAGTAACTGTTGTAACAGCAAAACCAGGTATTGTAGTTGGTCGTGGTGGTCAAGGTATTGAAGATCTTAAAAAAGAAGTTTCAAAATTTGTTGGCAAACAAATCATTATCAACGTTGTAGAAGTTGCAAAAATTGATGCTGATGCTCAATTAGTTGCTGAGTCAATTGCTCAACAATTAGAAAAACGTGTAGCATTCAGACGTGCAATGAAGCAATCAATGCAAAGAACAATGAGAGCTGGAGCTCAAGGTATCAAAGTTATGGTATCAGGTCGTTTAGGTGGCGCTGAAATCGCTCGTTCTGAGTGGGCAAAAGAAGGAAGAATCCCTCTTCAAACATTAAGAGCAGATGTCGATTACGGTCAAACTGAAGCAGATACAATGATGGGTAAAATTGGTGTAAAAGTTTGGGTATTCAAAGGTGATTTAATGCCTGGTGAAAAAGCAGACCAAAACATCAAAGCAAGAAGCGATAAAGGTAATTCAAACGATAAAGGTATGAGACGCCCAAAACGCAAAGCGATTGAAACAGCTGAATAGTTGTTCAGTTGATTAAAACAAACTGGTATAAATTAAAATTAATAAAGGAACAATAAAATGTTACAACCTAAAAAAACAAAATACCGCAAAATGATGAAAGGCAACATGAAAGGCCATGAAACAAGAGGAACAAAACTTGAGTTTGGTAGCTATGCATTGCAAGCCTTTGAACCTGGTTGGATTACCAGCCGTCAAATCGAGGCTGCACGTCGTGCTATGACTCGTGAAATCAAACGTGGCGGTAACGTTTGGATTAAAATCTTCCCTGATAAACCAATTACAGCAAAACCAGCTGAAACTCGTATGGGTTCTGGTAAAGGTAATTTGGAATACTGGGTTGCAGTTGTTAAACCAAAAAGAATTCTTTTTGAACTTGAATATTTTGATAGAGATACTGCGGTTAGAGCGTTAGAATTAGCTGCACAAAAGTTACCTATTAAAGTTAAGATTGTTGAAAAAGCAAACTTAGAACAAAGTAAGTAAGGAAACAATAAAATGAAATTAATTGAAATGCGTGAAAAAACAGTCGATGAGCTTCAATTAGCAATTGTGGATTGGAAAAAAGATTTGTTTAAATACAAATTACAACACTCAACTCACAAATTAGAAAACACAGCGTTGATTTCTAGAACAAAAGCTATGATCGCTCAAGCAAAAACTGTAATTAAGGAAAAAGAGGTACAACATGCCTAAAAAAGAAAAACAAGGTGTAGTAGTTAGTAGCAAAATGGACAAAACAATTGTTGTAAAAGTTGCTGAGTACAATCCACATCCAAAATACAAAAAAATTATTGAAACAAATAAAAACTACAAAGCTCATGATGAGCAAAATGTTTGTAATGAAGGTGATAAAGTTAGAATTATTGAATCTAGACCTATTTCAGGCGACAAACGTTGGAACTTATCAGAAGTAGTAGAAAAAGCTAAATAGTGGATTTTGCGTTGAGTGAGCGAAGCGAAACTCGATAAAACACCGAAAAATGAATGATTTTAGGTGTAGGGCAATAATTCAAGACAAACCAATAAAATGCAACATTACCTATAGAGTAATGAGAGGCTAAAGTAAAACATTCTTTAAAAGATAAAGGAACAGAAAAATGATACAACAAGAATCAAGACTAGAAGTAGCAGATAATACTGGAGCAAAAGAAATTTTGTGTATCCGTGTAATGGGTAGCTCAAACAAAAAATTTGCGTCAGTAGGCGATGAAATCGTTGCTACAGTTAAACATGCAAGTCCAAATATGGGTGTTAAAAAATCGGAAGTTGTTAAAGCTGTTGTTGTAAGAACTAAAGCGGATATCAAACGTAATGACGGTTCAGTTATTAGATTTGATGAGAATGCTGCAGTAATTATTAACAAAGATGGCAACCCTAGAGGAACTCGTGTTTTCGGACCTGTTGCCCGTGAATTAAGAGAAAAAGGTTATATGAAAATCGTTTCTCTTGCTCCGGAAGTTATATAATAGCAAGCGTAGTGAGTAAGACTTGTTTAATATAAGTTGAACCTCATTTTACGTAAGCGAAGCAAGAAGCAAGACACAAAAAAAACATGTAATAGACCATAATTGGTCAGACCATGATAAACGCTTTTTAAAAGCAATGGAGAAAAAAATGACAGACAAAAATAAACAATTACACGTCAAAACTGGTGATAAAGTTATGGTTATCGCTGGTAAAGACAAAGGTAAAACTGGAAACGTAAAAAAAGCTAATCCTACAAAAGGAAAAGTTATCGTTGAAGGAGCAAACATGGTTACTAAAGCACAAAAAGCTCAACCAGCTGCTGGAATTCAAGGTGGATTCGTTAAATTCGAAGCTCCTCTTGAGGTTTCTAATGTAATGGTAGTATGCCCTGCTTGCGAAAAACCGACAAGGATCAAACACGATGTTGTCGCTGACAAAAAAGTACGTGTTTGTAAAAAATGTGGTGAACAACTAGATGCATAATATTTTCGTGGTAAAATATTGTAATATCTAAATAATTAAGGAATACGAAAAATGACAAAAACAATTAGTTTAAAAGAAAAATATCAAACAGAAATCAAACAAGCAATGAAAGAAAAGTTTGGTTATACTAACGACCATCAAATTCCAAAACTACACAAAATAGTTTTGAACATGGGTGTTGGTGAAGCTTGTCACAACTCAAAAATAGCTGAAGTTATTGAAGGTCAATTGACAAAAATAGCTGGTCAAAAATGTGTTGTTACAAAAGCTAAAAAATCAATCGCTTCTTACAAATTGAGAGAAGGAATGCCGGTAGGTGCTATGGTTACTTTGCGTGGCGATAGAATGTATGATTTCTTACAAAAGCTTAACTGTGCAGTTCTTCCACGTATCCGTGACTTCCGTGGCATTAGCCCAAAAAGTTTCGATGGACGTGGTAACTATACATTAGGTTTGAAAGAACAATCATTATTCCCTGAAATCACTTATGAAGAAGTTGATTTGGTAAAAGGTATGAACGTTTCTGTAATTACGACTGCTGAAACTGATGATGAAGCAAGAGAATTATTGAGATTATGTGGAATGCCTTTCAAAGGAATGAACAAATAAGTTTTATAAACGTCTAGTTTATAAGTACAAAACGTAAAACGAAAAAGGAGAATTTCATGGCTAAAAAGGCGATGATGGACAAAGAACTAAAAAGAGCAAAATTAGCTGCTGCTGGTAAATATCCAGTTGTTAGACTACACAACAGATGTAGTATTTGTGGACGTCCTCACGGATTTCACAGAGATTTTGGTCTTTGCAGAATTTGTTTAAGACAAATGGCACATCGTGGTTTATTACCAGGTGTAACTAAAGCTAGTTGGTAATTCAAATAAGTTTATAAGTAGAAATATAAATAGACTTTTTTGACTTGCTAAACTGCTATTGAGTGATATAGGTGAAGAATGAATAACTTCAAAATTCAAACCGTATCAAAAATTGTAAGTAGCGTCGATAGTTATATCGACATAAGTTAAAAAGGAAAACGCAAATGTATACAGATCCTATAGCAGATATGCTAACAAGAATTAGAAACGCAAGTATGGTTTCTCACGTATCAGTTGAAATGCCATCTTCTAAATTAAAAGTTGAGTTAGCTAAACTTTTAAAATCAGAAGGTTTCATAACTGAATATAGCGAAAAAGAAGTTGGAAAATTTAAAGTTTTAGAAATCACTTTGAAATATGATGAAAAAAATAAGCCAGTTATTTCTAAATTAAAAAGAGTTTCAACACCAGGTTTGAGAACTTACAGTAAAGCAAAAAATATCGCTCCAGTTTTGGGTGGTATGGGTATCGCTATTATTTCAACAAGCAAAGGTCTTTTAACTGACCGTAAAGCTCGTAAAGAAAATATTGGTGGCGAAATTCTTTGCTACGTATATTAATAAGAATTTAAGTCGAGGATAAATCCTCGACTTATTTTATAATAATCAAGTGTAATTGGTAGAAAAACTTGATTTTTGTATGAATACCAAAAGGAGAAAAATTATGTCACGTATAGGAAAATTACCTATTGAAATTCCTCAAGGAGTTGAAGTAAAAATTGATGGACAAACTATTACAGTTAAAGGATCATTAGGTACTGAATCAGTAACTGTTCGTTCAGAAGTAACAATGAAAATTGAAGAAAACCAAATCATTTTGACACCAATTAATGAATCAAGACAAGCTGGTGCTTTGCACGGTTTGTTTAGAACATTAGTTGCTAACGCTGTATTAGGTGTAAGCAAAGGGTTTGAGAAAAAATTAGAAATCCACGGTGTTGGTTACCGTGCGACTATGGAAGGTACATCGCTTAATTTATTGTTAGGTTATTCACACAAAGTTTTAGTTACACCTCCAGCAGGAATTACTCTTTCTGTTGAAGCTAACACTAAACTTTCTGTAAAAGGTTCTAACAAACAAACAGTTGGTGATGTTGCAGCTGAAATTCGTGGAAAACGTCCACCTGAAGTTTACAAAGGTAAAGGGGTTAGATACGAAGGCGAAGTTATCAGACGTAAAGCTGGTAAAGCTGGTAAAAAATAACGATAGCAAGCAGAGGCTGTAGCGTTTGTTTAGGCAAATGATTATGCGGTTTGATGCGAGTTATAGAGGAGGTTAAACCTCTAAATTATGAAACTACATGCCCATATAAACTCTTAAATTGGTTATTTAAGCAGGTTTGGGTAAACGAAAGGAAAATAAAACAATGATTAAACAAGAAATTAGAAAACCAAGAGTACAAAAAAGACATCAAACTATCAGATTAAAAGTTTCTGGAACAGCTGAGTTTCCTAGATTAGCAGTTTATAGAAGTACAAAACATATTTATGCTCAATTAATTGATGACGTAAATGGTGTTACAATCGCTTCTTGCTCATCTAATGACAAAGATATGAAAGAAAAATTAGCTCATGGTGGTAATATTGAAGCTGCTAAATTAGTTGGTGAAGAGATTGCTTTAAAAGCTAAAAAAGCTGGTGTTGAGTGTGTTATATTTGATCGTGGTGGGTTCTTATATCACGGTCGTGTAGCGGCTTTGGCTGATGCGGCTAGAGATGCTGGTTTAATATTCTAATTAAATATTGTATCGACAAATAACAAATAATCGGGCTTTTGATTTTATCAAAAGCCCGATTATTTGTTATTTTGTAAAGTTATTACTATAAAGTTATGTAGAATTTTTAAATATTATTTTCTATTATCTTTAAAAAATTATATATTATTTTTATTAGTTTAGGTTTTTTATCAAAAATATCGTTAATTTCTTTGCTCATAGTTTCATTTGAAATATCGTTGAAATAATAAAATTCCCAGGTATGAGCATTTAATGCTTTTGATAATTTTTGAAGGGTGTCAATTGATGGGGCGAATTTACCTCGTTCAAGATTGCTAAGATTTGGGACTTCGATTTCTATCATTTCAGCCAATTGTTCTTGCGTGAAGCCTTTATTTTTTCTTATTTGTTTTATTTTTTCACCAATTTGTTTTTTTAATTCCAAAGCCAATCTCCTATTTTATTTATTATATGTATATAAAAAAATTAAAAAATAATATTGAACATTATATTTTGGCTTGACAATTATTGTTGTATATGATATTTTATAACTCGTAGCATTAATATCTGTCGATTAATTAATGCTAAGTGTTAATAATTATGTAAGGACGGGCAATTTATGAATATTCAAAGAGGTTTTACGTTAGCGGAAGTACTTATCACCCTTGGCATCATCGGGGTTGTATCGGCTATGACGTTGTCGAGTTTGGTAAGCAACTATCAGTATAAAGCTTTGGATACTAAAAAAACTTTGTTTGAAAATCGTCTAGAAGAAGCTATGAATCAGATGAGATTTCATGAGAAATTAACGGGTTATGACGATGCTGAAGGTTTTGTAGCAGAATTAGGAAAATATTTAAAAATTAATGAAACTTGTGATGTTTCAGATATGAGTGATTGCTTTCCTAGTATTACAATAAACTCTTGCGATAATGAAGTTGATACCGAAAAACTAACTTATGGTACTGATTTTACAAATGCTGATGGGGATAATGATTTTTCATCAGAGAATATTGGGGTTGTTTTCGCTGATGGGACTAAGGCTATTGTAAATTATGATCTAAACTGTGAATGGCTAAACCCATATGATGGTGGAGCAAATCGTAGTGAAGCAACTCAATGCGTTGCGATGATTGCTGATGTTAGTGGCAATAGTGGTAAAAACACAGTTGGTAGTGATATAGTAGCGGTCAATACATTTTTAGGTGTGTATGTTGGTGATGTATGTTGGGATTTATACGATACATCATATACAACAGCTAACACTTGCGATGGAAATAATCAATATGATTCTGACTGTACAACAAGTAGCGGCTGTAGTTATTGTTCATCAAACAACTGGGCTGGAGCTTTAGAGGCGTGCGATTTAGCTGGCAAAAGATTGCC
>JAWXUD010000004.1:0-75201 GCA_044432945.1 Candidatus Gastranaerophilales bacterium
AGTTTGATAAGTAATATGCAATCAGAGGCACTTGAGCGAAAACAAGAATTATTCGATGGTCGTATTGAAGAAGCGATGAATCAAATGAGGTTTCATGAAAAACTAACTGGATATACCAGTACGAGTGAATTTATTGATGAATTATCAAAATATTTAAAAATAAATGAACGATGTGATAGCGAAAATCTAGTTGATTGTTATTATAGTGAGTTTTTAACTTCTGATGACGAAATATATAATGTCGAAACTTTAACCACAGGTGATACTTTTGTTTATTCATCAGGTGATTATGATCATAGTAGTCCTACAGAAAGTGTTGTATTTGCAGATGGTTCACAAGCAATTATATCTTACGACCTAGATTGCGAATGGCTTGATCCATATGAAATCGGCTTAAATCGTAGCCAAGCAACTGATTGTGTAGCAATGATATATGATGTTAATGGTTCTAAAGGTAAAAACACGATGGGTGATGATGTTAGCAATATAAATAGTAATTTTAAATTGTGCTTTGACGATGGTCTATGTTGGACTACATCAAATATATCAATTACATCTTTAAATACTTGTAATGGTAGTGAATGGGACGATAATTATACAAGTACAATTAATTTTGATAATTGTGCAACTAATAATTGGGCTGGAGCGAAAAAAGCTTGTGATGATATTGATATGCGATTGCCTACGAGTGATGAATTTGCTAGTCTTGCACAATATTTATATGATTTAGATGAACCTAGTGCTAGCGGTACTGCTGATTATAATGCATCTGTATTTTCAAAAATAAACCTGCTAAATTCTTCAACTGGATATTGGTTATGGACATCTGATGAATATGTGTCTAATTCTAGCTATGCATATTCCTTTAATTATAATTACACTGGTTTTGGCATTAATGGACATTTAAAATATGGTGGACCATATACTCGTTGCGTAAGTGATAAAGATTAATATTTTATTTCAAGGCTCATTTTATTAAATGAGCCTTTGAGATAATTATTTATAATAAATTTCGCTGTTTGAGCCTGATTTAATATATTAATTGGCAAAATGGAAAATTTATTCTATAATGTTTGTTATGAAAAAGATTTTATTGACCTTATTAATACTAAATATCTTCACTATGACAACGGCTTCGGCTGTCGGAATTGCGAATCCGTTTAAAAAAGAAGAGAAAAATAAGCCTGAGCCTGTTAAGGTTTCGTTAGAAAATGAAAATACGACAAAGCAGGCAATGATTTATTATGTCGATAATGATTTAGAGAACTCATTAAAGCTTTTTTTAACTGTACCAGAAGAAGAACGCACCTCTATGAATTGGTTTTTTATAGGTAACATATTGCAGGATCAAGGTAAAAATAGTGAAGCGATTTTTATGTATAAAAATGCCATCGCACTTGATGAAAAAAATTATAAAGCACATTATAACCTCGCTAATATGTATTTAGATGATGAAAAAGCAAATATGGCTGTCGCTGAGTATAAAAAAGTTATTGAGATAAAACCCGACAATCCTTATGTGCATTACAATTTAGGTTGTGCTTATGTGAAATTAGGTGAGCTTAGAAAAGCTAAGAATAGCTTCATATACGCAATTGATTTAAAGAATACAGAAGCTGATTTTCATTACAACTTGGCTTATGTTTATAAAAAATTGAAGAATGAGAAAAAAGCACAATTGTATTTAGGTTATTATAACCAGATTTTAGAACAACAATTAGATTAGTTACGATTGTTGTAAAAGTGGTTTTTATATAAAAGAGGGCGAAATCGAAGATTTCGCCCTCTTTTATTATTTTTTGTTTTAATCTAAGCTTTGATTAAAATATCATAAGTTACGTTAGCGTCAATTATTCCTTTTTCGCCAAGTATTGTATTTCTAGCAATAAATCTATCACGGATTTTTTCAGCAGCTTCTTGAGCGTTTACGTTGTAATCAGAGAGTTTAGTTTTCATACCTAATGAGTTAAAGAAGCCTTCAACTTTTTTGATACCACAATCAGCAGCTAGGTTTTGGTCTTGTTCGCAACAGCCAAAAACTTCACGTGCTAGTTTTGCTAATTTGCCCATTTTGCTTTCTTTTTGGTTTTCTAATAAGCGAGGCATAACGATAGCGAGAGTTTGCCCGTGGTCTAATTTATAAAACGCTGTTAGCTCATGACCTATCATATGAGTAGCCCAATCTTCAACTGTACCTAGTGAACACCAGTGGTTTAATCCAGTCGTTGCTGCCCAGAAAATGTTTGCTCTAGCATCATAATCAGTTGGATTAGCTAAAACTTTAGGTGCTTCTTGAACAAGTGTTTTTAAAATCCCTAACATCCAAGAATCTTGAATAGGCGTGTTAACATCATATGTGCAGTATTGCTCCATTACGTGTACAAATGTGTCAACTATCCCGTTGATGGTTTGTTTTTCAGGTAAGCTGAAAGTCACTTGTGGATCGATTATAGAAAGTTTTGGGATTACTATGTTTGTGTGAAACGCTAATTTCTCATCGGTAGCTTTTCTTGAAATAACTGCAGCGTTGTTCATCTCAGATCCTGTTGCAGGAAGTGTTATAACATCAGCAATATCGATAGCTTCTAGTGGTTGTGCTTGGTCGACTAAAAAGTGTTCATAGGTATCTTTTTCGCCAAAATATTTAGAAGCGATTGATATGAATTTTGTACCGTCAACAACTGAGCCACCACCGACAGCGAGTAATAGGTCAACATTTTCAGTTTTTACTATTTCTACTGCTTTCATTAATGTTTCATAAACAGGGTTAGCTTCTATTCCACCAAATTCTAAGACGTTATAGCCTGATAAAGCTGTTTTTACTTGCTCATAAACCCCGTTGTTTTTGATAGAGCCGCCGCCGTAAGTGATTAAAATCTTTTTTGATTTATCGATGTGTTTTGATAATTCTGCGATTGAGTTTTTACCAAATACAACACGAGTTGGGCATTGAAATTCAAAATTTAACATATTCTCTCCTTTATATTTACAATAAAATTATATTATAAAAATAATTTTTAAATTAAAAAATATGTAGATGCTTTTTTTACATAACTTAAAATATGTTGCCTGATTGATAAATAACGAGTAATATGGATTTATAGGAATGTTATTTAAGGAGAGTTATATATGAGAAAAGTAATTAAAACATTGTTATCAGTGCTGTTTGCGATGTTTATTGTAGCACCAGCGTTGGCTTATCCTGATGTTGATTCAAAGCATTGGGCTTCAAAACAGATTAAGGATTTGACTGAAAAAGGCGTAATTATTGGTTATCCAGATGGAACGTTCAAGCCTGACGAGAATGTTACTCGTGCGGAATTCGCTTCAATGGCGATTAGAGCGTTGGGGCAAGAAAATGCTCAGGTTGTTCAATCGGTCGAATTTAGTGACATTACTCCGAGCTTTTGGGCGTATAAAGCTATTCAAAAATCTTTGTACTTTGATTTGATTTCAAGTAATAAAGGTGAGGCGTTTAGACCTGACGATTCTGTATCTAGAGCGGAATCGATTACGGTAGCTGTTAATGCGTTAACAACAGAAGATATCAGCGAGATGAAAGCGAAAGAGGTTTTATCGAGAAAATTTGCTGATTATAAAAGTGTTCCAGAGAGTTTTGTTATACCAGCGGGTAAGGCTGAGATTTTACATATGTTAGTTACAATGCCTTCTGAAAATACCGCAAAAATTGAAGCAAACAGACCAGCTACTCGTGCAGAAGTCACGGCTATTTTGTATGAGATGATTGCTCAAGCAAAACTTAATCCTAATGCAAAGTTGGCGGAGGCTATGCGTAAAAAAACAGGCGAAGGGTATGTTATTGATAATGCAACTGTTCAGGGTAGTTTTGGGATAATCCCAGCAGGGACGTTTTTGCCTATTGAAATCACGACTTATGTAAGCTCGCAGACTTCTGAAAATGGTGAGATTTATGTCGCTAAAGCTGAACAAAATTATATTACTAAGGATAAATATATACTTGTTTATAAAGGGGCAAATTTGAAAGGGCAATTGCTTGATATTAGAGATGGTAAATGGTTTGTAAGAAATGGTGTTGTAGTGCTTGATAATTCGCTTATCACGACAAATAATGACCAAACAGCAAATCTTTCAGGAATGATAAGCGTTTCTAAGGATAGAAATTGGTTTATGAAATTCGTTCGCTATGTTTTTAAAGGTGAAAAACTTTTTATAATTCCTTGCGAAACAGTTTATTTGAAATTATTAAAACCTTTAACAATCGATTTGACTAATGGTTGGATTATTGAGTAATTATATTGGTGGTTTAAAAGTGGCGTTTAGATGAAATCTAAACGCCACTTTTTTCATGATTATTTAGACGTCTTTTGTTATAAATCCAGTTTGGATTATGTTTTTGCCAAATTTATTTTCAAGCTTATCAAAACATTCAGTAAGTTTTTGTTGTTTTAAAGATTTTTCCACATCATCAAAAATAGAGAGTTGTGCTTCATTATTATAAACAAATTTTTCTAACACAACGCCAGTGCTACGATATAAAAGATTTTTGTTGTAATTTTTTTCTAGCATCTCAAATACAATGTCAGAAATTTCTAGTTCGAAATTAGTAGCCGTATTTAATACTCTTTTTTCAGTGATTGTGTTGAAATCTTTTGTTCTTAAATATAGTCCAATATTAAAGCATTTTGCATTAAGTTTTCTTAATTTTACACAAGCTCTGTGGATATGATAATTCAATGAATTTTTGATATAATTGATATCCGAAGAGAATTTTGCAAGGGTACTTGTTTTTTGTATAGATTTCGGTAATTTTATTTCGTTACTGATAGGAGAAACCATTTCGCCTAGTAGTTCGTGTTTTATCTCTAGTGCGTGAATTCCTATTTGTTTGTTTAACCAAATATCGTTTTGTTGGACAAATTCTTTTGCTGTTAAAATGCCGTTTCTTCGCAATAATAAGGATAAATTTTTTCCGATGCCCCATATCTCATCAATACTTGTTTTTTCAAGTAGTGGCATTATTTTTCTTTTGCCTACTAAAAAAACACCGTCATCAATATATTTTGCTTTGTCTGAAGCTAATTTTGCAAGAGATTTAGAGCTACTAACCCCTATTGATACAGGAATGTCTACTTTTTTTAAGATTTCATCACGAAGCATTTGTGCTATTTCGTAATAGTTTTTTTTATAAAGCTTTTCCAATCCTGTCAAGTCAATAAAGGCTTCATCGATAGAATAAATCTCAACTTTTGGGCTGAATTCTTTTAATACTTCCATCACTTGTGATGATATGGTGTCATATAATTCTAAGTTTGAATGGATAAATGTCGCTTGTCGCATGTGCTTTGTTGTTTGAAAATACGGCATACCCATTTGAATACCTAGTTTTTTCGCTTCTTTAGAACGTGACACGACACAATCACCTCGAGGTGAAGTGACGCAAACGGGTTTGTTTTTTAATTCAGGGTTCATTTTTTGCTCACAGGAAACAAAAAATGAATCACAATCAACTAAAGCGATAATATTTTTTTTAGTCATATCGATATTGTCGTTTATATCTTCAAATTCGTCCAATTCTTTTAGCATAATTCACCTATACAACGATTTCTTTTTCGTTTTTATAAGTTACGTATCCCAAATTGGCTTTTGGTGGTTTTTTAATATATTTTCTTTTAGTGTAAATAATTCCAGCTTTTGCTGAGTTTTTGAGTGAAGAAAATTCTTTAGCAAGTTTCGCACATTCAAAAATTAATTCATCAGTTGGTTCTTGCTTGTTGGTTTCTAGTTTTAAAAGCACGTGAGAACCTGCACCTTCTCTGACATGGAACCACCAATCATCTTCTTTTGATAGCTTTGAAATTATTATATCGTTTTGGCGGTTGTTTTTACCGACATAAACTTTATATCCTAAAATTTCGAGGTCTTGAACGGAAGCTGGTTTTAATTTCTCTGTTTTTTGAGTGGTCGGTTCAATTTCTGATTTGATTATATCAAATAAATCAAAAGCTGTGTTGGCGATTTCTATTGAATAAATTGTTTGTGCTAGGTATTCGATTTGTGTTTTGGTGTCTTTTATTAGCTCGCCTAATTTATTGATAGACGTTTTTGATTTTCGATATAGTTTATAAAACTTGTTAGCATTTTCTTTTAGTGTTAATTGGCTATCTAATTGGATTTGGATATTTTTATCGTTTTCATAATCATATACTTCAATAAAATTTGAATAATCTTTGCCTGTGTATAAGTTTGTCATTATTAGATCAGCAAAAAGCCTGTTTTCATCAGCTATTTCTTCTTTTTTCAAACGAGTTTGCATCTTGTTTAATGAAGAATTATGTTTTTTAAGCTTTGCGTTTAAGTTGCTTAAAAGATTAGATTTGAGTGTTGATATTTTATTTTGTTCTATATGATGAGCAAAATATTCGTCAATCATTTCGTTGACACTTTGGAATTCGATATTATTTGGGATTAGTGAGCTGAAAAGCCCGAATTCTTTGAAATCTTTTGAGATAGAGGGTGCTAAATTTTTTAATGATACGAAATTTTTTATTTCATTAAGAGTTCTGTTGTTGCATTGTGTCGCAAAAGATTTAGAAAACCAATAAAAATCTTTTGATAAAGTTTCAAAATTGATTTCTCCGTTGTAATTCAGGATATCAGCTTTGTGTTGTTTTGGTGGATAGATATAAGGTAGCATACCAGCCATCTCACGTTCACGACTTTTTTCGGCTCCAACATTGTGCGCACAACCTATGATTACGTTGGTATCGTGGTTGTATAATACGACATTTGAATGTTTTCCCATTAGCTCAAATGCGAGGCAAAAGTAAATTTTTTCAGAAAGTTCGTTATAAGTTTCGATATAAAATTCTAAAATTCTTTCATATTGAGGTTGATTGATTTTGTAAATCTTTGCATTCTCGATGTATTTTCGAAGCAACATACAAAACATCGGTGGCTTTTGTGGAATTTCTATTAAGCGTTTTTGTTCGTTTGCTTTGTTCATAAAGCAAAGATGATGAAATTGTGGGTTGATGTTTACGTAAAACTTTTTAGTTTCACCGTTGTTTCTAATCGTAAAAATGAAATCACGGCGAGTCGGTTGCTGAATTTTTTGAATTCTAGCACCTGTTAAAAAATTTTCGCTTTCTTCTACAAAAGCTTTTAGAGTTAAACTATCAAAATTTATCATGTGATTATTTTACTATAAGAATTCGATACAATCAAAAAATAGTATAAAATTTTAAAAATATTTTTATTGTAGATAATTTTTTTTCGTGATAGCATAGATTTAAAGTAAATAGATAAAATAAAGGAAAAATTATGCAAGCCCGCAGAGCAGCTAGAGAATTAGCGTTTATATTGTTTTCACAATTTGATAAAAAGATAACAAATTATTCAAAACAGGATTTAGAAGATATTATTTTAAAATCAGTGAGAATTTTAACAAGCAATGCAAGTGATGAGCTAAAAATCACTGTTGGAGCGTTGTTAGAGATGAAAGCTCAAATCGATGATTTGGAAGCTGATCACGAAACAAATATTGAGCGTCCAATTGGGGTTCAAAATTTGCCAGTGCCGTTGCCTATGACTTCTGATATGTCTGGACGTATTGAAGAAATGGTTAATATCGCAGAAAAAGCTTTGATGGCTTTAGAAATTGCAGAATTTACAACTCTAGATTCACAGAATGAAGTTAAAAATTATGCGATAACAATTGCAGAGTTCTTCCAAAAATTTAATAAAGATATCGATGAAACTATTCAAAAATACGCTAAAAATTGGAACCTTGAAAGACTTGTTAAAATGGACAAAGATATTTTGCGTATAGCGATTGTTGAACTTTTATACGTGAAAGATGCACCTATGAAGGTTGTTGTTGATGAAGCTTTAGAATTGTCTAAAAAATATTCAACTGATGATAGTGCATCGTTCATTAATGGTATTTTGGCAAAGGTAATTATTGATAACGGAATTAGTTAATGTTTGATTTTCTCAAAGACAAATTCAACAATTTAAAAGAAACAGTTTCTAATACAGCACAAATGCTCGTTGGAAACGTAGTTGAGGTTGTTCAAGAGGAAGATGAATTCTCTGAGTTTTTGCTTGATGATATGGAAGATATGCTCATTAGTTCTGATTTGGGCGTGAATTATTCAAGTGAATTAGTCGATAAGCTTCGTAATCAAAGCAAAATCAAGCCTTCTGATGTGAAGAATTATTTGAAACAAGAATTTTTTGCGATGCTTGAAAGTGCTGGTTCAAATAAGATTGAATATGTAGAAAATGAATTGAATATTTATTTTATAGCAGGTGTGAATGGGGTCGGTAAGACTACTTTGATAGCAAAATTGGCTTATAAATTTAGAGAAGAAGGCAAAAAAGTTTTAATAGCTGCAGCTGATACGTTCCGTGCCGCTGCTGAAGAACAATTGGATATTTGGTCAAAACGTGCTGGTGCTGATATTGTTAGACGTGATAAAGCTGATCCTGCTTCGGTGGTTTATGAAGCTATTCAAAAAGCTAAAAATGAAGGATATGACGTTATTTTAGTTGATACGGCAGGGCGTTTGCAAAATAAATTTAATTTGATGGAAGAGCTTTCAAAAATCAAAAATATTATTTATAAAAATGCTCCAGAAGCTTTGCGTGAAACGATTTTGGTTTTAGATGCAAATACAGGTCAAAATGGATTGCAACAGGCAAAAGTTTTTTTAGAAACGATAAATTTATCAAGTGTTGCTTTGACAAAGTTAGATGGTTCAGCTAAGGGTGCAATAATTTTAGCAATAGCAAAAGAATTAGGATTGCCTGTAAAACTCGTTGGTGTTGGCGAGAAGATGGAAGATTTAAAGGTGTTTGATTCGCAAAAATTTATCGATGCACTTTTTGATTAGTAGAGGTGATGTTTGATTAAATTAAAATCTACATTGACAAAGTTAAACAATGAAATTCAATTGTTAGGAACTCGAGAGCATGGCGATGTTTTGGTTATTGGCGTTTTTCATGGCGATGAAGTTCAGGGAAAATTTTTGATAGAAGAATTTATCAAAAAAAACCCTCAATCGAGTTTGCTTTTTATCCCTTGTCTAAACCCTGATGGTTTGTTAGATGGGGAGCGTACAAATTCTAATGGTGTTGACTTAAACAGAAATTTTCCGACAGCAAATTGGGTGTTGAGTGAAAAAAATGAATTTTTTGGAGGGGAAACTCCTGCGAGTGAGATTGAAACACGATTTTTGATAGAAATTATTGAACAATATAGACCAGCAACAATATTGACTTTGCATGCTCCGTTCAAGGTTGTGAATTATGACGGTGATGCGAAAGAATTGGCAGAAAAAATCTCTAAAATTATAGGTTATCCTGTGCAGGAAAATATTGGATATCCAACTCCAGGAAGTTTTGGAACTTATGCTGGAGTTGAACGTTCAATAAAAACTATAACTTTAGAGTTAGATGAAATTTGTCCTGTAGAGGAGCTTATTTCCAAAACTCATACCATTTTGGATCTTCTTCTTTAGCTTCTGTTGGCACATCTGTTGGTAGAGATACGCTCAAAGTACCTTTTTCACCGTTTGGACCAACGAATTCTGCGAATGAATTGCCACCTTCGTTCGCACGAGCTATTCTTTCGTTATATTCGCTATCGGGATCAATTTTTAGTTCGAAGCTTGAGCCGTAATCCTTTAATTTATCAGTAACTTCTTGACTGTATATACCTCCGTTGTAATCGCTTCTATCAAGTCGATTATCTTGGAAATCTTGACCATATTCGTAGCTGTTTAATAATGCATCAAAAGCTGCGATTTGATAAGTCGCTAATGCTTTATCGCAATCTTCGGTTACTGTCATTTCAAAACCGTTACCTTGAATGACAGTTCCTTTAGGTACTTCGAATGTTTTTGAAAATTCAGGATTAGTCGTATCTGTAATAGTTATTTTTACAAAATCGCTGTTTTTGTAATCTGGACTTTTAGGGAATTGTTCGTCTATCGGGATATCAGTTTCTTCGTTTGTATCGCCAGTTGCTTCGCCATTTTTTGGCAGTGTAATTCTTATCATGCTTTGATCGCCATCATTCTGGTTGTTAAACCTTATGTCGACAACCCCATCTTCAGCATCCATGAAAGCGTGATATGAAACACTATCGCCTCCAGTTGGTAGTTGTTTTAATTCATATGTTGAGTATGAAGCATCTAAATTTTTGTTGATAGTTTTGGTAAAATCTGATTCGAAGTTTCCTCGTGAATTCTCTTTGTCATCTGTGTATTTTGTGTTCATCAAATCTTTTTCATCAAGGATAAATCTGCCATTGCTATTATCGCTAGAACATGCTGCTTTTAGTCCTGCGATTTGAGCTTTGGTTAAAGCAATTTCGCCATCTGCATTTAATGTATAATCTTTTGTGTTACCTTCGATTTTCGTTCCTTTTGGGAATTGGATAATCTCAGTAGTTCCATCTTGTAAGTTTGTAACTTTTACATTAACAAATTTCTTGCTAGTGCCAGCACCATTGACATTTAGGTCATTATCACCCATAAGTTGTCTCCTTTGAATTTTGCATCACCATTACGTTATATACATATTAAATAAATTTGATATAATGAATTGCGTATTATTCATTTATTGTAACATTTGTTCACATTATTTTTATTTTGTAGTAATATATTGTTGATAAAGAGGGATTTATAAGATGAGATTACACAATTCATATACTAATAAGATTGAAGAATTTACGCCTATTGAAGAAAATAAAGTAAAAATGTATGTATGTGGGCCTACAGTTTATGATTTTGCACATTTAGGTCATGCACGCTGTTATATTACTTGGGACGTTTTGTATCGTTATTTAAAATTTAAGGGTTATGATGTTACTTATTGTCGCAATGTTACAGATGTTGATGACAAAATTCTTAAAAAAGCTAGTGCTGAGAACAAGACGCCTGATGAGGTTTCTCAATATTGGTATAAGGCGTTTGATAGTAGTATGAAAGCTTTAAACACTTTAAAGCCTGATGTCGAGCCATTGGCGACCAAAACTATTGGTGAGATGATAGCGATAGTTAAGGATTTGATTAATAAAGGTTTTGCTTATGAAGCTGATGGAGATGTATATTTCAGGGTTAAAAAGTTTCCTGAATATGGGCAACTTTCAAAACAACCAATTGACCAGTTAGAGAGTGGTGCGAGAATTGAGATGGGTGATATTAAGGAAGACCCATTGGATTTTGCGTTATGGAAAAGTGATGAGAAATTCGGTTACAAATCGCCTTGGGGTGTTGGTCGTCCAGGTTGGCATATTGAGTGTTCAGCGATGAGTCGTAAGTATTTGGGTAAGACGATTGATATTCATGCGGGTGGGGCTGATTTAATTTTCCCACACCATGAAAATGAGATTGCACAATCTGAGTGTGCGAATGATTGTAAATTCGTAAATTATTGGCTTCATAACGGTTTTGTTACTATTGATAAAGAGAAAATGTCAAAATCTTTGGGTAATTTTTTGACTATTGATGAGATAATTAAAAAATATGATGCTAATACAATAAGATTTTTCATATTAACAAATCACTATCGCATGCCTGTTGAATTTTCAGATGAGGCTTTGGTGTCAGCACAAGCAGGGGTTAAGCGTTTGATGAATGCGAAGCGTACGGCGGTTGATAAAACGCTAAATGTATCAGAAACTGATGATTATAAGGCATTTTTAGAGGCTATGGACGAGGATTTGAACACTTCAAAAGCGTTGGCTATTTTGTTTGATTTGGCTAATAGAGCGAATAAGGACGAGGCTGGTGCTTTTACAATTCTTCATGAGCTTGCGATAACATTAGGTTTTACTTTTGATAAAGCAACATTTGATGAAGATGAGTTGCGAGTAATTGTTGAAAAGATTTCATCTGATTTGGGGCAGGTTTTTGCTTCGATGGAAGAGGTTATTGCGTATCGTAAAAACGCTCGTGATGCAAAAAATTGGGAGCTTGCCGATAAAATTCGTGTGGTATTAGATGGGGTGGATATTGCCTTGAAAGACACGAAAGAGGGGACTGTGTGGGAAAAAGCATAAGATTTTTAATTTATGCTATTATTTTCACAAGTTTGTTTTGTGCTAATTTTTCAACTGCAAAATCAGAAGTTTTGGTTGAAAACGAAAAGGTTTCGCTAAACTTTTTAAAGCCAACTTTCTCAGCAGATGAGGTTTTGCCAAAATCACAAATAGTGCGTGTTGGCATTGGAACGCAAACTTTTTCGACTTATGAATATAAGGATATTTCGATTTATGGTACTGGTGATACGCAGATTTTTGACGATGATGTTTTGGTTGCGGATTTTCAACCGAACATCGTTGTTAAATTAGAGATGATTGATGGTGATTTGTATTTACATAACCCTCAAAGCTCTACGCCTGAAAAGTTAGATGGTAGAGTAAAAATTATTAGTGAATATGGTCTTTTGGGGGTTCAAAGTTTAAATCGCTTGGGACGCCGTGCATTATATCGTGGCGAATTTGAGGTTGTAAAATCAGCTAAGTCAGGTTTCTTTAATTTGGTTAATGTGATTGAGGTTGAAAAATATCTGCGTGGTGTTGTGCCAAATGAAATGCCTATTAAATTTGGTCTAGAGGCATTGAAGGCTCAAAGCGTTGCTGCTAGAAATTATGTTTTATCTCCGAGGAAAAAATCATCACCAAATTATGACGTTGTGGATTCTGTAGCAAGTCAGGTTTATTTTGGGGCTAATACTGAGCGTGATTTGTCTAATCAGGCTATTGATGAAACTGAAGGGATTGTTGCGATTTATAATTGGGATTTGATTTTGGCACAATATTCTTCTACTGCGGGGGGGTATAGCGAGAGTTTTGGGAATGCATTTTCTGATCCTGAAACCAAGCAATTTCCATCAAAGGGTAAACCTTATTTAGTAGGTAGGCCTGATGTTAGTTCGCAAAAATCTTTAGAAAAAGAGGCTGATGCTAGGGAGTTTTATAAATCTAGTAAAGATGCTTATGATATATGCTCTCCATATTTTCGTTGGCAAAGAGAGTGGAGTGGTGAGGATTTGCGTCTTGTATTGGAGCAGAATTTGGTTGCTCAATCAAAAACAGGTTTCATCAAGCCAGAATTTAGACAAGGCGATGTGCTTGATGAGATAGTTGACGTTAGCGTTAAAAAACGTGGTGTTTCTGGCAAAATTGTAGAAATGGAGCTTGCGACTAAAACGCAAAAGTTCAGGATTGTTAAAGAGCTTGTTATTCGTAGATTGTTTGTGAATTCAGGAAAGGCGTTGCCTAGTGCCAATGTTGTTTTTGAACAGGTGAAAAACGGTGATGGTGAGTTAGAAAAATTGATTGCTTTTGGTGGTGGTTACGGGCATGGGGTTGGAATGAGCCAATACGGTGCTGGGTTTATGGGTGGTGAGTTAGGCAAGAAATTCGATGAGATTTTGATGCATTATTATACGGGAATTACTTTATCTACAAAACCTATAATAATTTCTAGTAGCGATGAGCAAAAAGTGATTAGTCAAACATTTTATGCTGAAAAGAAAAACGCTAATGTTATTATAGATAATAAATATCAGCTTCCAAGGATTATAATCGAGATTAATGGCAAGGAAGAGGTCTATGATTTGCCTGTGAGGTTGTTGGGTGAAAATGTGATAAAATTAAATATTTCTAGTAAAATAAAAAAAGGAAGAAATGTTGTTTTGTTTAAATATCCAGAAGATATTGAGGATAAAAAAGCAGTTCGGTTATATGTGGAATTGAGAAATGACGATAGGTTCTAATAAATTAAAATCGAATATAGATGTTGAACCAGGAGTTTCTTCAACGGTTTTACGTGCTGCTTGGGTTATCGCAGTGGTTACGATATTGAGTAAATTGATAGGTTTTGTGCGTGATATTGTTATAGCGAATTATTACGGTGCTTCGATGGTGTCTGATGCTTATTATTATGCTTATCAAATACCTTCGTTATCGTTGATTTTGTTAGGAGGGGTTGGCGGACCTTTTCATAGTGCGACTGTGGCGGTGTTTTCTAAGTTAATCCCTGATTTGAAATCAAAGCCTACTGAGGTTGTGAACAGATTATATTCGACATTTATGACAGCTACGATAAGTTTTTTCTTGATTTTGTCGGCAGTGATTTTGATTTTTCCTCGTGAAATAATGGGGTTGATAATTTCAAATGGTGCTGAGGAGTTGATTAATTTGTCGGCAGTGCATTTACAGATTATGACGCCTCTTTTGGTTATTGGTGGAATTGTAGGGATTTTTTATGGAATTTTAATAATCTATCGTCAATTTATGATGCCAAATTTGTCGCCTATCGTGATGAGCCTTGCGATTATGGCGGTTGTGATTGCTGTACCAAGTGATGAAAAAGGTTATGCTTTAGCTATTGCAACTACGATTGGTGCATTTTTGCAATTGATTATTCAGTATCCAAATATAAAAAAATTATGTTATAAATATAAGCCGAATTTCGATTTTGTAAGTAATCCAAATTTTAAACAGATTACGGAATTGTTGTTCCCTGCGATATTGAGTTCAACGGTGGGGCAGATACATATTTATGTCGATATGTTTTTTACTTCAGTAATCTCTGAGGGTGCGTGGACGGCGATTAGTTATGCCAATCGTGTCTTTCAGTTTCCTGTTGGAATTTTGGTTACGGCTTTTTTAGTTCCTTTGTTCCCTATTTTTTCGAAGCTCGTTGCTGAACAAAATTTTGATGATATAAGAAAGTATTTCAATAAAGGTGTTGGAGTTTTATTTTTTGCAGCTATACCAATAATTATTGGTATTTTGACCGTTGGGTTAGATGGTGTTAGATTGATTTTTGAACGTGGTGCATTTGATTTTAATGCAAGTTTTATGGTCACTGAGGCACTCTGGTTCTTGTCGTTATCGATTTTACCATATGTGTTTAGGGATTCTATTACGAGAGTTTATTATTCTTTTAACGATTCTAAAACTCCATTTGTAGTTGCGTTCTCTTCTATTGTTTTGAAGTATTTATTGAATATGATTTTTATAGAAAAAATGGGTATGGGTATTAGTGGGATTACATTGTCGACTTCGCTTGTGACATTATTTAATGCTGTTGTTTTAGGTGTGTTGATTTCTAAAAAAATCAAGATGGATTATAGAGTGTTGCTTGTCAATCTAGGCAAAATGTCATTGGCAGGTACTGTTGCACTTCTTTTGAGTTATATTGCGGCGTCACAATTTAATTTGCTTAATAATTTGCCTAAATATCTTTTTGAGATTTTAAAAATTATTTCGGTTGGTTATGTGTGTATATTTACTTATGTAGGGTTGAATTTGTTGCAAAAAATGGATTATGCGGTTGAATTGAAGAGTAGATTGGTAGAAAAATTTAAAGGTAGATTTGGTGCTTGAGAATAACGATGAGATTATAAAAATCCTTGAAAATGATGGTGTAATTTGTTTTGTAACTGATACTGTATGGGGTTTGGGTTGCTTGCCTAGCTCAAAGAGGGCTGTTGAGAAAATTTATGAAATAAAGAAGCGTGAGGCACAAAAACCATTGATTTTAATGTCAAATGAAATTTATAATTTATTTGAATATGTTCAGCCGATTTCAAAGATTGCGAGCAAGTTGATTAAAAAATATTTTGCGGGTGCGTTGACTTTGGTTCTAAAAAAAACTGATAAGGCTCCTGATTATATAACGTCAGGCATGGATACAGTAGGAATTAGAGTTCCTGATAATGAAGTTTTTAAATCGATTTGTAAGATTGTTCCAGGAGGTGTTCTTGCGACAACGAGTGCGAATTTATCTTCACAGCCTAGTGCTAAGACTTATGCTCAAGCCCTTGAGAATATGAATGGTCTTGTTGATTTGATAATAGAAGATTATGGGCATCTTTGTAAGGGGTTTGAATCAACGGTCGCTGGTGTGTTCGATGATGAATTAAAGATATTTCGTCAAGGGGCTATTCAAATCGAAATTGATTAGTTTATTGGGTTAACCAATTCGGAAGCGTTATATGAACTGCGTACTAATGGGGCGATTTTGTGGTGTTTTATGCCGATTTTGGTAGCGAGTTTTTGTAGTGCTTCAAATTCTTCTGGTGTGTAAAATTTTTCAACGTTTAGATGAGCTTTTGATGGCTGAATATATTGACCGATTGTTAAAATGTCACATTTAATCGAGTGTAGGTCGCATAATGTTTCTTCAATTTGTTCAAATGATTCACCTAGACCAACCATCAATCCTGATTTTGTCAGGATTTCACTGTTTTGTTTTACATAATCAAGGACATTTAATGAACGTGCGTAATCTCCTTGCGGGCGTGCTGTTTTAAATAGATGCTTAACTGTTTCTATATTATGGTTAAAAACTTCTGGTTGAGATTTTATTATTAAATCAAGAGCGTTTTTGTCGTTTTTAAAATCAGGTGTTAAGATTTCAATTTTTACTTCTGGCGTTAGGGTGCGAATTTCTTTTATGCAATTTGCAAAATGTGAAGCTCCGCCATCTGCTAAATCATCACGGGTTACAGAAGTGATGACGGTGTATTTTAATCCCAAATCTTTAACGGCACTGGCGATATGTTTTGGTTCATTGGTGTCTAGCGGTTCTGGTTTTTTGCAATCTATGTTGCAATAGCGACAATTTCTTGTACAAACGCTACCCATTATTAAAAAAGTCGCAGTATTTTTGCTATAGCATTCGTTTTTGTTAGGACAGCGTGCGTTTTCACATACTGTATTAAGGCAATTTGCTTTCAAGATTTTACGTACAGTACGAGTTTTGTCGGTGTCTATTATTGGTCTTTTTAAATAATCAGGTAATCTTTGCATAAGACCTCACAGTTTTAAAAGGCATTCGAAAATACCTTCTGAATAAGTAGGGTGTGCAAAACAGGTCTTTTTCAATTCTTCAACGCTAATATTATTTTGCATAGCAATTGTAATCTGCTGGATTAGAGCAGAAGCTTCTTTTGAAACAATATGAGTACCAACGATTTTTCCGTTTTGAGAAAGTATTTTTATAAAACCTTCAGTCGCATCATCGCAATGAGATTTGCCAAGAGCTGAGATTAACAGATTAGATTTTTGGTAGCTATCGGGTTCTAAATCTTGTTCACGCTTGCCAATCCAAGCAATTTCAGGAGTGCCATAAACGACACTAGGCACTAAATTTTTATTAAATTCTATGTTTGAAATCTCTGATATAGCTTGTTTTATGGCAAAATGTGCTAGTTGGATTTCTCCACAGCAATCGCCTAAATATTTTATGCCATCAATTTTATTAGTTATATTTGGAGTTCGCCCAATCGCTAATAAAATATATTCAGCAGAGAGGGTTGTGCCAGATTTTAGATGAATTTCTTTATCTTGAATTTTCTCAACGCTATCAGATAAACAGACTTTGATTTTTTTTGATTTAAAAATTCTCTCTATTCGTTTAGAAACCTCGATGTCAGCTAATGGTAGTAGTTGTTCAGCCATTTCAACAATTGTCACGTCTACGTTGAACGCTGAAAATATTTGAGCCCATTCAATTCCAATAGCTCCTGAGCCAATTATTAGTATGCTTTTAGGTAGTTTTTTAAGGTTCAATAAGTCATCAGAGCTTAAAATAAATTCATTATCAAATTTTAAATTAGTTAACTCTTTAGAGCTTGCACCAACGGCAGAAATTATTTTTTCACATTCAAAAATTTCTTCGTTAGCTTTGATTTTATTGCAGTCTAATATTTTGGCATCTGCTTTAATAACGATGACGCCAGAATTCTTTAATGCAAGCTTCAGTCCGTTTCGAAGCTTTTCAACAGTTGAATTTTTTCGGGCTATTACCTTTTCAAAATCAATAGAAACATTTTCAGCGTTTATTCCGAGTTTTTCAGCATTTTTGATGTTTTGAAAAACTTCAGCTGAGTGAAGAATTGTTTTTGTTGGAATGCAACCACGGTTTAGGCAAACTCCGCCGACTTCGTCTTTTTCAAAAATAACAACGCTTAAACCTTTTTTGCGAGCATGAAACGCAGCAGTATAACCAGCAGGTCCTGCACCGATTATCCCTAAATCGTATTTTTTTGTGTTCATTAAATCTCCATGATTGTTATGTATTATCTTGTATAAACTCTAGCCAGTCTTACTTTTAATAAGCAAGTTAGTTCATAATTAATCGTTTCTAAAATTTTTGCCCATTCATCGATTGAATTTTGTTCATCGATTAATGAGATTACGTCCCCTAGTTGTGCATCGACATCGGTTATATCAAACATCATTTGATCCATTGTGATATTACCGACTTGTGGGATTTTTTTGCCATTTAGTGTCGCAAAGATTTTGTTAGATAATTTTCGAGGAACTCCATCGGCGTAACCTAAAGGAATTGTTGCAATTTTTTTATTGTCATCTGTTATGAAAGTGTGACCATAGCTAATTCCATCGCCTTTTGTTGTTTTGTGAATATTTACTATCCTAGATTTTAGTGAAAGAATAGGTTTTAGTTCGGCAACGCTTGATTTGTCACTGAAAGGTAAATCAGGATATAGCCCATAAAGTGAAATACCCGCACGACACATATTTGTACCTTCCACCTCGTAACAAAACGAGCCAGCTGTGTTTAATACATGTAAAAGTAAACCTGTTTGGTCTATTTTATTGACGATTTCGTTCCATTTTAAAATTTGTAATTGGGTTTTGTGCAAATCTTCAGCGTTAGCTAGGTGCGTAAATATTCCTTGTAGTTCTAGGTAATCTGCAGTTTGAACTTGTTCGATAAACTCGATTGCTTCATTAGCCATCACACCAATTCTGTTCATGCCAGTATCAAGTTTGATATGTACTTTAGGTTTAATCCCTGTGCGTTTATAGGTTAATTCACAAGCCTTTAAATGTTCTTTTGAGAAAATTGAAATTGATAAATTATATTGAACTGCACTCTCAACTGCCCAAACAGGAACTGCACCAAGGACTAAAATTTCGCAATTGATTTTAGCAAGGCGTAGGTCAACACCCTCATCGATAGAAGCTACGCCTAACATGTCCGCACCAGACGCCAAAAGTGTTGGTGATAACATAACAGCACCATGCCCGTAAGCATCAGCTTTGACTACTGCTAATAGTTTTGTGTTTGCGGGGGTGTTTTTTTTGATGTTCTTAATGTTGAACGCTAAGTTTTCAAGATTTATTTCAACCCAACTATCCCTGTGAATATTAACTTTTGACTGTTTGACATTCTTCATAATACATTGATTATAATACTAAATTTAGTTAGTGGCAAGAATATTTATTTTATTTTTTTGATGTATAATTTTTTTATGGATAGAGATAAATTTATTAACGCAAAAAGAATTGTAATAAAATTGGGTACAAATATTTTGAGAAATGATGATGGTTACGCTTCATTATCTCGAATTTATTCGTTTATTGAAGATATTTCAAAGCTTATGAAATCTGGCAAAGAGGTTATTTTAATCACATCAGGAGCAGTAAGTTTTGGACGTAAAAGATTGAATATGGAGAACGCTCAAAGTACAGCTTTAAAACAAGCTTGTGCGGCAATTGGTCAAAGTCGTTTGATGTCAGTCTATGAAAACGGGTTTGATTCAAATGGAATTGTTGCGGCACAGATTCTTTTGACCGAAGATGATTTTGCGATTAGAAAAAGATATTTGAGCTTGAGAACAACGCTTAATAAAATTTTGGAATTGGGTGCGATACCTGTTATCAATCAAAATGATACCGTTTCGACTATTGAAATAGATGCGAATTTTGAGCAGATGCAAGTTTGTTTCTCAGATAACGACAAGCTTTCAGCACTTGTGGCAAGTGAGTTAGATGCGGATTTATTGGTTATTCTCTCTGATGTTGACGGGCTTTATGACAAAAACCCTAAAGTTGATAAGAGTGCCGTTATTATTAGAAAAGTCGATAAGGTTAGCGATGAGATTTTGGCGTTAGGTACAGATGCTTCAGAAGGTGGTCGTGGCGGTATGAGAACTAAGCTTGAGGCAGCTAAAGTAGTTACGCATTTTGGTGGAAAAGTTTTAATTGCAAACGGCAAAATTCCTTATATTATTAATAAAATTTTTAGTGGTGAAGAATTAGGAACAATGTTTTTGGCACAAAAACAAAATTTGACTGACAAGAAACGTTGGATTGGATATGCAACAAATATTATCGGTAAAATAGTTGTTAACGAAGGTGCTAAGAAGGCATTAGAAGCCGAAAAAAGTCTTTTGCCTATCGGTATGTTAGATGTTATTAAAGATTTTAAAAAAGGTGATGTTATTTCAATTCTTGATGAAAACAAGAAAGAATTCGCTAGAGGGATTTGTAATTATGATGCCGATGCTTGTAAAAAATTGTTGGGTAAGCATTCAACTGATATTGTAAATATTCTTGGATATAAGAATTATGATGCGATCATTACTCGTGATAATATAACGATTTTAAAATAGATTATATGATTTTATGGTTTTAATTTTATAAAAGAGGGGATTTTATGGATTTTATAAATATTGCTAAAATGGCTAAAGAGGCTTCACATAAAGCTATTGAGTTGTCTAATGATGTGAAAAACATTGCGTTGACAAAAATCGCATTAAGATTAGGAGAGAGTAAGGCAGAAATTTTTGAGGCTAATAAATTAGATTTGTTGGAGGCTGAAAATCTTGTGGCGACTGGTGAAATCACAAGTGCTACTTTTAATCGTTTGAAATTAGATGAAAATAAAATGCGTGATATGCTTCAAGGAATTTTGGATATGACAAAACTTGAAGATCCTATTAATAAAAAGATTTTTGAGCGTCAGTTAGATGACGATTTGAATTTGTTTAAAATCACTTGTCCAATAGGTGTTTTAGGTATAATTTTTGAGGCTAGACCTGATGTTATCGCACAAATTTCAGCTCTTGCGATTAAATCCTCTAATGCAGTTATTTTAAAAGGTGGTAAGGAGTCTAAAAACACTAATCAAACTATTTTGAAAATTATTAATAAAGCGTTAGCAGAAGTGGAAGGGTTTCCTGAAAGTCTTTTACAACAAGTATTTACACGTGAAGATGTTGCTAATATGCTTGAGTGCGACAAATATATAAACTTGATTATCCCACGTGGTGGCAATAGTTTGGTGAAGTTTATAAAAGAAAATACGAAAATACCAGTTCTTGGTCATGCTGATGGAATTTGTCATATTTTTATCGATGCAACTGCTGATTTAGAGATGGCTAAAAAGATTGTTATTGATGCTAAAACTCAATATCCTAGTGCTTGCAATGCTGTTGAAACTTTGTTGATTAGCGAAGGGTTTGCAAGAGCCGATGAGCTTTTAAACGCTTTGAAACTGGCAGAAATTGAACTTGTTGATACTCCTGAAACTTGGTCGTTTGAGTATGGCGATAAGATTTTGGCTTATAAAATGGTTAGTTCAGTTGAGGAAGTAATTGAGCATATTAATGAATTTGGGTCTGGACATACTGATTGCATTATTACAAAAGATATGAATAATGCAGAAAAATTCATGAATAATGTGGATTCCGCAGGTGTTTATTTGAACGCTTCTACTCGTTTTGCAGACGGATTCCGTTATGGATTTGGTGCTGAAGTTGGGATTTCAACAAACAAAACTCACGCTAGAGGTCCTGTTGGTTTAGAAGGGTTGACTATTTATAAATACAAGCTTATTGGTAATGGTCAAATCGTTCAGGATTATGCGAGTGGACTAAAAACGTTTAAACATAAGGATATTTAATGATGGTAAAAATTGGTGTTGTTGGTTTAGGATTAATCGGTGGGTCGATTTTTAAATCATTAAATGAATTGGGTGAAAATGTTATTGGGGTTTCTAATTCACAAACAGGAGATGGGATTTTTTCTAGTTATGATGAATTAAAAAGTTGTGATGTGGTTTTTGTCTGTTCTGCGATGAACAAGACTTTAGAAATCCTTGATGAATTAGAAAATGTTTTATCGCCTGAAACGGTTGTTACAGATGTTTGTAGCCTGAAAGAATTTGTTTGTAAGCGTGCAAGAACTTATAAGTTTATCCCATCACACCCTATGGCAGGAACGGAACATAGCGGGTTTGATAATTCGTTTGCGGGATTATTTGATGGTGCAAAATGGGTTTTGACACCTGAGTTTGGTGAAGATGGGATTGAAATTTTGCAGGATTTAATTGAGAAAATGGGAGCTGAAGCGGTATTGACTGATGCTAAATCTCACGATGAGGCTGTGGCGATGATTTCACATATGCCCATGGTCATAGCTCAGGGTTTGATGTTGGCGAGCAAAAATAATCCTTTGGCGTTAGAAATCGCCTCAAGTGGGTTTCGTGATATGACAAGGTTGGCGTTGTCTAATGAGGAAATGGCTTGTGATATGGTGTCGATGAACGCTGGAAATATTGAAAACTCGATTTTAGGATTGTACAAGTCAATGGGTGAATTGATGAAAGGCGACTATCCTGAAATAATCGCCGATTTGAAAAATATTCGCAAAAATATGTTTTAGTTTTATGGGATTTTTTATCTAGTACATAGTACCCACCAACTTTTAGCTCTAGTATTTTCGCCAGAACCGTTACCTATATTGACCAAATTGTTGATAATATTGATAACCCTAATTCATTTAAATAAGCTTCATTTTTTGATGAATGAAAGTTCATTTGGCATTTTTTTAATATTTAAATGGTTGCATCTAAACTATTTATTTTTGTAATGCGTAATATTCTTTTTTAATATTTTCTTTAAATTGTCCAGGCAGGTTATCCCAAACAAATAAATCAACTCTAAATGCTAAATTGCTTTCTTCAAAAGCTTCTTTAAGTTCGCCAATTGCTAAATTTTGTGATTTATCGCTGAATGCAACAAGGTCAAGATCAGAGTATTTTGTCGATGTGCTTTTAACTCTTGAACCATAAGCCCAGACGATTGTATTAGGCAAATGTTTTTTTAATAAATTAATTATTAATTCATATTCTTCTTTAGAAATGTCGATCTTTGTTAAATCTTCCATTGTTCATTGCTCATTTTTTCATATAAATTGATTATATCATTTATAAAATGTTCCATTAATTCAATTGCTGCTTTTGCTTTTTCCCCGTTGTAATCGTGTGAGGTTGAATTTCTGATGTCAATATAATTTAGCCAAAAATTCATATCAGATGATAGCATTTTGTTTTCATAGGCTAACCTGAAAATCGGTTTTGGTGCGTTAGGTACATCTGGCAATCCTAGAGTTTTGCTTAAATATTTTTTTAGAATTTTCCAAGTTAAATCACAGCAGATTTCAAATCGTTGAATTACTGATTCTTGCACAGCTTCAACGATTAAAGTTTCTTCATTAGTTAGTGTTGTAAGATTTTTATATTGTAATTCAAGATTTAATAGAGCTTTTTTAAATAATGAATAGTCAATTTTATCTGTCATATTTAACTCCTTTTTTATATGAAATATGATATCACGAAAAATGTTATTTCATAAAAGCTTGAGCGATTGAGGTTTTATAATCTGGTCTTAAAATCCCTTTTTCTGTAATAATCCCTGCGATAAGCTCGTTTGGGGTGACATCAAACGCTGGGTTTATAACATTAACCTCAGCAGCACAAATTATTTCACCGTTAATATGAGTAACTTCTTCACGTGAGCGTTCTTCGATAATAATTTCATCGCCTGATTGAATGCTTGTATCAATTGTTGAAAGTGGAGCTGCGATATAAAAAGGAATATTGTGATATTTAGCCGCAATAGCTACTGTGTAAGTTCCGATTTTGTTTGCAGTGTCGCCGTTTGCAGCAATTCTATCAGCACCGACAACGACCATATCAATCATGTTATTTTTCATGAAATATGAACACATGCCATCGGTTATCAAAGTCGTTGGAATGCCGTCCATTGTAAGTTCAAAAGTCGTAATCCTTGAGCCTTGACCACGTGGTCTTGTTTCATCAGCAAAAACTTGGATTGTCGGATCGTTTGCGAATGCTGAACGAATTACTCCTAATGCTGTTCCATATCCTACAGTTGCTAATCCACCAGCGTTGCAGTGGGTGAGGATAGTCGCACCTTTTGGAACAACTTCTGCACCAAAATCACCGATTTTTTTGTTGATTGCAATGTCATCGTTTTCTAATTTTATTCCGTTTTCTCTTAATTCAGAAACGATACCAGAAATGTCAGAGGTAGAATTTTTGACGATTTCTTTTTGAATTTCAACAGCCCACATCAAGTTTACGGCGGTTGGGCGTGAGCTTGCCATATAGTCAGCTTTTTCTAACAATTGCGAGATGAAATCTTCTCGTGAAAGGTTTTGTTTTTCTAGTTCTTGAGCGAATAAAACAACGCCTTGTGCGCCTGAAACCCCAATAGCTGGCGCTCCACGTACTATCATTGTACTAATCGCTTGATACATTTCTTCGCCTGTTGTGATGTTTACGTATTTGAATTCTTTTGGTAGTAAAGTTTGGTCTACCATTTTAGAATATGTATCTATCCATTCAATTGTTTTTATTTTTGAATTAAATTCTGCCATTTAATATTTCTCCTTGTGTTATAAAAGTTTTTAATTATCCTAGCACAGCAGAGCGAGCATGACAAATCGCTATTGCGATTGAATCTACCGTATCGTCTAGTTTTGGAAGCTTTTCTACGCCTAATGATATTTTCACCATTTGTTCGACTTCTTTTTTATCTGCTCTGCCATAACCTGTCAAAACCATTTTTATTTCCATCGGCGTATACTCGTATATTGGAATTTTATGTTTTTGCAACGCCGCAAGGATTACTCCACGAGCGTGAGCGACACCCATGACTGTTTTTTGATTTTTGAAGAAAAAGAGTTTTTCAATAGATGCACAATCGGGTTTGTATTTTTCGATTAAAACACACATGTCTTCAAATATTTCAAGCAAGCGTGAAGCCTCACTGTCATCTTTGGAGGTTCTTATCGCACCTGAGTTTTGCAAAGAGTAATTTGTTCCTTCGCAATTTACTAGACTATAACCAACAATCGCCATGCCTGGGTCTATTCCTAAAATTCTCATAGCTATATTATACAAATAATATAATAACTTTACAATTACTTGAAATCCATTATAAATCATGCTAAATTGTTCGTATAAGACCGACTTTGGGTATGTGAAATTAAAATATGGAATTATAGAATTAGGGAATTATAGAATTATTATGAAAAGTTCAACTATTAGAAGATCAAATTTGTCAAAAGAAAAAATGGAGGTTTTAGAAGCATTGTCAAGATTCAAGCAAGAAAATTACGATAGCTCGCCGAATGTTTATGTGCGTCAAAATAAAGAAGAGCAAATCGATGTATTGTGGGATGGTTTTAAAACGAATACTAAATCTGGTTGGTCACCAAATGTATATTTGGCGTCAGGATTTGTTGCTGGTGCTGTTTCGATGTTGATTTTAATGACGTTGATAAATGTTTCTACTCGTAACGTTGATGTTAACGAGGTTAATTCAGCTAAATCTAATCAAGAGGTTGGTGTAAATTATAGCCCTTCAACTCAAAAAAATCCTGAATATATCGTTTCTAATGAAGTTTATACTGTTCAAAGTGGTGATACTATTGAGGCTATTGTAATAAAATTTTATGGGTCTTTTAGCCTAGAAAAAGAAGCTCTTGTTTTGAGAGCTAATAATATGGCAAATCCTAACCGCTTGTCTATTGGGCAAAAATTAAATATTCCGATGAGTGTTGATTAGATTTAATTAGAAAAAGATTGATTAAATATGGTAAAGAGTATTTTTCTTGTTTTTATGTAACGATACTGTTACAATTGTAATGTTAAATTAAAGTTTTATAACAACTGTGCCGATAATATATTTGGTTAAGGAAACGGAGTTAAAGATATGATAGAAGTACACATCAATGAAAATGAAGTAAAAAAATACTTATACTTTGCATCAATTATGAATGTTGTTCTACCGTCAGTGCTAGAAACTTTGGATTTAGTCGTTTTTGTTCAAAGTGAAACAGATGAGAATCATGTTCATTGCTTGTCTTATACGACATTTATGCAAAAGTATGATCATTCTGGTTTAAATCAAGTAGTAATTTAGATTTTGTGATAAAATTCTTTTATGGAAGAATTTAAGCATTATACGGTTATGAAGAAAGAGGCAGTTGAGGCACTTAACTGTGAGAGTGGAAAGATTTATATAGATTGTACACTTGGTGGTGGTGGACATTCGGAGTTGATTTTGCAGAAGATACAACCAAATGGGCGTTTGATTGCTTTTGATGTTGATGAAGATGCGATTAAGGCGTCTACAAAAAGGCTTGAGGCATACAAAAATTTGACTATTGTAAAGAATTCTTATGTAAATATTAAAGAGAGTTTGCAAGAGTTGGGGATAGAAAAAATTACTGGTGGGGTTTTGTTTGATTTAGGTGCTTCGTTTCATCAGTTCTATAAAGGTGAACGTGGATTTTCGTTTTCTAAAGATGCGATTTTAGATATGAGATTTAATCAAGACTCTGATTTTAGTGCTTATGATGTCGTAAATACTTATAGTGAGAACGACTTGGTTAGAATTTTTTCTGAGTATGGCGAAGAGAGATTTTCAAAGCGGATTGCCCATGCCATTGTTGAGCAGAGAAAATTAAATAAAATTGAAACGACATGCCAATTAGCGGACTTGATTGTGGGTTGCACGCCTAAGGTTAAATCGACCATACACCCTGCTACTAGAGTGTTTCAGGCTATTCGTATTGAGGTAAATCAAGAGTTACAAAATGTTAAAAATACATTAAATGAAGTGTTGAATTTATTAGATTTTAATGCTATAATTAGCGTAATAAGTTTTCATTCACTTGAAGATAGAGTGGTTAAACAATTGTTTAAATATCACACACAAAAATGTCGTTGTGAAAAAAATCAAATGATTTGTAAGTGTGAACCACCGATTTTGGAGCTTGTTAACAAAAAACCAATAATGGCTAGTGAAGAAGAGATTAAAGAAAATCCACCTTCAAGAAGTGCGAAGCTAAGAGTAGCTAGGTATATTAAAAATTAGACAATATCAAAGGGTAGTTGGGGAACTATAATTGAATAGAGTAAGATTACAAACGCAATATGATTCATATCAGTATGGGCATGGTAGATATGCTGAAAATCCTATACAAAATAATGCTGATATTATAGATGGTTATTTTCGAAAAGAAAGTACGGAGAAAGAAATGGCTATAAAAAAGGTTAACAAAACTTTGAGTACTATCCTTATGAGTTTGATTTTGATAGCTTTGGGTGGGTATTATTTTGCGATGTCTAGTGAATTAACTCTTAATACGCTTAGTCGTCAAATTACTACATTGAATGATGAAAACGCTGAGTTGCAGCGTAATCTTGATCGTTTGAAATCTTTTAATAATGTTGATATGAAAATTGCTAAGAGTAATGTGTTACAAAAAGCTGAAAAAGTTTTGGAAGTTGATGCTGTTGTTGATGACATTGCAAATGTAACTTCTAATAATATTTCTAAATCTTTTGATTGGGCAGTTGGATATTAAAATCTACATCATTTGTATGAGTTTTATATAATTTATTAAAGTTTTTATTCAATTGTTCCGTAATACTACATGAAGACATGTATGTAGATAAGGATTCAATTTGATGAATAAAGAAGAAAATAAACTAGGAGCTTCTCTTTTTGCTCAGTCAGAGGATTTGATAGGTTCTGACTCGTTGGAGGAGATTTTTGCACTTAATCTTGGCGATTTTATTATTGAAAATTTAATTTCAGAAGATTTGGCGAAAAAAATTGGTGCGACTAATAAATCTCGAAAAGATGGATTAATTAATCAGTTAAAAGAATTGATTTCTATTTATTCGTTGCAAAATACGCTCTGTATTTTGACTTTTGACTCTAAAAAAGAGCAGGTTATTTATTCTTCTATTGCCAAAACTATCAAGCAAATGCTTGATATAGTTGAATGTAAAATTTATTTATCATATGAATTTTCAAAAACGAATTCTGAAAACGATATTATTTTAGTTGGCTCAACTGATGAAAACGATGGAGTTAGCTTTAATGTAGATGATGATAATATTGTTGTTGAGGCTTTTAACGAGCGTGATATAGTTGTCAATAAAGAATTTAGTGCAGTTCCTATGTATAGCAATATGCAAACAACTGGGGTTATTTTGATAAAAAATAATTCTGAAAAGAAAATTAATAAAAAATATTTGGACTTAGTTGAAAGCATTGCTTTATTGTTTGCAACATCGATGACTTTGCAGAAAGAAATTGATGAAGCTAATAAAATTATAAATAATATTAACTCTTCAGAAACTGACTTACAACATTTTAGAGCAGAATTAACTGCGTTAATCGGTGATCTTTGCGATTATCAACAAGGATTTGTTAAGAATTTGGCGAATGCAGTTGATGCGAAAAATCAATATTCAGTTTCTCATTCAAAGAATACTGCTGAATTAGCGAGAGAATTGTGTCGTCAATTGAATTTGAACGAAAAGACAATTGATTTAATATATTATGCAGGGCTTTTGCAAAACGTAGGAAAAATAGCGTTGCCTGAAAAAATCTTCTCTAATAATGGTAAATTATCGGAAGATGAGTTAAGGCAAATCCAAGAGCATAACAATTCTGGTGTGAATTTGTTGATGAATATCAACTTTTTATCAGAAGTCGTACCTTATGTGATATTTAAAACAGAACGCTTTGATGGTTCTGGTACACCAGAGGGTTTGAGTGGAAATTCAATACCTTTTGGTTCAAGAATTATTGCGGTAGCTGATGCATATTGTGCGTTAACTTCAGATAGACCTTATAGAAAAGCACTTGATAAATCTAAAGCCATTGAGATTATTAAAGAAGAAGCAAGCTCGAAATGGGATCCAGTTATTATTGAAGCATTAATTCAGATTTTAAAATAAAAATAAAAATAAAATTTTAAATGTAAAAGGAGTCCAAAAACGGACTCCCTTTTTGCGATGTCAAAAACTGTTTGATTAGTCGTTAATTATACTAAACGCAACGATTTCGCCTATGTTAACATTCAGCCAATCGTATCTAAAACAAACATAATCTTTGCACTCGCAACCATTTTCATCGCATTCGCAATAATCATTTAATCGACAAACAAGAGCATTTTCTAGGACTAAATAATCATTATGACATTCTTCACAACGCCCAGATGGCATAAATACAGAACCGTCAATCTTGAGGTTTTCTGTGAAAAGTGTAATTTTATCTGAACCATTATCTTCAATAATTTTAGCTATCGATTTTAAAATATGTTTTGACATTTTTACATCTCCTTTGTCTTACACATCTATAATAAATTTTTTAAATACTATTTTAAACCGACAAAATGATTAAGACAAAAGTGCAATGATTTTTATAAGTAAGAAAGCGGTGATTTGCTTTAGCAAATCACCGCTTTTTAAAAATGAAAAGTTTATCCCTTAACTATTTTAATTTAACGTTAACAGATGCACCTTTTTTAGAGATTTCAATTTTGTTTTCTCTAGCTAACCAGCCAAGACCTAAATCTGCAAAGTTGCTTTTTAGATCTAATTCTTTTTTCATTTTAGAAAAAGTTGCTTCGCCATTGTTTGACAAATAGTCATAAATTTGACCAGCTGATAATCCGATTTCTTCTTGTAATTGTTGCATTTTGACCTCCATGCATTCTTAATAAAATTGTAATATATGTTCCGTTTACAAGAATTATATTAAGATAATTTTGAAAAAAAAGCAATAGTACAAAAGTATGATAACAATTAATTTTATTTATGTACAAATTCTTGTTGATTTTTTGTGATAAAATTTATTAAAAGGGGTTAGGCTTTTGATTATAAAAGGTGATTTATCGTCAAATAAAACACAGATGCTTATTGAAAAATATGCACAATTGTTAAACTCTGGGATTAAGTCATCTGAGATATTAGTTTTAGTTCAAAATTCTAATAAAAAGGCTCAATTCGTTGAAAAAACTCTTGAGTTGTTGGATATTGAGTGTTATGAAAAGCTTCAAGTGCATTCGTTCTTTTCGCTAGTATTCAACACTATTCAAGATAATTGGGCTTATATTGAAAACCTTAACCCATATCAAAATCCGACTATTTTGCCTAATTTGGCGGGGCTTGAGGTTTCTCAATTTATTTTAAAAGATATTTTAAGGGAAGTGACTTTTAAGGGATATAATTCTAAAAAATCATTGTTGCATCAAATTTTCAGACGTTATTCATTGATTGTGCAGAACAATTTGAATGATGAGGATATTGAATGGCGTTCAAAGATTTTGAACGAGGGGTTTGCTGACGATGTCAAAGATGCATTAAAGAAAATGCTTGCAAAAACCTTGTCGTTAAGAGATTTTGATTATTTGCGTCAGAGTTTAGTTTTTAATCATGTTTATAAAAATACTAAATATTTTAAAGATATTAAATATTTGATTTTAGATGATGGTGATGAGGTTACTCCTATTTGTTATGATTTTGTGGAGTATTTATCGAAGCAATTGTTAGATGTGTTTGTTGCTTATGACGAATTGGGTGGAAGTCGTGCGGGGTATTTGAGTGCAGACAGAACTGCCGTTTGGAAATATGAAGAGCTTTTTAATGAGAAATCTGTGGAGTTGGTTGCTAGTTCAAGATTGAAATCTGACGCTATGGTGCTTTATTCAAATATTGTCGAAGATAAATTCTCCCCGTTAGAGAATTTCGTTATAAATTCGCCATCAAAGCGTTCAAGTATGATAAATGATGTTATTGTGAAAATTAATGAACTCGTATCAAAAAATATTTCTGTATCTGAAATTAGTGTAATAACTCCTGTTATTGATGATATGTTGAAATTCACTTTGAGAGAGAATTTAAAATTAGGTGTGAAGCCGATATTTTTATCAGGAAGTGAAAAATTGGCACAGAATAAAATTGTTCAGGCTGCTTTGACGATTTTAAAATTACAAAATGATTTGAAATATTCATTAACTGAGTTTGATTTGCGGGTTATCTTTACGAACTTTTTAGGGATACCAGTAAAATATTGTCAGGAGATTTTAGAGAATTTTGAACAGCATAAGACATTTGTTACTCAAGAATTTGAGTTAGAAGAGTATAAGATAAAATATGAAGGCTTTTTGGCTTTGTTGAACAAGCTTGAGTGTAGTGAAGCTAAAACCTCAGAAAAAGTTTGTGATATTTATGAAGAATTAGTGAATTTTAGGTTTGTGAGTGTTGATGAAGTTAATAAATTTAATTTTTTTGTAAAGCAGTTGCAAGATTTTGAGAATATTTTTGGTGAGAATTTTAAAGAGCGTGAGAGTGAAATTATTACGCAAATAGAGAATTCTATTATTGCCGAAAATCCTTATATGACGCTTCAATTTGAAAAAAATGAATTAGTTATCGCAACGCCACAAAAAATTATCGATAATCAGATACGTACTAAATATCAGTTTTGGTTGGACGTTTCAAGCAGTGAGTGGGTGAAATCTGATACTGGACCATTATACAACGCTTGGGTTTTTCAACGTGGTTGGAATAAAGATGAGTTTAGTGTTGAAGATAATATATCGCTTTCAAACGATAAGACTGCGAAGATTTTACGAAAGTTGACGCTTTGTGCAGATGAGAAAATATTTGCTTGTTCGAGTTTGTTTGATACAAATGGGGTTGAGAATTTTGGTGGGATAGAAAATAACATTGTTGTTCGAAATAATCTTGACTTGAAAATTTCAGAGGTTAAGCCGTTTGTAATAATCCCACGTGATGACCAAAAACCTGTTTTGGATTATGAAGTAGGCAAAATGGCGATTTCTGCCGTGCCTGGTGCTGGTAAGACATTTATCTTATTGGCTTTGATAGTAAAATTACTTGATATGGGCGTGAATTCTGAAAATATTTTCGTCATGACTTATATGGAAAGTGCGGCGAGAAATTTTCGTGAGCGTATTAAGACAATTCGTCAAAACTCAAATCAATTGCCGAATATAAGTACAATACATGGTTTAGCATTGAGGATATTGAAGGAGAATTCTAATTTTGAGCGTTTGGGGTTGTCGGGTGATTTTGAGATTTGTGATGACACTCAAAGGGGTCGTATTATTAAAAATCTTGCAACTCAAGCGAAACTTAAAAAAACAGAAATGGACGAATTTGATAGAGGGATTTCTATTTATAAAATTGGGTGTGGTGTTTTTGAAAATATAACAGATAAAAAAGTAGCACAGTTTCAAAAGTTTTATGAACAATATCAGCTTACGTTGAGCGAATTGAATTTGATTGATTATGATGACATTTTGTTGTCATCAGTAAAATTGTTAGAACAGAATTCTGATATTTTAGCTTACTATCAAGATATTTGTAAATACATAATTGAGGACGAAGCACAGGATAGTTCAGCAATTCAGCAACGCTTGATAAATTTGTTGAGTGCAAAACAAAATAATTTAATCCGTTGTGGTGACATCAACCAAGCTATAACAACTACTTTTTCTAACGCTGATGTGGCGGGATTTAGAGATTTTATTGCAAAAAATCAGAGTGTTAGCATGAACCGTTCTCAACGTTGTAGCAAAGATGTTTGGACGTTAGCTAATCGCTTAGTTAGTTGGGCATTGGTTCAAGATGGGGCTGAGGCTGGCCTTTTTGAGATTTATATGCGAGAAGTTGAAGGCAAAAATCCCGTTTCTGAGAACGCAATTCATGCTAATATTTTTCCTTCAACTAATGATGAAAGAAATTTTGTATTAAAACAAATTAAAATGGCGTTTAAGAAAAATCCGCAATCGACAATCGCAATTTTGGCAAGAAGTAATTTTCAAGTTGCACAATGGTCGAATTTTTTGAATAATAGTGGGTTGAAAAGTATTACTCGTAGTGAGTGCTTGGAGCAAAAATCGATTTTCAGAACGATTTTTGCGATAATGCGAATTGTCGAAAATCCATTTGATAACAATGTTGTTGCCGATAGTTATGATGTGTTGGCTGAAGTTGGGATTTATAAACAGCGTCAGAGTGTTGAGATTAAAAAATATGAAAAATCTTTTGTGTCTTTAAATTGTGATGATATTGAAAATGTGTATTTATCTCAATATTATTGGGATTTGAGTTATTGGTTAAGCTTTTCGCATTTATCGGCTGAAGAATTAGCGATTAAGATTGGGCTTCATTATTATAGTTCAGAAATCGAAAAATCAAATGTTTATTTAATTTCAACCTTGATAAAAAGATTATCGACAAATGATAAGAATTTTAAAACATTGATGTCACGCTTAAAAGAATTGGGTGCTAAAAATAATCTTAGTGGGTTTAAATTTTTCTCAGAAGAAGATGAAAATAATAAGGATTTCTTGGCAGGAAAAGTTCAAATTATGACATTACATAAGTCAAAGGGTGATGAGTTCGATTATGTTTTCATACCAGAATTAAGTGAGAAAAGTTTGACACTTGATTATGAGCAGATTAAAGTTAAATCGGCAGAATTTAGTGAGAATTTAAAACGTTTAAATCCGAATTATAGGCGAAAATCGGAACACGAGATTAAATTAGAGCATCTATTTGAAAATATCCGATTGCTTTATGTTGCGATAACTAGAGCAAAAAAACAGTTGTATTTTAGTGCAAGCACAAAAGTACAATCGTTTGGTAAGACGATTGAGCAAAAGCCAAGCTTGATTTTTGAAGAATTGTTAGCTAGTGAGGTTCAGTATGTTGAATAATTATTCGCCAAATATGTTGAAAACTTTTGAAAAATGTCCAAAACAATACTGGTATAAGTATGTTAGAAAAATATCTATTCCTCAAAAATCAAGTTATTTTGAAAAAGGTAAAAAAATCCACGCACTTGCTCATTATTATTTGCGTGGCGATGATATTTCAAAATTGGAATTGGCATTATCTGAGCAGGAAAAACAACTTTGGGGTAGTTTGATTGAAAATGAATATTTTAATAAAACCTATCTAAACTCAGAGTATAATCTTGCTTGTAAAGTTGAGCAAAACTGGGTTAGTGGAAGGCTAGATGCTTTAATGAGAAGCGATGAAGATTATTTTATTCTTGATTATAAGACAGGTTCAATACCAAAAACACCTGAATTTGACCCGCAAACAATGATATATTTATTGTGTGTTGACAAGTTTCTCAAAAATTATAATTCCTTAAAATTTGTTTATATCGATTTGAAAAATAATGAAAATCATATTACTGAGTTTGATGATGATAAGAGAGTTGAGTATGAAAATAGGGTTTCAAGAATTTGTAAAACTTTAGAGAATTTTAATTTTGATTTAGAGTTTGAGCATTGTAAAAAATGCGATTTCTGCGAATATAATAAAATTTGTATCTAAAAAATCCTAATATTTTTGCGATTAATTTCTTCTTGAAATGACTGAGGTAATGCATTAAATTCGAATATGTCAACAAAAAATGGAACGTTGCTTTCACGAATAATTTCACGAAGCTCAATGATACTTGACTCAGAACCTTCTAGCGATTTAATCGCTAAATCGAGATCGCTTCCACTGTGAGCATTTCCTTTGATACGGCTTCCATAAGCTAAAATTTCAGCACTTGGACAGTATTGTTGAAAAATCTTACGCAACATCTCTAAATATTCATCTTTTAAAAACAATTCGTTATTCACACTCGATGACCTTTAATAAGTTTTCAACATCGACTATGAAGTCGTCAATTAAAATAAGAGTTTGTTCTTCGAATGTCTGACCGTAATCGTGTGCCGTATTGTTTCGGTTATCTCGATATTCAAACCAACGCTTAACGGTTAGTTCTTCAATCAATGAATGCTTATGAGCTTCACGAAATAAATCTTTAAAAGTTAGAATGTCAATTGCTTTTTTAGTAGCGAAATATGGTGAAAGGCGTTTTTTTAAAAGTTTAGCACTTTGTTCAATTGTCATTTCAAAACCCTTGACTAAAGAATTATGAAACATTTCATAATGAACAGTGCCAGTTTCTGTTTTTTTTAATTCTTCATAAGATAATTTTAATGTATCAAGACATTTTTTTAAATATTCACTGTTGATATTTTCCATTCAGACCTCATTTTTATATGATTATATCATTATTTTTATGAAAAAACAATTATTAGTCTTTAGCAAGGGTTTTGATAACTTTTGATATTTTTTCAAGTTTTAAACGATCATTTTTGACGTTAACTTATTCATATTACATCTCTAAATTCTGCTCTAATTTTAACTCATCAATTAACGATAACATATTAGCTAATTCTATTATTATATTTTGATAATATTTTATATCAGTTATCTCCTTATTGAGTGAAAGATTAAATTTGTCTTTTCCTTTACTATCTAAGAAGAAATAAATTTTTTGTTGATAAAAAACTACCTCAAGCTTGAATTTTTTACTTAATTGCAACAATCTGGCCATAAACGCCGCCGTAATCAAATATCGAGCCTCACCTTGGTTTGTTGTATAAACTTCAAAAACTTTTTCAAATTGAACATCCTCAAATTTAGTTCGTTGCATTCCAATCACAAAGTTAAAGATATTAAAAATTCCACAGTCCCTTTTTATAAGAGTATGAGAACTAAAATTTTTATGTAAATCAATTTGAAGCATTAAGCCTTTAAACAAAATTCTACTAGTTTTGCCACTCTCTTTTGATACAAAAAGCTCATTGATTTTCAAATTTAATCCATTATAAGTCCCTTCAATACAATCATCTACCATAACACAATTACATTCTGGATAGATCTTTAATTTTTTCAAATCCATATATGTAACATCTGTTTGTTTTCCATGTGCATAAGATAAATTATCAAAAAAGCCAAACAGCATAGGAATAATATTCTGTGTTGACATTGTTTTAAATCGAGCTTGCGGGTTAAGTATAGCAAATATATTAGTAACAGAAATAATACACGCTAAAATCAGCATAGCAAAGTCACGCTCTAAGCGAAAAGATTTATTGAAAAGTACAAATAAAACAATTATAGTAGTAACAATTAAAGCAAAAGTTATGGAAATTATTCCATTTCTAATGATTTTTTTTCTTTTCAATTCTAGTGGTATTAATACTGGTAACATTTCAGCTACAAAATAATCTCTAAACTCTCTGCTTTTAACTTGATTTATCAAATCTGTATATTTCATAATTTAATCTTAACTCCCAATCTTATTAATAATTATATTTATTCCCAATAGATATAATTATTAATTTTTTAAATATTCACTGTTAATATTTTCCATTCTGACCTCATTTTTATATGATTATATCATTATTTTTATGAAAAAACAATTATTAGTCTTTAGCAAGGGTTTTGATAACTTTTGATATTTTTTCAAGTTTTAAACGATCATTTTTGACGCCAGATATTAATTCATTAATTTCATCAATAAGTTCATCGCTTTCACGCAAATGTTCATTTGAAAACATTTCTTCCGTTGTCGTATCTAAAGCTATTAAGATTTTTTCTAAAGTATCAGCCTTGACAAAATTTATCCCCAATTCAATGTTGCACAAATTTCTAGGGGCAATTTCAATGATTTCGGCGAGTTGTTCTTGTGTTAAATTTTTTTTCTTACGCAGACGTTTGATTTTTTCACCTAATTGTTTCTTTATATTCATAGTTCACCTTTTATTCTATTTGTCGCAAAATTGAATGTACTACATCATGATATATTAACTTTTGTAAAGCCTGAACGACTTCTAAAATCAATACTTTCTCGAAAATGTATGTATTACATGCCAAAACTAGGCAATTTTGTATGAGCTAAATACTTTATAAGAACATAAGCAATTGCAAAATGTTAATAACACGAAAAAAGGAGATTTATTATGGCAGAACCAATTAAAAACATCACATTCGGTGGAGTAAAGTTAAATGCAAACGAAATTACAGACAAAACAGTAAAGCAAAAAGATAATAGTGTAACTCAATATAGAGTTGATTTTAAAAATGGTACTGTTGCAATTTATCAAGAGCAGAATAACGAGAAAGCCTGCATTTGGGCAGCAGAAGAAACAATGATGGAAAAAGCTAAAACAAATGTAAGCAATATGAACGAATTTTCTATATACGGAAAAGTCGATCAAGATGACAATATTTGTTTATCTGATTGCGAAAATGGTTATGTAACGGTCAGGACCAAAAAATCTGGTTTTTTTGAAGATGATATTGTTCGCATATTTGGAGGAAAAGGTAATGAAGTTAATTTAGATAAAAATGACAAATTAATGATTTTTAGCGAAGAAGGCAAACCAGCGTCTCATGAAATAAAAGGGACGGGTTTAGCAGCACAGGACGATTACAAATAGTAAAATAGATTTATAAGAAGTTTGAAAAACCTCTCGTGATGAAATTCATTGCGAGAGGTTTTTAAAATGTTTCTAAAAAGAAAACTATTTGATTTCGATAGTTGCACCAGCTTCTTCAAGATCTTTTTTGATAGCTTCAGCTTCTTCTTTTTTGATGTTTTCTTTGATAGCTTTTGGAGCGCCATCAACTAAGTCTTTAGTTTCTTTCAAACCAAGACCTGTTAAGTCTTTAACTTTTTTCAATACAGCGATTTTGTTAGCACCTGCTGAAGCAAGGATAACAGAAACTTCTGTTGGGCCTTCAGCTTCTGCTGCTGCCGCTGGAGCTGCTGCTGCAACTGCTACTGGAGCTGCTGCTGATACGCCGAATTTTTCTTCCATAGCTTTTACTAATTCAGCTGCTTCTAATAAAGTTAATTTTTCAATTGATTCTAAAATTGTTTCTACGTTACTCATTTTTTATTTCTCCTTTAAATGAATTTATATTTTGTTATACTAATTTAATTTGCAAACACCTGCTTGCGAGTGAAAATTGGTTGTGACCTATGCCACTTTTTGATCTCTAACAGCTGCAACAGCACGTGTAAGTGATGCCATAACTGCGTTTGTAGCCATTGTAATACCAGTTGCTGGTGAGTTGATTGAACCAAGCATTTTTGCGATAAGCTCGTCTTTTGAAGGAAGAGTCGCAAGAGCTTCTGTTTCAGCAGCAGATAATAATTTACCTTCTAATGCTGCACCTAACATCGCACCTTTTTTAGTATCTTTAATGAATTTTGCTACTACTTTAGCTGGGCTAACTTGGTCTTCAAAACCGAATGCTAATGCTATTGAGCCTGTGAAAGCTTCTGTTAAGCATTCATATTCAGTTCCTTTAACTGCTAATTTTGCTAAAGTGTTTTTTGTAACCATGTAGTCGCCGCCTTCTTTTTGCAAAGCACGTCTAAGATTTGTGATTTCTTCTACTGAATAACCGTTAAAATCTGTAACTACTGCTACTTGGGCTTTTTCTAATTTTGCTTTTATTGCGTCAATCTTTTCAGATTTGAAAGCTTTTGTTGCCATTTTTTAGCTCCTTTTTTTTATTTTTGTATCGACCTAGTGTTCAAACTAAAAAAGATTTCGCCAGTTCTAGTTCTAAACCGCAAAATCTTACACAAGTCAAAATATTTTTCCTCGGTTGGATATTTAAAAACGAGCCTTTACATTTCTGCAATTCGCCCCGTTTACCAACGGTCTGCGGTTATGTGTTTATATTATTTGAAACAAAATTGATTGTCAACCAGTGCTTAACAAAAGTTAAACAAATCGTAATAGGTTATAGACAAGCAGGCTGTGTGTGTTAATGTTTTTTGAATTATTGATTTTTAGAGTATTGATAAAATTCAATGGCTATTTTATTATTATATATATGGTAGAGAAAATGCAACAATTAGTTTTAGGAAAATTTATTAAATATAAAAGAGAATTATCAGGGTGTTCTCTTAACAGGTTCGCTATTGACGCTGGTATTGAGCCTGCGACTTTATCAAGGATAGAAAACTTGAAGCAAGATGTTAAATTCATGACGCTATGTAAAATCGCTAAAAATTTAGAGGTGTCTACATCAGAGTTCTTGGCTGAATTTGAAAAGCAAATAGAAATTTAATTATTTATATTAACATTATCAATCAATCGTACATCGCCGATTTTTATTGCGATAAAAACTAATGTATCGTTGTTAGCGGTCGTGTCTTTTTCTAAATCGTTTTTGTTGCGAAACTCAAGATATTCAAGTGAGTGGTTGTCGTTTAAAAATTCATAAGCGGTTTCAGCGAGTGCAGAGGTGTCGGTTATTCCTTTTTTATAACAGGCTTGAATATTGAATAAAATTTTGCTTAATGCCAGTGCATCTTCTTTTTCTTCTGTGCTTAAATATTTATTTCTTGAACTCATCGCAAGTCCAGATTTTTCACGTATGATAGGGCAAGAGATTATTTCAACAGGAATGTTTAAATCTTTCACCATTTTTTGTAAGATGATTAATTGTTGACGATCTTTTTCGCCAAAAAATGCGTAATCAGGTTGTGAGATGTTAAAGAGTTTGTTGACTACTGTGCAAACCCCGTCAAAGTGTCCAACACGAGATTTGGCACATAATTTGTCTACATAAAAAAACGGAGGTACTACGTAAGTCAAAAAATCATTTGATAAAATATGTCCTTCGCCATACATTTCTTTAGGGCTTGGTGCAAAAATCACATCAGCACCTGCTTTTGTTGCTAAAATTTCGTCATCAATTAGGGTTCGAGGGTACTTGTCTAGGTCCTCACCAGCACAAAATTGAATAGGGTTGACAAATACTGACACAATTGTTTTATCGGATTTTTCGACACTTTTCTCGATTAATGATTTGTGTCCATCGTGTAACGCTCCCATTGTCGGAACTAGCCCGATATTAAAGCCATCTTTACGCCAACTTTTTGTTAGTTCTCTCAATTCTTTAATTGTGTGAATTATCATAAATTATCCTTTTTATAAATACACTAAAAAACTTCTTCTGCGTTAGGGAAATTTCCATTTTTGACGTCATCGTTAAATTTTTTAGCACAATCAACGATTAATTTTTTCATATCTCCATATTTTCTAGCAAATTTAGGTTTGAATTCATCATATTTGCCAAAAACATCATCGCTAACGAGTATTTGCCCAGTGCAGTATTTGCCAGCACCACAAGAAATTGTCGCTATGTCTAGTTTTTTCGTAATCTTTTTACCTGTTTCTTCAGGAACCATTTCTAATACAATTGAAAATGCACCAGCTTTTTGTAACTTTTTTGCTTGTTCTATTATTTTGTTTGTTGCTTCAGTGGTCTTACCTTGGATTTTATAACCGCCAATTGTGTTTAACAGTTGTGGAGTAAAGCCTAAATGCCCCATCACAGGAATTCCTGATTGAGTTAATCTTTCAACAAGGTTCAAAATATAATCGTTGCAACCTTCTATTTTAACCGCTTTAGCACCAGCTTTAATCATTTCTGAACAGTTTTTGATAGCTTCTGAAATTTCTATATTGTAACTCATAAACGGCATATCTGTAACCACCAACGCACGTTCAACCCCTTTAGCCACGGCTTTCGTGAATATTTTCATCTCGTCAACTCCTACAGCGTGTGTTGACTCATAACCAAGTGCCACCATTGCTAAGCTGTCACCAACGAGAATTATGTCAATACCAGCTTCGTCAATGTATTTTGCAGTCGAAAAATCGTAAGCAGTAAGTGCTGAAAATTTTTCGTTATTGTCTTTGATTTTTTTTATTGTGGTAATTGTGACTTTTTTATTCATTAAGATTTGCTCACTTATTTATATAGCTTATTTGTTAAATTTATTTTAGTTTAGACATCTCTTTTTCACGTTTTTTGATAGTTGAATAAGAGATTTTTTCTAATTTGTTTTCTTTTCTATACCAGTAATAAATAGCTCTAGCGACACGATTTGAGCTATGACGCACAAGCCCTTCTTTGCTATCTTGAATTAATTTTTTTGATACAATTTTTAGCCCAAGTTTTTTGATTTTTTCTAAATCTAATTTTACTGGATAAGCATTTTGCATCTCATATTTTTTAGCTAAATTTTCTGGTAAGAAATCATTTATTAAAATCGCATCAATAATTTTTGAGCTTCCTGCATGTTCAATCAACGCACTAACATGATCATAAACGCTATAATTATCGGTTTCGCCAGGTTGAGTCATTATGTTGCAAACATATATTTTTTTAGCAGATGAATTTGCAATTTCTTCGGCGATTTCTTTTATCAATAAATTAGGGATAACGCTTGTGTAAAGGCTTCCTGGTCCTAAAATTATCAACTCGGCATCTTTGATTGCTTCGATAACATCATCAAGAGCTTTGCAGTTTCTAGGGTTAGTTGACAATCTTTTAATCTTACCTTGAGCTTCAGGAATATTACTTTCGCCATTAATAATTCTTCCATCTTCTAATTCAGCAACCAATTTCATATCATCTAAAGTCGATGGCAAAACTCGTCCACGAATAGAAAGAACATTCGAAGATTCTTTTACTGCACGAACCATATCGCCTGTAATTGAGCATAAAGCGGTTAAGAATAAATTGCCAAAGCTATGTCCTTCTAAGCCATCACCTGAATTAAAGCGATATTGAAATAATTCTGTTACTAAATCTTCATCATCAGCTAACGCTGCGATACAGTTTCTGATATCTCCAGGAGGTAAAACGCCCATTTGATTGCGTAAACGACCTGAACTACCGCCATCATCGCCAACTGTGACTACTGCTGTGACGTTATTAGTCAAACGTTTTACGCCTTTTAAAAGCATTGAAAGTCCAGTCCCACCACCGACTGCGACTACTTTTGGTCCACGATTAAGTTTTCTTTTACGATATAAGGCTTCGAGCAAAACCTGATTGTCTTTGCCATCGATTATTGAAAGATTGGTTTTAGTCCAACCTTTAAAAAATAGACCTGCACCAAACATTAAGACCGCAAAAGCTATCCATTCAGAAGAGATGCTTTTTGCTAAATCTTGGATAAAATTAATCATGTTAAAAATTGGTTTGACATCTAATAATATTAAAAAACTTAAAACCATTAGCGTTGCACCGATGAAAATCAATGCGAACCAGCGTTTGACTTGTAACCCTGGAATAAGCCAACCTACTTGTTTTGGCATTCTTAAATTTGTTTTAAATCTTCTCATTGACGTCCTACCTATTTATAAAAATCTTAATTCACCCAGCCAGAAGCGTATGCATTTTTGTAATTAACTGGAACTGGAGTGATTATCTCACTAGATTTTTTAATTAATTCTAATGAATTAGTTAAGCGACTAGAAAAATGAATACTATCCGCTTTTATTAATGTTTTTCCAGATTCAACGTTTGAAACTTGTGAATAGTTTAAAAGTGTTCTCAAACGATTTAAGCACATTTCAGTGTTTTCGCAATCTTTAGCGATTGAATTTATTGTGCCATCAGCGTTATACATTTTTTCTAAAAATACTTCGTGTGCGACAGGAATGTTTAATAATTCGCCAACTTTTTCAGTAATTTCGCCAGATGCCCCATAATAAACTAACCATTTTGAACATTTTTGGATAGCTTTAGCGACAGAACAAGCAAAGCTGAAATTTTCACTAGCCATTTTATACATCGCCCCGTGTGGTCGAACATGCTCGATTTCTAGGTTGAAAGTCTTAGCAAAATTCAATAACGCTCCGACTTGATAAATCACTATAGCTTCGATTTCTTCATCGTTCAAATCCATAGCTTTGTAGCCAAACCCTTGAATATCATCAAAACCAATATGCGCACCAACGACAACATTTTTTTCTTTAGCTTTTAATAAAGCTTCTCTAATAGCTAAAGGATCGCCAGCGTGAAACCCGCAAGAAATATTTACTGAGCTAACATAATCTAGCAACTCGTACTCGTTCTTGTTTTTGTAAATCCCAAAACTTTGGGCTAAATCACAGTTGAAATCAATGTTTTTGATTGTTTTTTTATCGTTCGAATTTTGCATATAAAATCTTTCTTTTTTACTAATAAATTAATTATACCAGTAAAAAAATATATTTCTACTATCTTTATAAATATTTTACCTAAAAGATTGTTAGAAGCGAATTGTGCTATAGGCAAAATTAATCCAATTTGAAAATGAAATCAAAAAGTTCCTTCGCTTCTATTTCAAGAGCATCGGCAATTTTTTTGATAGCATCAATGGTGATATTGGCTTTGCCACGTTCGATTTGTCCAATATATCCAAAATTTAGGTCAGCGACTTCAGCAAGTTGCATTTGTGACAATTTTTTTGAGTTTCTAATAAACCTTAATTTTTTACCTAAATTCTTTTCTAAATTATTATTTATACCCATTTGATTGCTATGCTTTCTTAATAATTAATTTATCTTCATCTATTTCAATATCTAAAAAATCTTGTTCAGGATTGTTAATATTTAGTAATTCAAGAATAGGCTGTGGTAAGAATACGGCGTATCCTCCTCCACGTTTGACAAGGTTTTTGGTATAAAGAGCTTTGTGCGTATCATTTTCTGAATTAAATTTAGAAATATATAAAATATTTCTTTTTATAATTAAGGTAATTTTCTTTTCTTGGGTATTGAGTCCTATTAATTTTAATATCGGTGTATTTAAATATAATTCCCAGCCGTTACCACTACTGGCTAATTTTTTCCTCATAATTTATACCCATATTGTATGTTAAATGTAAATATATTATTGACATAAATATAAGTTAATATTATTATTCTTAATACAGTACAAAAGGGTTACTTTTATGGTACAAATAACTATAATGAGGTGGTATTATGAATAAAAAAGTTTGTGAATTTGGGTTGACAGCAGAGGAGATTGAGGTTTTTCGATTGAGTGGTGAGGGCGATACGCTAAAAGAAATTGGCGAAAAATTGTCAATTAGCCCTTATAATGTAAGAAAATGTCGCAAAGCTATCGTGCAGAAATTAGGTGCGACAAATATAGTCCACGCTTGTTTTATTGGATATAATGAATTTTTCCCTAATGCATTTGCGAAATGAGTTAAAATGTTAAAATTTCAGAGAGTGATAAATTTAGTGCTTTTGCAATTTTGTCTATTGAGTCAAGCGTAGGAGATGACTTACCATTCTCTATAGCTCCTAGGGTTGTTCTGTGTAAGCCTGAGAGTTCAGCTAATTTTTCCTGTGATATTTCTTGTTTAATTCTTTCTATTTTTATTTTCTTGCCAAATTCCTTCGATAGTTTGTCTATTTTATTCATCATAATTAGCTTTCTTAATAATTAATTTGTCTTCATCTATTTCAATATCTAAAAAATCTTGTTCAGGATTTACATTTAATATTTCAAGCATAGTTGTAGGAAAGTATAACCCGTATCCACCACCATTTTTTTGAAATTTTCGAACCATATTGTTGGTATACTTTTCTAAATCCTCATCTTTAATTGGTTGTATATATAAAATACCATTTTTAACTGTCATTAAAACTCTTATATCGTTAGGGTTGTAGCCAAGAATTTTTAATAATGATTTCGAAAACGCTAATACCCAACCGTTGCCACTTGATTTGAGTTGTTTTTTCATAATGACCTCTCGTTTAATATTGACTTTATTTTAACTATCATTTAAGATTATTTATAGGTTATATTGGACTTATAATGGGCATTGTTAAATGAGGTGGTATTATGAATAAAAAAGTTTGTGAATTTGGGTTGACGGCAGAGGAGATTGAGGTTTTTCGATTGAGTGGTGAGGGTGATACGCTAAAAGAAATTGGCGAAAAATTGTCAATTAGCCCTTATAGCGTAAGAAAATGTCGCAAAGCTATTGTGCAGAAATTGGGTGCGACAAATATAGTCCACGCTTGTTTTATTGCTTATAATGAATTTTTCCCTAATGCGTTTGCGAAATGAGTTTTAATTAAAAACAACGTCATTGGATAGCACTTTACCAGTACCTAGTTTTGCGTAACTCGCAAGTTCGTTGGCAAGCTGATGCCTTGTTGTCGCAGGCTATGACGTGTTTTTAATTCCCCTCCACTGGAGGGGTGGAGTTGACGGGGTGGTTATTTCGCTATATTGCCATTTTAAACTACACTTGGTCGTCATGCTGAAGTCGTTTCTCATTGAATTAAGGGTTGACAAAATGAAGCCTGTGGGCTACAATATTGATATGAAAGAAATACTGTTTTATTCTGATGAAAATGGTAAAATACCTTATTTAGACTGGTATAATACTTTGGATAAGAGTATTAGAATTGTTGTTGACAAGCGAATATCAAAAATTGAACGTGATTTATATGGTGACTTTAAGAAGATTTCTCAAGATTTGTTTGAGTTTAAGTTCTCAAACGGTATAAGGATTTATTTTACTGAAGTCGAGAATGTCATTGTATTATTATTGACTGGTGGTAATAAATCTCGTTAGGCAAAAGATATAGAATTGGCAAAAAAATATTTACAGAATTATAAGCAAGAAAATTAATAATGGAGGCGGACTATTATTATGAAAAAATATTCAAAAAAAGAAAAAGGGATTATTTCAAAATATCCTAATGCTCGTGAGCATTTGTTAGAGCAGTTGCGTAATGATAGCGAGTACGCACAAATGTGGCTTGGAAGTTTGGTTGATGATTATTGTGTTGACAACGATATGAATGAGTTGATATATAATTTAAGACCACTGATAGAGGCGAAATACACTATTTGTGATTTTGCTAAATTAATCGAGATAAATCGTGTTACTCTTTATAAGATATTTTCAAGAAAAATTAAACCAAGTTTAGATGTTTTAAGAAAAATTTTCTCAGGATTGGGTTATGAGTTGGAGCTACGTGCTAAAAAGGTGTAAATTAATAAAACTAAGTAATAAAAAAATGCTCTAAGAAAATTTCTTAGAGCATTTTAAAAGTTTTAAATCAAAAACTATTTAGCTTGTAATTTTGTTATAGCTTTAGTTAATCTTGATTTTTTTCTTGCAGCTGTGTTTTTGTGCAAAACACCTTTTGAAACAGCTTTATCGCAAAGTTGGTAAACTTTTGATAATGCTGTGTTTAAAGCGTCTTTATCTTCAGCTTTTACAAGTTCTAGTACTTTTTTTACAGCAGTTTTGATAGATGATTTAAACGCTACGTTTTTCAATCTATTTCTTTCTGATACAAGTACTCTTTTTTTAGCAGATTTAATATTTGCCATTGTTGTTTGCTCCTTTTTTTTATACTCGGCGTCCGTTTAATGAGAACGAACTGTTTTGAGGATTGAGTAACCCCATTTTTATATAAAAAAAAATAAATTGCAAGTGCGTCATATCGCATGTTGGCAACTTTGTAAAGATTTGTAACATTAATCGATAGAATTAATCCTAAAGGATTATATTTTTTATTCTTTTGTGGTATATATTTAGTATGAGAGCATGGAATATAGATATATAATATTTCATCATATAAGATATGGAGGCAAAAATGTCAGTAGGACAATTCGTATTTATGTTACATAGTCATTTACCGTATTATAGAAAAGCGGGAATGTGGCCTTTTGGAGAAGAAAATCTTTATGAATGTATGGCAGAAACATACATTCCATTATTGAATGCTATCTCTGAATTATACGATGAAGGTATAAAAGCAAAATTGACGGTAGGTATTACGCCGATTTTAGCAGAACAATTAGATGATGAACACCTAAAACAAGGGTTTATCGACTATATCGATTCTAGAATAGAGCAGGTTTCAGGTGATTTAGAGAGATATCCTGATGAAAAAGTTGCACATTCGCAACATTTGAAATACTTGGCAAAATATTATTTTGATTGGTTTAACCATGTTAAAGATTGCTTTATCAACAAGTATGATAAAGATTTAATCGGGCAGTTTAGAAAATATCAAGAACTTGGTTGTATTGAAATTACTACTTCTGGTGCAACTCATGGGTTCTCTCCGTTATTGGCGACTGATAGCAATTTGAATGCTCAATTCAAAATCGGTTCTGATACTACGCAAAGACTTTTTGGTAAAAAAGCGATGGGTGCTTGGTTGCCAGAATGTGCTTATAGACAAGGTTATGAATATGTTGGACAAGATGGTGAGAAAAAATGGCGTCCTGCTATCGAAGTGACTTTGCAAAATAACGACATTGAATATTTCTTCACTGAGTCACACGTAATCGAAGGTGGAAATTCTATCGGAAATCGCCGTGTAATTGGTGTTTATGGAAATATTGAATATATTCCACTTCCTGAGCGTGAAGCTACTGGTTGTGATACTTATTCGGCTTATTGGTTGCCTGATGCACAAGTTGCTGTTATGGGTAGAAATGAACGTGCTGGTTATCAAGTATGGTCAGCTGCTGACGGCTATCCTGGTGCTGGTTGCTTTAGAGAATTCCATAAAAAAGATGCAAATTCGGGTATGCATTATTGGAGAATTACTTCTGAAAAAACTGATTTGGGCGATAAAATGCTTTATGATCCAGTTTTGGCACTCAACAAAATTAATGAAAACTCTGATCACTATACAAACTTAATCTATCATATGCTTAATGATTATAAAAAAGCTAATAATGGCAAAGAAGGTTTAGTAATGGTATCTTTTGACACTGAGTTATTCGGACATTGGTGGTTTGAAGGTGTTGAGTTTATCAAACAAGTTATCAGAAAATTCAGTGCTTTTCATTCAGAAGTTGAAAGAATGACTGCTGGTGAATATGTTCGCACAAACCCTCCTAAAGAAGCACTTCAAATCCCTGAAAGCTCTTGGGGGCAAGGTGGGCATTTCTATGTTTGGAACAACCATTTGACTGAATGGATGTGGCCAATAATTCATTCTTGTGAAAAACGTATGAATAGAATTGTTGATGCTAACGCTGAAATTCCTGAAGATAAATTGTTGTTAAGAGCGTTGAAACAGCTTGCTCGTGAAAACTTATTATTGCAAAGTTCTGATTGGCCGTTCTTGATTACTACTTGGCAGGCTAAAGACTATGCAACTGATAGATTTAGAGAGCATGTTGAAAGATTTGAACAAATCGCTGATATGATTGAGAATAGTTCGATTAATGAAGCAGAATTGTTCGAGATTGAAAATATTGATAACTGTTTCCCAACAATTGATTATAGAGTTTATCAATCAATTGAGGAGGGGGTTATTCCTCAACAATCGAAAAAACTTGCTCCACTTTATGAGTAGAAAGAGTTTTTAAAATAATAATGTCAAAAAGGCGAAGATTTTTAATCTTCGCCTTTTCTATAATAAGTTTATTTTTAAGACAAACCTAAAGCATATTTGTTAGATGTAGCAATTGATTCCATTCCTGCGAACATGCTACTTTGAGAAGAACTTGAAGTTGTGTAGTCTGCAGTTAATGAAGCTAATGCTGTTTGGTATTCTTGAATTTCGCTCATCATTGTTGGATCTTCAGCAGATACTGCCATTAATGATGAAATTTCAGCTGAAATTTTTGAGCAAAGTGTTTCAACTGTGTCGCTGTCTTCAACAGTAACTCCCACAGAATTCGCTAGTTCAGTAGCTTCGCTTAACAATTCTGTTTCTGATGCTGGTGGCGGTGGTGGTGGTTGGCTTCCGCTTTGACCCATTTCACCTGCACTTGCTTCTTGGATTAGTGTTTGTGCTTCTGCTTCTGATGTTACGCCAGTTGAATCAATCCCTAAAGCTTCTAAACGTTCCTTAGTTGTTTCGCTTAGGGAGGACGTTGTTGATGCGCTGTAGCTAGTACTTGCTGCACTGCTGATTGCACTGATGGATGTTGACATAATAGATACTCCTTTTCTTACTACGGCTTAATGAAATTATTTTCATCAGTCAAATAAGAAATCGGCAATATTTATAAAAAACTTTAGCGTTTGTAACGAAATGTTAAAAGAAGTTTTTTTTGTGGCTAAATCGTGTTGAAAATTCTATCTCCAGCATCACCCATGCCAGGTACGATGTAGCCTTTTTCGTTTAACCCTCTATCAATCGAGGCTGTAATTATTTCTACATCAGGAAAGTTTTTGTGAATATTTTCGACACCTTCAGGAGCTGCGATTATGCTAAGAACTTTTATATTCTTAGTTGGAATTCCTTTATCGGCGTATAGTTTTATGGCTTCTGTCAAGGAATTTCCTGTCGCAAGCATTGGATCTGTGATGTATATAAAGAATTTTTCAGGATTTTCGGCATTCATTGGGACTTTATTGTAATACCAAACTGGTTTTAGGGTTTTTTCATCACGATACATACCAATATGTCTGATAGTCGCTTGTGGAAGTATGTCGGTGGCTTCATCTGTGAAAATAAGACCAGCACGTAAAATTGGTGAAATTATTATATTAATTTCAGGGTCAATTGTTTGGGTTATAAATTTTTCTAATGGTGTTTCGATTTCAACATCAACGATAGGTAGATTTTTTGATGCTTCATATAACAAGCTTCTTGTTATTTTTCTTGTTGCAATCCTAACCCCTTCGCTGTTAGTTGATTTATCACGCATTGTGCATAAATTTACTAATACGACAGGATTTGAGATAATTTTAACATTTTCCATATTTATTTTCCCCTTTTTAATATTATTTAATTTGTTTGTAATTTATTTTTTAAAGTTCGAATTCTTTTTGATTTTGGTTCATCGAGCCAGTTATCAAGATATTCAACGTTCGATTGTATTTTTTTAGTATCAAAGCCTTCTATATCTTTATCAACAATTAATTCAAATTCTTTTGCAAATATTGAGAATTTGTTACTTATAGAATCGATTTTTTCAAACATATCGTTCATCAATATAGTTGCATCATTAAGCCTAGTCGGAGATTTTACGGAAATAAGTTGTTTTGTTTTTAGTGATTGCTCAGTCGGAGCGAACATTTCAATAGACTTTGAACCCCCCAGTCCGTTTGATTCCACCGTAGCGATGACACCGTGCGGTAGCTCAATATTTTTATCAAGCATTACAATTTTTACATAGACTTCATTGTTGATTATTTTAATTTTGTCAACATAACCAATTTCAACGCCCAAGAACTTTACAGGTGAGCCGATAACTAATCCATCAACGTCAGAGATAAAGATTTGATAAGTCAAAGCGGTTTTTTTGTGGATATAATTGTAGGTTCTAAGCCCTACTGTGCCTATGATTAATACGAATGCCCAAACTAAAATTTCTAAAAAAATATATTTACGAATATTAATATTTTTCTCCATAAAGTTATTATAATGCAAAATATTATTTTAGACCACTTGAAAATTTTTTTTGTGTGTAGTAGTATTAATTTGAAACATAAAATAAAGGATTTTACTAGATGGATAAAATAATTAAAATAGCTTGGGATTTAAACGAAAATACTGAAAATAGATACCAATTGGTCTATGATATTGCAGAATTGGCTAAAAAATTGGTTGATGAATCTCAAACTAAAAAAACTCGTGATGAATTTAACTTTGATAACAATTTCGAGGTTTCTTATTCAAATGAAAATCCTATTGAACATGCGATTATGGTAAAAGCTGCGGAAGCTGATGATGACGGATTAGTAGGTTAGTTTAACAGCTATAAAAAATACAATATGTACAAAAAGTTAGAGCCCCCTCTAACTTTTTTGATGAAAAGGTTATTATGAAAAATACAATTAAATTTTTAGAAGAAAAAATAAAAGATTTTAGACCAGAAGTAGGAATAGTTTTAGGCTCAGGACTAGGTGAACTTGCTGATGAATATTGTTCAATCGCAATACCTTATGATGAAATATCTGGCTTTGTAAAGTCAACCGTAATTGGGCATAGAGGTCAATTAGTGTTTGCGACTATTAATGGCAAAAATGTTGTTATGATGCAGGGGCGTAACCATTTTTATGAAGGGCATTCAATGCAAGAAATTACTTATCCTATAAAAGTTATGAAAAAACTTGGTGTAGAAACGGTTATTTTGACGAACGCTGCTGGTGCTGTAAATCCTGATTTTTCGCCTTCTGATTTGATGATAATAACTGATCATATAAATTTCACAGGGCAAAATCCTTTAATCGGTCGTAATGATGAAGGATATGGTACAAGATTTCCAGATATGACAGAGGTTTATGATAAAAATCTTATAGCTATTGCACAGAATTGTGCTGTTAATCTTGGAATTGATATTAAAAAAGGGGTGTATTGGGGCAATTCTGGACCTAGTTATGAAACTCCTGCTGAAATCAAAATGACAAGATTGCTCGGTGCTGATGCTGTTGGAATGTCGACTGTGCCTGAGGCTATTGTTGCGAATTATTGTGGAATGAAAATATTAGGTATTAGCTGTATTACAAATGCTGCGAGTGTTGATGATGGCGACAAGCTAAATCATCAAGAGGTTATTGATGCGGCAAATGTCGCTAAACATAATTTTAAAAACCTAATTGTTGATATAATAAGGGCTTTGGCATAAAACTATTAACTTTTGTAAAACTTTTTTTATCATGGGTTGAGATTTATTTTCCTTTGATACAAAATAATCGTGGTGGAAGGAATAATATAAATAATGTTAAATTTAAATACATACCAGGCTGTCAAAAAACGAGAACATGAACGAAACGACTTATCTTATATTCATGGAAATTATAAAATTTCAAATGACATGGGAAAGCTAAACGATAATAATTTTAATAAGAAGAGACCTTTAAAAAATAATTCACAGGATTTATATTTTAAAGGTCTTTCTTTTATGGGAGCTAATCCAGAAGCTCAAGAACCATCAAAAAAGAAAAAACCAATTAGTCCAACAGTAGCTTTGTTAGGTACAATATTGGCGACAGGTTTAGCTTTAAGGCTTGCCCCTAGTTATAAAAAAGTTGGTGATTTTAAACTCAGTGATGTGACAGAATTTATTAATGACCATATTGGTAAAAAAGGAAATGATTTAGTAGAGCATCTTAAAAACTCTGAATTAGCTAAGGACATGGTAAAAATAGAAGGTGATACTTTAACGCTTCATAAAAAAACAGTTCCGCAATTGATTTGGGACGGTATGACTTATCCAGTAACAATCTTACCTGGTGAAATCCTTAACGGTGCAGTAAAAATGTTAGGAAAAGTAAAGCCGTTGAAAAAATGGTCTGAGAATACGCTTCAAACACCAATGTTTAAAAATATAAGAAAACGCTCAAAAATTGATGCTCAAGTTAATACGATACGTGGTATTGTCGAAATAAAAGAAGAATTATTAACAAAATTGAATAAAAAAGAGATTACAAAAGAACAATTTGATTCGATGTTGTTCCAGCGTAAAATGAAAATGTTCGACCCAAAAACGGGTAACTATGATACAAAACATGAAAGAGCTTTGGTGCGTGTTGTATCAGGAACACCACCTGCAATATTTTTAGCAAACGATGCTTATAACTTGTCAACTATGATGGACGGCGATCCTAAAGCTGCAGAAAAAGAGAAAAAAGCTAGGTTTAGTCAAGAAGTTAGTCGTATCGGTCTGAACGCATATATTATGTTGATTACAATGGGTGCATTACAAAAACATATTAACAATTCTAAATTAGGAATTGTAGGTATGACGGTTGCAACAACATTGGTTACAGAAACTTATTCTCGTTTGACAAACGGTAAGCACATAACAAAACTTACAGCTGATGAGGCAAGAAAAGAAAATGAAAAAATGCATGCTCCTGAAGCAGAAATCAAGCCAGTAAAAGAAGATAAAACTAACTTTAAAGCTAATTTGGACAACAAACCTGAACATGAAAAGACGCAAAAACCGCTTTTATCAATTGATACTTTAGTTAAGGCTTCAGCTGTTGTGATAGCTGCTGGATTTACAATGAAAGGGGTTAGAAAATATATTCCTCAGACTGAAGAGGCTATTCAGGCTATGCAAAAACCATTTAAAAATATGTATAAGAATTTGACAAGTATTGAAAAATTCAAAATGCCTGAAAAAGAGTTTAATGAAATTATTAAAACACTTGAAGATAACGGGTTTAGTGATCTTGCAACAAAATATAAAAATGTTGCAGCTACTACAAAAGAGGCTGATGGCTCAATAAATTTAGGACAACGTAATAAAAAAGTTAAGCCTTTGGTGGATTTTGTAATAGCACCGTTTAAATTCGTTTATAATACGGTAACTCTACCATATAATATAACAAATAAATTAGCATCATCTTTTGTGAAAAAACCACCAGTAAAAGAAACTGCAGAACAAATAGCTGCTAAAATAACTGAAGATGACATAGCTTCTCTTGCTAAAAGTATAGAGCAAATCGGTTCAAAAGCTCGTGAAAAAGGTATGACTGCAAAAGAATTCCAATCGTTTGTAAATGACAACTTCTTGAAAGCGTTCAACGTTGATACAATGTCAAACGTTTCTAACGCTGATTTGTCTAATATCGTCAAAACAGCTGCAACAGCTGCTACATTATGGTTCTTGATGACGGATAACTATAACATGGTTATGTTGAAATCAAATGGTAATGATAAAGAGGGGGCAGAAACTAAGTTCCGTGAAAGATTTGTTCAAGAAGGTTCAAGATTGTTCTATAGTGCATTATTGATCGATTTGTTTAACTCAACATTCTCAGCTCAATACCATAAATCGCTTATGGGTGTAACTGCAATCGTTGCTACAAATACAACGCTTAGTGAAATGTTGAACAGAAAATCTGTTGGTATGCCGATTAAATCTCATTCTAAAGAAGAATTGGTTGCGATTGAAGAAGAACAAAATCAAGCAACAGGTTTCTTAAAAGGTTATTATAACTTTATGAGAAGATTGACTGGTAAACGTCCAATTTCATCTTATGAGGTTAATAACAAAGACAAATCTCAACAAATTGCAGAACAAGCAACAAAAGCTGTTAAATCTTCATCAGATGCAAACCCTGTGAGTTTCCAAAATAATCAGTTTGAAACTTATTCACTAAATAAATTTATCAAATCTTAGATTTTAGTTAAAAATAATAAAAGCTTCACCTTATAACTAGATGGTGAGGCTTTTTTATTAGCTGTTCATTTCTTTGACTTTTGCTCGTACGTATTTTTTTACAGAAAATGTAATGATTAAATCGGGTTCAGACATAACAAAATTGTCTAATGTTATTATGCCATGTTTCACATCGCCATTTTCTATATATAAAAGACCTAGCATTACTTGATCAAGCGGAGAATTTTTTTGTTCATATTCTTTGATTTTTCTTCCAACTAAATCTAGTGCTTTGTAACATTTAGCAAGGTTTTGGTAGTAGCTAAAATTGAAATGATTTAATCTTATCGCATTTAGATAAGCGTCAAGTGCTAAATCAGGGTGGGCAATCTCCATATAAGCGTTCCCAATATTGTTGTAATAAACCGATGTCGCTTGGGTTTCAGGGTTTAAGCTTATTGCAATTTTGAATTCTTGAATGGCGGCGTAATAAACTTTTTCGGCCATATAATTCAGTCCGATATTATTGTGAAAATATCCATTATTGACAGCACTAATTTCATATACATCTAATGTTTTATACGCAGATGTAAGAAAACTTATTAATATTAATAATATAAAATAGTTTTTTTTCATAATTCATCTTTAATTATTTTTAGTTAAAGTTCAATCTCAAGACCTTCGTAGCCTAAGATTGCCTTGTCTTTAATCTCTTTGAAGTTTTCATTGATTTGGTTTAATTTTGCATCATCATAACTTGGATCAAAGTGGAAAAACACAAGTTTTTTCGCTCCAGAATGGTTTTGACATTCAATAGCCATATCAAATGTTGAGTGACCATAGCCTTGTTTAGGATTGAAAGAGCTTAGGTAATCTTCGGTTGTATATTGTGAATCGTGGATTAATAAATCGCAATTGCGTGCGAAATTGATTAATTTTTTATCACCGCCTAAATAACTTTCTTTATCAGAGGCATAGACTAACGACTTATCTTTATATGAGATTTTATAAATCAATACACCTTCTTGAGGGTGAGCGTAAGATCGATAGCAAGTAATCAAAACATCATCATTTTCAGGGGTTAAGTCATTATCATCGTTTATTCTTTTTATAATAGGTGAATTGTTATGTCTTAAAATCAGTGCTTCAGTTTCAGCGAAGTCTTTAATGTTAAGGTTGCCAGCGATATCACCTAAATCAAGTGGAAAAGATTTGCCAAATAAAAGATTAGCCAATTCGTCTGATAAAGTTTCATTATAGTTTACGTTGCCAAAAACGTTTATAGTGGTGCTTTTTATGTGTAGCGGTCTAAAGAAAGTAAAGCCTTGAATATGGTCTTGATGAATATGTGAGATTAATACTGTTGCAGATATCGCTTCACGTTTTTCTTGTTCTATGTCTGATGCGATATGTTTTTCTAAAAGTTCGTTCCCTAAAGAAATCAAGCCAGTACCAGCATCGAGGATTATTATATGCCCGTTAACATTGACTTCTACGCAAGATGTGTTGCCACCGTATTGTAAAAAATCTTTATCAACAACTGGATAGCTTCCTCGAACACCTCTAAATTTTACTTTAAATTCACTCATATTTTCACCTCTTAATTCTTATTTTCTTTATTAATTGTTATAATAGAATTTCTATCATTCTCTAATCCTGAATAAATTGATGATACGAAAATCATCAGTTTCGCCTTGTTTTGAAGGTTTTTTAAATTAGTTTCTTTTAGTTTAATGTCAAATTCAACTTTTTCATCATAATTGTTTATTGTGACTGTTCTAAAAGCATTTGGATATGTTACCAAAGATGGCGTGCTTATATATATTATATTATTTTTCTGTGAAATTTTTGTGCCGTGATAATGTCCTTGAAATACTGCAATAGGGTTTTTGTATTTGCTTAATAAAGTATCAACTTCATTAGCATTTATTAGTCGATGGCTTTCACTGGCGTATGGCTCGATTATTGGAATGTGCATAAAAATAAGTATTATATCATCGGGATATTTTTTTAATTCGTTATCTAGCCATCGCATTTGAGCTTCATCGATTTGTCCTAATGTGGTTAAGCGGTCACGAATTATAGTGTCTAGAGCGATAACTCTATAACCATTTTTAGGAGTAAAGCTGTAATAAGGTTTGTCAAAGGTGAAGTTTTCGTTACTATTTTTCACCATTTTTATAAATAATTTTTCGTCTAAATATCCACCAAGCATGGTGTCGTGGTTGCCAAAAGTGAAGTACCATTTAGAATTTAATTTGTTAGCGTAAGGCAAAAACGCCTTTAGCTCGTATTCATATGCTTCATCTATTAGATCACCTGTAAACATTGTAAAATCAATATTTGTTTCTTGATTGATTTGTGTTATTGCATCGTCTAATAGTTCTGATGAATTTTTTAACAACTTATAGCTTGTATCGGTTTTTGAAGATGCGAAATGAGAGTCGCTAATTATTGCAAATTTTAGTGAGGACGCACAGTGACTTTGTAATCCATAAAAAATAAAACTAGCTAAAAGAATTGTGACAGCTGTGTTTTTGCATTTGTTTAAAAAACTATTTTTAATAATCTTTTTTCTATTACTGCTCATACTTCATTTCCATAAACTCTTTTAATTCATCATATTTCGTTTTTGTTTCGTTGTCCTCATCAAATAAGATGATTGATTTATTAAGGTTTAGTAGTGCATCTTGGTTCAAATTAAGTTTATCATCGCAAAGTCCGATATATTTATAAATTTCTGCAGTGCGATATTGCAGTGACAATTCTTCAAATTTAGTTTTTGCCATGCTATACTCTCTAACTTCATATAATTCTTTGGCTTTTAAGAATTTAGATAGGGCATTGTCATAATTTTCTAAAGTTGTTTCTTCGAGATTTTCTTCAAGTTCTAAAGCGATCGGTGTTTCTTCGCTATAAAAATCGTCATAGTTGTATGTGTGAATATTTATTAAAGTCGATTTGATTTGTAAGGCTTTTACGTTATCTTCATCTATATTTAAAACTTTATCTAAATAATTAATAGCTTTGTCATAGTTGCCAGAAACAGCGTAGCCAGAAGCTATATCAAGATAATCTTCGATGAATTCTTCGTTGGCTTGAGCTTGTAAACAATTAAATAATAGCAACATTAAAAAAAACTTTTTCATAACATTATTATATCATAATTTGAGCTTTTCTCATGTTATTCGCCTTGCTTCTCATACATTTGAATGATATGTTAAAGATTTTTTTTCATTTGTACGATATAATAAAAATCATGACAGAAGAACAAAATGAAAAAGCTGGATTTAATCTAAATTTTTTCAAAAAAAAATCAAGTGATAATAATCCCAAACCACTAAATCGTGCTTATGTTACACGAGATGGGGTTAGGGTTACTGAAGTTGAAAACGATTTCGGCAAGACAGTAATGGAGCTTTTTCCTGATGGCGTTCTTATCTCAAGGCTATACGATAAAAAAAATGTTGTTAGGCAGGATTATATTAGGAAGCGTAACTTAGAGCTTGTTCATCGATATGATGAGGGAAATGTTAAAATAGTGGAAATTATGAAGCTTTATGATGAGCATAATAATTTAGCTAGAACGGTTGAAAAAATGTTTCAATACCATGATAATGGTAAGAAAATGAGTGAGGTTTCAACTGAAATCCCGTCAGGTATTAAAACTTTTATTCAATATAATGAGAGTGAAGTTATCATCGAAAAAATAGTTCAACGTGGTAGTGTTAAAACTTTTTATAATGCCGAAGACAAACCCTTCAGACGTGAAATCGACCGTGGTACTGGTGGAATTGTTTTTGAGGATATAATTGAAGAAGATGCCAATCAATAGCTTTTTTTAAATTAAACGTTCATTACTCTTAAAATGTCATCTATATCAGATGATGTCTTTTTGACATCTGAATTTGAGTATTTTAAGGCGTTATCTGGGTCTTTTAATCCATTTCCTGTTAGTATGCAAACAATTTTGCTTCCAGATTTGATTTGGTCTTTAACTTTAATAAGACCAGCCACTGAGGCCGCACTGGCTGGTTCTGCTAAAACTCCTTCGCAAGATGCGATTAATTTGTAAGCTTTAACAATTTTCTCATCTGTTACGCTATTAATCATTCCATTGCTTTCATCACGAGCATTTTCAGCCTGCGTCCAGCTAGCAGGATTGCCTATGCGAATAGCAGTCGCTAATGTTTCAGGGTTTAGAATTCTTTCACCTCTGACAATTGCTGCAGCACCTTCCGCCTCAAATCCCATCATTTTTGGTAAAGCTTTAATTTTGCCTAATTTGTAAAATTCGCTATAACCTTTCCAATAAGCAGTAATGTTTCCAGCGTTACCTACTGGTATAAAATGATAATCAGGAGCTTGGTTTAGTGCGTTACAAATTTCAAAAGCACCAGTTTTTTGTCCTTCAATTCTGTATGGGTTGACTGAGTTTACTAAAGTTATTGGATAGCGTTCAGAAATAGTTCTAACAATTTCTAACGCTTCATCGAAATTCCCTTTGATCGCTACGATTTCTGCACCATACATCATTGCCTGTGATAATTTTCCTAATGCAATGTATCCATCAGGTATTAATACAAAAGTTTTTATGCCAGCTTTTGCACCATAAGCAGCAGCTGATGCTGAGGTGTTACCCGTAGAAGCACAAATAATAGCTTCTGAACCAGATTCTTTAGCTTTTGATACGGCCATTGTCATGCCTCGGTCTTTAAAGCTTCCTGTAGGGTTTGAGCCTTCAAATTTTAAATAAATTTCAGCATCTACTCCGATTTTTTTCGCTAAGTTGTCTGCTTTTATTAACGGAGTGTTACCTTCATTAAGTGTGATTATTGGAGTTTTTTCACTAACTGGTAGAAATTCTTTGAAAGTGTTGATAAGACCTTGATAATACATTTTAACCTCTTTTATTTTAATATTGAACTCTTATTAGACTGTTTACTTTGTTGATAAATTCATCTTCCTCAAATTGGGCGATTGCTTTTTGGATATCTTTTTCACGAACTAATTCTGTAATTACTGTGATATCAGCTGTGTTGTCTTCTGACACATCACGTTGAACAATGCTTCGCAAGCTCAATCCATTGTTAGCACAAATTGTCCCAATTTTGCCGATAACGCCTTTGTTGTTTTTTGCGTTTATTGATAAATAGTATTTGTTAACTGTTTCTGAGATATCAATCATTTCAGCTTGTTCTTTGTGATTACATCTCATCATAGGTAATACATTTTCTGTTTTATAAATTTCGTTTGCAATAGCTAAAATATCACCAACGACAGAGCTTGCGGTAGGGAATTCTCCAGCCCCTGGTCCTGATAAGGTGACGCTTCCAACGGGGTGTCCAGTTAAAGTCACAGCGTTTGTTACGTAGTCAATGTGAGCTAGTGTTGATTTTTTAGAGACTAACATTGGGTGAACTCTTACATCAGCTCGTCCGTTCTCAATTTGTCCAATTGCGATAAGTTTTATTTTGTAACCTAAATCATTTGCCGCTTTCATATCTTGTGAACGAATTTTTGAAATACCTTCACGATAAACATTTTCAACTTTTATACGTTTTTTGAAAATTATTGTAGCTAGAGTTGTAATTTTATAAGTTGCGTCAAAGCCTTCAACGTCCCCTGTAGGGTCAGCTTCAGCATATCCTAATTCTTGTGCTTCTTTTAAAACATCGTCATATGATGCACCTTGTACGTCCATTTTTGTCAAAATATAGTTAGTCGTCCCGTTTACTATCGCCTCAACTTTTGTAATATTATTTCCTGCAAGAATGGTTTTTATCGGCATAATAATAGGAATACCTCCGCCAATAGCCGCTTCATATAATATAACTCTGTTATGTTCTTCTGCAAGGTTGAATAATTCTTCGCCAAATTTTGCCAAAATCTCTTTGTTAGCAGTCACAACGTGTTTACCGTTTTTTATAGCAGATTTTAATAGTTCGTATGCTGGTGTAATTCCGCCAGCTAGTTCGACTACGACTTGAATTTCTGGATTATTTACAATCTCAAATGCATCAGTAGTTAATAATGAATTGTCAAATCCATCAATATTTCGAGGTTTGTTTAAATCTCGCACTGCGATTTTTATTATTTCAACGTTGTTGAAAGATTTAAGAGTTTTGTAAACCCCAGCTCCGACTGTGCCTAAACCAATTAAACCGATTTTCATTTTTTCACAATTTTTCATAAATAGATTTTATCACAAATAATTATTTTTTGTAGAATAAATCTTTTATAGATTCAATGAAATCAATGATTACCTGTAAAATCAAATTTCTGTGTTCTTGCGGTAATGAAAATTCTTTTTCATATCCAAAAGAATCGATTTCTTGTTTTTTGTCAAAAATACTTTCGCTACTATTTTGTTTTTTTTCTTCTTGTTCGCCACCTTGCATCATATAGCCAAGATTTCCTCCGCCCCCGTCATTTTGCATTGACGCAGCGGCTTTGATTACTGGTTTAGAACTTAATACATTAACATCAAAACTCATAATTTTGACCCCTATGGTTTTTCCCTTATATATATAAAGTAAATAACATAAAGAAATGTCACAATTTTAAAGCAAATGTAACAAAAAGTTTACAATTCTAATCGGTTGTAAACTTGATTATGGTCTGGAGTTTGAAGCCTATTTCAAACAAATCACGTTTTCTTATCGCACAATTAATGTCAGGATAATAATCTAAATTTGAAGGTGTTAATAAAATTTCTGCGATGTTATTTTGTGTATCGAAATTCATTTTTATATCTTTGATAAGACTAATTTCTGTTCTGTCTAGTCCATCTGATATTTTTAAAATTCCAGCAAGTCGTTTTATTAACTTGCGGTCTTGTTTTTCAAAATCCATATAAACTTCGTGCTTATCTTTTTTGGGTAATCCACCACGATGGTATCTGCAAATGCATGCGATAATCTCACATTCTTTTTGGTTAAATCCTATCAGTCCTTCATTAATAATAATATTCATGCTGTGTTTGTTGTGTTCGTGAACATCGATTTTATAACCGATGTCATGTAGCAGGCAACTAGCTTCTAGGTATTCACGGTGTTTGTCTGTCATTGGTTTGAATTTAGTCGAAATTTCGTTAAAAATCATTAGTGCTAATCGTTTAACTTCATTAGCGTGGGCTGTTTTTTTAGAATATTTTAATAGCATTTCGTTTGCAGTTAACATCATATAATTAAAATTAACAAAAAAATAAGTTAATTGCAAAATTTTCTGGTATACTATTTAAATAGAGGAGTCGACATGGAAAATATTCAAAACGATTTTTTACTAAATAGTGAGGTTGAATTTGACATTCCGACAAATGTTTTAGATGAAATTCAGTCAAATATTCAGAATATTATTGAAAATTTTGATATTCCTGATGAAAATAAGACTGAAGTTTTGTATAAAATCAATCAAATGTATTCTCAAACAAAGCAGTTGACTTTGACTGATTCTTTGACAGGGTTGTATAATCGCAGACATTTTGATACAACGCTTTCAAGAGAGTTTTCTCGAGCAAAAAGATATAATTCTCAATTGAGTTTGGCTATTATCGATGTTGATTTTTTCAAAAATGTTAATGATAATTATGGGCATTCAACTGGTGATTTTGTGTTGAAAGAGATTGCGTATAAATTATTAAATGCGTTTCGTTTATCTGATTTTGTGTTTCGTTATGGTGGGGAAGAGTTTGCAATAATTTTTCCTGAAACGTCATTGTCAGATGCTAAAATACCTCTTGAAAGATTACGTAAATGTATCGAAAACACTGAGTTTAAGAACTCAAAAGGTGTGATAAAGCTTACGATAAGTATTGGAGTTGGTGAAGTTGATGAATTCATCACAAATGTTTACGATTTCTTTGATAGTGTTGATGAAAAGCTCTATGAAGCAAAAGAAAATGGACGTAATAAAATTGTGTAGATTAAACAATTAGGTGATTGTTAGCGTTGATAATATAAGATAAGGTAGGTTTATTATGAAGAAAATATTAGGATTGTTAGTTGTATTTTTTGCGTTTTGTGTAAGTTCGTTTGCTTATGATGGCTTTACACAGGTTCGTGCTAGTCATATTTTGGTTAAAAGTGAGAGTCGTGCAAATGAGATTAAGGAAGCAGTTGAGGACGGTGGCAGTTTTGAATACTATGCGAAGCTTTATTCAACTTGTCCATCGGGTCAAGATGGTGGTGACTTGGGATATTTTGGGCGTGGGCAGATGGTGCCTCAATTTGAAGAAGTTGCTTTTTTAACTCCAGTTGGTGAAATTTCAGATCCAGTTCAAACTCAATTTGGCTGGCATTTAATCAAAGTTGTTGCTAGAAGATAGGTTTAAATGTAAGAAATTTAAAAGAAAATAATAATAAATAGGGGCGATGATGAAATCATCGCCCCTATTTATTATTAAAACATATCTATTTAGAAGTTTGTTGAAGAACTTCCATTTGTTTTTGTTCTTTTTCAAGTTTTTGTTGTTGTTTTTGTTTAGCTTTTTCTTGTTTTTCAATAATTTTTCTAATTTTTTTTGTAAGTTTAGCTTCTCCGATAGGTTGTAGCATTGGTTCAGGGTTTACGTAATACATTTTGTCCCAGCAGCCAGGCACTTGTGAACCTTCTTGACAAATAGAATTTCTCCAAGTTTGTCCAGTTTTTTGATCTATTAAAATAGTTAAACTATCATTATCAACAACTTTGTATCTTTCGTATGAGTTTTGTGTTGTGTTTTGAATTATCATTGTTGCTACTAGAACAATGATGATAGCGATTAAGCATTTTTCTTTCATTTTTTCCTCTTTCCTTTAATTATAGTGCGAACTTTTTCTTGAAAATAACCATATCAACTAATGTGTCATAATATTGATCGCAATAATCGTATGGTGTCATTAATTTCACCATTATTTTCAATTCTCTTGCCGCTTGTTCTCGGTCATATAGGTCTTTAATGTATGTGTTTATCAATGTTAAAACAGAGCCTTTTGACGAGTCAAGAACTGTGCAGATTTCTTTTGTTTTTCTTTGAGCATCTTTTGTTGAATTAGCAAGTAATGTTTTGCAATCATCGTTGCGTTTTACTAAAAAATTCAATTTATTAAACGGATTAATGTTTTTTGAAACCAACCTTGCAATTAATTCTTCATCTTGACAAATATTTTGAGCAGTGATTATTTGTATTTCAAGATAATGATTGTATGTTTGAATGCTAGAATAAACGGTTACATAGCATATAAAAGCGATTAATAACAATTTTTTCATATAAAACTTTCTCCACAACATTATAAATCTTAAAATAATTATAATTCATTGTCCTTTAAATTACAATAGTTTTTTTATAATCCTATATTTTAATTATATTAGCTAATGATATTTGGCACAGGATTTGTTATTTATTGTTAAAAAGGAGTGCAAAATGGAAAAATTTGATTTATGTAAATGTGAAGTGTGTGGCAATATTGTAGAAGCTTTGGTGGTAGGCGATGGAGTTTTGGTTTGTTGTGGGCAGGATATGATTGTTCTTCAGAGCAACAATGAAGAGAGTTTTAAGATGACGCATGTTCCTGTTGTCAAAGAGGCGGATGGAGTTAGATTTGTTCAGGTTGGGGAAGCTTTGCATATTATGAATAATGAGCATCAGATTATGTTTGTTGAAATTATTTCTAAAGATAAGATGTGTAAGCGTACGAAATTTTTCAATCCTGGTGATGAGGCAAAAATGTCTGTGTGTGCTAAATTTGATGAAGCTAATTTTGATATTAGAGAGTACTGTAATATTCATCGACTTTGGCAAAAAGAGGGTTAGTGTCAGGTGTAATGATTATTAGAGGTAAAAAATTTAGGTATAAATTGTTGCCAGTGATTTTCGGTTTATTTTGCGTGTATCTTGTCGCTAGTTTTATTTTAAAGCTAGTGCCAAGAGGGGTGAGAATTCATCGTTAATTATGTTGCGTTTTTGTAACGAACTTGTCTTCTTTGGTGTCATATTGTAATATGATATCATGTGTATTGGAAAAATTTTAATCGTAGATGATGAGAAAATTGTAACATCAGCCTTCTCGACACTTTTGAAGGTCGAAGGTTATGAAGATGTGATAACTTTTAACAACCCTTTAGATGCTATTGATTATTTAAAAAATAATTCAGTTGATATTATCATATCTGATTTTTTGATGCCTGAGCTTAACGGGTTAGAGTTTTTAAGCGAGGCAAAAAAAATATATCCAGAGATTAGTATGATTTTGTTGACGGGGTATGCTGATAAAGAAAATGCGATTAAGGCGATAAATGAAATTGGGCTTTATAAGTATATTGAAAAGCCTTGGGATAATGATGATTTACTTGTTAATATAAAAAATGGTATTGAAAGAAGTAAGTTGTTGGATAAATTGCGTGTAAAGATTTCTGAATTAGAGATAGCTCAGGCAAAGCTTCTAGAGTATTCAACAAATCTGGAGGGATTGGTCGCACAGCGAACGCTAGATTTGTCTGAGGCTAATAATAAATTAAGCAGTATCATTAATTATTGTGCTGATGGAATAGTAATTATTGATAATAATGGCAATATAGAGCAGGTTAATCCAGCTTGTGAAAATTTGATTGGTGCATCTTCAAATACTTTGTTGAAAAAGAAATTTAGTGAAATTGTTAGCTCAAGTTCTAATGATTTTGTTGATTGTTCTAATAACGCAAATATTTTTGGGCTTAACTCAGAGTGTTCTGAAATTTTGTTGCGTGATTTGTATGTTGTAAATTTCTTGAGTGAAAAAAGAACGCCTGTAGAGATTAATTTTGCTATAATTTCAAGTGATGAAAACGATTTGCCGAACAAATTTGTGGGTGTAATTCGTGACGTTAGTGTTCAAAAAGAAACTGAACAATTACGTGATGATTTTATAGCTACGCTTACACATGACATGCGAACGCCCTTGTTAGCGGCAATTCAGACGTTGAGATATTTCTTAGACGGTGCTATGGGTGAGTTGAATGATAAGCAAGAGATGATTTTATCAACGATGCTTTATAGTAATGAGGATTTGTTGGGATTGGTCAATGCTCTTTTGGAAGTTTATCGCTTTGAGAGCGGGAAGTTGCAACTTTGTAAGACTAATTTTTCTATAAAATCTTTGTGTAATCAATGTTTTGAGGAGCTTAAACCATTAGCGTTGAAGAAAAATTTAGAGTTCAATTTGAATATGACTGTAGATGATGATGATTTGATATCGGCGGATCGTGCTGAAATTAAGCGTGTTATTACAAATTTGTGTGGCAATGCAATAAATTATACAAACCTTGATGGCAAAATAGATGTTTTTGTAAAAGTTCAAAATGATGACTTGATTTTTTCGGTGTGTGATAATGGTAATGGAATACCTGAAGTCGATGTTGCAAATTTGTTTAAGAGGTTTTCTCAAGGTACAACTCGTAAACGCTCGACAGGAACTGGATTAGGGTTGTATTTATCAAGACAAATTGTGGAAGCACACGATGGTAAAATTTGGGTTAATAGTAAAGTCAATAAGGGTAGCGAGTTTACGTTTTTGTTGACAGATGTTTTAATAAATGAAAAGGGGAGCGAATGGACAAAGTCAAAGTGCTTATAGTAGAAGATCATGATATGGCACGTTTAGGGTTATCTGTTATATTGGGGAATAATCCTAATGTTGAAGTAGTTGCGATGTGTGCTGATGGTCAAGAGGGCGTTGATGTCGCATTAGAGCTGAACCCTAAAGTTGTTATAATGGATATTGGACTTCCTACAATAGATGGGATTGAGGCTACTAAAAGAATAAAAAGCATTAATCCTTCTACAAAAGTTTTGATGTATACATCTCGTGAAGCTGATGATGATGTCTTTGATGCGTTTCAAGCAGGGGCAGATGGATATATTACAAAAGGTGCGAGTGCTGAACAGACTATTTCGGCAGTATTGGCAGTTAGTGAGGGGACAGGTTGGCTTGACCCTGCTATCGCTAAAATTGTGTTAGGAAATATCAGAAAAAATAACAAAACTGTTGAAAAAACTGGTGAAATTAATTATAAATTAGGTAAGAATTTGTATGGCTTGACTGAACGTGAGATGGAAGTCTTATCGCTTTTGGTTGATGGCTTAACTAACCCTCAAATTTCTGACAAGTTGGTAATCTCTATTTCTACAACAAAAACTCATGTGCATAGCATTTTACAAAAATTGTATGTTAGCACTAGAACAAAAGCTATTTCTATGGCTATGAAAGAAGGGCTTGTATAGATGTGGTGTGGGTTTGTTTCTGTTTTTGCTGGCATGATGGCGTTTATGACTGGTGATTACCATTCGCCTCAGTGCTGTGACAAGATTGAACAAGAAATTCGTTATGAATATTGGGTTAATAAGAAAGAAGCCAAAAAAAACAAAGAGCGTGCAGAATCCGAAATTTATCCTTCACCTTATATGACGGTAGAGGCTTATGAGATGCTATCGATGGCGACAGATAAGTCTAGTGAGAATGTTGGACGTCCTAAAAGTAATACTGATGAGAATATGCTTTATGTGCCAGAACCTTCTTATAAGCTAGCTAAATATAATAATCCACCAGGCAGTTCAGAGCTTACGTTGAATAGAGGATTTTTTATACACGCTCAAGAAAATACGCAAGGAATAACTTCACCTGATTATTCAAAAATGGTTTATTCTGCTGTTTATTATTATAGGAATAATGGTTCAACCGCTACTGATTTGTTTGTTATTGAGTTGGATAAAAATAAAACTAATTTGAATAAAATATTAGATGCGAATATCCAAAACCGTAACCCTGTTCCGATTTTGTCTACTGATAAAAATATTGATGAATATGCCACTTTCAGAACTTTGACACCAGTAGATTTTTCGCATGATGGTACAAAATTGCTTGTTAAAGAAAAAATCGGCAACAGAACTGATGGGATTTGGCAGACAAATGCTTGGGTTTATGATTTTACGACAGAGGCTTCGTATAATCTGATTGAGATTCGTGAAGCAATTGTTTATTATTGGCGTGAAAATCATAATATGGATTTGAACGATAAGCGTTGGGATATTTATCCTTTAGGTTTTGAGGTGGATAATCCTGAGAGAATTGTTGTTAACGCAATGGCATATACTGGTGAAACACCTGTTAATCTTGGGGTTTGGAGTATCGATATTTCAGGCACTCAATCAAGATTACTAAATATAAATTTAGAATCTGTGCAGGTCGGTATGAATGGTATGAAGATTGTTCAAGATGGCTTTGTTCCTAAATTTGTGACTGAAGATGAGAAGGCTTTGCAAGAACGAATTAAAGAAGCTGATGAAAAAAAACGTGAAGAATACGAAAAAGAAGCTAAGAAAAAAATTAATGAAGCATATAAAGCAGAGCTTGAAAGATTGAAAATTGAATATGAACAACGTTTAGAGGACTATGAAAATTTAACAAAAATCGAAGGCTCTACATCGCTTAATGATGTTGCAGAAAAATTCGAAGAAGTTAAGCAGTTGGAATATGAAAGCTTAGAAAACTCTATTCTTGAAATAGAAAAAAATGTTAATGAAGCTAAAAAAGATATTATCGATGAAACTATTGATGAATTAATACAAGAGCAATATCAAAATTTAGAATGATATTTTTCGATTAATGCGATTTTGTCTTTGCGTTTTAGATTTTTAATACGGCGTTCTTCCTTTAATGCATCTGATTTGTTATCAAATTCTTTAGAATAGACTATTTTTATAGGCTTGTTTGCACGTGTGTATTTTGCACCTTTTCCATCAAGGTGTGCTTGAAACCTTTTTTCAACATCGTCAGTATAACCACAATAATAAGTGTTAGTCTGGGTTAAAAGAATATAAATATAGTATTTTTTATCTTTTTCCATAAGCTTATTATGCTTAAAAAAAGATATGATTGCAATTTGCTCATCATATCTTTTTGAAATACATTTAGGCTAAATCTTCTTAGCAGAAGGACGTAAATCCACCGCCACCGCCAGAGAACCCTCCGCCACCGCCAGAAGAACCACAAGATGCTCCGCAGGAAGCTCCAGATGACATGCCAGATGAACTCGTTGAGCCACTGCTATAATCTCCGCCTGAAGAATATCCACCACTAGATGCTATTGTTGAGGCAGCTGAACTAAAGCTAGATAAAAATCCGCCATCACTGCTTGCTTCACTGTTACTTGAATATTGTGAATAGTCTATAGAAAAAGGGTTGCTTGACGAAAATGCGTCATATACTGGTGTTGAAAATAAGCTACTCATGCCCATCGCCAAAGTTCCAGCTGTTTCTACTGGTTCAGGTGGGCGTACATTTATGCCGTTAGCTCTATCTGATGAAGATTTTGATAAAATACTATCCATTTGATAAACTCCTGTAATTCTCGTGTCTTATGTTTATATAAAAAAAAATAAAATGTTGAGATTTCAACATGTCTACTTTTTGTAACATATGTTTACAAAAAGAGAGGGTGATATAATTAGAGGCTCAATCCTGTTAGGATTGAGCCTCTAAAACATTAAAAATAAAAAATATTACTTACAACCTAAAGGTCCTTCAGCTTCTTTCGAGTGTTTAAACTCAATTACAGCCTGTGCTGCAGCGAGTCTTGCTTGAGGAACTCTGTATGGAGAGCAAGAAACATAGTTCAATCCTATTTTATGGCAGAATTTAACAGAATCAGGATCACCGCCGTGTTCACCACAAATACCACGTTTGAGGTAAGGACGAACTTTAAGTGCTTTTTCTAACGCAATTTTCATTAATTCTCCAACGCCTTCTTGATCTAATGTTTCAAAAGGGTTACGTGGAAGGATTTTTTGCTCAACATATCTGTTCAAGAATTTGCTTTCAGCGTCATCACGTGAGAAGCCGAACGTCATTTGGGTTAAATCGTTAGTCCCGAACGAGAAAAATTCTGCATACTCAGCGATTTGATCGGCAGTTAATGCGGCACGTGGGATTTCTATCATCGTACCGAACATGTATTCAACAGCAACGCTTTTTTCACTCATAACTTGTTTTGCTACACGTTCAAGAAGGGTTTGAACTGTTTTTAATTCGTTGACATGTCCTACAAGTGGAATCATAATTTCAGGCTTTACGTTTAATCCTTCTTTTTTTAGATCGCAAGCTGCTGAGAAAATAGCTCTCACTTGCATCTCGTTGATTTCAGGATAAGTTAGTCCTAGTCTGCAACCACGAAGCCCCATCATTGGGTTTGATTCTGACATTCCTTCAACTATTTGAAGCATTTTTTCATCAGCTTCAAAGTCCTCACCTTTTGCTTTTTTAGTGGCAACTGTTGCTATCAATTCTTCTTTATTTGGTAAGAATTCATGTAGAGGTGGATCTAAAAGTCTTATTGTCATTGGTTTCTCGCCAAGTGCTTTAAACATTGCATAAAAATCGCCATATTGCATTGGTAGCAATTTATCTAGAGCTTCTTTACGAGCTTCAGGAGTGCCTGCAATAATCATTTTTTGCACCCAAGGTAATCTTTCTGGGTCCATAAACATATGTTCAGTACGGCATAATCCAACGCCTTCTGCACCTAATTCCAAAGCTTTAGCGACATCGGTTGGTGTGTCAGCGTTTGCACGAACCCCAAGGATTTTTACTTCGTTTACCCATTCAAAAAGAGTTTTAAACTTATCGTTCATTGTAGGTGGGATTAATTTGACAGAGCCTTCCATTATTTCACCGCAACCGCCGTCAAGTGAGATGATGTCATTTTTATGATAAGTTTTGCCATCTTTAGTTGTTAGTGTTTCGTTGTTTAGGTCAATGATTAAATCTTCAGCTCCTGCTACGCAAGGTTTGCCCATACCTTTAGCTACAACTGCTGCGTGTGATGTCATTCCGCCACGTAGGGTAAGAACGCCTTGAGATGCTATCATACCGTGAATATCATCTGGGCAGGTTTCTATTCTAACTAAGATTATTTTTTCTCCGTTGCAACCACGTTTTGCTGCTTCTTCTGTGTCAAAAACGATTTTTCCGACTGCTGCACCTGGTGATGCCGCTAAGCCTTTACCGATTAATGTAGCATTAGATTTTGCTTTTGGGTCAAAGCAAGGTAGTAGGACTTGATACAACTCATTAGGGTCAACAAGTTCGATAGCTCTTTCTTTGTCAATAATCCCTTCTTCTGCCAAGTCGACCGCAATTTTCACGGCTGCTTGAGCTGTTCTTTTACCGTTTCTTGTTTGAAGAATATATAATTTACCTTTTTCGATTGTAAATTCCATATCTTGAACATCTTTATAACCTTTTTCAAGTTTTTTGGCGATGTCAACGTATTGTTTATATAGTTCAGGCATTTCAGTTTCTAATTCAGATATTTGTTTTGGGGTTCTAATCCCTGCAACAACGTCTTCGCCTTGAGCGTTTGTTAGGTATTCACCGTAAAATTCGTTATCTCCTGTTGAAGGGTTTCTTGTGAATGAAACGCCTGTCGCACAATCATCACCCATGTTTCCAAACACCATTGTTTGAACGTTAACCGCTGTTCCATAGTTGTGGTCGATTTTGTAATGGTTTCTGTAAGCTATTGCACGTGGGATATTCCAAGAACGGAAAACTGCTTCGATTGATTCTTGTAATTGAATGTATGGGTCTTGTGGGAAATCTTTTCCAGTTTCTGCTTTTATCAAAGCTTTGTATGGCTCGATTAAAGATTTCCAATCATCAGCACTTAGTTCTGTGTCTGATTTATAACCTTTTTCTTCTTTGATTTTGTCCATATAATCTTCAAATTTTTGTCTTTCGATGTCCCAAGCAACTGCTCCAAACATTGTTAAAAATCTTCTGTAACTGTCATAGCAAAAACGTGGGTTGTTTGTTAAAGCAACCATTGCTTCGACTGTTTTGTCGTTCATGCCTAGGTTAAGGATTGTTTCCATCATACCTGGCATTGAAAGTCTAGCACCTGAGCGTACTGATACTAAAAGTGGGTTTGTTGCATCGCCAAACTTTTTTCCAGTTTGTGCTTCAACGTTAGTCAGAGCTATTTTTACTTCTTCCATAAGCCCTGCTGGCATTGTGTTTTTGTTGTTTATATAATCCATACAAGTTTCTGTTGTAATCGTCAAACCAGCAGGTACTGGCAACCCTAAATTTGTCATTTCGGCTAAATTTGCACCTTTGCCACCAATGAGATTTTTCATTGAGGCATTGCCTTCTTTAAAAAGCCATACACGTTTTTCAATCATATCTTTCTCCTTTTAAAATAATAAATATATAAACACCTTGTTTGTGAATTATAGCATTTATAAAAACAAATTGCAATTAAATGACAAGAGTATTTTATAGCTTCTTTACTTTAAAATTTTATAGGGTATAATTATATTTAAGTTTTAAATTGAATTAATAAGGATAAGTAATGAGCAAATATTTATTAGAAATTGGCTGTGAAGAGTTACCATACAAGTTTATACCTAGTGCTATTGAACAGCTAAAATCAGGTTTTAATAATTTTTTGAATGCAAATAAAGTTTCATTTGGGGGGATAGAGGTTTTTGCCACTCCTAGAAGATTGGCTGTAATTATCTCAGGGCTTGAAACCCAGAGTAAAGATGAAGTTAAAATCATCAAAGGACCTATTAAAAAAGTTGCTTATGACGAGGCGGGAAATCTTACTAAAGCTGGTGAGGGGTTCTGTAAAAAAAACAATCTTGAACCGAGTGATTTGTATATCGAAGATGATTATTTGCATGCTTCAATAACAATCGAGGGCAAGTCTATTGTAGAATTGCTTCAGGTGAATGTGCCTGCGATTATATTAAAGCTTCAGGGGTCACATTTTATGCGTTGGGCTTATAATGAAGAGAAATTTTCTCGTCCTATTCGCTGGATTGTTTCAATTTTAGATCGTGAAGAAGTAAAGATTAAAATTATTGATAAAGAAAGCTCGAATGTTACTCGTGGTCATAGATTTGCACAGCAAAATGTGATAATTGCTGATCCTAATGATTATGTTGAATTGATGAGAAACTGTTGCGTTATTGTTAATCAAGATGAAAGAAAACAAATTATTATTGATAGAGCTAAAGCTGAGGCTGAAAAAATTGGTGCAACTGCTTATTATACAGAAGATTTGTTGGAAGAAGTAACTTTTTTAACTGAATATCCAGTGCCTGTAACTTGTGAATTTAGTGAGGAATATTTGAAGCTTCCTGAAGAACTTGTAGTTACGGTTATGGCTGTTCATCAAAGATATTTTGCACTTCACAAAGATGGCAAGTTGATTAATAAATTTATTACTATGTCTAATTATATCGGTGATGAGTTTGAAAATATTAAAGCGGGGAATTTGCGTGTAGTTAAAGCTAGACTTGATGATGCTGTATTTTTCTTTAATGAGGATACTAAAAAAACTTTGGCTGAGTATGTCGATGCTTTAAAAGGTATCACGTTTCAAAAAGGTATGGGGACAATGTTTGACAAAGCTCAAAGACTTGTTACTTTATCAAAAACTATATCTAAAGAATTAAATATTTCAAAACCGACAATCGAAAGAACTGCATTATTAGCGAAAGCTGACCTTGTTACGAATTTGGTATTTGAGTTTACAGAATTGCAGGGTTGTATTGGTGCGGATTATGCGAGAGTTTCAAAAGAAGCTCCAGAAGTTTCTGTTGGTATAAAAGAGCATTACTACCCACTGAATGCTGAGAGTGAAACATCTTCAACTATCGAAGGTCAGATTGTTGGTATTGCTGATAAAATTGACACGATTAGTGCGGTGTTTGCTGAGGGCAAAAAACCTACAGGTTCTTCTGACCCATTAGGTGTTAGACGTGCGGCGTTAGGCGTTATTAGAACTGTTCTTGATAACAAATTAGATATCGATATTTGCAATCTTATTCTAGAAGCTTTAGTGCTTTTACCTATAAAAGTTGATGGTGAAAAAGTGTTAGATAAAGTTAAAAGCTTTGCAGGTTCTGGTTTGAATAGATTGTCAGGAAAGGTTAGTGAAGAGATTAATGATTTTATGACGCAAAGATTAATCATTTTCTTGCAGGAAAAATATTCTAAAAATGTACTTGAGGCGTGTGCTGAGTTGAAAAATCCACTTACTAATTTGAATGATTTTATCGCTAGGGTGGAAGTTATGTCTACTTTAGATGATGGGGCAGTTTTAGAGAGTGCAAATAGGGTTATTAGAATATTAAAAGAAAATTCTAATAAGTCAGTTCAAAAAGATTTGTTCGTTGTTGATGCTGAAAACAGACTTTATGATGAGATTTTGAAAATTAATTTGGACAATGATTATGCTAGTCTGTTGGAGCAATTAAAGGATATCAACCCTGTTGTTGAAAAATTCTTTGAAGATGTATTAGTCATGGATAAAGACGAGGATATTAAAGAAAATAGATTAGCTCTATTGACTTTGTTGAAGCAAAAATACGAGCATATTGCTGATTTTAGCAAGCTATAATCGAGTTTTGCGTGATTGGTGAAGTTTTGTAAACTTTGATGTAAAAATAGACAATATTTATTTTTAGGGTACTTTAAAATAATACAAGTAGTGAAAAACAAAAATTGAAATAAAAAAGTAGGAGTCAACTTATGGCGAAGCGATTTGAAAATTTAAAAATAGTTAAACAGTTAAAATCGAATAGTAATCCAAATTTACGTTGGATAAAATATGCCAATCAAGCTGAAAAAAGTTCAGCGGATTATATCAGTATGATAACAGGGGTTGACGAGTTAAAAAGCAGTTCTGACGAAAGAAGGTTGGAAGCGATGGTCAGAGAACAACTTAAAGAAGAATTCCCAAATATTGAGAATATGAAATCTTATGAGTTGATGGTAGATGCAGTAATGTATAACTACAAAAAAGCACAGCTTCAAGCCAAAGATGATTAGTAATCAATAGGAAAATAAAATCATCACAAATAATACCCCGATGAGGGGTATTTTACTGTGAAAAATATTTTATAATCAAAATGCAAAATAAGGAGATTATAAAATGGCAACAACGATTATTGGTATTGAGTTAGATGATCGTCATGAGAGTGCGATGAAATTTCAGCAGATTTTGACGAAATTTGGTTGTAGTATAAAAACTAGAATAGGATTACACCCTTCAAAAAATGACATCTGCCTGAACCGTGGGATTGTTTTATTAGAAGTCCCTGAAGAAGCACTTGATTTAGAAGATGAATTATCGGAGCATTGGAAAATTCAAAGAATGAGGTTTTATTGATAAAGCCTCATTCTTAATCTAGATATTAATCTCGAACACATCTTGCGACTGGCCCAGTACCATTACGATTATCATACAGATTTACAAGTGACCATTGATAGTTGAAATATCTGCCATATGCATATGTATCAGTGTCAACTTCAGATGACCATTGGCGATACCATTCATCAAAACCATAATCAAAGCCTAAACTAGTAATTCTTTCGTTATTTAATGTTAAGTTATCATATGTATTTCCGAACGCTGTAATGACGTCAGTATTAAATATATAATTATGCATTTCAGCTAATTCACTCATTTTCGGTAAACGTTTTTCTGCTTCTAGGCACACTTTCATTGCTCCTGCCCAATAATCTTTAGTATAAGATGTCGAGCCAGCACAGTAATTATCCCAATCAGTGCCTGAACCAGCTGCACAATTTATAGCAGTGATCGTACTATTTGAGGTGTCCCAACAAATATCGCCAACTATTAAACCAAAAGTGGTATTAATCGCTAAAATATCACTACCAATAGCGTTTTTACCAGTATTACCATTAACATCAGCCAACAATGTAACACATTGCGTTGCTTCTGTTCTATTTAATCCCCCTTCGTAAGGATCAAGCCACTCACAATTTAGGTCATAATTTATAATAGTTTTTGTCCCATCAGCAAAAACAACACCGACATTATCGCTATTATAATTTCTTGTTGAAGTATTCGCTGCAAAATCTTCACCCGTTTCTAAATCCTCAACATATACTTTTTCATCACACGAATTTATTGTCACATCAGGAAAGCAATCTGTCATATCGTCTAAATCACAAGTTTCATTTATTTTTAAATATTTTCCTAATTCTGCGACAAAATCCTCAGCATCTGAATATCCAGTAAGTTTTTCATGAAACCTCATTTGATTCATCGCTTCATACAATCGCTCTTGAAATAACGTTTTTTTAGTGTCCAACGCTTTATATTGATAATTGCTAATCAAATTCGGTATCGTCATCGCTGAAACAACGCCGATTATGCCAAGGGTTATTAAAACTTCTGCGAGAGTAAACGCAGGACGTTTTTTCATTGAAACCACCCCGACCTCACGGTCACCCCTCCACAGGAGGGGAATTACTCCCGCTCGAACAGATGGGTTCGCTTTCTGCCTCTGCTCGCTTGCGTTCCATCGGAGGGGAATGCGACTGCCACTTTGAATTCGGTTTAACAAAGGGTTCTCGTCATGCTGAACTTGCGGATTTTCGGTAGGGTGAGAGAAGCGAACCCGTTTGTTCGAGTGGGACGTTACTCCCACGAGAACCCGAATAATCCAAGATGGTTTCAGCAT
>JAWXUD010000005.1:0-66924 GCA_044432945.1 Candidatus Gastranaerophilales bacterium
TATCCCTAATTAATCCACGTCATTATTTACGGTTTAACCAAAAATTTGATAGCACGCCCAGCGATATGCTCATTCATCGCCCATTCTATATCTTCAAGCCCAATTGTTTTAGTTATCAATTTAGAAACCTCAACTTCGCCACTTGCTATCAAATCCAACGATTGTTTAAAATATTTTGGGGTGTGATGAAAAACGCTCATCAACTTCACATCGCCATAATGCATTTTAGTAGTGTCTAGCGAAACTGTTGAGCCAGATTTACACCCGCCAAAAAAGTGAACAGTTCCGCCAGCTCTTACAGAAGTAAACATTTTCTCCCAAATCTCTGGCAACCCTACGCATTCGATTGCGACATCTAATCCTCGTTTCTGTTCAGAAAATTCTTTAAAAATCTTTTCAGGATTTGGATATTTATTCAAATCAACAATTTCATCAGCTTGAGCAAAATCCTCAGCAAGCTTTAATTTTAAATCGCTACGCCCTGCAACTATTACCCTAGCACCTTTAAGCTTTGCCAATCTTGCAAACATCAAACCAATTGGTCCAATGCCAATAATTCCAACACTTTGTCCAGTTTTTATTTCGCTTCGCTCAATCCCATGAACAACGTTCGCTAAAGGTTCACAAAAAGCAGCGTCATCAAAACTTACATGCTCAGGTAAAACAAGCGTATTTTTCTTGACGATTATTGCAGGAACAGTTATATATTGAGCGTAAGCACCGTTTAATAAATTTAAGTTTTCACATAGATTATATTCTTCCTTTTTGCAGAAAAAGCAGTCCCCACACGGTGCAGAATTCGCAACAACAACCCTATCGCCAACTTTTAGATTATCAACACCATTTCCTAGCTTTTCAACAATTCCAGAAAATTCGTGTCCAAAACCAGATGGCACGCTTTTTATCAAAACGGGGTGACCTCGTCTATAAGTTTTTACATCAGTTCCACATGTCAAGGCTGAAACTATTTTTACAACAATCTCGCCAGCTTCAGGAGGTTTGACCATGACTTTTTCATATCTTATATCCATTGGTCCATAATATTGAATTGATTGCATATATTTTCCCTTTTAATTATTAATTTTTATATAAGCTTTTAGAATTTTGTTAGAAATAGTATCTCCAAAAGCTTCATTTATTTTTTCTAATTCGTAAACGCTTGATAATTTATCAACCTTAACTTGATTAGTTTTCAAAAGCTCTAACGCATCTTTCAAATCAATTGGAGCTGGTGAATAACTTCCTAATACCGTTAATTCTCTATAATAAATTTCATTATTATGGTATCCTAAATTGTTTGGAGTGCTAGAAAAAACAAGAATTTTACCACCACTTCTGACAAATTTCAAAGCAGTTTCAATAGCTTTATCAGAACCAGATGTCATAAATATTCCATCAGCAATGAAATTATCAGGAATTTTTTCATAAGCTTCAATCCCTAGTGATTTCAACAATTCCACTCGCTCTTTAATCAAATCGCAACCAACAACTTTTATTTTAAAAGCATTCAATGCTTGAGCCATTAAAATACCAATAGAGCCAAGTCCGACAACTAATGCGGTCGCTTCTTTTTTCAAATTAGTTCGTTTAATCGCACGAACACAACACCCTAATGGCTCATAAAAAGACGCTTCTATTTCTGTTAAATTATTTGGCATTAAATATGCAACATTTTGTAAATGTTCTTCCGATAAATAGATTAGTTCTGAAAACCCTCCAGGGATTATATTTGTTGATTTAAAATGTTCACACATAGAAACATTGCCATTGTTGCAATAAACACAATCTCCACAAGGTATATGGTGTGAGGTTACGATTTTGTCGCCAGCTTTAAATTGGGTTTGAGAGTTTATTTCCATAATCTCTACTACGACTTCATGTCCTAAAACAGCACCGTCACCAACAAGTTTATGGTTGAATTTTACGATGTCAGAGCCACACAAGCCACACCCTAACACTTTTGCAATAGCACCTTGAGCTTGAAGAGTAATGTCTGGAAGATTTTTTATAACAATTTGATTGTTTTCAATGACTGCTGTTTTCATAATCACCTTTTGTAAAATATTAACACAAACTTGCCTATTGAGAAAAAAAATTATATAATCAATTAATGGCAAAGATTATAAAACATACTATTTTTAATAAAAATAAAATAAAAGAGTTAAAAACCAAAGTTGATGGCAATTTATGTTCTTCGCTTTCAAAAGATAAAGATGAAAGTTATTTATATATTGAAAATAATTTGGTCATAGGAATGATTTCTGTTTTGCCTATATACGGCAATCCTAGTAAATTAAGCATTACACAATTGATATTTAATCAAAGTGATTATGAAGTCGGCAGGCAACTTGTAGAGTTTGTAATAGCAAAATTCGGTGCAATGGGTGTAACCTCTTTTCACGTCACAGTTGAACAATCGCATGAAGAGTTAATTAATTTATTCCTAAATCAATGCCAGTTCCGTCAATGTAGTTTTGAAAATTTGTGGAAATTAGATGATCTTAAACCTAAAACACAATATGAATTACCGTTTAGATATTTTCAGAATAATGATAGCGAAGCGGTTGCTGAATTATATAATGCTGAGTTGAAAAATTTGTTTAAACCATCGTTAGAGAGAATTGCTAATGAATACAAAGAACCTGTTTTTTCAGGATTGACTAATATTTATAAAAATCGTTATGTCTTAGAGGAAGCTTCAAAAAATAGAATTGTTGCATATGCCTCAATTACCACTAATGATAATTGTAATTTTATTATAGATTTGTCGGTCAATGATGGGTATCAATTAGATTATGACGAAATCTTGAATTTTACAATTTCTGAAATTTCTAGAAGAAAGAAAAGTTTTTATGCTTTTTTAAAACATAGGCAATATACCAAAAACGCTGATAAATTTGAAGAATATTTACATGAAAACAAGCTTCAATGTATTCAGACGCAATGTGTTTTGGTGAAAGATTTTTACAAACCTGTAAAAGATTATAGTAACAGCCATTTGAAAGTGTTTTCTTTTGGTGAAAAAAATATAATGGCGAATTGATTTTGTCATAATTATTTATGATATAATTATGTTAGGGACAGAAAAATAGGCGTATATGAATAAATTAAAAATATATCTTGATAAAGATATTGATCAAGAATTGATTAAATCGAAAAAAATTGCAATAATAGGTTTTGGCTCACAAGGTTATGGGCAGGCAATGAACCTTAAAGAAACTGGTTGCGATGTTGTTTTAGGGCTAAGATGCGATGGGAAATCTGCAAAAAAAGCGAAAGAATATGGCTTTGAGGTCTTAGAAATTGAAGAGGCTGTAAAAGTTGCTGATATTATTCAGATTTTAATTCCTGATGAAATTCAGGCTAGTGTTTTTGAACAACAAATAAAACCTTATTTGAAATCAGGTCAAACTTTAATGTTTTCACACGGGTTCAATATACATTATAAAAAAATCGAAGCACCAGAGTTTGTAAATGTGATTATGGTTGCCCCTAAAGGCCCTGGTCATACTGTTAGGAGTGAATACGAAAAAGGTCGAGGCGTACCGTCTTTAATCGCAATTTATCAGGATTTTTCGGGATATTCAAAAGAATTGGCACTTTCTTATGCCTCTGCGATTGGTGCAGGACGTGCGGGAATTTTAGAAACAACTTTTAAAGAAGAAACTGAGACAGATTTGTTTGGTGAGCAGGCAGTAATTTGTGGAGGCGTTTCTGCGTTGATTAAAGCTGGATTTGAAACTTTGGTTGAGGCTGGATATTCGCCGTATATGGCATATTTCGAGGTTTTGCATGAGATGAAATTGCTGGTTGATTTAATAAATCAAGGCGGATTGGCTGATATGCGTTATTCGATTTCAAATACTGCTGAATATGGTGATATGACTCGTGGGGTAAAAATCATTACTGATGATACGAAGAACTCGATGAAGGCTATGTTAAAAGACATTCAAGATGGCAGTTTTGCAGATGAATTTGTTAGCGAAATGAATTCTGGTTGCGAAAATTTTAATAAATTAAGACAAGAAAACGCTCAACATTTAATTGAAACTGTTGGGGCAGAAATTCGTTCATCGTTTAGATGGAGTTCTGACAACAAAATTATTGATAGAAAAAAGAATTAGAAAAATGTGGATTCGCACAGAAGGTGGAAAATGTTTAGTACAGAAATAAATTATGAAATCGTAGTGTTCTCAATAGGTGACACTAAATCTGGCACAAAAATGGGTAAGCTTCAACTAAAAAACCCTGAAGATGGCTCGTTATTAAATTGTATTTTGTGGGAAGAAACGCTTAATCGCTTTGATGCTAAGGTTTTTCGTTCAGGAAATATTATAAGAATTGTTTCAGCGACTTTTAATGAAAAATTTAATAACTGTTTGGTTTCGGCTATTGAATTGGTCAAAGAATCTATTTTAGGTTTAGATGAAGCACAAATGAACAAAGTTTATTCTGATATTTTGGCTTATGTTGATGAGATTAAAGATGAAAATTTAAAAATGTTTTTATTAAATTATTTTAGTGAACATGAGGATAAAATCAAAACAACTCCAGCTGCTAAAGTTATGCATCACAATTATTTAGGCGGGTTGTTGGTTCATACATCAGAGTGCTTGGAATATGCGAAAATCAATATGGATTTAGCTGATTATAAATTTAATCGTGATGATGTTTATGCTGCTTGTATATTGCATGATATTGGCAAAATTTTTGAATATAAGATTAATACAGAAACTGGTTTGATTGATTATGATGAGGATTTTAAAAAAACTTGGATAACGCATTCTCAGTATGGTTTTGCAATTTGTATGAACAATGGATTTGTAAAAGTTGCAAGAATGATTGCCGCACATCATGGTAGATCAGATTGGGGTTCAATTATAGATTTGAACGAACGTGATATAGAACCAGAATTATATTTTATACATTTGGTGGATAATTTGTCGGCAAAATTTGGTAAAATCAATGTACAATTATTAGAAAGCAAAGGAGTTTAAGCCTTGTTTAGACTAAAAGAAGCACATAAATTACCTGGAACATTGATTTGCGTTGAAGGAATTGATGGTTCTGGAAAATCAACTCAGATAACACTTTTGCGTGATTGGTTGAAATCAAGTGGGCAAGATGTTATTTTTACTGAATGGAATTCGTCACAGCTAATCAGTCAGACGACAAAATTAGCTAAAAAAAAGAACTTATTATCACCTAGAACCTTTTCGCTATTACATGCAGTGGATTTTGCAGATAGAGTAAAACAGGTTATAAACCCTGCTTTAAAAGCTGGATTTATTGTATTGGCTGATAGATATGCCTATACTGCTTTTGCAAGAGATGTCGCAAGAGGTGTTGATAAAGATTGGGTTAGAAATGTTTATAATTTTGCATATAAACCTGACTTAGCCATATATTTTGATATAGACCCTAAGGTTTCTATGGAAAGAATTTGTTCTAATCGTACACCTAAGTTTTATGAAGCAGGTATGGATTTAAAATTGAGCAATGACCCTTATGAAAGTTATATGATTTTTCAAGGTCGTGTTGTAAATGAATATAATAATATGGTTGATGAATTTGGATTGAAAAAGATAAACGCACTTGATTCTATTCATTCAAAACAATTGGCAATAAGAGCTTTGTTAAAAGAAGTTTTGTGCCAAAAAGGAATTGAGGTTTAGTTATGTTTGAAAAAAAACACAAATATGAAGGTTTGTTGATTGTTATTGAAGGGACTGATGGGTCAGGAAAATCTACTCAATTAGAGCTTTTAAAACGTTCGCTTCAAGACCAATCATATGGGGTTATGGTTTCTGAATGGAAAACTTCAAGACTTATTGCTGATGTTATTGATGATGCAAAAGATAGAAACTTATTGAATGCAACAACATATAGTTTGCTGTATGCTGCAGATTTTGCAGATAGGCTGGAAAATCATATTATACCTGCATTAAAAGCTGGATTTGTGGTGCTTTTAGATAGATATTATTATACCGCTCTAGCACGTGATGTTGTGCGTGGCCAGGATATTGAATGGGTTAAAAACCTTTATGATTATGCTCCTGAACCTGATTTGGTATTTTATTTAGATATGCCAGTTGATACATTGTTAAAACGTATTATCGGCACTACTGGTTTGGACTTTTATGAAAGTGGACGTGATGTTGGATTTTCTACAGATTTTTATAAAAGCTTTGAGATATATCAAAACAAATGTTTAGAGCAGTATGAAAAGATGAAGTCAGAATATAACTTCAAAAGTATTGATGGTGTGAAAACTGTTGAAGAAATTCATTGTGAAATGAAAAGAGAAGTAGATAAAATATTGAACTCTGGAATTTTGTATTAATCTTAATATTATTTTTCACATTAAAACAAAATATTCACAAAAATAAAATTTACGTTTTGCAACAATTGCTTTATTTTAACATGTTTTATGTTAAATTTTATAATGTTAAACAGATTAGAAGTTTTTAAGGAGATAATGAATGTCTGAATACTTGAGCAAAGAAGAAGTTAAACAGTGGAGAAGTTCATTAGAAAAAATTACATTAGAAGATTTTGCAGCAAGATTAGGGAAAAAAATTGAAGAGTCAAAACCAACAAATGATTTGGTTGATATAGTTTTAAAAGGGAAGCCAGTTGTTTCATCTAATAATGAGTGGCGTCAAACTCGTGCTGAAAGATTAAGCTCAATTGCAGAAAATGCATACTCTTTAGAACGCAAAATTGCACCGTCAGCGTATACTATAAGCAAACTTGTTGAAGAAGAAAGAAAACAAAAAACTGATAAAGCTGAGGCTGTTAAGGCTGAAGCGACAAAAGTTGAGGTTTCCTTAATTGCTGAAACTGAAGTTGTAAAACCTGTTAAAAACACTAAAATTACTGAAAAAGTTGTTAAAACCGAAAAAACTAAAAAAACTGAAATGAAAACTGAAATTGATAAAGCTGTTGAGATTAAGGAAACAAAAAAATCTATTCCAACTTTAAGAGAAGAAGTTCAATTCGTTTTTAAAAAAGCTTTAACTGATAGAGAGCAAAAAGTTTTTGATCATTTTGCACAAAATCAAGGTCAAATTGTTTATGCAAAAGATTTAGCAATTTTATTAGAATTACCTAGAGATTATGTTTATAAATATATAAAAAATCTTCGTGCAAAAATTGATGGCGACAAGCTTCAAAATGCCGATAAAGGTGGTTTTGTATTATCTATGTAGGTATACAAAACTGAAAAATCTTAACAATATATTTATTCCATAAAATTAATTTTTATTCACATTATATTTATGGAATTTTTATTTTTACAGAACTAAGAACAGGGGAAGGAACATTCATGGAATTTATTTTAAATATTTTTTACATATATATAACGCTTTATGCGATTTATTTTTTGGCGTTATCTATCAAAAACTTGAACGATAATGCGTTTAAGCAGGAAAAAAGGCACGCAAAATTTGAAGAAAAAGAAAATTTAGCATTAATTGTTTATGCTAAAGATAATAAAAACACGCTTCAAGCATTAATTGATGAAATCAAATTACAGGATTATCCTATCAATAATTTTAAGGTTTTTGTGGTTTTAGATAATTGTCAGGACAATTCAGAGGCGTTGTTTGCTCAAGAAAGCCAATTATTCAAAGTTCTAAATATTAGAAATGTTGGGACTGTTGGGAAGGATCAGGCGGTTTCAATATTATTAGAAAAGCTCGTTAATGAGCAATCAATTGATTCGTATGTGTTTATCGATGCAAATAGAAGCATTCCTATGGATTTTTTATCGACAGTAAATGTGGCTTTAGTTAAAAATGACGTCATATGTGGTGAAACCTTGATAGCTACTGATGAATTAGGGCTCGTTGGAAAAATCAAAGCGGCTTATCAAAAATATCATATGAATTTTATTCGCCAAGCACGTTCTCTTTTTGGATTGGCTGCACAGGCTGATTCAGGTGTTTTTATTATTAGAAAAAACATTGTTGATGAGATAGGTTCAGTTGATTTTAAAAATATTAATACTGAATTGAAATATAGTTTGTTATTATCAAAAATCAAGTTCCCTTGTACATATAACCCAAATATTCAAACATTGGTTGAGGCTAAAGATTATGAGTTTAAAAAGCCTAGATTATCTGTTAGAATGAACTTGTTTAGAAATTGTTTTACTAAAATCTGGAATGGTAATCACGTTTTTGCGGAGCATACTATTTCGTTGTTATATCCAAATATTTGGTTGATTTTGTTCGTTTATGCTTGTGCTTTAAAGCATTCTTACCGATATGCGTTTGTGGTTGATTTTAAAATAGTTTTATTTTCTTGTTTAATTATGTTGGTAGGATTTGGAATAAGTATTGTTAATTCAAGATTAAATTTAAAAGAAATCGGTCTTTTGCTTTTGTATCCAATTTATTCATTCTGCCATATTATTAACAATCTTCCTCCTATTAGAAAAATTAGAAATAAGATACAAAATAGAGAAGAACTTCCTGATGATACTGAAAAATTATCTATTCAAACTTTTGTTATGGCTAATGGAAGACAATTGCCTTGCAAGCTTGAGTTTATTTCTGAAAATGGGTTATCTTTGGTTAAATTTATTTATAAAAACAAAAAATTCAAAACAGATAAGCATTTAAGAATGATAGATGCTCTTCAAGAGTTGAAAATAAAATTAAACGACTTTGGATTTATTCTAAAAATTTGTAATTGTTGCACACATTTTAAATCAAATATTGATGGCAGCACTAATATGTTAAACGGGTTTTGTAATAGCTCATATCCAAGTCCATCAATTAAAGAGCCTAAGCCAACTTTGATTTGGAATTGTTGTAACGAATTCATACCTGCTGTTATAAATGATATGATAAATGACATGATAAAAGAAAACAGTAATAACGAATAAAATTACTGATTTAATGTTTCTTTCGTGATGATTTCGTTAATCATATAAAAAGAGCCACAAATTATTGTTAAAATTTCATTAGAAAAATTTATATCATCAATTGATTTTAATGAGGTTGAATTATATTCACAAAACTCTTGTAAATGCTCTGCAGTGCAAGAGTTTTTGTTATTAAAATTATAAAAACAAATTTCATCATTTTTACTAAACAAAATATCCATCATTTTTGAATAATCCTTATTATTCAAAGCTCCAAAAATAAATCTTCTTTTAATATTAGGAAAATAAAAATCCAAGCTTTCTCTTAACGCCTTAGCTCCATCAGGGTTGTGTGCTGCATCTACTATAAGGTTTTTAGATTTTATATATTGAAATCGACATTGATGTTTGACACAACTAATTCCTTCATTTATAACTTGTTGAGATATTTTAGGAAAAACCAATCGAATTGTGGCTAATGCTAATGATAAATTTGATTGTTGAAAATTCCCTTTTAAAGATAAATTTGCAGTATTTTCATAAGGCGAAATCATTAATAATAAAGAATTACACTCATCTGCTCTATCTTTAATCGCTTCATATCCTTCACTTGTTATGACGTGACAATTCGGTTTTATTATGCCAGCTTTTTTTTTCGCTATTTCTGGTAATGTTTTACCGAGTCTATCTGTGTGATCAAGTGCGATGTGAGTTATAACGGCACATAAGTTTTCTTTTATCACATTAGTTGCATCATATTGTCCACCTAGACCAGTTTCTAAAACAACAACTTCTACATTATTGTCATAAAAATATTTAAACATTATTGCTGTTAGAATTTCAAATTCTGTCAAATCTATCTGATTATCTTGAGCCAAATCACAAATCTCAAAAACATATTTTGCGAAATCATTTTTTAAAATTTCATCATTATTAATTTTTATTCTTTCAGTATAATCAAAAATATGAGGGCTTGTGTAAAGTCCAACTTTCATATTTGCTTTATCTAATATTGAGGCAATAATTGCAGAGGTAGAGCCTTTTCCATTAGTACCAGCAACGTGAATATATTTAAGATTATCTTGGGGATTTTCCATCAAGTCAAGGATTTTTGTAATCCTCTCAAGCCCCAGATTAATATGAAATTTGCCTTGCGATGTCAATAATGCAACAGCTTCATCATAACTATAAATTTTATTCATTTTTTACCATTTCTTTTATCTGATTTGCGATATCTGACGCTCCATTTAATTTTGCTAAATCAAATGAATTTTGTTGTAAACTAGCTAAATATTTTTTATCATTTATTAATAATTTTAAATTTTCTAATAAGATTTCAGGCGTAATATCAGAATCTTCAATAAATATCCCAGCATCCTTTTCAACGACATAGCGTGCGTTTTTACGCTGATGATCTGCAGCTGCATAAGGGTATGGGATTAGAATAGATGCGATATTTGATGCGTAAATCTCTGATATACTTAAAGAACCAGAACGAGAAATAGCAATGTCGCTTGATTTCAAAATAGTTACCATATCATCAAAATAAGGTTTTAATAAAATATTTTTGTCCTCTGAATATTCTGGATAATAACTAGAAAGTAATTGAAGTGCTTCGTCATAATTCTTTTTACCTGTTTGGAAAATCACCTGTAAATCTAAATCATTTGTAACAGCTTTTAAACATTTAATTAAAGCTTGGTTGATAGTCCTAGCACCCTGCGAGCCACCCATAGCACATAGGGTTAGTTTATCCTGCAAGCCAAGTTTCAGACGTGCATCTTTTTTTGATAAAGTTTTAAACTCTTTTCGAACAGGGTTTCCATTAATAATACAATTTGGATTATTAATAAACTCACAAGCGTTTTCAAACGCTAACGAGATAGACTTAGCATTTGAGGCAAATTTTCTCGTAACCAAACCAGGTTGCGAATCGCAATCGTGTAAAATATAAGGGATTGCCTTTATCCTCAGCTTTGTAAGTAATAAATTAGCAAATAAAATTGGAGCAGATACATATCCGCCAGTCCCAAAAATCCCATCAGGCTTATATTTTAAGATATAAAAAATTGACTTCAATATTGCAAATACTAATTTAACACTCCATTTCAAAAATTGAACGCTAAATTTTCGAGGCATACCTGATACATCAACAGAAAGAAAATCATATCCTTTTTCTCTAACAATTTTATATTCTAAATTTTTAGAGTTCCCGATATAAAATAATTTATCTGTTTCAACATCATTAATTAATTCATCAGCAACTGCAACTGCTGGATAAATATGTCCTCCAGTACCACCGCCAGTAATAAAATACACATATTTTTTATCGAAATCTTTTTCATCTTTTCTCAACTTAGACATTAGACCGCCTTCTTATTTTCCTAATCCGTTTTTTAGAAATATTTAACAAAATTCCAACCATAGACATAGAAACTATCAATGAAGAACCGCCATAACTGATAAATGGCAACGGTATGCCAGTAGCAGGCAAGAATGAACTAGCGACTGCGATATTTAAAAAAGCTTGCATGCATATAGAAATAGTAATCCCCATTGCCAATAATTTTCCATACATATCTTCACATCGTCCTGCAATAATCATTCCACGTTGCAAGAATATAAAAAATAAACCTATCACCAGAATACAGCCAATAAATCCCATCTCTTCTGCAATAACCGCAAAAATAAAATCAGTATGACATTCAGGAAGATAAGCTAATTTTTGAATAGAAGCTCCATACCCAACACCACTAAATTTCCCTGAAGCGAAGGCAACCAAGGATTGAATAATATTATATCCAGCATCAAGCGGGTCTAATTCAGGGTGCTTCCAGATTTCTAAACGTTGCATCTGGTATGGTTTGATAAATAAATCAGGTTTAAGCAACACAGGAGTTATGGCCGCCAGCCCCATAGTTATAATCCATTTAAACGAACCTCCAGCTAGTAGATACATCGCAACAGATGTCCCTAATAACAATATGACCATACTTAAATTCGGTTGAGAAAATATTAAAAATATCATGATAAAAATTGGTATAAATGGCCAACTAAATTTTGCCTTATCCCAAAAAACAGAATTATCCTTAAACGCACTAGCTAAAAGCATAACAACTACAGGTTTTGCTAATTCACTAGGTTGGAGTTGAAATCCTGCGATATTAATCCAACGTTTTGCACCATTAACAACTATACCTAATTGAGTATAATCGACTAAAACCAATAAAATCAAAAGTATTATTCCAGCTATTACATTAATTTTGGGTAATTTTTTATAGCTGATTCTCGCAAAAAATCCCATTGCAAAGAAACCTAAAATAAAACTCAAGATTTGTTTACCAAGGTACTCAGCGGGGTTTATCCCATCACTCAAGCATTTAGGAGCAGTAGCAGAAAATATAGCAAGGAAGCCTATTATTATTAAAAAGATAACGACAAGCATTAAAGTTCTGTCAGGTGAAGAAATTATTGTATCAGAATTTACGCTAAAATCATTAGCACTAACACGTGAATTTCTTCTATTATTTCTATTAGGCATTTCTGGATAAGACATATTCTTTAAACACCTTTCCTCTTTCTTCATAACTACTAAACATATCAAAACTAGCACAAGCTGGTGATAATAAAACAACATCAGGGTTTATTTCAATAGATTTATCAACAGCTTCTTCTAAACTATTAGCATAGATGATATTCTCAAAACCTTTAGCTAAAAACTCTTTGGTAAAACGTTCACTCGCTTCTCCGATTAATATTAGAGATTGAATATGTGATTTGCAAGCATCAACAAATTCGCCTAAATCAGTATTTTTATCACGACCACCAGCTATTAAAACAACTTTTTCTGATTTGAAAGCATTAATCGCAACAATAGAAGCTTCTGGATTTGTAGCTTTAGAATCGTTATAAAAGTCAATTCCATCGATGTGCGTAAATTTTTCAAATCTATGTTCAGGAACTTTAAAGCTCATAATAGCCGATTTAATATTACAATTATCTACCCCAATTATTTTTGAAGCAATAATCGCACACATTACATTTTCATAATTATGCTCGCCGATTAATGGACAATCCTCAAGCGATATGATTTCTTCTAGAACCCCATTTCGCTTATAACAAATAACTTCATCTTTAATGAAGGCACAATTTTTAGCAATATCTTTTGCAAAATAAAAAACTTCTCCATCAGTACCATCAGCCAATTTCATGACTTTCTCATCATTTGCGTTTAATACAACAAAAGCAGGATTTTGCGGTGATTTGAAAATCTTTGCTTTCGCATTAAAATAATTCTCAATGCCACCATGCCAGTCAATATGATCAGGTGTAAAATTCGTAAAAATAGATATCTGTGGTGTAAAAGTCGGACTCATTTCTAGCTGATAGGAACTGCATTCGCAAACCAAATAATCCAAATCTTCTTCCAACAAATCACAAGGAGGCACACCATAATTCCCACAAGCAAGAGCTTCATATTGTTCATTGAAAATATGTGCAACAAGAGCGGTAGTAGTGGTTTTACCGTTTGTTCCAGTAATAGCAATAAAAGGAGTGCCTGTTTGTAGATAAGCAAGTTCAATTTCTGAAATAACCTTAATTTTTTGTGATTTTAATCTTTGCATAATTTCACATTTTGGTGAAATCGCAGGGCTTGTTATAGCAATATATGAATTTTCGACAAATTCTTCACTATGCCCACCCATTTCAACGTTTATACCTAATAATTTCAGTTCATTAATACTTTCAAAATCTTGTTCACTTTCTTTACGATATTCTGTTAAAAAAACATCTGCACCTAGTTTTGACAATAATTTAGCAGCAGAAATCCCACTTTTAGACAGTCCTAAAACTAAAACTTTTTTATCAAACAAATTTAATCTCGAAAAAATAGGTTTCATTTTTTACAAAACTCCTTTTAATCTTAAACAAATCGCCAATATCCCTAAAAATAATGATACAAAGCCAAAAACTAATACGATTTTTTTCTCACTCCAGTCGCAAAGCTCAAAATGATGATGAATAGGCGACATCTTAAAAATCCGTTTTCCTGTCAATTTGTAACTAGCGACTTGCAGGATTACAGAAAGCGTTTCCATCACAAAAACACCGCCAACGAATATTAAAAGAATTTCAAACTTCGCCATAACAGCAAGCGTACCGAGCAAACCTCCAAGAGCTAGTGAGCCAGTATCACCCATAAAAACTTGTGCTTTAGGCTTGTTGTATCGTAAAAACCCGATTAACGCACCAGCTACAACGGCAGAAATTATCGCAGCTTCTATATGATTGCCTAATAAAGAAATAATAGAGCAAGCTAAGAATGCAAAAACACCTGTGAAAGACGCTAAACCATCTAATCCATCAGTCAGGTTGTAAGCATTAGATGCCCCAGTGATAATGAAAATAGCAAATATTGGATATAAGAAACCGAGGTTATAAGAATGTCCAAACATAGTTATCAGTCCAAATTCAGGATTTGAAGTCATTAAAAATAATGTTGGCAACATTGCAATTGCAATTTGACGCATTAATTTTCCACGAGCAGTAAGCCCATCGTTTCCTTTACCTTTGATTTTTATATAATCATCTAAAAATCCAGCGAAAGTATAAAACAACAATGTCAAAAGGATTATTAAGGAAGTGCTAGAAAATTTTTGTGCTAACGCTAAAACTGTCACAGAAGCTATAACTATTGCAGAAACTATAAAAATTCCACCAGTAGTAGGTGTACCTTGTTTTTTGAGATGAGCTTCAGGCGCACAATCTTTTACATATTGTCCAATCATTTTTTTTTGTAAAAAATCTACGTATGGTACTCCAAACAACAAACACAATATCATACCTAATAAAAATGCGACTATTAGCATTATCATAATTATTTTTCTCCCTCAAGATATTCTATAATAGCTTCAAATCTCATAGCTCTTGAAGCCTTTAAAAATATTGTAGTACCAATATATAAGTTTTCAACAATGTAACAAGTTGCATCTTCAACTTTGTCAAAACTAATTACCTCAACGCTTGAATTAACAAGTGATATAGCGATTTCTCTAGCCAGATTTCCGATTGTAATAAATTTTACATTATTTACATTAGTTTTCTTTACTTTGTTAGCTAAAAACGTTCCGACATCATAGTGTAATTGTTTTGAGTTCTCGCCTAATTCGCCCATATCTCCTAAAACTATTGCACAATCATTTTTGTATAAATCTAAAAACGCAGAAACTGACGCCATCATTGATTCAGGATTGGCATTATAACTGTCATTGATGATTTTGTAACCAGACACCTCTTTAATTTCCCAACGTTTTTCGATAGGTCGGTATTTATACAATCCTTTTTGAATTTTTTTAATATCAATTTCCAATTCAAGTCCGATTTCAATCGCAGCAAGAGCGTTTTCGATATTATATTCACCGCCAATACTCAACTCAAATTCATTGTTTTTATAAATAAATTTGGCATAATTAGGCGATTGCTCAAGAATTATAACCTCAGAAATTGAGTAATATTTTTTATTACCGACAAAATTAATATGTTGTCTAATTCTATCATTATTATGTAAAATCACTGTGCCATTAGGATTAAGCCCTGACGTAATCTCGCATTTCGCTTTTGCGATATTTTCAACGCTTCCTAATCGTCCTAAATGTGCAGTGCCAACATTCGTTATAATAGCGAAATCAGGTTGTGCATATTTTGATAAAAGCTCAATTTCACCTAAACCACGCATTCCCATTTCAACAATTACAACTTCCGTATTCTTATCAATATCAAATATTGTTTGACAAAGCCCTATTTCATTATTGTGATTTGAAAACGTTTTCACAGCCCTAAACTGTTCACTAATAACTGAATACACCATTTCTTTAGTTGTAGTCTTGCCAGAACTGCCAGTGATAGCAATAACTTTAGGACTATATTTTTCTCTAATAAGTTTAGTCATTTCAAGATATGCTATTAAAGTGTTTTCGACTTTTAAAACAATTTTAGCGTTTTTAGGAAATTCATCTCTAGTAACAAAACAGCCAATTGCACCAGTATCAATGGCATTTTGACAAAAATCTTCACCGTTAAAATTTTCGCCTTTTAATGGCAAATAAATTTCAGCTCCTTTTATTTTTCGAGTGTCGGTTAAAATTTCAAACTCATCTTCACATTCACAATTATTTTGTAATAAATCAGCCTTACAAGCTTTTAATATCTCTTCTAAACTTACTTTCATATAGAATAATTTTACTTCAAAAAAGAAACTTTCGCACAAAGTTAATAAATATTAATAATACTTGACATATAAAAATGACTAAGAGATAATAAAAAATGTATTATAATGTGGTAACTCGTTAATAAATCCCCCCTTGAATTTCTTGTGGTTGGGATACGAAACCCAAAGAGAAAGGAAACAATCAAATGTATGCAATCGTTGAAACAGGCGGTAAACAATACCAAGTAGAAGAAGGTCGTTATTTAGATATCGAATTATTGAACGCTGATCAAGATGAAAAAGTAGTTTTTGACAAAGTCGTTATGGTAGTTAACGGACAAAAATCAAAAGTAGGTCAACCTTACGTATCAGGAGCTTCTGTTGAAGGTTCTGTTGTAAAACATGACAAAGCTAAAAAAATAATCGTTTACAAACAAAGACCTAAAAAAGGTTATAGAAAAAAACAAGGTCATAGACAACAATTTACAAGAGTAATGATTTCTAAAATCAGAACTTCTGCTCAAAAGAAAACAACAGAAACTGTTGATACAGTTGAAGCATAGGCTTTAACAAAAGAAAAGTAAAAAAACAACAACAAGGAGAATATAAAAATGGCACATAAGAAAGGTATGGGATCGACCCGTAACGGACGTGATTCAGAAGCGAAGCGATTAGGCGTTAAAAAATTTGGTGGCGAAATCGTTAAAGCTGGAAACATTATAATTCGTCAAAGAGGAACAAAAGTTCACCCTGGCAACAATGTTGGCATCGGTTCTGACGATACATTATTTGCGTTGATTGATGGTCAAGTTAAATTTGAACCACACAGACGTGACAGAAAACAAGTTAGCGTTTACGCTGTATAAACTTGAACAAGTAATTTAAAGGCGAGAATTGAGATTTCAATTCTCGCCTTTTTTATATTTTATTATCAATCTAAGAGAACGCTGTGAATGAACGTTCTACGTTTTCATCAATAATAGCTTTCATTGATTCATATTCAGTTTCCATCGCTGAATGTTCAGTATCTAATTCTTCTAATTCAAGGTCATATTCTTGGTCTGCTGATTGAATTTCAGTCAGAGCGTTTTCATAAATAACTTCTGCTTTAGCAATGGCTGTATCATTTGATTCACTATCAATATCAGTTAAGTTAGAATAAGTAACGCTAGTCCAATCGCAATATCCCATATTCGGATAATCGTAAGAACCTTCATCGTCATAGGTTACTAATTCTAAAGATACGATACCTTGTTCTAATGCGTATTGCAACCAATCAGAATCACTCATATACGCATCATCTAATTGTGCATAGTTTGTACTACCAGTTGCTTTTGAGGTTTCAGACTCACCGCCCATGCGATACCAAAGGTTTTTGTACCATTCATATAAAGGCGTGCTAGAATCCTGTATTTCTTGAGGTGGTAAATTTTCAATTTCTTCTATTAAAGTTTCTTGCAACACTGAGCATTCTTCTTTCCAAGCTGCTAATTCTTGAATAAAACCATCATATTCTTCTTGCCACACTGCTAATTCCGCTTCATAATCAACATACATTTCAGCGTTAATCTCAGCATCTAATGTATCTAATTTCGCATAAAAAGCTTCCCACTCTGCAAACAAATCAGTCTTAGATTCTTCTGTGCCAGTTCCTGTTAATGAATATTCACTTGTATCATATGGATAAGATCCACCAGTTTCACCGTCTAATTTATATGCCAATTCGCAATATAAATCGGTTAACATAGTTATAGCTTCTTGCACACATGTATAATCACCATAATCTTCAAACGCCTGCAATAAATCAGTAGTAGTTGTTGTTGTGCCAACTGATGTTGATGTTAAAGAAGTATCTGATGATGATGTATTTGTTTTTGTTATAGTGATGCTACCATCACTATTTGTAAGAGAAGCTGTGCCATCATCATTTATGCCAATACCATCAGTTCCCCAAATTAAAGCACATAAGTTGTGATCCATATGTTGCAAGCCAGTAGTGGTTGCAGCGACAGAACCGTAACAACGAGAACTTGTATAGTTTGCACTTAAAGTTGAAAAGTCAGCATCTTCAGGTTTAACTGGCATATCACCAAAATCCCAAGTCGGAACTTCTTGCAATGTTTCAATATAATTACCTAAAATCCCTTCTGGTATTGATGCACCATAACCAGCTAGATAAGTATCCATCCAACCAGTGCTATCTGTGTTGCTCATTCCTGAAGCCCAAGAATTAAAAGCTGTTGAATTGCTTGTATCCATTGAGTCAAACCAAGAATTGGCGTTGCTATTTAATGATGATACGTAATTATCCATTATATAATCACTTGCATTATCATCAGTTGTGATATCGCTAGTATAATCATCATAATATTTACCAAAAATACCATTTAGTGCTGTCGGATAAGCTGAGTTAGCCGTCATGTCTACACCGTAATAGTCTAAGAATGTAGTTAAATTATCACTTGCTTCATAATTTCCGATATCATCAGAGCTTACAAGAGCCTGTCCTGATGAATTGACTAAAACATATTGGTTTTTTAATTCACCATAGTTCATTAAGCAACCAGCAGTTAATGATTCAGTTGTTTTATTTCCAACTGAGTCATAAGAAACATAGGTCAATTGCTCTTGACTTAATGCTGCTATATAAGCACTACTAGCTTCACTTGAATCATCAGCCAAGCGTAGTTTAGCATTTGTAATAAATTGAGCGTTCAATTCATTAGCAGTCATGCGAGCTGTTATGCTTAATAATCTAGCTTGTGATGCTGACATTCCCATTGCTGATAATTTCCTTTCTTTTGTAACTTGATTAATATATCGGCTACTTTATAAGGAAACTTTAGAAATAAGTCTAGTAATGTTACAAAATGTTACAAAGCATAATAAAATGTATTAAAAGTTTGTAAAACAAAAAGAGGGGCGATTTTTTAAATCGCCCCTCTTTTTGTTTTAAATATGTTAAATTATATAGTCATATCTTCTAAATTCAACTCGTAATCGAATTCACCTTTATCAAGTATTTGAATATTCAAATCTTCAAAACTATGAATTTCAGCATCTTCGACTTGTGCAATAGTTTTGTCAAGTTCTGCAACTTCTTTTTGAGCATCAAGTGATTTTTGAACAGAGGTCACAGATGGATCAGGTGTTAATTTTTGACGTTCAATATCTGCTGTAATTTTTGTAACAAAGTTTTTTGTTTCAGTGAATGGTGGTATTGTATTGTTGTATTTTTTCACATTTCCAGGTCCTGCATTATAAGCTGCTAATGCCAATTCGACAGTTCCAAACATATTATACATCATTTTGTAATAAGTAATCCCACCTTTAATATTATCGACTAAATTGTATGGATTAAATCCCATACGCTGAGCGGTTGTTGGCATAAGTTGATAAACACCAACAGCTCCATATCTACTTCTAGCCTCGTGACGGAAATTAGATTCAGTTTTTGCAATACTCAAAGCGATTGCAGGGTCTACATTTAATTCCATAGCTTGTTTTACTATAGTTTCTTTGACAGTATTGATATCAGTGGCGTTGGCTTTTAAATTAGTTGATAAAAAACTAAAAATAACGACCGCTAATAAGATAATTTTTTTCAAAATATTTTCCTCAGTATTATACATTGCTCTCTTTAAATATGGCTTCAAACTCTTTAATATGAATAGTTTTAGCTCTCTTTAATTTGATATTAACATAATACAATATAAATATAAGATTTCAAGTTGATTAGGTGTATAATAGAATATTTATTGATATTCTAGCCTGATATTATTGGGTTTAAGCCAGATGTAAACAAATATTAAGGAATGTTTTATAATAATATATATAATTTTTTCGTGTTATAATAAACTGAGAAAAATTATTATGAGGAAAAATAAACTATGGAAAATAAAAAATTGGCAACAATCGGAGTATTTGGCGGATCTGGATTTTACAAATTCATGGATAATATTGAAGAAGTTCGTATCGAAACACCGTATGGAATGCCTAGTGACAACGTATTTTTAGGGACTATTGGAGAGCATAAAGTTGCGTTCATACCTCGTCATGGCAGAAACCATACTATTTTGCCTCATTTGATTAACTATCGTGCTAACGTTTGGGCTATGAAACACATAGGTTGTGAGAGAGTAATTTCACCTTGTGCGGCAGGAAGCTTGCAAACAGAAGTTAAGCCCGGTGATTTTGTAGTATGTGACCAATTTGTTGATTGGACTGATGGCAGAAAATCAACGTTCTTTGAAGGACCTATTGTAACTCACCCGTCTGCGGCAGAAACTTATTGCCCTGAAATGCGTGAATTAGCGATTAAAACTGCTAACGAGTTGGGTATAACAATGCATGAAACAGGTACGGTTGTTGTTATTAATGGACCTAGGTTCTCAACAAAGGCTGAATCGAAATTTTTCACTAATCAAGGGTGGCAAGTCATTAATATGACTGCGTTTCCTGAAGCTTATTTGGTAAAAGAAATGGATATGTGTCCATTGAATATTTCATTAATTACTGATTATGATGCAGGTTTGGTTGGAGATGTTCCGCCAGTTTCGCATCATGAAGTTATTGAAGTATTTAATAGTAATGTGGAAAATTTAAAATCGTTGTTGTTTAACATGATTGAAAAAATTCCAGCTGAAAGAACTATTTGTGAATGTAAAAATACTAAAAAAAGCTCTCAAATGTAATAGGAATTTAAGGCTAAAAAGGAATAATATATGTATAATGGTATAATTTTAGGTATTAATAATATATTCAATTTATTTTATTTCTTAATTATTTTAAGAATATTTTTAACTTGGATACCTAGTATTAGATGGGATAATAACCCATTCAGGACTATTCGTGCAGTGACTGATTTGTATTTGAATCTGTTTAGAAAAATTATTCCTTCGTTTCAAGGTCTTGATTTTTCACCGATTATTGCATTGATAGTGTTACAGTTATTGCAATATGGCGTAAATGCTCTAATTAGGGCAATATTTTTGGCTTATAATTAAGGGTGATGTTTTATGAAAATTATAATTTATGGTGCTACAGAAATAGGTTGTTTACTTGCAACAGAATTCTTTGAGGACCACGATATAACAATTATCGACAAAGAAGAAAATCGTAGCGATGAATTTAATAAGCTCGATATTAGTTTTATTCTAGGGAACGCTTCTAGCGTAGAGGTGTTAAATTTGGCAGGGATTAGCAACGCCGATATCTTCATTGCTTGTACGACTATTGATGAGGCAAATATTGTCGCTTGTCTTACTGCCAAAAAGGTTTGTGGCATAAAGACAGTTTGTTTTGTTGGGAAAGAAGAGTATAAGAAAACACTTGATTTTAATAAAACTGGCGAGCATATTTGTGACTTTTTCATAGACCATATTATCTGGCCTGAGGAACTTTTGACGCAAGATATTTTCAGAATTGTAACTGTTGCACACGCTCTTGATGTTGAAAATTTTGCAAATGATAAAGCACGATTGCTTGAGTTTAAAATCAAAGAAAATTCGATGTTGGCTGATAAAAAAGTCCGTTATTGTGACTTTCCTAATGAAACTTTAATCGTTGGTGTGACTAGAAATGGTGAACTTTTTATCCCAAATGGAGAAACCGAATTGTTAGTTGATGACAAATTGATTTTCATGGGGACGGCTCGTTCGTTAGATATTTTGGCTGGAAAATTCTTCCACGAAAAAGATTATGTAAAATCTGTTTCGATTATTGGCGGTGGAAACGTTGGGTTTATGCTTGCTAAAAATTTAGAAAATTTAAAAATCAAAACAAAAATCTTAGAAAAAGATACAGAAAGATGTCAGTTTTTAGCTCAAGAGCTTACTAGTACATTGATTATAAATGGTGATGGTACAAATTTAAAACTTCTTGATGAAGAAGAAATTGGCTCATCTGATGTTGTAGTTAGCGTTACAAAAAATGATGAACGTAATTTGTTATGTTCACTTTTGGCAAAACAATTAGGCGTCAAGAGGGTTATAGCTAGAGTTGCAAAGGTCATCAACATACCACTTTTTGAAAAAGTTGGTATAGATATTGCAATTTCTCCAAAAACTTCTGCGATAAATGAAGTTAGAAACGATATTACCGAAAATGAAGCTGGGATTTTGGCTACTGTCGAGCAGGGACAGGGTGAGGTTTTAGAAATAACTGTGCCTGAAGAATTTGATTATAAAAAAATTATGGATATAAAGCTTCCTGCTCACGCTATTATTGGGGTTATTCAAAGAAAAAGCAACGTTATTATCCCTAAAGGTGATACATTGATAAAAACTGGTGAAACTTTGATTATATTTACAAAAGCTGAAGATGCCAATACTATTAAACAATTTTTTAAGGTGAAATAGATGAGATTAAATTATTTAGCAAATGCGATAGGCTTGGTGATGATTTATATTGGCTTGGTAATCCTTGCTCCTATTGCGATTGCATTGTATTACAAAGAGTTTTTGTCAATTTTACCGTTTTTAACAGCTAGTATGGTGTCAGCTTTAACAGGTTATTTTTTACGTAATATCGTTTCAAGAACTGCTACAAAAAACACTTTTAACGATGTTAAAAAAGCAGAAGCATTATTTATAGTAGCTATTTCTTGGATAATTTTTGGTATAGTTTCAGCTATACCTTATTTATTTTATGGATTGAACACACTTGATGCTTTGTTCGAGTCGGTGTCTGGTATAACCACAACGGGTGCAACAATATTAAGTAATTTTGATTATCCTCATACGATGTTTTTCTGGCGATCGCTAACTCAATGGTTAGGAGGGTTGGGGATTATAGTATTATTTATTGCGGTGTTGCCACAGTTTGCAGTTGCGGGACGCCAAATGTTTTTTGCAGAAGCTCCAGGACCAACTGAGGATAAATTTACACCAAGGATTAGAAACACTGCCTCTGCTTTATGGAAAGTATATGCAGGGTTGACTATTTTAGAAATAATTTTGTTGAAATTAGCAGGAATGCCTGCTTTTGATGCACTTTGCAACTCGCTATCAACACTTGCAGCGGGTGGGTTTTCAACAAATCCTCAAAGTATTATGGGATATAATTCTGTTACAATAAACTGGATTGTGATATTATTTATGTTTTTAGCAGGTGCTAGTTTCAACTTGCAGTATAAGGCGATAGTGCAGAAAAATCCTTTAATATTGTTTAAAAGTGATGAGTTTAAAACATATCTTAAAATGATAATTATAATGACTTGCTTAGTAGCTGCTGCATTGATTTTGGATAATAGTTATAATTTATTTGATGGAATAACTCACGCATTGTATCAAGTTATTAGTTTGATGACGTCAACTGGTAGCTCAAGTGCAAATTTTGTTGAATGGAATTTGACAGCGAAAATATTATTATTCTCAGCAATGTTTATGGGTGCTTGTGCCAGTTCAGCTGGTGGTGGTATTAAAATGATTAGGTGGGTATTAATATTTAAAACAATGAAAAACGAGCTTGTAAGAATATTACACCCAAATGCTATCGTTAATATTAAGATTGACAACGTTACAATACAGCCAGAAATCATAAGACAAATTATCATATTTGTTTTGTTTTACATAACTGTTTTCGTTATTGGTGCGATGTCTATTTCTATAATCGAACAAAATTTAGTAATCGGGCTAACAAGTTCTATCACATCAATTGGTAACGTTGGTCCTGGGTTTGGACAAGTTATTGGACCGATGGGAAGTTTCACTACTCTTCATGTTGGTTCAAAATGTATAATGATTTTTGGTATGTTAATCGGAAGATTAGAACTAATACCATTTTTAGTATTTTTACAACGTGACTTCTGGTCAATTAAAGATAGATAATATTATGCTTCAACGTTAAATCCAATAGATTTTAGCTGTTTTGGCGATTCGTCACCTTGCAATAATCTGTAACGACCACTATTTTGTGGCACTTGCCATTCACCTTTTAAAACCCCAGCATATCCAGTATTTTTACTAATAACATTTGTTACAAATTGTGTTGAATTAGAATTCAAATGTCTTTTTGTTGGGTCAGTAGAATAAGTTGAAACATCATTAAATCTTTGAAATACGTCATCTCCAATGGAAACATCAAAAGTTCTATCTATTTCAATATTGTCAGCAGACTTCGAAACATTTATAGATGTTTCACCAAGTTTTTTTTCTTTATCATTAGTTATTTTTGATGTCTTTACAGATATAGCTTGACGATGAGGAGTTTTTTTATCAACAGTTATTTCACGTTGTACTCCAGTTTTAGTATTAATCATTTTTTGAATTTTTAATTTCCCGTTTTGATAATTGCGATAAATCTTTCCTACAACTTCGTTATTTTCGTTTAAAAATTCTCCCTCTATGGATTTATAATTTTCACCTATATTTGCTGTTATTTCATTATATTTTTTTGCTCCAATAATTATATCGGAAGCTTTTGGGGTGTGTTTGTATATATTACTGGTAATGTTCATGCTTATATTTCCTTTTGGCTATTTGTTTTAAATAATAAAAACCGTAAATATATTTTTTTGCTAGTATAACACAAAAAGCACACATAATCTTGTGTGCTTTTTATTCTGATTGTTTTTATTAATTTTTGACTATCCGAAAATATCTAAAATCGGTTCATACACTTTTTCTTCAACTTTTGGTTGTGAGATAGGCGCACCTTCTCTCATATCAGAGATGTATTTTGCAAATTGTTGAATTTCTGCAGGAGTTTCTTTTTTAGTAATTGGGTGTAACGCTGAGTCTGATACAAAATTTGTTACAGCTTCAGATACTTTTGAGGTTTGTACTTTAAACATGTTTTTTCCTTTTCTTTTAGTTCTATATAATTTCTCTTTTAAAGAGGGTATTTAATAATAACATGAAAAGATTTTTTTTTGTCATTGAATAAAGGTTTGTTACAAAACTTTACAATTCTTCAAGTGCTGCGATTTTCATATCTTTAAAATCTGGAGTACGTCCGAACCAAATTTCTTGTGCTGCAACAGCTTGATAAATAAACATATCTAATCCAGTGATAGTGCGAAGTCCTAATTTTTCTGCCATTTTTATCAATACAGTTTTTTTAGGGTTATAAATGATTTCATAAACGACTGCATCTTTTTGCAAAGTTTGCATAGCCTTCAAATCGATTGGTGATAGATCAGATCCCTTGCCTAACATTCCTAAAGGAGTAGTGTTAACAAGCATTGAATATTCACCTAAATCTCTAATATTTTCTATTTGATAAAGATTGAACGTAATATTAGGCAATTTTGCTCTAAAATAATTTACAGCATCTATTGAGTTTGGAATATTTCTTACAAAAAACGAAATTTCTTTTACACCACATTCAGCAAGAGCTAAAACCCCAGCATGAGCAGCACCACCAAGTCCTAACATCGCTATTTTTTTGTTTTTCAAATCAATATCATTAGGTATAGCACGTTTAAAACCAATTACATCGGTATTAAAAGCCTTTAATGATTTATCAGCTTCAATTGATACTGTATTTACGGCACGTGCGATATCAGCGTAATTATCAACTTCATCGACAAATAATGAAACAGGTAATTTATGTGGAATGGTAACATTAAAACCGCTAAAGTTTTCTGTTTTTAGATATTTAATTGTATCGACTAAATTTTCAGGTGGAGTTTCTAAAATTTTGTAAGTTGCATCAATGCCAAGGCTTTTAAATCCAGCAGAATGAATGACTGGTGAAAGCGAATGACCTAGAGGATAACCAACTATAGCGAATTTTTTTTCTCTAGTATCCTTGATTTCAACTTTGTCATTTGTGTAAGTGTTTGAAACTTGTTGTTCATAATGAAGCGTTTCAACTGGTTTTTGTGTTGTAAAAACGTGCGAAGGCACTTCTTTTTTTTCAATATTAGAACTTGGAGAAAAAGAGTATTGCACATTAGTCGTGTTATTTTCTTGGTTTTGAAGAGTTTGATTTGTTGAAGCATTAGAAATCGGGGGTTGTGTGGTTGGGTTTTGTTGTGATGTAGAAGTATTAGAAGCAAGTGGTGTGGCGTTTTGTGCCTTCAATTCTTCTACAGAAATCCCTAATTTCTTCGCTTTTTTTTCTAAATAACGATTATATAAATCTTCATTCATTTTCGTTTTCACCTTCAACTAATTCTTTTTTATAAAAGCATTTCATGCTAGAGCATGCGATTGTCGTACCTTTTTTAAGCACTTTTTTGATTAATAAAGATTCACATTCTGGACATTTCTCACCAGTTGGTTCGTTCCATAATGTAAAATCACATTCTGGGTATTTATCGCAACCATAAAAAATTGTTCCACGTTTAGATTTTCTTTCAACTATAGTACCATTATCACATTTTGCACATTTTACACCTGTAGATTTTCGATAAGGTTTACGGTGCCTGCAATCTTCAGACGTGCATTCCATATATTTGCCATAAGGTCCAGTTTTGAAAATCATATCGGAATTACATTTTTCACATTTTTCTTCACAAATTTCTGCTTCAGGATTAGTTTCTGCTTGATAATCTTCACTTAATACATTCAATGACAAGATTGTTTTACAATCAGGATATCCTGTGCAACCCAAAAACTGAGAGCCTGTTTTGCTTGTTCTTAAAGCCATAGGTTTTCCACAATTTGGGCAGTTCGCTTTAGTTTCAATGGTTACTCTTTCTGCAGTTTTCATAACCGCATCAACTTCTTTCATAAAAGGTTCATAAAACTCATTTAAGACAGAAACCCATTCGATTTTCTTCTCTGCAATTTTATCAAGCTTATCTTCCATGCCTGCAGTAAATTTATAATCCATTACATCAGAAAACTGTGTTACTAATTGTTTAGAAACAGTTCGACCTAAGAGTGTAGGGTGAAGGGCCTTATCCTTTTTTTCAACATATTTACGAGTTTGAATAACTGTAATAATTGTTGCGTAAGTTGATGGACGTCCAATCCCATGTTCTTCTAATGCTTTGACTAAAGAAGCTTCATTATATCTAGGAGGAGGTTGAGTGAAATGTTGTTTTGGTTCGATTTTTTTGCATTGAACAATATCACCCTTTTCTAAATCAGGGATTTTAGCATCAGCATCTTTTTCAGCATCGTCTTCATCAGTGTACAATTTCAAAAATCCGTCAAACATAATCTTGCTTGTGCCAGTTTTTAGCGTATAGTCACCAGATGTAATTTCGATTGATTTATTCGCAATTTCTGCATTTGTCATTTGAGATGACATAAATTTGTCCCAAATTATTTTATACAGACGATATTGATCATTATCTAAATATTTTTTGATACTTTCAGGGGTGCGTTCAGGATATGAAGGTCTAATCGCTTCATGGGCGTCTTGCGTATTTTGTTTCCCTTTTATATAAACGTTCGCCACCTCAGGATAATACTTTTCGCCATAATTGTTAATGATAAAATCTTTTGCCATAGCTTGAGCATCATCAGAAATCCTAACGCTATCTGTTCTCATATAAGTAATCAAACCAACAGGTGAACCATCTATTTCCATACCTTCATAAAGTTTTTGAGCAACTTGCATTGTTTTTTGAACACCAAACCCAAGTTTCGAACTTGCAGCACGTTGTAATGTTGAAGTGATAAACGGTGCCGTAGGTTTACGTTTTATTGTTTTATTAGTAACTTTAGATATTTCATAAACTGAGTTTGGATCTATCAAATAATCAACTATTTTTTGTGCTTCTTCTTGTGTCGAAATGTTTTTATCAACAGTTTTGCCCTCAATTTTTGATAATTCAGCATTAAATAATTTGCCGTCTTTATCTAGATTAGCTGTAATTGACCAATATTCCATTGGTACAAACGCTTCAATTAAATCTTCTCTTTCGCAAATCATACGAAGTGCGACTGATTGTACACGTCCTGCTGATAAATTCCTGTTCCCAATTTGTTTCCAAAGAACAGGACTTAGTTTAAACCCCACTAATTTATCTAATATTTGTCGAGTTTGTTGAGCCTGCACCATGTCCATGTCAATAACTCGAGGATTGTCGACAGAATACCTTACAGCTTTTGGCGTAATCTCGTTAAATACAATTCTATAAATTTTATCTTCTGGTACTTTTAAAATTTGGCGAACATGCCATGCGATAGCTTCTCCCTCTCTATCTGGATCGGAAGCTAGGTAAACTCTATCAACTTTTGAAGCGACTTCGTTTAATTTTTTTACAACAGTTTGCTTGCCTGTGATAATTTCAAACTTAGGTGTAAAATTGTTATTAACATCAAAGCCCAAATTCTGAGTTGCTTTATCTTTTGCAGGTAAATTTCTAACATGACCATAACTCGCTTCAATCGTAAAACTATCACCAAGTATTTTACGAATTGTTTTAGATTTTGCAGGTGACTCAACTATCACCAACGACTTTTCTTGTTTGCTTTTTTTCTCGCCAGAAGCTTTTTTTGTCGCAGGTTTTGCAACCTTTTTTTCTGGGCTATTTTCTTTTGTTTCTACCATTTAAACTCTCTTGTACCTATCTCCATCGGTTTGTTTAATTATCCCTTTAAGCTCCATTGTTGTCAAGTGCATTAATAAATCATCAACGCTGATGTGAGTTTGGGTTAATAATTCTTCAAAACTTTTCTCTTCAATTTCTAATGATAAATAGATTTTGTTTTCATCATCACCTAAATCTGGAGCATTAAACAAAATTTGTTGTTCTATTTTGATTTCCCAATTTAGAGCTTCTAAAATATCATCGGCACAAGTTATTAAAGTTGCCCCGTTTTTTAAAAGTTTATAAATCCCTTGTGTGTTAGGGTTGGTAATCAAGCCAGGAATGCACATTAATTCTCGTCCTTGTTCTAATGTTAAGTTAGAGGTTATCAATGCACCACTTTTTAATGAAGCTTCTGCGACCAATGAACCATAACTTAATCCAGAAACTATTCTATTGCGTTGTGGAAAACGGAATTGTAACGGTTGAAAAGTCGGATAGTATTCGCTAACTATCGCTCCACCACCGTTAATAATTCTTTCATATAAATTTTTATTTGAAGTGGGATATGTAAAATCAAAACCACTTGCAATAACACCGATTGTTTTTAAATTGTTCTCTAAAGCACTGACATGTGCGGTTGTGTCAATGCCTGATGCCAAGCCTGATACAATACATATATCAGTTCCAGATAATGGCGTTAATATTTTAGTTAAAGCTTCTTTTGCGTAGCTTGACGCTCGTCTAGATCCGACTACCGCTAATGTTTTATTCAAATTACAAGAGAACAAATCACCTTTATAATAAAGCACAATTGGAGGGTTGGAAATTTGTTTTAGCATCGTTGGATAATTCTCATCTTCGAATGTTAAATATTTTATCCCACGATTAACAACCTCTTGAACTGTTTTTTCTATATCGATTTTATCACGTAATTCTAAAAACTTTTCGACCTTGCGAATGCTCAATCCTTCAATATTTGAAAGCTCATTTTTTGTGGCTTTAAAAGCTAACTCAATGTCGCCAAAGTAATTATATAGACGTTGAACAAAAGTACTATCAATTTGTTCAATCGCAGAAAACGCTATCCAGTAACTATTTTTGCTCATTTGACATTCTTTTCTTTATTCTTGAAATTAGTTCTTTAATTTGATTTTTTTCTTCTTCAGGTATATCCATTGCCATATAATCCTCAAAGTATTCAATCGCATCTTCAAAGTCATTTCTTGCCATAAACAAGATTGCAACTTTTTTATAAGCGGGGTGGAAGTTTTCATTACGTGCAATAGCTTTTAAATAATTCGATAACCCTTTATCTATCTCATTATTTGCTTCATAAGCTTGTGCTAAATAATAATAAATCCATTCGCTTTCATCTTTTAATTCTAAAACATTTTCGAAATTTTCAATAGCACTGCCATAATCACCTAGTTCAAAATGCACTTTACCCAAATCATAATACGCATCAAAATTTTCAGGCTGTTGTTCTATGACCAAATTTAATTCATCAATCGCTAAATCTAGCCTTGAATCTTCCATGAAAAATCTTGCTAAATAATGTCGTAAAACCATATTGTCAGGCAGTTCATAAACGCCCTGCGATAGCAATTGTATGCCATTGTCCATATCTTTTTTGCGGTAATAAATATCCGATAAATTTATATAAATTTGTGCTAATTTAGGGTTGAGTTCTTGTGCTTTTAAATAATTTCTTTCAGCTTGCTCGAAATTTGAAATATTTGCATAACACAAAGCGACATTATTATAGATTTCAGCACTTCCATCATTCGTTTCTAGCACCGAACTAAACAGGTCAATTGCCTTTTGATATTCTTTATTTGCGTAAGCTTCTAGAGCTTTATTTAATCTTTCACCCATAATCTAATTCCTTTTCCTATATTTTAAAAACCTAAAGTCATGCCAGATTCTTCAGAACTATCATCACTAGAGCCAACGTTTTGTATAACTGTTCTAGTATTGCCTTCAGCTTGAAAATCTTTTGGATTTAAAATCATTTTGATTTTGTCAGCATAAATTGTTCTAAAAGCTTCTGTAATGCTAGATCGGCCCACAAAATAAACTTCATTTGGTTTGCCTTCAGAATTAGGATAAACTACAATTTTAGGTCCTACTGCATAATAATTTCCATACCAAACATGACAATTCCCCGAAGCATTAAAAACATTTTTATCTTGTGTGTATTCTTGACGATTAGCTTTTAAAATAAGTTTTTCACCACTTTCCATAATCATATTTGAAGTAGTATTGCCAATCCCTACCATTGCCTGAGTTTTGGCATTATATTCAAATCTATCAGCGAAACTCTCGTTGCCATCTTGCATCAATCTAGCGTTACCGACCAAATCCATAGTTTTAATTTCGCCATCTTTTTCAGAAACTATTTTTGCATAATTTGAATAAGTTTCGATATCTTTATACAAAATAGTAACGTTCCCCTGAGCAATCATAACACCAGTTTTTGTATCATATTCTTGCTCATCAGCATTTATGACAACAACTGGCGTTTTGCCATCAAAAACCGTTGTTTGCGTGTCACCTTGAGCCTTAACCACTTTTGTAATCAGAGATAATTTTAAGATATTAGCTTTAACTTCTCTTTTTTTATTAATCTGAACTTCTACAGCATATGGTTTTTCATAAAAAGTTGCTGTATCTAGTTTGCGATTTTTTTTCATTGACACATCTGCTTTATCAGAATAAACTTTGATATCATCGACTGAGACTTTTACATCACCTTCAAATTTTAATTTATTCTCATTTTCATTATAAGTTTGTGTTTTTGATTCAATAACCAAATCAGAAGCCTGTACAACAACAGCACCACTAAAAAGTAATAATACTAATATCAAAATTAACTTTTTCATTTTATCTCCCTAATTCGTTTGTTTTTCTTGTTGCTCATCAGTAGATGACGCATTTGCTTTTTCATCATAAATTTTTGTAATTGCATCGCCTATTATTTTAAAATGTTCAAACCCTGCACTTATAATGACCTCATTGGCGGTCGCTAAAAACTCATTACCTCTTGCTATTTCAACATTATCATAAGCGTAAACGGGTTTGTCATTTCCAGTCCAAATTAATTTATCACACACCAAAGTTGTTTCATCTTTCAAGGCGATAAAAGTTTTTTCATAAAGTATTATCTCACCTTTTTCTTCACTATATTGACCTCTTGTCGATTCAAAACTCATAGAAACATCTCCGTTTTCATCAAAAAAGTTTCCGACTAAATTGTTAAGAATAGCGACTTTATTTTTGCTATCGTAATTGCCAGTCTCGCCATAAATTTCCCAATATTTATGCTCCTGCTTGGTTTCTGTCAAAATAATCCCGTGGATTAATGCTTCTTGACGATTTCCATCAACTGACAATTGGCTTCTTTTAAAATTGTGTGTAATCATTCCAGCTGAGAAAAAAGCCCATAATAACAAGCCGACTAAAGATGCTCCTGAATATATATATGTCTTTTGTTTTTTAGTTAAATCTCTAAAATTCATGTATTCATACTAGCATGAATTTTTTTATAAGCAAAAATTTTTACAAAAAACTTAATAAAAGATAGTATTTATACGATTTTGTAATATAATTTATTTGTTAAATATAAATTAGGGATAATGAAAGAGGTTTTTATGCCAAAAAGATACGATGCTGGTGAAGTAATTACAGCAATGGTGACGCCGTTTAACGAAAAAAAAGAGATTGATTATAACAAAGTTGAGGCATTAGCCAAGCATTTAATAAAAAATGGAACAGATGCGATTTTGGTTGCTGGCACTACAGGCGAAGGACCAACGTTAACATTTGAGGAAGAAATAGAATTAGTAAGTACAGTTAAACGTGCTAATGCAAATCAGGTGAAAATAATAATGAATGCTGGTTCAAATTGTACAGTTACTGCGATTAGGACTGCGAAATTGGCAGAAAAAGAAGATGTTGATGCACTGTTATCAGTCGTTCCTTATTATAACAAACCTAATCAAAAAGGCATGATTGAGCATTTTTCAGCGTTGGCGGAAAGCACAAGTTTACCAATTATCATATATAATATCCCGTCAAGAACTGGCGTGAATATGCTTCCTGAAACGGTCGCTGAGTTAGCAAAAAAATATGATAATATTGTTGGTATCAAACAAAGTTATCCAGATATGGACGCTATTAGCGAGATGAAACTATCATGTCCAGAGGATTTTTCAATTTATTCAGGTGATGATAGTCTAACATTACCAATGCTTTCTTTGAATATTCAAGGCGTTGTTTCTGTCGCTTCTCATATTTTTGGTAACGAAATAAAATCAATGATTAAAAATTACAAATCAGGTGAGCTGATGGCTGCATTAAATATGCATAAAAAACTTTATCCATCATTTAAAAAATTATTTATGGCACCTAATCCAGCTCCTGTTAAAGCAATTTTGGCTAGAGAAGGAATTATTGAGGATTATTTAAGATCGCCGTTAACTAAATTAACAAAACTAGAAAAAACTGAATTATATAGCGTGATAGACAGTTTTTATAACGATTAGCCAATAAGGCTATAACCAATTTTAATATTAAATATTAAAATCAAATTTAAGTAGAAAAAATCAGTATAAGAGGAATAAAAAACGTGAAAAACAAAATTTTAATGTTCTGGTCAATTATCGCAATAATAATTGCTTCATCAATAATTATTGCTGTAAAACCAACCAAACTAGGACTTGATTTGGTGGGTGGTTCAAGATTGGTTCTTGAAGCACAAACGACTAAAGAAGTTCCAGAAATCACTCCTGAAGTTATGAGCCGTCTGCAATTTGCAATTGAACAACGTGTTAATAAATTAGGAGTTGCCGAAACAGTTGTACAACAAACTGGAGAAAAAAGATTAATCATCGAAATCCCAAACGTTACGGATTTAAAAGAAGCTAAAGCATTTATTGGTGAAACGGCTGAACTTGAGTTCAAAAAACCTGGTGAGATTGTTGATGGAGTGCCAACATGGGTTGATACAGGATTGACTGGTAAAGATTTGTCAAAATCTACACTAGAATCTGATCAAACTGGACAATGGGTGGTATCGTTAGAATTTAATTCTGAAGGTGCTAACAAATTTGCAACGCTAACTCAAGAGCTTGTCGGTCAAGAGATGGCAATTTTCTTTGATGGAGAGTTGCAATCATCACCAGTTATTAGAGAAGCGATTTATGGCGGGAAAGCACAAATTTCAGGTGGAGATTCTGGGTTTGAATATACCGAAGCTGAAAGAATGGTTAACCTTTTAAACGCTGGTGCGTTGCCTATTCCAGCAGAAGTTGTTGAAGAAAATACAGTCGGACCTACTCTAGGTGCTGATAGTGTTGCTAAATCTAAAAAAGCTGGAATTATTGGACTTTCAGCTGTAATGATTTTTATGATAGGTTTTTATATTTTACCTGGTGTAATCGCAAATTTTGCCTTAATAATTTATAGTTTAATATTATTTGCATTATTTAAAATCATTCCAGTAACTCTGACATTAGCAGGTATTGCAGGTTTTATACTATCAATAGGAATGGCGGTAGATGCTAATATTTTGATTTTTGAAAGAACTAAAGAGGAGCTTCGTGCGGGTAGAAATTTATTTACTGCGATAAATTCAGGATTTGATCGTGCTTTTACAAGTATCTTTGATTCAAATATGACAACTATCATCACTTGTGTAATCTTATATATGCTTGGCACAAGCATTGTTAAAGGGTTCGCATTAACACTAGCATTAGGTGTAATCGTTTCTATGTTTACAGCTATTACTGTTACTAAGAACTTTATGCATTTGATTTTTGGTACGGGTGAGCTTAAATATCCAAAATTATTTGGTTTAAAACCAGAGGAAATAAATAAGGGTTATGAAGCTAAAGAAACTAAGCGTGAAAAAGCTCGCTTTGGTGTATTGGACTAAGGGTTAAGGAGAAATAAAAAACATGATAAATACAGGAAGAAAACATAACGTAAACGTAGTTAAATATAAATGGTGGTGGATGTTGTTGACGACAATTTTAATCGTACCAGGTATAGTTGCGATGATTTATTCATCAGTTACATACCCTAGTCACGCACCACTAAAAGTCGGTATTGATTATACTGGTGGGACGATTTTGCAATACGGACTTGAGCAAAAAGTTTCTAATGAAAACGTTACTGAAACTCGTGAAGCTTTGGAAGCTATTGGGATTGAAAACCCATATATTCAGGTTTTGAATGTAAACAATGAGCAACAAGATAATACTCAATCTAATATAGAATCGATTATTTCTATTAGAACAAAGTTTATTGATGAAAGTTCTGATGATGCTGACAAAATTAGTGAAGTTTTGTCTAGTGAGTACTCGACTTCTGAATTAATTTCAGTTAGTTCAGTTGGACCAACTTTAGGAAAAGAGCTATTCAAAAATTCATTAATCGCACTTAGCCTTGCTATATTAGGAATTATCGCTTATTTGTCTATTAGATTTAAGTTCGAGTACGCTCTTGCTGCAATTTTGGGCGTATTACATGACGTTTTATTTGTAGTGGGAATGTTCTCGATTTTAGGATTGTTCTACGATGTGCAAGTTGATGGATTGTTTATCACAGCATTGCTTTCAGTAATCGGGTTCTCAGTACATGACACAATTGTAACTTTTGATAGAATAAGAGAAAACTTGAGATATTACTCTAAAAAATTATCATATGGCGAAATCGTTAACGTATCAGTTAACCAAACTTTGACAAGAAGTATTAACACATCATTGACAACGTTAATAACACTTTCAGCATTATACTTGTTCGGTGGAGTAACTACAAGAGATTTCGTATTGGCAATGATTTTAGGTATCGCAATCGGAACTTATTCAAGCATATTCTTCTGCTCAATGCTAGTTGATTTTTGGAACGAAAGAAAATCATTGAAAACAGTATAAGTTATTTTACATAAAATTGTTAATTAAAAGCGGTCGGGAATTTTTAAATTCCCGACCGCTTTTAATTATCTATTAATATCAACTATTATTTTACACAACGAGCTTCAACAGAATGCCAGCTTTTTATTGCACCTGTACCCTGATAAGACATTGAAGTGCTAAACATTCTTACATATCCATTTAAATCAGGATTACTTGAGCTTTCTTCATTTGACCATTGATAATATTTCGTACCACTTGATTCAATAAGAAAACCTAGATCATATACTCTTGAAGTATTTAACGACAAACCATCTACTTGAGTATAAGCAGTTATGACATCAGTATCGAATAAATAATTATGCATATATGCTAACTGAGCCATCGAAGGTAAGCTCATATTTTTATCCTCACATGCTTTTATAGCACCAGCCCATCTATTGCACGTGCAAGCAGATGACACATCGCTAGTAAAATTAGGGTCATAGGTTGAAGTTCCATCACAAGTGTCAATACATGTATTTGAAGTGCTAGAAACGTCCCAACAAGTGCCATCGTCTAAGCAAAGTGCAAAGTCGCCATTAATAGATGATACGTCACTGCCCATTGTGTTTTTGCCTTTTGAACCATTCACATCATAAATAATAGCGATACAACTAATAGCAGCAGAGCGACTTGCACCACCATCATATGGGTCTAGCCATTCACAATTTCTATCATAATTTATAATTGCTTTTGTACCATCAGCAAAAATAACGCTTACATTATCACTACCAAAATCAGAAGTAGAGGTTTGTGATGCAAAATTTGTACCAATTAATAACGTGCTAACATCAACAGTGTTCTTTTCGCCATCAGTAAAGTCGTCATAAAAACAATCTGTCAAATCATCAACACTACAACGTTCATTAATTTTTAAATATTTTTCTAGTTCATCTACAAAATCCTCTGCACTGTCATAATTGGTTAGTTTTTCATGATATCGCATTTGATTCATTGCTTCTTCAAGACGGTTGATAAAAAGCGATTTTTTAGTCTTTAATGCTTCGCTTTGATAGTTGCTGAATAGTGTCGGTAAGGTCATCGCTGAGACAACGCCAATGATACCTAATGTGATAAGAACTTCTGCTAAAGTAAACCCAAATCTTTTTGTCATAATTAAATCTCCTACTTTTATAAAATACTACTTTTATGAAAGTAGTATATAGCAAATGATTAATATATGCAACATTTGTTTATTATAAAAACTAGCATGGGGTTTTGTTTTTCATTAAACTTTAGATATGATTAATGAAAATACCATTAAAAAATTAGGGCATAAGGTTAGGATATTAAGAATGGATCGTGAGTTTTCTCAGGAGTTGTTGGCTGAAAAATCCAATTTAAACCGTTCTTTTGTTGGTTTATTAGAGCGAGGCAAAACAAATGTCACGATAAAAAATCTTGAACAAATCGCTAATTCATTAGAAATTGATATTCAATGTTTATTTGATTTCAAATTGTAAATCTCTATATTTTCTGTGGTTCTATCCATCGACTCTAAATAAACGACTTAATTATTTTGTATATTTTCTACCAACTAATTCATCTGGCAAAAATTGTTGTTTCACATCTGGTGCAAGATGTGAATAAATATAACCTTCTCCAAATCCGTATTTTTTAGCGTCTTTATAATGTGCATCTCTTAGATGCATAGGCGGAGAAAAATCTTTTCCACTTTCTATATCGTGCATTGCACTATCTATCGCCATTATAGCCTCATTTGATTTAGGAGCTTTAGCGACATAAATCACCGCTTGTGCTAATGCAATTCTGCCCTCAGGCAACCCTAAAATCTCAACGGCTTTATGTGCCTGTATTGCAATTTCTAAGGCTTTAGCATCAGCATTGCCCACATCTTCACTAGCACAGGTTATCAAGCGTCTTGCGATAAATCTTGGGTCCTCACCTGCAATTATCATTTTTGCTAAATAATAAATCGCTGCATCAGCATCAGAGCCACGAAGGCTTTTTTGAAACGCAGAAGCAAAATCATAATGTTCGTTTTGAGAATATCTAGTATTTCTTTTTTGACAAATTTCTTCGATTATATTAACCGTCAAATTTCTTCGTTCATTTTTTAAATCGCTAGCAAAATAAGCGTTTTCAACAACATTTAAAGCGTATCGAGCGTCCCCTCGTGCTAAATTTATTACAAAATCAATAACACCACCTTCGCAATCCATAGCAAGATAGTTTTTAGCAAGATATGCAAAACCTTTTTTGATAATATCACTCATACTCTCATCATCAATTGGGTTTAAGCGAACAACCTGAACCCGTGAAAGTAGAGCTGGAACAACTTGAAACGATGGGTTTTCAGTGGTTGAGCCAATCAAAAATAAAGTTCCGTTCTCTAGATGTGGTAACAGTGCATCTTGTTGAGTTTTTGAATAACGATGGATTTCATCTATGAACAATATTGTTTTAGAGCCAGAACGCAAAGCTTCTTTTGCTCTGTCAACTGCTTCTTTTATATCTTTTACTCCAGAGGTTACGGCAGACATCTCAATAAATTGTGCGTTTGTCTTTGTCGCAATTAGCCTCGCTAAAGTCGTTTTTCCACAGCCTGGTGTTCCCCAAAATATTAATGAAAATAATCTATTAGTTTTTAACAAATTCATAATAGGGCTATTTGAATTTATAACATTACTTTGTCCCAAAAATTCTTCAAGTGTTTTTGGACGTAATATTTCAGCTAAAGGTATTTGCTTATATGAATTTTCTAATTCCGTAAATAAATTGTTCATAGTATAATATTATCATTAAAAATTGTAGGTGTCTAATGAGAAAAATTATATATATAATCTTAATCATATTGATTAGTATAAGCCTTTTTGTTTTTAAACATGAAAATATTGAACAAAAAACTATAGTTACTTTTTGGACATTGCAAATGAGTGATTTTTCTAATTACATTAATAATATAATTGATGAATTCGAGAATGAAAATCTAAACATAAAAATCAATTGGGTAGATGTGCCATTCTCTGAAGGTGAAAAACGTACATTAGCTACGATTTTAAGCAACAATCCACCTGATTTGATTAATCTCAACCCTGACTTTACAATATTGTTAGCTCAACGTCATGCATTAGCTGAAATAGATGCTGATTTGATGAGAGATTTTAATCAAGAAATTATTAATTCCTTAAAATATAACGACAAATTATATTCAATTCCTTGGTATGCAACTTCTGCTATAACTATTTATAACAAGAAATTATTGAACGAAAATAATTTAGAGCTACCAAAAACCTATGATGAGCTTGCAAAAATTTCAGAAGAGATTGAGGGGGACGTGTATTCGCATCAACCAAATATTACAGAAAACGACACAATGCTTAGGGTTTTAAACAAAAATGGAATAAATTCTGCTGAGAACATTAATTCGCAAAAATCTATCGAAATATTTGAAAACTATAAACATCTTTATGATAACAATTTAATCCCAAAAGATTCGATAACTCAAACTCATCGTGAAGCGTTAGAGAAATTTATGGCAGAAAAAATCATCTTTTTTCAAGCAGGTGCAAATTTCTTGAATATGATTAAAGAAAATTCACCTCAAACTTACAAAAACACCGATATCACAGCACAAATAGTCGGTGATATCGGGCAAAATGACTTTTCATTGATGAATTTTGTTATCCCAAAACATGCAAGAAATCAAAAAGAAGCTTTAGAATTCGCATTGTTTTTAACAAATGAAGAAAATCAACTTGAACTCGCAAAACTTACAAACGTTATTGCGACTAATGATAAAACTTTAATAAATGAATTCTATATCCAATATGATGAAAACGATTTGATAGCAAAAGCACGTGTGATTAGTGCAGGACAGCTAAAACATCTAAATCCGACATTTATATCAAATAAAAATCAAAAAGAAATTAATTTATTAGTCAATACAGCAGTACAGCAAATTTTATTGAATAAAAATTCAACGAAAAATATACTCGATGAGTTGGCTAAAAAATGGCGATTAATTAATGAAAATTAGCACCAAAGCCCACAACCACCAAACATACTGCTCCCAAAATATGGATTGACGCACGAAGAAATTCCGCTAAATCCGCTAAATCCGCCGAATCCGCCGAATCCGCCGAATCCGCCGAAGCTTCCGAAATTACCAAAATTGTTGTAACAAGATGAATATCCGCCACCAAAGCCACCTATTCCCATTGAGCCATAGCCCCAATTCATTGGTGACATGAACATTGAAGCACCACTTAGTGCTGATGAGCCATAAATATTTGATTCCGCAGAACCATAACCATATAAATTATTGATTGTATAACCTAATGTGCTACCTGTTCTATTATACATATTATTAGCGTAATCATTTCGCATAATACCTGATGACAAATTTATACCAAAGTTCATCATCGCTGAAGCACTATCCATGCCACTTTCACGTTGGTTGAAATATGTTAGTCCACTTGCTAAGCCTGCATTTATATTACTTAGCGTGTATGTAATATCTGAAATACCCATAATTCTCTTTCAATTTATATACTCTGTATATACTAAAAGTATTTTGTTATATTTTTATTGCCTATATTTAGATTTTTTGTAAACTTATGTAACAAATCAAGTCAAAAACCTAAAGTTTATTGGAATAGAAGCCGATAAATAAAACATAAGTAAATCAAAAAGGGAACAAGTAATGACTTTTAATGTTAACACTCAAACATTGAATAATTTAGGACTTGATAGAAGCGTATTAAAAGAAGTTTCACAAGAGATTATGAAACGTGCTGCTGAAAAAAACAGCCAATACCAAAATACAACAGCTTCAACTGCAACAACTAAAATTTCTGGCTTGGACCTTTACAAAGGTAAGGTTGATTCAACAACTGCTAAACAAATTGCAACTAACAATTCTCAATTTCAAGTTCAATTGAATTCAACAACACTAGCTTCAGTTCAATATTTGAACTCAAAAGCTGCTCAAAATGTTTCTTCTGCTGTTGAAGGTAAAATGACAATTTCTACAAACGAAACTCAAGAAGTTTCTAAAATTGTTTCAGCTATGCCTCAATTCAACAGTATTATTAGCTTCGCTTCTGATAAAGATAAAAATAGTTCAAATACACCTTATAGAGGTGAGTTGTTGTTTGGCAACAAAGAAAATGAATCAGAAGATAGTGTTAAAAATATTTTTAACAGAGTGTTTTAATCAATAAAAGATTTAAGCATCAAGCTTGAATGTCGATTTATTTTCTATTTCTTTATTCTCTGTTACGCTAAATTCGTCTTCTTCGAAGTTATCATCATCTGAGTTTTCGTTATTATTCTCCTCTTGAGAGTTTGAATTTTCTTCATCAGAATTTTTGATTTTTTCAACGTTTTCAATATTTTGATTATCAGAATATTGTTCATCAATAGCTTTTTTCTTAGCGTTAATAACATCTGCAACGTTCATCATCGCTAAGGAATTTAGGGTCGCACGCAAAACAGCACTTCTATCGGTGAATTTGCTGGCATCATTGGCTTCTTCATTGTCCTCGTTTTTACGCATCAAAAAGTATTCACTACCTTGTCCCATTTTATCATCTTGGGTTTTGGCAGCAGTACCAGAGATGTCGCCACTTTTAAAGTTGAACGAACCACCTACACCAAAAAATCCTGCAGATCTATTATCTACCATGTCTTTTCATTACCCTCGATGTTACAAGTAACCTAAACTTGCTTTATACCTTCACGTGTTCATAATAACTTATCGAACAATATATTAACTCATCTAAACAAACTATTTTGCTAGTTACTTAATAAAAATTTACATATATTTTTGAAATTTTATCAAAAATATGTTATTATTAGATTATATTAAGAAAGGATAAATTATGAAAAAAAGAGGATTTACGTTATCAGAAGTAATGATTGCTATAACTATAGTTGGTATATTAGCTGCGATAATTACTCCGACTATTATGGGTTTAAGACCGAATAAAAATAAAATGATGATTAAGAAATCGTATTATATTGCAGAGAGTGTTGTAAGTGGATTGATTAATGACACTTCATTATATGAAGATATGACATCTTATTGTACTATGACGCCATATGACGATTGTGCGTATGGATTTGAGTGGGAAGATGAAGTTACATATCAGGGCGAAACCTATAAAGATGATGAAAAATTCCAGAGGTTATTCGCTGCTAAAGTCAATTTGAATTCGTACAATACCGATTATTCTGAATTCACAACTTCTGATGGTATCAAATGGATTTTTGATGACACTTCAACGACTGGTTTAGATCCGATTTCAGATGGCTGGAGTCAATCAGCGGGTAATAGCCGCATTGCACCATCAAATAATGAAAGGGTTTTGGTTGTTGATGTCAATGGAGATAACGAACCAAATGAGTTTGAAAATGGTGATAATAAATTTGATAGATATAGAATTGTAATACGTTCAAATGGAAAAATCAGAATACATGAAAATGATGTAAAAGCTAAAGAATATATTACTATTAGTTCAAGTATACATGAATAATATAAAGTAGTCGGATAATCGCATTTGGTTTTAATCAAATGAGGAAAGTCCGTGCATCTAAGGACAGACTGCTGGAGAAACTCCAGACGGCGTGAGTCGGTGGATAGGACCACAGAAAATATACAGCTAACGGTCGCAAGATACGAGCAATGGTGCAACGGTGAGTTAAGAGCTTCACCAGCGATATCGAGAGGTATCGGCTAGGCAACCCCCAGTCAGATGCAAGATTGAATTGAAGGTTATAAAAGCGGTCCGCTAACTTCTAAAAAATCGCTTGAGATTGTAAGTAATTACAATACTAGACAGATGATTATCGAGAAACAGAACACGGCTTATGAGCTACTTTATTAATTTTTAGAGGCGATTGATGAGTATCATCAATCGCCTTTTTCATTGATTTTATTTGTAGAAAAATAAAATTTTATATAATATCGATGTTGCTATAAATCTTGTTTGAGCTTGATAATAATTTTCATAAATGTTGAATTTGCAAATGCTTGTCCAGTGGTTTGGGAAATCTTTTTTTAATATATTAATAAATTTTAAATATTCATCTTTATAAATTTCTCTACTATCTTGTTTTAACTTTGCGAATGCAATTAGACATTTTAAAATATATTTTTCGATAAAGTATATTTGTTTTGAGATAGGCAATTTGTTTTTATCTAAAATATTTTTTATTGTTTGATAATTATGATAATCCCATGTTTCTTTATTACTAGTTTTTATATACAAACTAGTTTGTTCTCTTCGTCTATAATAGTAATAATTCTTGTTGACAACGGCGTATGAACCCTTATTGGACATTGTTTCCATGAAAAATGGTTGGTCATCTCCACCTACACCCATATTAAAGATAATATTGTTATTATTTAAGAATTCTGTTTTATATAATTTTACCCAACAAGTGCTAGGGAATTTGTGAATATCTTTTGGGGTGATATTTTCAATTTTGCCTTTATTAAATTTATATTTCAAAGGTATGTTGCGAACAGCATAATTACCTTGTTTTACATCTTTTTTACCTTTTTTATATCTTAAAGAATATCCGCCAAAAAATATCACATCAACTTGCAATTTTTCAGCTTTAGTTATGCAATCAAAAAGTAAGTTTTTATCTATAATGTCATCTGAATCTGCAAAATATGTATATTTACCTTGTATTTTCTCAATCCCAGCGTTTCTTGCTCCTGAATACCCTTTATTTTGTTGAGAATAAACCTTCACACGAGAATCTTGTTGAGCGTATCGATTTAAAATTTCTAACGAATTATCTGTAGAACCATCATTGATACAGATGATTTCAAAATCCTTAAATGTTTGATTGAGTATACTATCAAGGCATTGCTCTAAATAATTTTCTACGTTATAAACTGGAATGACAACTGATACCATAACTTGATTATTCATTTTTTTTATCCTCTCAATATGATTACTTAATTTTTTTAAGTGATGATATGAAATTAAAGTTTTCGACATCACCGTCAACTGTTGTCAAAAAGATTTGACTTCCTTCTTCGCCTTGTTCTAGTTCAGGAATTTCGCTGACTTCTAAAGTATAATACAAACTATCGTTTCGCACCGTTCTATCAACACGTTTCGCTAAACTATTAAGTGATAGGTTACGTAAAAAGCCTGTGAATCCTTTATTGTAATCACTGAATTTTGTATAAATTCTTAGAGTGCAATCTTTCGCTAACAAATCAAATTTGCCCACAATCAATGAGCTTAGTTGACTTGCTTTAGATTTTATAACCATTTTTTCAATAATATTATTTTCTATTGTTATATCACCATCAATCTTGTCAAAATTTCCTTCTGGAATATTTACCAAATCTAAGATAGTAGTAGGGCTAATCATTGTTATTGGGTTTCTAAACAATGCCATAAATTTCAGTCCATATTCTAATAACCCAACTTTTTGAATTGTTCCATTTATAATATTAAACCTAATACGACCATTCATAGCTAAAGTCTCATCAGTGTTTAATTCAATAATCGTTGCCGCTTTACCAGAGATTTCACGAGGTAATGCCAACAGCGTTGAGGCAATCAAGTCTGAATCTACGCCTTTTGCACCAAGTTTTATACGATAATCATGATTAACTAAATCGCAAAAAACATCTAGTGAAGAATGTCCTTGAGCAAACTCAAATCTGTTTGATTTAACTTTGAAAATCCCTTTATCATCAAGTGTCAAGTCAGCTTTCATATCATTAAATGTTATATCTTTATAGTATCCGTTATTAGCCTCAAGATTACATTTTTCAATAATTAACAAATTTGTGTCAAACACATAAGCATCATTGGCTTCAGTAATACCTTCAGCGTCTAATTCTTCATCAACAATATTTTGACTCTCATTAATAGGTTTGTTTTCAACAACCTCTTCAGTATTTTGCTTGCTCATAGAATTCAAAATCCTATCAACATCAATATCTTCAACTTTTAACGAAATATCTTTGATTACAATAGGAAAAAGTAATGAATTTTGAATTTCTGCTTTAAAATCATAGTTACTTTTTTTGAATTTGCCATTTGCCGTTATTTCGACATCTTTTTTACTTGTCTTAATAACAGCCTCTTTTATGACTAGACGCTGACTAGGGATACGAACTTTATCAACATTAATTCTGCCCCTAAACTTAGGTATCCCGTCACCTATGACATAATCCATCTTGCCATCAATTGTGCCTTTTTTAAATATTTGTTGTCCCGCTAATACATTGAAAAACTCACTAGGCAAAGGATTTGGGATATTAAAACCAAAATTGTTCACGACCAAAGTTTCGATATCCATAAGCCCATTCATTTCTATAATTGGTTCAATGTTTTTCGTGTTTTTATTTAGCTCTTTGGCTATATAATAATTAATCGATTTTATATCAAGCTTTGTCCCTTCTAAGTTCATCTTAGCCGTAAAAGCTCTGTCATAGCTAGTTGGAGTAAGTGAAAGTCCTTCAATTAAGATATCATTACCAGTTTCAATTTTTCCCGCTAGGTCAATATCAATTACATTATATTTGGATTTAATAATAGCTCTAGCTGGAGAATCTGCTGTCAGGCAAAATCTTGCCCCAGCAATTTTTGATAAATAATTCTCCATAAAGTCGTTAGTGACAAATCCTACTGCCGTGATTGTTGTATCAACAGAATTGATATAATCAGTAACGATGCCTGATAATTTAATATCGTTTTTGCCATAATTTCCATAATATCCAACAAAATCGTTTAATTTTATAGTCTCATTATCAATGGTTATATACCCTTTGTTAATCGTAATAGGCAGGTCGTTAACATCTTTTACCTTTAAAGAGCTTTTATTAACTTCGATATTTCCATCAATGCCACTTGGAGTAAGTTTCATATCAAATGCAAAATCCCCTCTATAATCCTTAAAAAACGCTAACATTTTGTCCCCGTCAGGGATAACTAGATTTGTGTTAATTAAATCTACAGCATTTCGTAATAAGAATTTTTTTGAATAAACTCTGAAATTAAATTCGTTTAAAGTTTTTATATCCATTGCTATCAAGACTTTTGATCTGTTGATAAACAATTCACAATCCTCAACGATTAATTTATGATCTTTAATAAAAAATTTATTTTCATCAGCAATTTGAATATGTGTTTTTTTGTTATTTTTATTGATTTCTATATCTAAATCAAAATGTAAATGCTTAGGTTCACGCTCACTTGTTATCATCATATCTTTTGCATCAATCACAATAGAGGTTGCATCATCAATATTGTAATTAATATGACAATTCTCAAGTGACAAAATGGCATCTAGCCAATAAATTTCCCAATCAAAATTGGATTGTGGTGTCGCTTTATCAGCTTCTGTTTTAGGTAATAAAGCTAATAATTCATTAGTGTCAAGAAGAAAATCTTTAACTATAAATTTGTTTAATATTATTTTTTTACTAAAAAATTCTTTTAAAGATATGCTTGTTGATAAATTCTCAATATTTATAATAGATTTGCTGTCTTTTATTAAAGAGATTTCTTCTACCTCAAAATCGATATTTGATTTCAAATCTGTTTTTAATAACGGTTTTTCTATCACAAGTTCAGCGTTTAGAGATTTCCCTGCAAAATCTTCAATTTTATTTAACAAAAATTCATTTGACACTAAATTGGGGATTAAAACTAGGTATATAAAATACGGAATAGCTATTATCAATAGCATCAGTACGGTGATTTTTGCCATCATTTTTTTGTCAATATTTTTAAAATTATTCATGTTTTCCCCTAATTCTCTTCATAAAATAATTATATCATGGTATGATTGTTTTATGAAAGATAAGTTTAAATTTTTAATACTAATAATATTTTGCGTAATTTTTTGTCAAAATATTCAGGCAACAGCGAATGAGCTGATATTAAACAAAGATATTCAGGTATGTAAAGAAAATAAACGCTTTGGGCTTTGTGATCTAGATGGCGAAGTTATCGTTAAGCCTGAGTATACAAAGCTTATCAGGTTAGGCGAAACTGGTTGGATAACTCAAAAACGAGGTCGCTTTGGACTAATAAGCAGTAATGGTGAAATACTAGTTAAACCCAAATACAGAAACGTTAGTCGCTATTGGGGAACTTATGCTAAATTAGGTAATGACAACGACTTTGGGATTTATAACGATAAAGGAGAGGCTGTTGTTGAGCCTGAATATTCTTCCATTGAACCACTTTATGGGAAATTGTTTTTGATCTGTAAAAAATATAAATATGGTGTTATAAATGAGCAAGGAGTTCTTCTTTTACCGAATATATTTGATGATATTTATATGCCAACACTAACTTCATTGAGATTAAGCTATGGTGGAGAATGGTATGAAATTTCTAAAATAACGGAAGAAGATTTGTCCATGCCTGATAGTATCGATTTAATAACAATTAATAATGTGGATTTCAAATTAACACATTTGATTTCTAATACATCGGTTGCGACTGAATATTCAGCGATTACAACCACCGATTATGTTTTGAAAATATTCTCATCACTATCGCCTGCTTATGAAGAAACCATTGATGATTTGATGTTTTCGAAGGGGGCAGATGGATTGTCTGTGTTTATGAAAATGACTTGGATACCAATGTTTCCATTCGTTTTTGCTAAAAAATATTATATGAATTTTGTGAACCCTTATAGTGGTCCATTATCAGATTTAAAGATAGAACTTAAACGACAACTTGTTGAATAAATTTTTTATTATTAATATTAAGTATTTGCCAATATTATATAATATGTGTTAGCGTTAAAAGAAGTTATAATTTATGTTAGGTGGTTGAATGCAAAAGCAATTTTTTATTAAATTATTTATTGTCATCTTTTTGGCGTTTTGGGCAACTTTTATTGGTTCATTTCTTACGCAAACTTATCATTCACGACATTCAGGGGTTGAGATTGTCGCTTTAAAAATAGAAGATATTAAATCTGAGTTAAAGAATAGTGAGCGTAATCTTGATACGATTAGACAGATGATTAATGCGACAGCTATTGCGAAGGCTAATGCGGTGGCTTTAATAGTACTAAATAATCCTAAAATTATTAATGATGTATCAATTCTTGAAATATTAAAACAAAAGCTAGATGTTGACGAAATTCATATATCTGATGATAAAGGAATTTTAATTGCCTCAATACCTGTCAAATATAAAGGTTTTGATATGAACTCTAGTGAACAAACTAAAGAATTTATGCCAGCGATATCAAACAAAACTTTTACTTATGTCCAAGACCCAATGCTTCGTGGGATTAAAGACGACATTTTTCAATACGCTGCTGTAGCAAGGCTAGATAAAGCTGGTATCGTTGAAATCGGATATAATCCTAAACGATTGACAGAGGCACAAAAACTTGCGGATATAGCCAACATTGCTAAAGGATTTAGAATTGGTCGCAGCGGTAATATCTTAATAATAAAAGATGATAAGATAATTTCTTATGGTATTGATAATTATGAATTAAGCGATAATGAAGAAAATCAGTTGTTAAATTTTGCTCAAATACATCTAAAACCTTTCGATTTGATTATAAATGGGGTTGAGCATGTTGGCTTGGCTGATGCTTATTTGGATTATAAAATCGTTGGTGTTTTGCCCAAAAATGAATTATATTTGACAAGAAATTCGATGCTTAAAATATTGTTATACGTCAATATAATATTATTTTCATTAATATTTTTGTTCTTATCATTGCTTTTAAAAGACATTGTCATATCTAAAATATTTAAGGTCAATAAAGCTTTGCAAAAGATAACCGAAGGAGATTTAAACGAGCGTGTTGATGTTAGACATGTTGAAGAATTTGAAATGCTATCAGATGGTATAAATACAACAGTTGATGCCTTAAAATTGGCGATAGAGAAAGAAGCAAAAAGATTAGATACAGAATTAAATCTAGCAAAATCTATTCAGATTTCAGCGTTACCAAGAATTTTCCCACCATATCCAGAGCATAAAGAATTTGAGATTTATGCAAGAATGGATCCTGCAAGAGAGGTAGGGGGAGATTTTTATGATTTCTTTATGAGTGGAGCAAATCGTTTAGGATTTTTGGTGGCTGATGTTTCAGGCAAAGGAATTCCTTCGGCTTTGTTTATGATGAAATCAAAAACATTAATCCATAACATCGCAAAAACTGGTATAGATCCAGCGGAGATGATGACAAAGGTTAATCATCAAGTATCTAAGTCAAACGAAGAAGCTTTTTTTGTAACTGTTTTTTATTGCGAACTAGAATTGTCAACTGGTATTTTAACTTGTGTTAACGCAGGACACAATCCGCCACTTATCAAACGTGCAAATGGCGAAGTAGAGGTTGTCGGTATTAGTCCAAACATTGTTGTTGGGGCAATCAATGAGGTTCAATATTCAAGCACACAGATAAAATTGAATAAAGGCGATACGATTTTATTGTATACCGATGGGGTTACTGAAGCTAACAACGATAAAGATGAGTTCTATGGAGATGATAGGTTGTTAGGGCTTGTTAAAAACGAACTATTCACAGATAAAAATATAGAACAATCGCTAAAAATATTAAAAGAAGATATCGATAAATTTGCGAATGGAGCGGCACAGTTTGACGATATAACAACCATTGCACTTAGATACAATGGTTAATATGTTTGATATTGACACAGACTTATGATTTTAATAAAATAATATTATAGACTAGGGAATTAAGAAGTAATCCGATTTTTGGATTAGTAAGGAGAAAAATGAGAATTATGAAAAAGTTACTTGCGACAAGCTTCGTGTTGTTAGCAGTTTCTTCTGCCGCTTTAGCTTCTGCACCAACCGCAGACACAGCTAGTACAGAAGCTTATGGACACCCTTCATTATTTGGTAAAGATGCTCATTCTTATGTAGGTACTCACGCAGATTACATTACTGGTGGGGAAATTACGAATAAAGAAGATGAAAAAAATATTGTTAACAAAGATTATGTGTTTGTTAAATCATGGGCTAGAGATGTTTTAGTTCTGATTCAAGAAACACAAGAAAAAGCTGGACACCCAGTGCCATTCAATCCAAAAGCTCCAACTTTGCGTTCAGAAGTTGCGACAATTTTAGCAGAAGGGTTAGATGTTGAGACCCCTGAAAGCTATGAGCCATATTCAGATATCGAAGACGATTATTGGGCAAAAAATTGGATTTATAAAGTTACTGAAAAAGGTATTATGATTGGTTATCCATCAGGTGTGTTCAAACCTGATCAACCAATTACAAAAGCAGAAGTTTTTGCTACTATTGCAAGAATTATTGATATAGATTATGAAAATGTTGTTCCTGAGTATAACAATCAAGTGATGGAATATGTTCCAACATGGGCGTATAATCCGACTAACGAAGTCGTTGCGTCTAACTTGTTAGAATTTGTTCCAGATCAACAAGGCATCGTTGAAGCTGAATATTTGACTAAAGAACAAACAGCGTTTCTTGTAGCTTCTTTGAAAGATAATTTAAGCGATTTGCAAAACAACATAGCTATCAAAAAACATTGTGAAGAAGTCGTTGAATTGCCAGAAGCTCAACCAGAACATGAAGTTAGAGTTAAAATGTTGGATAGACTTTCTGCAAAAACTTCAAATGTAGGCGATTATTTTACTGCAAAAACTTTATCTGAAGTTAGCGTTGATGGTTTCACATTCCCAACAGGATCAATTGTTAGAGGAAAAGTTATTGCTGTTCAAAGACCAGGCATGAACAAAAATGCATTCATCACAGTTCAATTTAAAAGAATTAAATCAGGTGATGTTGAAATGAAATTTGATGAAAGATTGTCATCAGTAACAGCTGATAAATTTAAAAATACTTGTTTAGCAGGTAGAATTATTGGTGCGCCGTTCTCAATGGCAGCACGTTCAGTTGGAGTATTTGTTCGTTCAGGAAGTTCGGTTCTAAACATCTTGGCTAATGGTTTTGAACAATTCGGTGATGAGTTATCAGATGGTTTTGTTGAAACGCTAAGCTTGCACCCAGGACGTGGAATGGCTAGTTTTGGAAACTCTATTTACTCAATTTTTAAAATGGGTGTAAATGTTGTTAAAATTGGCATGTCAGGTTCATTTGGTATCGTTTATGAAGTTGCAGATGAGGTTGTATACATATTTGCTCCTTCAAAATCAAATGCAGCAAGCATTAATCCTGATGAAGAATTAACAATTAAATTTTAATTAAATTCATATTTTAATTAAGTCTTACTTTAATTCATTTTAGAGTAAGACTTTTTTTGAATTGTATTAAATATTTCAAAAGGCAATTTTATTTCAAGAGGCAATTTTTCTAAAACTTTGGTTTTAATATAAATATGTAATATCGTAGGGAAATATTTATTGAAAAAATTCAATGTAATATTAGCCAAAAATCGAAAATTAATTTTGGCGAATCAAACACCTCAGATAACTATAATACGAATTTGTTAAAACAAAATGCCGAAACGGATAGTTATGTTCCTGCACAAGGGGATTTTGAAGGTTCAGAAACCGAAATTAAAAATAATAATTCAAAAAAATGGATAATCGGTACTGGTGCGATAGTGACAGCTCTAGGGCTTGGTTTCCTTGCGAAAAAAGGTAAATTGGGCGATGGTGCTAAAGAATTTATGGAGAAAATATTTGGTAAAGCTTCGAGTGAAGTTGGCGATGAAGCACAAAATGCATTGCCTGCATCAGGTAATGTTCACCCAGATGCACAAGCCGATGTAACTAGAGTTACTAAATCAGAATCAAAAATGACTGATGTAGCAAATCAGCATTATGACGATATTAAATCAAATCTTGATGGCACAATGCAAGTTAAAGTAAATGATAAAAAATCCCCAGAACTTGAAGCGATGGCAAAGCATTATGAAGACGAAATAACTATTAAAAAGGCTGCAGAAGAGGCTAGTAAAAAGGCTGCTGAGGAGTTGAAAGGCTTTAAGAATTCGCTAGAAGGTAAAGAATGGAAAGAATTATTAGAATTGCAAGACCAAAATTTGTCTAAAGAACAACGAAATATTTTAGAAATGAAAATGTTTACATCTCATTATATCGATGATAATGATTTAGTCCATGGTTATTATTTTCCAGAAGTCGGTGAAACTCGATTTGATTTTAAAATAACTCATGAGATGGTTGATAAATTAAACACTAGAAGAAAAGAAGCTGTTGAGGCTTGGAATTCTTTAAAAAACAAATTTAGTGGGCTTTCAGATGATGAAATAAAAGCGGTTTATAGTGAAGCAAGTGCTGGTAAATCAACAATGGATATAACGGAATACAGAGTTTTAAAAGAAGTCGTTGCAGAAAAATTTGAGCCAGCTAATTACAAGTTTCCTAAAAAAGTTACAGGAAGCCCTCACCCAATACATCACGATTTAAATCGATATAATTTCGACTTGCATAATGGAACAATAAGTAATTCACGAAAGTTAGAAATTGATGCTGGATTTGAAGCTTTAAAACCACTAGAAGAGCCTTGTACGGTCTATAGAGGACGTGTAAAAAATCCTATTATTAAGTCGTCCAATAAAGATTTTGGAATAATTGAAAATGCAAAAGTTGGCGATACGATAATTCCAGATACAGGTTGCTCTTACACCGGGTTTAGTAGAAGTCTAGCTGATAACTGGTGTTGTAATAATGGAAGCTCTGATGCGATAATGTATGAAATACGTGTACCTAAAGGTGCAAAGGTATCAAGGAATTTAGAACATGGTGGCGAAATGGTATTCCCAAGAGAATCTCAATACAAGATGATATCTAAAGGTAAAGATCCACAAGGTGTCACTAATGTTGTGTTAGAATATATTTTACCAAAATCCGTATAAACTATTTTCTTAGCCCGAAATCGAAACGAAATTGTTAGCGAGATGTTGTGCATGGTTTTTCTTAAAAACAATGTCGCTACTCTCAACAAATTCTTTAAGCCCCAAGCTTAGGACTTTATTTGCCAAGTCCTCATTATTGAAAACAATAATCGTTTTAATATGCTTATCTTTTAGGGTTACGACCATATCTTCAAGTGCAAAAACAGCAGAAACGTCCATATTTTTTACCGATTGACAATCTAGGATAACGCATTTGCAATTTATTAAATCATCAATTCTAGAAAAAATTTGCGAAGCTGAGCCAAAAAACATTACACCGTCAATTTCTAGTCTCATAACCTCATCGCTCAAACAATTCTCGTCAAATCCAACATTCTCAACGCTAACATCAACTTGTTTTGACATACTATGAGCGAATAATAACGATGCAAGCACAATCCCAACAGCAACCGCCGTAATCAAATCATTGAATACTGTAATCAAAAATACGCACAACATAACTATTAAATCAGATTTAGGGGCGTGTTTTATGACCTTTAAAAACTTGTAATCAATAATATTTATCCCAACTTTAATCAAAATCCCTGCCAGTACAGATAAAGGGATTTGAGAAGCGACAGGTGCAAGGCACACGAAAACTAATAACAAAAATACAGAATGCACAATGCCAGAAAGTCTTGAATTTCCTCCAGATTTGATGTTGATAACCGTTCTCATCGTAGCTCCAGAACCAGCCAAGCCACCGAGTAAGCCTGATACCAGATTGCCCAATCCTTGCCCTATCAATTCTTTAGAAGAATCGTGTTTTGTTCTTGTCATAGAGTCAGCGACAATAGAGGTTAGTAAAGAGTCGATTGAGCCTAAAATAGCCAAAGTTATTGCAAAAGTCACGACAGTTTGCAATTGGGCAAACGAAAACGATGGAATATGTATTTGAGGAAGTATAAACGGGATTGCACCAATAGTCGGCACATTAAAGCTAAAAATAATTGATATTAACGAAACCACAACCAACGCAATTAGCGAAGACGGAATTTTTGAATCAATTTTTTTGGGCGTCCAGAAAACAATCACTAAGGTAAGTATCCCCAAAATCACACTTTGAAGGTTTATAATAGGAATATTACCTGCAAAATGGATTAATTCGTGAATAACACTATCGTCAGCACCAAGCCCGAGTAGTGGATTGATTTGTAATAGAACAATAATCGCTCCAATTCCGCTCATAAACCCTGAAACCACAGGGTAAGGGACGAATTTTATCACCTGACCAAATTTTAGCCCACCGAAAAACATTTGAAATACACCCGCTAAAGAGATTGTGGCAAAAATCATTCCAGTAGTTTCTAGCTCTAAAGCCGCAATTGAAGCGATGACAACCGTCATCGGTCCAGTAGGTCCAGTAATCTGTGTAGATGTTCCGCCAAAAATTGCAGCGATAAATCCTGTTATGATAGCCCCGTAAAGTCCTGCACTAGCCCCTAAGCCACTAGCAACACCAAACGCTAAAGCCAAAGGTAATGCGATAATCCCCGCAGTAATACCACCAAAAATATTCCCTCTTAATAGCTTGATTTTATTTCGTTGCATAAAATTATTATAACATTAAAAGGAAAATAAACGTTTTTAGCTTGTATTATAATTGTAACAAAAATTCTAATGTTGGCTTACTTAAACTTCAAAAGCCGACTTGTTAGGATATAATTTTTCTAATAAAATTTTCATATTCTCACGATCTTGCTGGGTGGCGTTTTCATTATCATTAACACAAAATAAATATGGATTTATATTTAACAAATCTTGTTCAATATTAGCGTGTCCCACTGGGAAATAAACAGCATCAATTTTATGTGTAAAATATTTCAAGCAAAATTTTCTTACAAAACGGTTATGTTCGATGTTCTTGTAATGAGCTTTTTTATTGGCTATACAATAATATGCAACAAGTGTTCTTTCAATAGTGTCATAAGTTCGAAACCTTCTGGTCAACAACTTGTCATATTCTTCTTTGAATTCATTTATGCAGGCGATATAATCAGATTTTTTATAAGCGTCTATATTGTGATGATTTAGATATTTGCATTTGATATCTCTACCCAATTTGTCACATGTTTTTTCATAAGAATTTAGTACAGTTGATTGGTACATTAGAAACTGATCTTCTTCCTTTAATCTTATGCTAAATCTAAATATAGGTTTGCCATCTATTTTAAAGAAAAAACTTTTCTTTGTATCACTAAAAAACAGCATATCATCGTTAGCATATAAAAAATGTTCACTTAGTCCTTTGATATACGGCAACCTTGATTCTATGGTATTAGAATTGTATATCGGCAAGTGTTTTTCATCAAATAGATCCTTAAGATCAACGAGATTGATTTTATTATTGCTCATATTCAACCATTTAGGAATTTGGTTGTCGGTTACGATATGGATTTTATTTATCCAAGGTGTATGTTTTTCTACAGAACGCAATGAGTATTTAAGCTCGTCAGAGGATATAATTCGTGCCTCGTTTAACGCTACTGGATCTATGTTTTTATCAGCTCCAGAATATCTGTTTCTCTTTTTTAACCACTCGATATCGTTTCCATCTACCCATAAGTAGACTAAATCCACCGCAAAATCTCCATTAGTCATATAACCTCACTTTCACCATGACTTTATCATACTAGGTGTGTGAAGTCAATATTAAACATTGCATTTATTTAATTTTTTCAAGGTTATATTGTTGGTTTTTTTTACAATTCTTTAGATAACTAGCAAAAAATATTGTTTAAATTTTATTAATTGCCACCTTCCTTAATTACAAATTCAAATCATTACACTAATTGTTTAACACAATATTTATTATGTAAGATGTTGGAATTATACTTAATGTATAATGCTTTTAAGATAACGGATTTTGCTTGAATTTAAAATATTAATTTAAAATATTTATGGCTACGTGTTTGATATTTATTATGTTTTTGCTACTATAAAATAGCAGGCTTAACATGATAAATATTTGTGTTAAACAATTAGTGTAATGATTTGAATTTGTAATTAAGGAAGGTGGCAATTAATGAAATTTAAAGACAAGATAGATATATTTATAATAACTTATAATCGTTCAAAAAAATTACAAAAAACTTTAGAGCAACTGCTTTGTGTCAATTCTCCGATTAATAATTTTGAGATATTTATTATCGATAATAACTCAACTGATAATACTGAAAATATTGTTAAAGAATTTCAACTAAATCATGCTAATTTGAAATATCAAAAAAATAAGTATAATATTGGAGGCAACGCAAATATTGTAAAAGCGTTTTATAAAGCAAGTAAAGATTATGTATGGGTGCTTGCTGATAATGATGATTATTCTTGGGAATCGTGGAAGCAAGTCGAGCAAGGGGTTATTGACAACAATGATGCAATTATTGTCGCAGTTTTCGACAACCCTCGATATGATGTTGCAACATTGTTTATTCAAGCAACATTTCTTCCGGGTGTAATTTATAAAACCTCACTCATTGATGATACTGTTATGGGGAATATGGAATTTAATATATCAAATATGTTTCCTCATCTAGCCCTATCATCAAAATTAATAAATGAAGATTTAAAAATATCTTGTGTTGATAATTCCGTTGTTATTAATGGAGATAATTATGATGAAAACGGAGAGTATGAATATACAAGAGGATATCAGAAGGATTCTATTCATCCATTACAGCGTGATATGAATTGGTTTACGGGCTATGCAAATTCTTTACACATGATTAAGGATAAAAAAACAAGAAACTATATTATTCGCAACAATAAATGCTGTGCAGGGTTAAATTCGGCGCAAGCGTTTTATTTTAATAAAAAAGAATCAAATGGCAGTATATATAATATGCTCAGTATTTTTTCAGTATTAAATTGGTCAGATAAAGTTAGATTTTTATTAAATATGATTTTTGTTAATAGCTTATATTTATTTGTCTACATACATGTTGAAAAACGTTTTGTAAATAATAACACTGAACTGCAAGTTATATGGAGAATGAAATTATTTAATTGCATTAAAACAAATTTATTTAAGTATAAGAAAAAACTTAAAAGGATCGTTAGATGAAAGTTGTTATATTGGCTGGTGGACTAGGAACCAGATTGTCAGAAGAAACAAGTTTAATGCCAAAACCCATGGTTGAAATTGGAGGCAAGCCTATTTTATGGCACATAATGAAAACTTATTCTCATTATGGCTTCAATGATTTTATTGTTTTAACAGGCTATAAATCTCATGTTATAAAAGATTATTTTGTAAATTATTACAATCGTTATTCTGATATTACGATTGATATGAACAACAATTTTGTTGAAATCCATAAAACAAGAACTGAACCTTGGAGAGTTACTATGCTTTACACTGGTCAAAATTGTATGACTGGTGGACGAATTAAAAAAGCTACTAAATACCTGCAAGGCGAACCATTTTTGCTAACTTACGGAGATGGGGTTGCCAATATTGACGTTTTAAAAACCATTGAGCAACATAAAGCTTCCAAAAATTTGATAACAATGACTGCAATTCAGCCTGTTGGAAGATTTGGGGCGTTGGACATGGATAGCAATAATTCAATCAAATCTTTTAAAGAAAAACCTATAAGTGGTGGTTCATGGATTAATGGTGGATATTTTGTTTGCGAAAATGAAGTCCTTAATTACATAGATGACGGCGATGATGTTGTTTTTGAACGTAAACCATTGGAAAATTTGGCGAAAGACGGTAAACTTGGTGCTTATAAACATAATGGTTTTTGGCAACCGATGGACACACTAAAAGACAAAAACGACTTAAATAATTTGTGGCTAAACGAGAAAGCGCCTTGGAAAGTGTGGGATAAATAATGTTTAACAATATTTACAAGGATAAAAAAGTTTTATTAACAGGCATTACTGGATTTAAGGGTTCTTGGCTTGCTTTGTGGCTAAAAGAATTGGGTGCAGATGTATTAGGCTACGGTTTAGCTCCTAATACAAAGCCTTCAATGTTTCAAGAGTTAAATATTGCCGAAAAAACCCCTACAGTAATTGGAAGTATTTGCAATCAAGAGCTTATAGAAAAAACATTTGATGATTTCAAGCCCGAGTTTGTTTTTCATCTGGCAGCTCAACCTTTGGTACGGCTTTCTTATAGTGAGCCTGTTTCAACTTATCAAACAAATGTAATGGGAACATTGAACGTTTTAGAGGCCGCGAGAAAATGTGGTTCAGTAAAATCCTTTGTTAATGTTACAACAGACAAATGCTATGAAAACAAAGAAATTGATCGTGGCTATAGGGAAGATGAGCCAATGGGCGGGTATGATATGTATTCTTCTTCAAAAGGGTGTGTTGAAATAATGTCAAGTTCTTATCGCCGTTCATTTTTGCAAAATGGATACCCTTTAGCGACAGCAAGAGCTGGTAACGTGATCGGTGGTGGAGATTGGGCTTTAGATAGATTAATTCCAGATTGTATCAGTTCGATAAATAATGAGATGAAAATTGAAATAAGAAACCCAATTGCAGTGCGTCCTTGGCAACATGTTCTCGAGCCACTTTCAGGGTATTTATTGCTAGGGCAGAAACTTTATGAAGAAGGTCAAAAATTCGCAGACGGGTTTAATTTTGGACCAAATGAGGATAGTGTTTTAACGGTTGCAGACGTCTCTCAAAGAGTTTGTAATTTTTATGAAAAAGGCGAAGTTTTTGTGGGTGAAAAATCAAATTTGCACGAGGCTGGACTTTTGATGCTCAATATTGAAAAAGTCAAAGAAGTTTTGAATTGGACACCCGCCTTAACGGTAGATGAGGCTATTAAAACTACTGTAGAATGGTATAAAAGATTTTATAATAATGAAGAAATTGAAGAATTTACAATCAATCAATTAAAAGAATATCAAAGGAAAATTAAGTGGGCATAAAGAAGTTTTATTTGAAAAGAATCCAAAGAAAGCAAAAATTTGGCGTTGAAAATTGGGGACGCTCCAATGCAATAAGTGTTAAAAAATCATACTCCAAACTTTTTAATAGAATTAAAGGACTAAAGTTGATTATTTACGGGGAAAATAATGTAATTGAATTTGATAACGATGTGCGATTTATTAATTCTCGAATTGTCATAAATGGTAATAACGCAAATTTTATAATCGGCAAAAATTCAAATATTTCAAATGCGAATATTACGATAGATGGAGATAATGTAAATTTTAAAATTGGTAAAGATGCATACTTTGAAAGTTTGTATTCTGTAATATCTGGTTGTAATACAGCTAACAATATAAATGTTGATATTGGCGACAATTGTTCCTTTGGTGCAAATATGAGAATATTTGCAGGTGGGTGGGAAAATAACAACCTCATAATAGGTGACAATTGTATGTGTTCTAGAGATGTAAGCATATACACTCACGATGGGCATAATATTTTTGATAAAAACAATTATGCCAAAAATTCAATTTCTATTGGCAATAATGTTTGGTTAGGACATGGCTCATATATTGCAAAGAACACATGCCTTAATGATGATACAATAGTTGGAGCAAAAAGTTTTGTAAACAAACAATTTGAACAAAGGAATATTATCATTGCTGGTAATCCCGCAAAAATAATTAAAAAAAATGTATATTTTAAACAATAACCTGAAGAGGATACAAAATGAAGCAAAGAGCAAGTGCTACACTTAAAGAAATAAAAAAAATAATTTTATATATGATACACAAGGCTAATGTTTCACATGTTGGTACAGCCTTTAGTGCCGTTGATATTTTATGTCCGCTATATTTTAATGTTGAAAAGGTAAACAGAGCATTAGGTCGGATTCCGACACTAACCGTGGATGAAGCAATTTTAAATACAGTTGAATGGTACAAAAAGTTTTATAATGACGAAAATATAATGGAATTTACAATTGAACAAATCAAAGAATACGAGGAGAATATAAAGTGGAACAAAAGCTACGCAATAAAGTAAAAGAAGCAGCTAGAGAATATTTTAATGAAATACATAATAAACCACGTGAGTTTAAATATATTCCGCCATCTGGAAAACTTTTAGGAGTTGAAGAATTGGAAAATATGATTGATGCTTCACTTGATATGTGGCTTACTGCAGGAAGGTTTAATGATGAATTTGAAAAAAAATTCGCTAAATATATGGGTGTAAAATATGCCCTTTCAACAAATTCAGGCTCGTCAGCAAACTTATTGGCATTTTCAGCATTAACCTCTCATAAATTAGGCGATAGGGCCATAAAAAAAGGTGATGAGGTCATAACCGTAGCAGCTGGTTTTCCAACAACAATAAATCCAATTATTCAACAAGGTTGCATACCTGTTTTTATTGATTGCGAAATAGGAACATATAATATTGATGCGTCAAAAATAGAAGAAGCAATCACTGATAAAACAAAAGCCATATTTATAGCACATACCTTGGGCAACATGTTTGATTTAGAGAAGATTAAAGAAATTTCAAACAAATATAACCTTTGGTTAATAGAAGACACTTGTGATGCTTTAGGTGGTGAATATAAAGGGCAAAAAGCAGGTACAATTGGTGATATTGGAACTTTTAGTTTTTATCCTGCACATCATTTAACAATGGGCGAAGGTGGGGCTGTTATAACAAACAATTCTGTTCTTCAAAGAGCAATTATGTCTTTTAGAGATTGGGGTAGAGATTGTATTTGCCCTCCAGGTAAAGACGGTGTTTGCAATAAAAGATTTTCGCAACAATTAGGTAATCTTCCTTATGGATATGACCATAAATATACATACTCTCATATTGGTTTTAATTTAAAAATTACAGATTGGCAAGCAGCCTTGGGTTGTTCACAAATCGATAAACTTGATGGCTTTTTGAAAATAAGAGAACGAAACGCTTTGTTGTTAACTGAAAGGTTGTCGGATTTGCAAGATTATTTAATATTGCCAACAATTGAAGATGGGTGTAAGCCATCTTGGTTTGGGTATTTGATTTCTGTTAAAGAAAATGCTCCATTTACAAAACAAGCGCTTGTTGAATACTTGGAAAAAAATGGGATTGGAACTCGTCAATTATTTGCAGGTAATATTCTGCGTCAGCCAATGATTGTTGAAAGTGACATCGAATTTAAAATTGGCAAAATTCCACAAATACTTAATCCTAAAATGTTAACAGAGGACATTTATAAATTATTGCCAAACACTGAATTTATTATGAACAATACTTTTTGGGTTGGGGTTTTCCCTGCGTTAGGAGAGAAAGAAATTACAAAAATTGCCAATACAATTAGAGTGTTTATTGAGGGGAAAGTATAAGTGAAAAAACTTAAAGTAGGAATAATTGGCACTGGGAATATAGGTTGTGACTTACTAATTAAGGTACAAAAAAGCGACTTGCTTGAATGCTCGCTTTTTATGGGGCGAAATTTAGACTCTAAAGGAATTAAATTTGCAAGCAATTTAAATATTAATGTGTCTGATATGTCTATTAATGCTTTAGTTGAGAGCCCAGATTTATGCGACATTGTTTTTGATGCAACAACGGCATCTGCTCATTTTATAAATGCCCCCAGGCTTAAAGAAATGGGGAAATACACTATTGATTTAACTCCATCTTTAATTGGGAAAATGTGTGTCCCAACAATTAATGCTGATGAGTGCCTAAAAGAAACCAACATAAATATGATAACCTGTGGCGGACAAGCAACTCTGCCCATAGTCCACAAAATAAGTAGAGAGTATTCTAATATTGAATACATTGAAATAGTTGCAAGTATTGCTTCAAAATCAGCAGGGGCCGGGACTCGTGCAAATATAGATGAATTTACCCAAACAACAAAGATGGCCCTTACTGAATTTTCTTGTATTGAAAACAGCAAAGCAATTATTATTCTAAATCCGGCAGAGCCCCCCATTGTTATGAATAATACCATATATTTCAAAATGAAAGAGCCGGATTTGAAAAATGTGCAATTAATTATTAACAAAGTAGAAAAAGAGGTTCAACAATACATTCCTGGTTATAAAATAAAACTGGCGCCAGTTTATCAAAATGGATATTTGGTGATAATGCTTCAAGTAGAAGGTTCTGGGGACTATTTGCCAAAATATAGTGGCAATTTAGATGTTATAACTTGTGCTGCAGTTAAAATGGCTGAGTTATATGCAAAAAAGAGGTTAAATTTATGAGTGAATTAAAAATATTTGATGCAACCCTAAGAGATGGTTCCCACGCCATTGCACATCAATTAGAACTTGATACTATTAAGCGATATTGCAAAATGAACGATGATACTGGGCTATATACAATTATTGTAGGGCACGGCAATGGACTTGGAGCAAGCTCTTTGCAAGTTGGATTATCTAAAAATTCAGATAGGGTCATGCTGAAAACCGCAAAAGAAAGCTTAAACAAAACAAAACTCGGTATTTATATGATCCCAGGGTTTGGAACAATCCAAGATAATTTAATTCCTGCTATTGAAATTGGGGTTGATTTATTTAAAATCGGCTGTCATTGCACCGAAGCCGATACAATGAAACAGCACATTGAATTTTTAAATGAAAACAAAAAAGAGGTTTATGGGGTTTTAATGTCTACCCATATGGCATCTTGTGAAAAATTAACAGAAGAAGCAAAAAAGATTGAAGACTATGGAGCAAAAGGTGTAATATTGATGGATTCAGCAGGAGCTTTGGTTACTGAAGATGTAACAAAAAGGGTTGAAAAAATTAAAAACCATACTGAATTAGAAATAGGTTTTCACGCACATAATAATTTAAACTTATCTATAGCGAACACGCTGGTTGCGATTGATGCGGGCGCTAATATTATTGATGGAACATCAATGGGCTTTGGAGCTGGTGCCGGAAATTGCCAACTGGAAGTAATTGTAGCGATTTTACAAAAAAGAAATTTGCTTAAACATTTGGATTTGTACAACCTAATGGATGTTGCCCAAGAGATAATATCAAAAGAACTCGACTACAAAAAAGGTTTAGAGGGGCTAACAATAATTAGTGGCATTTCTGGAATTTTTAGTGCTTTTAGCAAAAAGGTGGACGAGGCATCTAAGAAATATAATATAGATCCAAGGGATATTTTTATTGAACTTGGCAAAAGAAAAGTCGTTGGAGGGCAAGAAGATATGATTATTGATGTTGCAATGAATTTAGCCCAAACAAAAAGTAAAGATGCAACAAGCTATATGATGGAATCATTATTATAAAAGGAGAAATTATGTTAGTTTCAGATTATATATTTGAATTTTTGATGAAAAAAAATGTAGACACAGCTTTTGTTGTAACAGGAGGGCAAGCCATGTATCTTAATGATGCCTTAGCACGCCGTCCAAAAATAAAATCCATATTTACCCACCATGAGCAATCCTGTGGTATGGCAGCTGATGCGTATTCTAGAATAACAAATACACTAGGTTTAGCTGTTGTAACAGCAGGGCCTGGAAGCATAAATGTTGTTAATGGGCTTGTTGGAGGTTGGTGTGATTCGGCTCCAATGATGATTATTTCTGGGCAATCTGCACTAAATTGTGTTGATTATCAAGAAAAAAGTGGCATTCGCCAATATGGAATTCAGGGGATTTTTATAAAGCCTTTTGTTGAAAAAGCAACAAAATATTTTGTGACTGTTGATAATCCAGCAAAAATTCAATATTATATGGAAAAAGCTTACCATCTAGCTACAACTGGTCGACCTGGCCCTGTCTGGATTGATGTTCCATTAGATGTCCAAAGAATGGAAGTCCCAGAAACTATGCTATATCAATACAACCCAGAAGAAGAATTAGAAGAAATTGATATTAAAAAAAGAGAAAACTCTATTTTGCAAGTAATTGAAATGCTAAAAAATGCCAAAAGGCCACTTGTTATAGCTGGGCAAGGAATTAGCCTTTCAAAAAGTCAAGATTTATTAATTAAATTTATTGAAAAATATAATTTACCTTTAATTACAACAAGACTAGGAATAGATTTGATTAATTCCGACCACGAATTATATATAGGTAGACCGGGAAATTATGGAGAAAGAAGCGCTAATATCTCTATTCAAAATGCTGATTTAATTATCTCTATCGGTTCAAGACTTTCAACTGCTGCAATTGGACATAATGCAAAAGAATTCGCTAAAAACGCAAAGAAGATTGTTGTCGATATAGATGAGAAAGAATTAAATAAACCAATATTTGATATAGATTTAAAAATTCATGAGGATGCAAATATTTTTCTGACTAAATTGAATTCGCAAGACGTAAGTATTCAAAACACCTCTCAATGGGTAAAATTTTGCCAAAATTTAAAGGAAAAATATCCTGTTGTATTAGAAGAATATAAAAACGAAAAAGAGGGCGTAAATAGCTATTATTTTACAGACAAACTTTGTGAGTACACAAATAAAGACACCATGGTCGTTGTTGATACAGGCTCTTGCTTCCACGTGGCTTGTCAAGCATGGAAAATTAAAAAGGGGCAACGTTTTTTAACAACAGGCGGGCTATCTTCTATGGGCTGGTGGGTTGCAGGGCTTGGCGCTTGTATGGCAAATAACAAGAAAAATACTGTTGTAATAACGGGAGATGGAAGTTTGCAAATGAATATACAAGAATTTGCAACCATTAAGCATAACAACTTGCCTGTTAAGGTATTCATTTTTAATAACAATGGATACTTGCTAATAAGACAAACCCAAGTTAATTTTATGGAAGGAAGATTGTATGGCGAAGGAAAAGACTCCGGAGTTTGGTGCCCAGATACTCTAGATATCGCTATGGCTTATAAAATTAAAGGTGTTAGGATTGATTCAACCGATAATATTGATGAAGAAATTAAAGAGGTTCTTGACTACGACGGTCCTGTCATTTGTGATGTCAAAGTGCCTGAGTGGCAGTTAATCGTACCTAGGGTATCCTCTCAAAAACTTGAAGACGGCACACTTGTTTCAAAACCCTTTGATGATATGTTTCCATTTTTAGACGAAAAAGAGATGAAAGAAAATGTGTTTGGTGGATAAAAAAAAACTTTTACTAACAGGCTCAGGTGGATTTGTTGGGCAAAATTTAAAAACATTCCTTTCTAAAGAATATTGTCTTTTTGCTCCTCGTTCTTTTGAGCTTAATTTATGTGATAGTAATGCAGTTGAAAAGTATTTTGAAGAAAACAATATTGATTTTATTATTCATTGTAGTTCAATTGGTGGCTATCGTACATTGGCAGATAAAGATACTACAATTGAAGACAATTTGGCAATGGTTGATAATTTGCTAACTTTCAAGGCTGAGAATGCTCGAATAATTTTATTCGGTTCAGGTGCTATGTATGAAAAAAAACGAGAGCTTAAAAAAGTACAAGAATTCGAAATAGGCAATTACGTTCCAGCTGATTTATACGGCAAATCAAAACTTTTAATATATGAAAAAATCAAGAATCGACGTGATGTTACTTGCTTAAATATTTTTGGCTCCTACGGTAATGGTGAAACTCCTAACCGTTTTCCGACTTATGCAATATCTCAAAATCTTAATCATCAGCCAATTGAAATTAATCAAAATGTCGTATTTGACTATCTTTTTATTGAAGATTTATGCAAAATTATTGAATTTTTTGTTAAAAGCAATCCAAGTCAAAATATAATCAATGTTACTCCAACAAAAAGTATTTCTTTGCTTGAAATAGCTAATATTATTAACGACATTTCTGATTTCAAGTCTGAAATAATGATAAAAGACGAGAGTCTAAATTTTGAATACACTGGCGATAATAATAGATTGTTGAAAGAAATAGAGGGGTTTGAGTTTACTTCTTATAAAAAAGGACTAAAAAAGCTATTTGATACGTTAAAAGAGAAATATATTAAGTTAAACATTGGAATTTATAAGGTTGGGAGTTGAGTAATGAAAAAAGTTGCACTAATTACTGGTATAACAGGATAAGATGGTTCTTATTTAGCGAAATTGTTGTTAGAAAAGTTTATTAATGTTGCTCCAACTGAAAGTATTGAAATTGTAGAGTTGGCTAAATTTGTTAATGAAATTTCTGATTACAAATCGGAAATAATTATTAAAAGCAATGGACTAAATAAAGAATACACTGCAGATAATTCAAAGTTATTAAAAATCATGTGCAATCCTAGCTTTATATCTTATAAAAACGGAATGAATAGATTATATAAAGGGAGACAAAATGATCAATAAATTATTTTCAATACAAAGAACGCAAACTCATAGAGTTATTAGAATTTTATTTTTTAAAATTAAATACTGAAATCTTTTTAGGAACGCCGTCATTTGATTATAAAGAGTATAAGGAGGTCATAGCTTGCACCATTCCTTCAATTTCTTATGAGAATAGTAAAGTTAATAGATATGTTTCAGATTATCCTAGGAGTCTTTGCTATGCCGATATATCTTCTTTTGGCTTGATAGATTTTAAATCAGTTGTATTTAATGCTATTCATTTTGCTTGTTACACCCAACCTGAAAAAATATACTTAGTAGGGTGCGCTTGTTAAAATGGCGGATATTATAATGGCGAGAAGCAACGAATTAGTGCTAAATATATGGTGCCGGGTTGGCAAGAAATTAAACAATTTAGTGATCGATACTATCCAGATATTGAAATAATATCAATAAATCCAGTTGGATTAAAGGGTTTATTTAAAGAGGAATATAAAAAAAGGAAATATCATAAAAAATACAAGCTCAAAACGTTTATTTCCTTTTTAATGTTATAATAATTACTACTATTCATTAGATATAAAAAATTAATAACAACAGAGTCGCTATAGCTACCTTGCTCACCTCAATATTTTTTATATTATCAGACTGTGGTTCTTCAAAAAATTTGTACCAATAGTTTTATTTTAAGGCATTTTTAAATTTATAGTATAAAATTTATATAACTATCGTTAATTTCATCTTGTTCGATTCCAATATATTGCAGTGTTATTTGCGGGCTAGAATGATTAAATATCTTTTGCAACATTACAACATTTTTGAATTTTTTATAATGATGATATCCAAAAGTTTTTCTTAGTGTGTGAGTTCCAACACTTGCCTCAATTCCTGCTTTCTTACAAGCTCCATTGATTATATAATACGACATTACCCGACCAAGCCTTTTGTTGCAATTCGAAATAAATAACGGCTCTTCGGGTTCTCTACTTTGTGTAAAATCATCAAACATCGGCTTTAGCTTAGAATTAATGGGGAATTTTTTGTATTTCCCTGTTTTCTTTTCTGTAATTTGAATGTGGGTTTTATTTTTAACATCACCCACGTCTAATGCTAAAATATCTGAAATTCGCAGTCCGCAATTAGTTCCTATTGTGAAAATTAATAAATTTCTTTTACCCTGTTTTTCCAAGATTTTTTCTACTTTTCGAATCTCGGATTCACTTCTGATTGGCTCGACTATATTCATGAGCACCTCCTTTTCTTTTAAAATTCTGATATAAAAGAAAACCCAACCACAAGTATATTTTTACGATTTTCATGAAAAGAAAATTAGTTTGACAAATAAAAACTATTCCTACAAATTTGTACCACTAAAATATAAGGAATATTTCAACTAATTTCTGGGTAAATTTTATCCTTAATAATAACCCTTTTTTTAATGCGATG
>JAWXUD010000006.1:0-62763 GCA_044432945.1 Candidatus Gastranaerophilales bacterium
TCCACTGCAACATCTTTTCTTGATGCGTCAGTAATCATTTGTAAATCCTCATAACTCGCCATTATCACTTTGTTTTTTAATTCCTCATTTTAATTATGTTATTAATATAACTTATTTTTTGAAATTTTTCAAGACCTCGAACTAATTTGAACGTAGGATATTTTGAACTTTCACACTTTTATAAACAAAAATAGTCGTAACATTCTGTAATTATTTCTTGCTTATAATTTATAAATTATGTACAATAAAAATATAAAAAAGGCATGGATATAATAAATGACATGTCTAAGGGGTATTTTAGAAATCAAATAATTTGGAAATAAATAAGGGAGGTCAATGTGACAGAGGCAACAAGCACGTGTATGGAAAAAATTGAGTTAGCAGAAAATGCTATCAAAGTTCTTGAAAAAAGATACTTAAAAAGAGATCAAGATGGCAATTGTACAGAATGTCCTGCAGATATGTTTATGCGTGTTGCTAAAACTATCGCAGAAGGTGATTTGAAATTTGGGAATTCTCAATCTCAAGTTGATGAACTGACAAAAAGATTTTATGACTCGATAACAAAACGCCATTTCTTACCAAATTCTCCAACTTTAATGAACGCTGGTAGAGAATTAGGACAGCTTGCCGCTTGTTTTGTACTTCCTGTTGAAGATACGCTTGAAGGTATCTTTGAAACTGTTAAAAATACTGCAATTATCCACAAATCAGGTGGCGGTACTGGATTTTCTTTTACTAAACTAAGACCGAAAAACAGCGTTGTTCGCTCAACAATGGGCGTTTCTTCAGGTCCTGTTTCATTTATGGAAGTTTTTAACGCAGCGACTGAAGCTGTAAAACAAGGTGGCACAAGACGTGGTGCTAATATGGGTATTTTAAGAGTCGACCACCCAGATATTCTTGAATTCATCGAATGCAAATCTGACAACTTTAGGCTGAACAATTTTAATATCTCTGTTGCTATAACAGACAAATTTATGGAAGCTGTAATTGCTGGCGAGGATTATGAACTAATCAACCCTCACAACAACACTGTTCACAGTACATTGAGTGCTAAAAAAGTATTTGATATGATTGTTGATGGTGCTTGGAGAAACGGTGAACCTGGTATCGTATTCATTGACAAAATGAATTCTGACAATCCAACTCCACACATCGGTGAAATTATGTCAACTAACCCATGTGGCGAAGTTCCTCTTTTATCTTATGAAGCTTGTAACTTAGGTTCTATCAACTTAGGGCTTATGATGACAGCTGACAACAAAATTGATTGGGAATTGCTTTCAAAAACTACTCGCACAGCTATTCGTTTCTTAGATAACGTAATCGCTGTTAACAACTACCCACTTCCTCAAATTTCTGAAATGGTTCAAAACAACAGAAAAATTGGCTTAGGTGTTATGGGTTGGGCTGATATGCTTATGAAAATGGGTATTTCTTACGCTTCTGTAGAAGGTACAAAATTAGCTTCTCAAGTAATGGAATTTATCGATTATGAATCAAAATGCGAATCAATCGATTTAGCAAAAGAACGTGGAAGCTTCCACAACTTTGTAGGAAGTATCTATGATGGCAAAAACTTCTTATACAACAAATACAAAGGTAAATCTGCTGGCGTTATTTCTGATGAACAATGGAAAAACCTTGACGCTCAAATCGCTGAATTTGGTATCCGTAACGCAACTACAACTTGTATCGCACCAACTGGTACTATTTCGATGATCGCTAGTGCTTCTGGTGGGGTTGAACCTTTATTCGGTCTTGTTTTCTCAAGATTGATTATGGACAACACTGAAATGTTTGAAGTTAACCCTATTTTCAAAAACTACATGATGGAGCGTGGATTGTATAACGATGAATTGATGAAAAAAATCTCTATGACTGGTTCAATCGCTCACGTTGATGGCGTTTGTGAAGAAATCAAAAAAACTTTCACAACTGCTCATGACGTTTCACCATACTGGCACGTAAAAATGCAAGCAGCATTCCAATTGCACACTGACAACGCTGTTTCAAAAACTGTAAACTTTGAAGAACACGCTACTCGCAAAGATATCGAAGAAGTTTATATCCTTGCTTTCCAAAACGATTTGAAAGGAACAACAGTTTATAGAAACAATTCTCGTCAATTCCAACCAATGAATTTAGATGATAAGAAAAAAACAGAAGAAGTTGCAACAGTAGAAGCTGAAGAGCCAACTGGTGAAATCAAAACTGTTAAATGCCCTGAATGTTCTAACGAAATTCAAATGGCTGAAGGTTGCTTCATCTGCTTGAAATGCGGATATTCTGGTTGCTCATAAATAAAAATAAATATTAAAAAAGCGTTCCTGATATAAATATCAGGAACGCTTTTTTAATAGAAAATATTTGTTGAACAATTGTATTTTTCACAAAATTTAATCGTTTAACTTTAACAAACTATTCAAATCAATTTCTAAAAACTCTGCAATGTCTATTAATTTACCTATCGAAAAATTTTGCATACCTGTTTCTAATTTTGCGACATAACTCCAAGATTTATCCATAATTTCTGCAAAATCCTCTTGAGTGTAACCTTTTTGTCTACGAATATTTGAAATATTTTTACCAATTCTTTTATAAATATCTTTCTTGCTCATTTTTTCATATTAACCTTATTGACAAATATGTGTATTGACATTAATATGTATATACATATATATGAATAAGCATGTGAGGAGAAATTATGAAAAAGTTCTATTTATCAACTAAATCAAATGGTTTCACGCTAGCTGAGGTCTTAATAACACTCGGCATTATCGGAGTTGTTTCGGCGATGACTTTACCAACGTTAATAAGTAATTATCAAAGTGAAGCGTTGACAACAAAAAAACTTCTATTTGAAGATCGTTTAGAAGAGGCGATGAATCAAATGAGGTTTCATGAAAAACTTAATGGGTACGCCGATGCAGAAGAATTTGTAGATGAATTAGCGAAATATTTAAAAATAAATGAAGTCTGCGATTTGGCAGATATGCAAGAATGTTTTCCTGATATTGTGATAAATTCTTGTGATGATGAATGGGAGTTAAGCGATCTACAAAGCGGTAATGATTTTGCCTCAACAACTGATAAAACGGATTTTTCTAGCGAAAACGTTGGTGTAGTTTTTGCAGATGGAACAAAAGCGATTGTAAATTACGACCTAAACTGCGATTGGCTAGACCCATACGATGGTGGAGCAAATAGAAGTGAAGCTGTGCAATGCGTTACTTTGCTCGCTGATGTCAACGGCAACAAAGGCAAAAACACTGTCGGCAACGACATTTTGCCAATAAACACAATTATGGGCGTATCAATTGATGGTATTTGCTGGAGTTTAAGCGATATTTTACCTTCTACAATTGACTGCACAGATACTTCTGGAGTTGATTATAAATATTGCGAAGGTAACACTTATTTCTCTGAGGATTATTGGGCAGCAGCAAACAAAGCTTGCTCAGAACAAGGTGAGAGCTTGCCAACACTCGCTGAATTATCTTCATTATATAACTATTTACACGATACAGATGTCATATCATTTGATGATACTTCTGTATATTCTTTAACAGTCAACACTGATAAAGTTGCTGAACTTAATTTTTCATCAAGAACAGGTAGCAGTTCAACATTTTATCAATGGTCATCAGTTACAACAGCAGCATGCCATGCAAAACTTGTCGGCTGGTCTGGTAATCACCTAGGCCTGTATATAAACTCAAGAAATAATGAATATGCTAGTGCTAGATGCGTAAAATAAACATAGTATAATTGTGATGAAACAGAGGCGAAACAGATTTCGCCTCTGTTTATTTCTGTTAATATTTCTTCTTTTTCCATGGTAAAATATAATCAATTAAGGAATTGATTATGCTTGAATTAGTAGAAAAAACGATTGAAAAAGTTAAACAAACAAACTTGCAACACATAGCAATAATTATGGACGGCAACCGCCGTTGGGCTAAAGAAAAAAATCTTCCATCAGCTTTTGGACACAAAAAAGGGGTTGAAGCTCTGAAAAATACCCTTCGTGCTTGTGATGAATTCGGTATAAAATACCTTACTGTTTACGCTTTTTCTACCGAAAACTGGAACAGAAAACAAGAAGAAGTCGATTTTTTAATGGATTTGTTCGCAAAAACTCTTCACAACGAATTACAAGAAATGCACGAACAAAACCTTATTATTAATTTTATAGGTGATTTAGAAAAATTAAACCCTAAACTTCAAATTATTTTAAAAAACGCTGTTGAGGTTACAAAAAATAATACAGGCGTAAATTTTCAAATCGCTTTCAACTATGGCTCACGACTAGAAATACTTAACGCTGTTCAAAACATCGCTAAACTTGTTGAAAAAGGTGAACTTAACCCTTCACAAATAACTGAACAAACAATCGCCAAAAACCTTTATACAAAAGGAATTCCTGACCCTGATATGTTAATCAGAACAAGTGGCGAGCAACGAATTTCAAATTATTTGTTATGGCAAATCGCCTACTCTGAAATTCTTATTACAGAAGAATTTTGGCCTGATTTTAGCAAAAATTCACTTGCAAAAGCCATTGATGAATACCACAGCCGTCAACGGAGATTTGGAAAATAGGAAAAAGGGTAAAAGAAAAAAATTCCCCTCCGATGGAGGGGTGGCAACGAAGTTGACGGGGTGGTTATTATGACAAACAACACAAAAGAAAGGGCTAGTTCAATGATAAAAATAGTTTTTGCAACAGGTAATCCACACAAAATCGAAGAATTGACTGAAATAACTAAAAGCTTAGGGGTTAAAGACATCGAATTTGTTCTACCACCAAAAGGTTTTGACCCGATTGAAACGGGTGAAACTTTTGAAGAAAATTCTTTAATAAAAGCTCAAGAAGCCAACAAGTTGACAAAAATGATTTCTTTAGCTGATGACTCTGGACTTTGTACTGAAGCACTAGATGATGCTCCTGGAATTCATTCAGCAAGATACGCTGAAACTCCACAAGCTAGAATTGACAAGCTTTTAAATGCACTAAAAAATGAAACTAATCGCAATGCGAAATTTGTTTGCGTAATGACTTTACTTGATGAAAACGGTGAGGTTTTAACCCAAGAAAGAGGTGAATGCTTAGGTGAAATCACCAAAAAACAATCAGGAATAAATGGTTTTGGGTATGACCCAGTTTTTTTAGTAAAAAATACCTCGCAAACTATGGCTGAAATGAGTGAAAAAGAAAAAAATCAAATTTCTCATCGAGGATTAGCACTGCGAAAGATTTTAAAATATCTTGAAAAAAATACCAAAAAACAACAATAAAAACCACCCTATTAACATATCTTAACACTTTGACACACCTTAATTTTTGTATAAAATAAAATTATACATATAATTTATATAATAAGGGAGAAAAAAGTGAAGAAAAATATAATAATTCTTGTATCAATAATTGCACTAGCAATTTTATTACGTGTAGGCTATAGCCAGTTTATACAATTTATGATGAACAAATCTATGAAAAACAAGCCTGCTCCTAGCGTTGTTGTTGAACAAGTTGGTCAAGAACAAATTATTAGAACATTTGAAGCACCAGGACGTGTAGTTTCTAAATATCGAGTTGATGTACTAGCACGTATCTCTGGATACCTATTAAAAAGTTATTTTAAAGAAGGTGACAGCGTAAAAAAAGGACAAGTGTTATTTTTACTAGAACCAACCCAGTATAAAAATGATACCAACGTAGCTGCAGCAAACGTGAAGAATTTAGAAGCACAGCTAGAGTATGCCGAAAAGCAATTACTTCGTGCATCTGAGCTAGTAAAAAAGGATTATATCGCAAAATCTCAATATGATGAATTATTAGCTAATAGAGATTCGACAAAAGCTCAACTTACCTCTGCAATGGCTTCATACAACGATTCACAACGTAACCTTGGTTATACTCAGATTAAATCACCAATTGATGGTCAAGTCGGTATAATTTCAACAACAGTTGGGAACTATGTAACACCTACTGCTGGTGCTTTAAGCACTATTAACAGCACAGATCCAATGTATGTAACTTTCCCATTGGATTCAAATGATTTCGCTTTGATTAATAGTTCTGATAAAACTAAAACTATAAACAGAAAAGTTGAATTAACAATAAATAACGGCGATTTGTACGAAATAACTGGTGTTCAAGATTTTCAGGATAACAAAATCGAAGAATCAACTGGTACAATCACAATGAGGGCAACTTTCGAAAACCCTAATAATAAATTAATCCATGGTGAATTTGTTACAGTAAAATTATACGCTAACGAAACAGCTTCAGTGCCTATCGTTCCTGTTACTGCTGTTCTAGAAAATCAAGCGGGCAAATATGTTTATAAATTAGATGAAAATAATCTACCAAACATTCAATATGTAAAAACAGATGGACAAAGCGGTGATTTTTGGATTATATCAACTGGTTTAGAAATCGGCGATAAAATAATTACTGAAGGGTTGCAAAAAGTTCTTCCAGGCAAGCCTATTCAAGAAATTTCTAAAGAAGAAATGGCTGAAACAATAGAAGAAGAAACTAAAAATTCAAAATAACAAATATAATCAAGATAAAAGTAAAAAATTATAATAGGGATAATAAATGAGTAACGAAAACAATAATAATGAAAATGGAAATTTATTTATAAAACGACCAAAAATGGCGATAGTTATTTCGCTTGCAATAATTCTAGCGGGTGCGTTGATGATGAAAACTCTTCCACTTGAAGAATATCCAACCATTACACCACCACAGGTTGTAGTTACTGCAACATATTCAGGTGCGAGTTCTGATGTTATTGAGGACACAATCGCAGCTCCTGTTGAGGCTCAATTGAACGGTGTTGAAGATATGATTTATATGACTTCAACCTCAAAAAACGGTTCGTATTCATTAACACTATATTTTTCATCTGATGCAGACCCTGACATCGCAATGGTTAACGTTCAAAACCAATTACAATTAGTCGAACCAAGGTTGCCTGAAGATGTTACTCGTTATGGGCTTACAGTAAAAAAAACGACTGGCGGACCTGGTATGATGATGATTGCGATAAACTCACCGACAAACTCTTATGATAGATTATATATCGCAAACTACGCTTCCATTTTTATTAAAGATGAATTAGCACGTGTGCCAGGTGTTGGACAAGTCGCAGTTTTCGGTTCTACTGATTATGCAATGAGAATATGGCTTGATGCTACCAAAATGGCAAATTTAGGTGTATCTATTCAAGAAGTTAGCACTGCCGTTGCGATGCAAAACACCCAAGCTCCTGTTGGTGATTTAGGTGTTGAGCCGATGATAAACCCTCAGATGATTAAAATTACGATGAGAACTTCTGGAAGGCTTGAAGATGTAGCAGAATTTGAAAATATCATTATTCGCTCGATGCCTGATGGTTCTCAAGTTAAAGTAAAAGATATTGCTAGAGTTGAACTTGGAGCAGAAAGCTATTCTTTCTTCTCACGTATCGATGGACGTGATACCGCAATGATTTCTGTTAGCCAACTTCCTGAAGCTAACTCCATTGATTTGTCAAATAGAATTACAAAAAAAATGGAGGAGCTAAGCAAAGGTTTTCCACAAGGTATAGAATATAAAATCCAATATGACGACACATTATTTGTTAGAGAATCAATTAACGAAGTTGTCAACGCAATTGGGTTAGCAGTTTTGTTGGTTACAATCGTAACTTATTTATTCTTAGGAACTGGACGTGCGGCGTTTATTCCTTTTTGTGCTATCCCTGTTTCATTAATCGGTATTTTCATTTTTATGAGCATATTAGGATTTTCTATCAACTTACTAATCTTATTCGCACTTGTTCTAGCGGTTGGGCTAGTTGTAGATGACGCAATCGTTGTATTAGAGAATACTCAACGTCATATTCAAGAAGGTAAAGACCCTAAAGAAGCAACCGAAATCACCATGAAAGAAGTTTTTGGTGCAGTAGTCGCAACTTCACTTGTATTGATGGCTGTATTTGTTCCTGTATCATTGATGACTGGGGTTACTGGCGAGATGTATAGACAATTCGCTGTATGCATCGCTTCATCAATCGGGCTTTCAACAGTTGTCGCACTAACCCTCGCACCAGCTCTTTGCTCTACAATTTTGAAAGCAAACGATGACGAACCTAAATTCAGATTTATTCAAAAATTTGACCTATGGTTTGATAATGTAAGAGAAGAATATTTAAAAGGTGCAGAAGTTTTTATTAATTCTCCAAAAATCACTGTTATTACATTTTTGTGCATAATCGGATTTATCTTGTTTATGTTCAAAATAACACCTACTGGTTATTTACCAACAGAAGATAAAGGTTCTATCTTTACACAAATCCAATTACCTGAAGGTTCTTCGGCATCTCGTACGCAAATTGTTGCAAACGAAATTGAAGAAAGAATAAGAGAAATGGAAGGTGTAACTTCTACTATGAACCTTGTCGGTTTTGCTGGTGAAAATACATCTATGATTTTAACGGTACTTGATGATTGGAGTGAAAGAAAATCAAAAGCACTTGCGATGGAAACAATCTTAGCAAAAATCAGAGCTGAGTTTTCTAATTATCCTTCTGCAACTGTAGCTGTATTCTCACCACCTGCAATCTCTGGTTTAGGTATGTTCGGCGGATTTGAATACCAACTTTTAGACAAAGGCAGCAGAACACCACAAGAACTTTATGATGAAGCACTAAAATTAATTGCTGCGGTTAATCAAGATCCTAGATTCTCTATGGCATACACCTCATATACCGCAAATTTACCTCAATTATTAATTGATGTAAACTTTGACAAAGCACTTGCACAAAGTGTAGAAGTATCTGAAATTTATGCATCTTTAGTTGGGTTTTTTGGGAAATATTACATAAACGATTTCAACAAATTTGGACGTGTTTATCGTGTTTATCTGCAAGGTGACGCAATATATCGTGAAAAACAATCCGATGTTAATAAAATCTTTGTAAAAAACAACAAAGGAGAAATGGTTCCACTATCGGCTGTTGTTGATATAAAAAGCGTTGTAGGTCCATATAGCTTAACACGATTTAACCTATATCCTGCTGTTACTATCAACGGTACTGCTAGAACTGGAGTTAGCTCTGGTGATGCTATGAAAGCAATGGAAGAAATTTCAGATGCAGTTTTGCCTGATGATATGGGCTATGCATGGTCAGGAACATCTTATCAAGAACAAGAATCTTCTGGTCAAATTGGTCCAATTTTAGCAATGTCATTAGTATTCGTATATTTATTCCTTGTAGGATTATATGAAAGCTGGATGTTACCGATTGCTGTTTTATTAATATCACCTATCGCATTAATTGGAGCATTGTTCTTCCAATACGTAGCTGGATACTCATTAGATATTTATTCTCAAATCGGTTTGGTAATGCTTATCGGGTTGTCGACTAAACAAGCAATCCTGATTATAGAATTTGCCAAAGACGCTAAAGAAAGAGGTATGGACGTAAGAGAAGCCGCTAAACAAGCTGCAAACCTAAGATTTAGAGCGGTTATGATGACAAATATTTCGTTCTTATTAGGTCTATTACCTCTAGTATTTGCAAACGGTGCTGGTGCTGCCAGCCGTCATTCAGTTGGTATGACTGTATTTGGCGGAATGATTGCGGTTGGATTTATAGGAATATTTTTAATCCCAGCTTTTTATGTATTGATTGAAGAACTGAAAAATTCAGTCGCAAGATTTTTTAATAAAAAAAATAAAGGAAAATAAATGTTAAAGAAAATAATAGCTATTTTAATATTATCTAGCATGTTCAACTGTCAAAGTATTGCAGAAGAACTAGCTAATATCGGCAATACTCTAAACGAAAAAGAATATCCAAACGCTGAATCAGTATTACCTAAAAAAGAGATTTCTGATGCAGAACAAGATGAAACAACTGATGAAGCCTCAAATTCAAACCTCGTCATAGAAGGCTCTGTTGAAACGAACATCGATATGACGCTTGATATGTGTCTAGAACTTGCTCTAGGAAACAATCCACAAATCAATTCAGCATTTCACGACATTTTAGCATCTGATGCCAGAATAAAACAAGTTTGGTCTAATTACTTTCCACAAATCAGCTGGCAAACTGGTTACACCAAAATTCGTCAACTTCAATTATCAGACGCCCTAGGACAAAACTTAACCTTTAACTATTTTATATTAGGTCAAGTAACTCTTCAACAAATGCTTTATGACTTTGGGGTCACACAAAATCAAGCAACTATCAAAAAACTTGATTATGAAGGCTACAAAGCATCTTTGAACGCCATAATTAACGATGTAATTTTTAGTACCAAAGACGCTTATTACAACTTACTTTTCTCTTATGAAAACCAAAAAGTAGCACAAGATACTGTTGAAAAATTTGGAATGTTTTATAACCAAGCAAAAGCATTCTATGAAATTGGTACAAACCCTAAAGTTGACGTCACTATCGCTGAAGTCAACCTAAGTAACGCTAAACTGCAACTAATTCAAGCAGATATCGCTGTTGATTTAGCAATCGCAAGCTTAAATAACATCATGGGTGTCCCATTTATCGATAAATATAGCGTACGTGAAAGATTAAGCTACAAACCTTTAAAAATAACTTTTGAAAAATCTATCGAAATCGCTAAAGAAGCTAGACCTGAACTTCGTTTAGCAGAATTGAAAGTTGAAAGTGCTAATCAAACAGTAAAATTAGTTAAAAAATCTTACTTCCCAACAATTTCAGTCGAAGGTCAATATCAACTAGGGGGTAAAAGTTGGACTTCCAATTATGGTTATAGTTTAGGCGGATATCTGAACTTTCCGACAGTCAATGCTATGTTGATTAATAACGAAATTAAAGAAGCAAAATTCTTATATGATGCAGAATTAGCTAACGCCAAAAATACACAAAACCAAATTTATTTAGAAATCCAAAACGCTTATCTAACACTAAGCGAAAAACAAGACCAGATGCCTGTTGCACTTCTTTATGTAAAACAAGCTAAAGAAAACTACGAACTTTCATATGGCAGATATAGAGTTGGGGAAGCAAATCCAACTGAACTTAAAGATGCTCAACTAAATTACCAAGAAGCTCAGTTGAATTTTTATAACGCATTATATCAATATAATTCAGCAAAATCTCAACTCGAAAAATCTATTGGCAAAAATCTTGTAACTAATGAAGACGAAATTGTTGAACTAAAAACAACTAAAAAATAATTAACTTTACAAAACTTCACATTAACACTTCAAAAAAGCAATTTTTTTGAAGTGTTATACTTTATATATACATAAGAGATAACCGAGTGAAAGAGAGCCGAAAATGCAAACAGCTAAGAAAAAGAAAAAAGAAAAATATACTGGCACAGGTCAATTCGGCGAATTGGTTAGCAGCAGAAGAAAAAAGAAAAATACACGTAATAATTTCGATTATTTAGCAGCTGAAGATAAGAGAATGCGTTTTAACAATTCTCAAGATCCGATTTTTTACGTGTTCGACTGTATCGAAAATAGATCAGTTCCAACATTAGCAAAAGAGTTTGTAAAAGATTCATTTTTTGAAATCGCAAATTTCGTTGCAAAAGCAGTTTTATAAAAAAAGGTCGTTAGGAAAATCAATAGAAAAAAGTTTAGAAATAGGAAATTACAATCACCTAATAATTAGGTGATTTTTTATTGCAACAACTAACTTATTTAACTATTTTATGATATAATTTATATGAAAAATTAGGAGAGCCTAGATATTGAATTTCAAAGAAAAATTAGGGAATATATTTAATAAAAAATTTCAACCGACAAAGATTTTATTCATAAGAATTGGTGCTATTGGGGACGTTGTTCATACATCAATGACTTATCGTGCGATTAAAAAAGTATACCCCGAAGCCAAAATCCATTATCTTACTCGTGATATGATTGCACCTTTGATTAATTCTGATATTGAACTCGACAAAGTTTGGAGTGTAAATCTCAATGATTGGAGAAAAAATTTCAATTTAATACGTAGTTTAGCGAAAGAACTAAAAGCTGAAAATTTCGATTTAGTGGTTAATATGCAACCTTCTTTCAAAACAAATTTGTTAATTAAAATGGCAAATATAAAAAGAAAAAGTAATTACAGAAAAAATCAAAAACTTCACGCCGTAGTCAACATGTATGAAACTGCTGAACGTGTAATAAAAGAGCTTAAACCACTTCCTAATCTAAATCTTTATCTAGATGATGAGGCTAATAAAAAAATGCAACTGGAGCTTTCACAATATAAAAAACCATTAATTGTGATTAGTGCAGGAGGATTTTTTGCAAAAAGGCAAGGTAGAACTTATCCTGTTGAAAAATGGTGTGAATTAGGCGAAAAAATTCAAAAAAAATATGATGGGACAATAATTATAACAGGATTAAAAGAAGATGAAGAAATTCTAAAACCGCTTAAAGAAATTAAAAATTCTGTTTCATATATCGACAAATTATCACTATTAGACAATTCTGCCTTAATAAATAATGTGGATTTATTGCTATCAGGTGACAGCGGTCCATTGCATATTGCAACGGCTTTAAACACAAAATCAATTGGTGTATATGGAGCAATGCCAATAGCAAGAACTGGACCTTATGGGCAAGATTGTGTTGCGATACAATCACCTAAATACTGCTCTCCTTGCAATCGCAGAAGATGTAAATATCTTAAAAAATCAAAAGAAATTTATGCTCCTTGCATGCAAGAAATTTCAACTGAAATAATATTTGAAAAGATTAAAACAATTTTATAAAAAAAATCACAATAATATAGGGCGGGATTTAAAAAATTCAAATCCCGCCCTTTTATTTACATCATTTATAATATTTTTTTTATTTTTTAATTTTACCATCTGCGATATGCAAAGTTCTTTGTGGGAATGGGATTTCGATACCAAGCTCATCAAATTTCTTTTTAATTTCTTTATTAAATGCACGACCTATTTCCCATTGTTTAATAGGTTTTGTTTTCAAACGTGAACGGATTATGATTGCGGAATCATCAAATTTTTCAACACCCATAATCTCTAATGGCTCTAACACGTCATATCTAAACTGATGCAAGTTTCTAAATTCCTGATCGACCTGCTTCAAAGCGTCCATAACCTTGTCAATATCAGAACTATAACTAACACCAATATCAAAAAGATAATATGAATATTCACGAGTATAATTAATAATAGTATCAATCATGCCGTTTCTTACATAATGAACACGCCCACTAATATCACGCAATTGGATTAATTTTATATCAACTTTTTCAACAACACCTTGATGAGAACCGATTTCAACATAATCACCAACACGGACTTGTCCTTCTAAAATTATTGTAAAACCGCTTATAATATCTTCAAAAAATCTTTTCGCACCAAAACCAACTGCAACCCCTAAAACCCCAGCAGCTGTCAAAATCGGTCTTATGTCAACGCCTAAAATATTAAACACATAAATCACTGCAAAAGCGATAACCACAGTATTAAATATAGACATAATCAATGATTTTAAAGTAAATAATTCTTTTTTCGCCTCAAAATCATTTTTATTAGCATATAATTTGTTGATAAATTTGTTCATCAACATATTTGCAAGCTTAATAACCCCAACAAAAAAGATTATACTAAATATTGCGATAACAAACTTGTTATGAAAACACGATGGCAATATTGTAAAGATAAAATACTGATGATTTTCAATAAATGATAACATTCCTACCCCCTTTTTTTCTTAAATAATTCAAATAATATTACAAAAAAATCATATCATAAAATCAACATAAATTTAATCATTTTACTTGCCAAAACAGGCGATGACTTTTATATCCAAAAATTCTTATAATGTTTTACTAGGAGATTTTATGACTAATAAAATATTATTTTTTGATTATAGAGAATGTGAAGAAAGTTTTTTTGAAAAAAACAAATTCCAAGAGTTTGAAATAGAATTCTTTAAAGAAAGCCTGAGCTTAGAAACAATTGAAAAGCTTTCTCAAGAAACCCTTGATACGACAACTGTGATAAGCGTTTTTATAACTTCTGAAGTGAACGCAGAGATAATTGAAAGATTTAAAAACCTTCAAATAATTTCAACCCGCTCAACAGGTATCGATCATATTGACAAATTATCAGCACAAGAACGTAATATTGACATAATAAATATAGAAGGATATGGTTCTCAAAGCGTTGCACAATATACATTTGGTTTGATTTTAGCATTAACAAGAAATATTATCAGTGCGTCTAGATATTTACACGACCCAAACGGGAATTGCGAAAGCTATATCGGACACGATATCTCTAAGCTTACTATAGGCGTTGTCGGAACAGGCTCAATTGGTGCAAGCGTATGTAAAATCGCCACTGCTTTCAACATGAAAATCATAGCGTTTGATATGGATCTTAAACAAGAAATTGAAAACACAATCGATATGCAATACGTTGATTTTCACACATTAGTAAAAAATTCTGATATAATAACCCTACATCTGCCATACACCAAAGATAACCATCATATTTTTTCTGATAATGAATTTGATGAAATGAAGCCAAATTCATATTTTATAAACACCTCTCGTGGTGAATTAGTAAATCTTGAGGCAGTATCAAAAGCAATAAAGAATAAAAAGCTTAATGGATTAGCATTAGATGTGACAACATGCGAAGAAATAAGCTTCAAATGCGACAAAAAAATCCGCTCAGAAAATAATATCCCACTAATTTGCAAACAAGAAGAAGCAATATTAGCCGAGCTTCTTGAAGAACAAAACGTGATAATAACCCCACATATCGCATATAGCACGCAAGAAGCTATTGATTATATATTAGAAAAAACGTTTTTTAATATTTCAAATAACATTAATAGCAAATAACATAATTATTATAAATTATTAAGCATTTTTCTATAACAAAAAAATATTGTATAATATTTTAATGAATATTGCTTTTATTCCTATCGATGATAGACCAGTGTGTTATTTATTGCCAAAACAAATTGCTGAAATTAATCCAGCAATAAATTTGCACTTGCCCGAACGTGAACTTCTTGGCAACTTAGAAAAACAATCACAAACAGATAAAATTCTTCAATGGTTAGAAAATTTATCAAATATCGATACAATTATTTTATCACTCGATACAATCGCATACGGTGGACTAATCCCCTCAAGAAGATGTGACGATGATTTTGAAACAATCAAAAATAAAATTGATAAATTAAAAACCATCTTAAAAAAACATAATGCTAAAATCTTTGCCTTCTCGTCAATTATGAGAATTTCAAATAACAATATCAATGAAGAAGAAAAAGAATATTGGAGTGAATGGGGCAAAAAGATTTTTGACTACTCCTACTATTCACACAAACAAAACCAACAAAGCTGTATCGCAACCCATATCCCCGATGAAATCCTTGCCGATTACCTAAAAACTCGTCAAAGGAATTTTGAAATAAATAAAATTTATCTTGATTGGCAAAAAGAAGGTATTTTTAATACACTAATTTTCTCAAAAGATGATTGCTCAGAATATGGCTTTAATGTTCAAGAAGCACAAACACTTGAAAAACTTGGTGGGTTCACAAAAACAGGTGCTGACGAAATCCCAATAAGCCTACTAGCTCGCTCGATTGAGAAAAAAATCAAAATTGCACCCATATTTTTAGCACCAGAACACAAAAATTTAATCTCGCACTATGAAGATATTTCGATTGAGCAATCCACCCTAGCACAACTTAAACTTGCAAACTGCCAAGTAAAATCTCCAGATGAAGCCGATATTTTACTTTTTATAAACAACTTTGAACACAACCAAGGCGAACACGTCATGAACATCGCTACAAAAGAATATGACGGCAAATGGCTTATGCCACAAAAACCTTACATGATAGCTGACCTACGTTACGCAAATGGTGGCGATAATAGCTTTGTAACTCAAATACTAAACACCGATTTTGACGAAAATTTCTACGGATACTCAGGCTGGAACACATCAGCAAATTCATTAGGAAGCCTCATCTGCACAGCAAAAATGAAATTTAGTGCCGATAAATACAACAAAAATGCTTTCATAAACTCTCAAATCACAAGACTATTAGATGATTGGGCTTATCAAGCTAATGTTCGCTCTCAAATGAATTCACTAGATATAAAAGAATTGAAAAATAAAATAATAAAACATGAAGAGAAACTCTTTGACTTTTTCAAAACCAAAAAAGAAACAAAATACAAATATTGCTGGAATAGAAAATTTGAAATCGAGGTGGAATTAATTTGAATATCTTAGAAATAATTATTTTAGCCTTTGCACTAAGCATCGATTGTCTACTAGTTTCATTTTCACAAGGGCTAATTCTCAACCAAAATAAAATCAAAAACGCAATGAGAATAAACACAACAATGGGATTTTTTCATTCATTAATGACTATCATTGGCTACTCTAGCATAAAATTCTTTCACAACGCTATAGAACCTTACTGCCATTGGATAATCTTTAGCATATTTATGATTCTAGGACTAAAATTCATCGCCGAAGCCCTTCTACCCAAAAAACAACCAATAATATGTATCGGTAAAAGATGCCTATTTAGCATAGGAATTGCAACAAGCATAGATTCTCTATTCGCAGGACTATCAATAAATCTGACCCACACACCACTTCTGACACCAACACTAATTATCGGACTAACAGCGTTCACCATGTCCACACTCGGCTTCAATCTCGGTCAATCGATAAAAAAAATACCCGCCAAATCATTTGAAATACTCGGTGGTTTAATCCTGATATTATTAGGAATAAAATCATTTTTTTAGAAATTGACATGTCAAAAACAATCAATTTGTCAAATTGTTACATAACTTTACCTGAAAAAAACAAGCCTAAATCATGTAAACGCATGCTAGGAGCATGATTACAGCCCCCCAAACCCGCAAACGCAATGATATCAACAATCTCAAGCAATAACACATTTCAAAAATCAGCAAAACCAACACTATCAGCGGGAATACAAGTTTTTTTACAAAACTTTACAAACACATGTTTGTTACTTGAAAAAAAATCCTTATTTTCTATAATATAAATAAGGGCAAGGGAAGGCAAAACGCTTTTTAAAAGGGGATTGTAGCAGTACAACTGCATTACTTGTCGTGCTAAGATAAATTTAAATGGGGATAGAATAATTGTTTAGAAGTAGAGATTTAGGAAAAACAGTAGCAGTCAGAAGATGGACACCAACAGCTATTGAATGTTATAAAAGAGCTTGCAAATGTGAAGATTGTTTTTACAAAGAATTTTTCAGCGAAGAATCACAAAAATGTATGATGAAAGCTTCTGTATTAGAATTAGTTAGAGTTTTAGGAGCTCCTAACGTTGAATTACAGCAGTTTATTGTTGAAGAAAATAATTAGTAAAAAAAATAATATTGTGTTATAATAATAATGCAATATTATATATGGAGGTCGCACATGCACATTTACGTTAATGGAAGAAACATAGAAATCACTGAAGCTATTAAAGCTTATGTAAAAGAAAAAATTGGTAAAGTTGTTAATCACTATGACCAAATTCAAGGTATCGAAGTAGTATTATCTGTAATCAAAAACCCATCAGCTACAGGAAAACACGTAGCAGAAGTTACTTGCAAAATGACTTCTGGCGTTATCCACGCTGAAGAAGCTGCTGAATCAATGTATGCAAGCATCGACTTGTTAGCTGACAAGTTAGATAGACAAGTTAAAAAACACAAAGACAAAAGTCTTGCTAACAGCAATGAATCAATCAGAACAGTTGAAATGCCAGTTGAAACTGAAGAAGAAGTAACTGAGGTTGAGGCAGAAACTGCTGAATAAGTTTAATACTTATTATTTTAATAGTTTGAAGAAATCACTTGCATAAAGCAAGTGATTTTTTTAAGCGTTGTCATTCTATGCCACGACACTACATCTATTAATGCTAATTTTTACCGATATTGATAATTTAATCAATCTTTAATAATTCTTCGGGGGTCATTTTAAGAATTTCAGCGATTGAATAAAGAGTTTCAATTGTAAAATTCTGTTCACCACATTCAATTTTACTTAAAGTTGTATGGCTAATTTGTGCAAAATCAGCTAATTCTATTTGTTTTAAATCTTTTTTTATTCTTAAGGATTTAATATTTAATCCAATTCTTTTCTTAAAATCATTAATATGCATAAAATAATTTTAACACTTGACAATTGTTTTTATAACCATTAAAATTGCTTTAATAACAACAATAAGATAAATCAATAGAGGATATATGAACGATAATAAAAATTTATCAGAAAGATTGGGGCAGGTTTATGATGATGTTTTAAAAATGAAATACGTTTTAAATTGTGCATTCTACAAATCAGAAAGCTCATCAGAAACCGTTGTGCTTTCAGACTTAGCGATTAATTTGGTTGAAAAGATTATCGAAGATTTAACACTAATTCTTGAGGCTTCTGAATAAAATGAAGCGATTTAATCAATCTTTTATAATTCTTCTGAAGTCGTTTCATAAACATTTTTTAACCTCACTTCGCTAAAGTCAAACTTTAAATACCAAACCCAATATGGCAATTTTATTTCATCTATGCTTAGGTGTTATCCCATATTTAGATCTAAATTCCCCTCCACTGGAGGGGTGGCAACGGAGTTGACGGGGTGGTTTCAATGCACCAGCTACAACGCACCAAAACATTTACCCTAAATGTCACAATCCAAATTCCCCTCCCAAGGAGGGGTGCCTGTAAGGCGGGGTGGTTTCAATAACAAGACAAAAAAGCTTTAAACTGAAACAACACGTCATTACCAGTGTTGAAACAGCAATTTGGTCAACACGTGGTAATCCAAATTTTAAACAGAAAAAAGAGGTCTTATTTTAAAAATAAGACCTCTTTTAATTTTATAAGTTTTATCAACTAAAAAGCATTAGCTGGTTTTTTTTGTTGCATAGCACCTGGAATAGATTGCCAATTAGCAGCCATGATTTTTTTGAACGATTTTAGTGCTGTATCTTCCAATTCGCCTAATTCTTCAGCTTCCATAATCAATTCTCTAAGTGGCATCAACGCTCTTTGATCACGTAAAACACCTAAAGCAGCTGCTGCACCAGCTCTAACTAATTCATTTTCATCTCTATTTTGCATAACTTCAATCAAATTAGGAACAGATTTAATATCATTTAATTTTCCTAAAGAAGTAACCGCATAGATTTTAACATTTACCCATTCATCATATAACATATTAATGACTTTATCAACAGCTTTTATATTACCGATTTCACCTAACGCACGAGTTGCATCACAACGGACATTAACTTTTGCATGGTCTAAAGATTCCATCAAAGCATCAGTTGCAACATCACCAATCTCAATAAGAGCATCAGTTGCTGTCAAACAAACTTGTGAATTCTCATCGTTTAAGGCTTCTACTAAAGGCTCAACAACAATCTCGCCACCCAAACGACCTAATGCACGAGCCGCACGAACACGAACATCAACATTTCTATCTTCACGTAATGAATGAATTAAATGAACAGTTGCTGAACTGTCGCCCAATTCGCCTAATGCACGGGCTGCATACAATCTTACTGAACCATTTTTATCAAATTTTAGTACATCGATTAAAGGTGCTACTGCTTTTGAATCACCCATCTCGCCTAAAACACGAGCTGCATTGTATCTAACTTTTTCAGAACTACTTGTTTTTAAATCTAGTAATAACTCTTCAAAAGACTTTTTAACTTGTTTTTTCTTACTGTTCACACTAATTGTCATCATTTTCCTCCGATGCTACAATATCACATTCTACACTTATGTATTTATAAAGAATATTTAGAATAATTTATTGCTTTTTTTAGTAACTTATATTAATTTTTGTTTACAATTAATTTCTAATTGATTTTCTACTACTGCTAAATTTGAGTTTTTAATTAAGGGTAATACTCACACTTGTAAATTCAATATAACATATTTTTCAAATAATTGTTCTCAGTTAATCGTTTTTTATAAAAACTTATTAAATATTTTATAAAACATACATCTGTTTAAGTTATATTAAAAAGAATTTTGTTAACACCAAACGCCATTTACTACTAACTAGGGATAGTAATAACAAACTCACTACCAACCCCAAGCTCACTGATAGCGGTAATCTTACCAGAATGCTTTTCCATAATCTTGTAACTAATTGCAAGCCCCAAACCAGTTCCAACACCTACACCTTTTGTCGTAAAACCAGCCAGAAATATCTTATTCAGGTCATTTTGCTCTATTCCTTTGCCATCATCTTTTATTCTTACAATCAACTGATTATCGACAAAATCCGTACTAATCTCAATTTTACCTTGCCCCTCAATTGATTGACAAGCATTCACCAATACGTTTGTAAAAACCTGATTTAACATATTTGGAAAACAGCTAATAGCGGGGATTTCGCCATATTTCCTAACAACATCGATCCTATTTTTTGTTTCGTGCCTAATCAAATCTAGGGTCAAATCAAGCTCTTTATTTATATCAGCGAACTGTTGTTCTGATTCATCTAAACGAACGAATTTTTTCAAGCTCGTAACTATGTTACTAATCCTTTGTATAGCCTCATTATCGATTAAATTAATCTCCTCAATTGTATCTTGAAACTCTCCACAATCCAGTCTTGGCAATAGTTTTGCCATAATCCCATTATTTGACTTAATCGAAGCAACAGGCGTATTAATCTCATGAGCGACCCCAGCTACTAATTGCCCCAAAGATGCCATTTTCTCTGAATTAATCAATTGCACCTGAGTTTCTTTCAATTCCTGCATTGCAATTTGCAATTCATTTACTGTTTTTATATTAGTTTGATAAAGGTCTGCCCTTACAATTGCGTTTGACAATTGTGTAGATATAGCTTCCAAAATTTCAATCTCTTCGCTCAATTCTTTTTTCTGATAACTGAGCAAAACTATCACACCTATTAGCTTTTGGCTCTGATGAATTGGCATAATTATTCTCATACTCGATTGTTGAAAAGGTTTAGCATTAAGATATTCGACCAAACAATTTGTCACAGAAATCTTTTTTTGTTCAATAAGCTTTATTGCATTCTCATCAAAACTAATTTTTTCTAAATAATCCTGTTCACAACAACCAAAACATTCGTTTATAACAAAACCATCAACATCAAATTTTGCATAATAAGCCTTATAAGCACCAAATATTTGTGATAATTCTTTCAATGTCGAATTAATAATTTTTGAAATATCAAAACTTTCTTGAATAAGATTTGACACCTTATTAATCAATGCAATCTTAATCGCTTGGCTTTGAGCTTTTTGTTTAATCTTTTGCAACCCCTCATTTTCTGCCAACAATTTTTGATAATCCTCACGAAGCTTTTCATATTCACCATAAATTTTTTCAGCAGAATTCTCAGCACTAACATCGCTTAAAAAAATCATAGTATAGCCACGTTTTTTTATCGCTATCAAGTCATAATACAGGATTTCACCACTAATTTTTTGATATGAGATATGAGCAAAAAAGTTTTCTTTTGAATTAATTGCATGAAATATTGGAGAATAATTTTCAATATCATCACTCTCTAAAGGACAAAGATTAAAACTTGTATTATGAGAAAATTTTTGCAGATTAATAAAGTCGCAAAACCATCTTTTAAAAGTATTATTGCGATAAACCACATCATTATTTTTGTTAATAACAATCACGGCATCTCTGTATTGACTAAAGACATTGAACTTTTTCATAATAATATTATAATTTAGAAAAACCACTCGGGCAATTTGTAAATTTTAAGCCAAGCTCTTGTTCTAATCATAAAATCAATTGTTTAAAATCAAGTCATAACAAAGATTTTCCACAACAATCGCATTTTGCATATTTAAAGCGACCTGACTTTTTGCCTTCTCAACAGATTTCAAATCTCTTATCAATTTCAATTTTAAAGAAGGATTTTGCAACGAATTTTGCAACAACATATTAATATAATTCTGCATTTGTGAAAAAATCTCTAACGCATCGTTATCTTTAATCAAAACGATAATCCTATCAATCAAATCCAAAACATTTTCACGCTCTAACTCTAAATACCCACCAAACACGTCATCAACAAGCTCATAACCATCATCAACAGAGGCTTTTGATGGGACATAAAAACATTGAGAACGAGATACAATCGTATTAATCATATCTGATTTATCTTTTGTCAAAAAAATAAAAGTCGTATTTGACGGTGGCTCTTCAAAAGTTTTCAACAAAGAATTAGCTGCCTCAGGCTGAAAATTCTTCTGATTTAATCCTAAAACATTTCCCTCATCATCTTTATCGCAAAAAACGAAAACACGATGATACTCGCTAGAAACCAACAAATCTTTTTTTATCATCGCTGATTGTGCAACCGAAATAACCGTTTTTGAGGTATCACTACTTGGCTTGTTATCAAGTCGAGAAATAGTCAAAACAGCAGGGTGCTTGTTCTCTCTAATCCACCTACAATTCAAGCATTCACAAGTCTGTGTATGACTGCCACGACAGTTTAGCATTCGAGCTATTTCTAAGGACAAACTATATTGCGACCCCAAATCCGAACCATAGAACAAAATACAATGTGCTATATTTTTATCAACCATATTAATCCCATTTTCAAAATAATTCATCAAAAATGGATATTTATCACTTAAATAAGACATTTTCTATTTCACCCTCTACATTAAACGCCAACCCTGATTTGATTATATACTCTGCCTCAGTCAAATTCTGTTTCAACTTTATCAAATCTTTCAAACTCGTATTTTTCAATTTTTGCAGATTAATCTTAACAGCGTACTCGCTCATGCCAGTAAGCTTTAACATCTCAACACCACTCAAATGTTTCGCCTTCGCCTTGATAATAATCCATTTTCTAACAAGCGTTTGCAACGTTGCAACGATTGCTAATGGATATTTTTTTTCTAAAAGCTTTCTATACTCAAGCAACGCTTTATCATAATCCTTTTGCATCAAAAAATCGGAAAACGCAAACAAATCTTCATTAGAAACACAAATATCTCGAATAATATCAACAGTCGCCACATCACTAGGATAAACATAAACTTTTAGCTTCTCAATCTCAACGACAATCTGCCTTAAATCATTACCAATCTGTGTAACCAAAGCCAGCGATGCTCCGTCAGCAAATTTCAACCCAACATCTTTTGCGATTTTTTTCGCAAACGCTTCCAAATCAGCCGTCTTATAACTAGGGATTGTTGGAAAATCTTTAGCGTTATACTTCGAAAGCAATTTAAAAAGCTTTTTACGACTATCTAATTTTTTACCCTCATTACGTGCAAGAGTTGCAACAAAAATAATATCGAGATTGTCATTATTATCATCGAGTGCTTCGCTAATCTGCTTTAATTCTTTATCCTCAAAAGTTTTACTGAAATAATCCAGACAGTTTATAACAATCAACATTTTTCCAAACATCATAGGCTGAGTACGCAAAATAGCTACCAAGTCAACAAACTTGGGATTGTTATAAGTCTTAAAACTCATTTCAAGAAAATTTTTATCAAGCTGTTTTTTAAGTTTTACAACCTCCTGCTCGATATAATAATCTTCATCACCGTGGAAAAAATATACTGCCATAATGTATTTTTATCACAAATCTAGCTCTATGACAAATATTTTATAAACTAGGCTTTACAACCATCTCACAGTTTTTACAATCGAACTCAAGCGGGTATTTTTTGTTTTTATCATCAATCAAAAACAACTCATCAGGACTTTGACACAGGTCAAACGCAAACTTCAAACAATGCTTCGTTCTCATCAACTCACTAGGCATCTCTCCGCTCTCAACAGACTTCTGACAAACCTCAGCCTGACATTGTTCATAAAAACATTTCGCACAATCATTATGAACATTAGCACGACAATCCAATTTACTATTATAAAACACATCGTATTTCAATGGTTTTTGACGGATAAAACGATATCTTTCAACTCGCACTTCCATCAGTTTTTCTAATAGCTCACGGCGTAATTCATTTATCACAGATATTGGTAAAAACGGCAATTCTGATTGCACATAAACCTGTCTTGCAAAAAAGTCGCTATCGCCCATTTTTTCCATCTGTTTGATGAAATTCTCTTCCATTCTGCCCTTATCTTTTGGCACTTCAGTCTGTAAAACTTCGACTTTTGCTGAATTTTTATTATCATCAATAGCTGAAATAAATCCGTCACAATAAGAAATTTCAACCCCAATACGTTTTTTAGTTTTTGAATTAGCTAACATTTTTTCAAATTCGACATCATTATTACGATAAATCTCACAACCGACCTTTATCCCACTCATGCGATTTGGATAAATCCTATTTTGCTCAACCCTATTCACCAAACACCCTTGCAAATGCCCACCAAGCATAAAACAAAGTCCGTCTTGAGGATTAAGAGTTGATTTTGTTTTTACCTCAAAAAAATCACGAGTCGCACGAGTAACCAACCCTATTCTTTCACCAATAGCTTTTGGCGTATCAAAATTGTAGCAATGCGTGCGTTTTTTTAAAAAATATTCACTAAAACCACGATTAAAACTCTTGTTAACATTAGGCTCAAAATCCATGAACACTTCGCCAGATGAGGCATTTTTACCAAATTCATCAAGTATTTTGCGATAATGTGCAACGACATTTTTCACATAGTTGATATCTTTCAACCTACCTTCGATTTTAAAAGACTTAACCCCCGCCTTAACCAAAGTTCTAATATAATTTGTAGCGTTAAAATCTTTCAAACTTAATAGATGCTTATCTTTTGCGATAAATTCACCCTTTGCATTCACTAACGAAAACTTTTTACGACAAGGTTGCGCACACTCTCCACGATTTGCAGAACGCCCACCAGCAACCTGACTAAAATAACATTGCCCGCTATAACTCACACACAACGCACCATGGATAAATGTTTCTACCTCAATAGCCTCATCATCATGTTTTGATGACACCCTACGACAAATCTTTTCAATCTGCTCTAACGAAAGTTCTCTTGCAAGAATAATTCGAGAAACACCAACTGATTTAAAAAATTCTGCTTTTTCTAAAGTTCTATTATCACACTGCGTACTCATATGAATTGCAATAGGTGGCAATTCATTACGCATTGCAAGCTCTAAAATCCCCATATCTTGAACAATAATCGCATCGACACCAATCTCATAAAGCTTATGTATCAATTCTTTTGCCTGCAACAATTCCTCATCAGTTAAAATTGTATTTATTGTAACGTGAACTTTTGCATAAAACTTGTGTGCATAATCGACAACTTCTTTTATATCTTGTACTGAATTTGCTCCAGCTTGCCTAGCACCAAAATTAGGACCTCCAATATAAACAGCATCTGCACCGCACTCGATAGCGGCAAAAGCTGTTTTTTTATCCTTAGCAGGTGCTAATAATTCTAATTTTCTTTTTGTTAACATCATTTGATTATAATATAAACAAAATAAAAAGCGTCAAAACAAAAGTTTTGACGCTTTTTACTAGAAAACTAATTGTTTGAATTTTATAACGAATTACGATAAATAGCCTCAACAACCTCTTTATCATCACCGCTTGGCCCGATAGATAACAAGCCACTCAATGATGGAGTTGTATAAACTAAATTCACCAATCTATCAATATCAGCCTCACTAAAGCCTTCATCGTGTAGTTTTTGAGGCACACCAACTGATTTCAACCATTCATAAACTCCTGCCGAAGCTTTTTTAGCGTCACCCGCCTCTGGTTTTAAATCCCCTGCGATAGGTGCAAGAATTTCAGCTAAAACGTAAGGTCTATCTTTATAAATAGTTTCAACAACAGCAGGTAGCAAAATCGCCAAACCAAGACCGTGCGACAATTCGTGTTTAACCGCACTCAACGGGTGTTCAAGAGCGTGAGTATAGTGCAACAAACCGTTATCAAAACACACCCCGCCCATCATCGCAGCATAAGCCAAGAAATAACGAGCCTCTAAATCATCAGAATTAGCGATAGCTTTTGGCAAATATTTTGCAACCAAAGCAATAACGTCTTTTGCAATTGATATTGAATAAGGCGAAGCTACAGTAGAAGTCGCAGCCTCAACAACATGGTTAACCGCATCAATCGATACAAAACGAGTTTGCTCACCTGACAATTTTGTCATCAACTGAGGATCATCAATTGCAAACATTGGATAAATACAATCATAAGCGATCGCTGGTTTGAAATCTTTTTCAGGAACAGTAACAACAGCAAAACGATTTGTTTCAGTACCAGTACCGTGAGTAAGGTTTATTGCCACAATTGGTGCAGCTTTTTCTGGAGCGAATTCAAACTCATAAATATCGTTGGTAGTTTTATCAGGATATTCAAGCAAAATAGCAACCGATTTACCAGCGTCAATCGGCGAACCGCCTCCAATAGCGATTACGGCCTCTGCCCCAAATTCTTTTGCCATAGTCGCAGCCTCGTCAACTTGATGAGTAGTAGGGTTTGGAGTAACTTTGTCAAAATTGATATACTCAATATCATTATTTTTTAACGCAGCTTCCACATATCCCCAAGCACCAGTGATTTTGTATGCATTACGACCCGACATCACAATTACTTTATTAATTGACTTTGATTTTAATACTTTTGCTACATCTTCAATTTTTTGTATAGCCCCAACACCAAAATAAACTGTCGTACGAGTACGGATTTCTTTGATATCCGTAATATTTATGTCATTTTCCCACATAATAAAACTCTCCTTTCATGCAGTAACAAATATATTATACTAAAATACAAATTTCTTTGCAATAAAATTTTACGGTTATAGTAATATGTATATATGGTAAAAAATGCTTATGTTCATATCCCTTTTTGCAAACAAAAATGTAAATATTGCAGCTTTACATCGTTTTGTAATCTTAATGATATAGATTTATACACCACAAAACTAAAAGAAGAAATTAATCACTATTATAAAAACGAGCAACTAGAAACATTATATTTTGGCGGTGGCACACCTTCGCTTTTATCAATTGGACAACTAAAATTACTAATAGATTTATTCAACACAACTCCTCAAACAGAAATCACTATTGAAATCAATCCTGAAAGTGCAAACGTTGATTATTTAAAAAATCTAAAATCTATTGGCATAAATCGTCTTAGCTTTGGCTGTCAAACTTTTGATAATGAAATCCTTAAACATATCGGACGAATTCATAACTCTAATGATGTCATAAATTCAGTAAAAACTGCCCAATCAATAGGGTTTGATAACATAAACCTTGATTTTATTTATGGGTTGCCAAACCAAAGTATCGAAAGCTTTGGCAATGATTTAGAGAAGGCGATTTCATTAAAAATACAACATATTTCACTTTATGGTTTAAAAATAGAAGAAGGTTGTGCGTTTTATAACAACTTGCCTGAAAATTTGGCTGATGATGATTTGCAAGCAGACATGTACACGCTTGCCTGTGAAATAATGAAAAAAAATGGGTTTGAACAATATGAAATAAGCAATTTTTCACTACCCGAAAAATTCTCTCATCACAATCTTAACTACTGGGATAACAACAGCTACTACGGTTTTGGCGTAAGTTCGCACGGATATGTTAACAAAATTCGATACTCAAACAACTGCAACATGCAAAAATACATTACAGACCCTAAAAAACATTCACAAGAACATAAAGTTACAACCCGAGAAGCCCTTGAAGAAGAATTTTTCTTAGGGTTAAGAAAAAACGATGGGATTGATACAAGCTTAATTAGTGAAAAATTTAAGATAAACATAGAAGAAAAATACGCCAAAATTTTTGAAAAGCATACACAAAACAAACTCCTGATAAAAACACAAAACGGTTACGCCCTAACTCACTCGGGCAAACTATTAAGCAACCTCGTATTATCTGACTTTATTGGATAAAACTAAAAACTTTTTTACTTTTCTGCTGGCACATCTTTTTTGAAAAGTTTATTCACAACTTTATTATAATTTTTATTAGCATGATCACCAACGTCATATAAGAAATTCTTGAATTTCTCTCTTTTAGTTAAAATTTGACCAGCATCAGTCGGATGTTTTCTCCAAGTAGATTTTGGGTGTCCAACAAGCATACCCAAAACACCATAGCTGACTGCCCCTAAAGCTAATGTTTTTAGACCAAAAGTAACAGGATTGATTTCAGTTTCAGACGGAAGCGGAAAACCAAAGTCCTCAGAGTTTTCGCTAATCACATATGGCAACTTTTGAGGCAACTTATCCGCATTGAAACTTACCCTATTACTCTTATAAGAAGTTGATTTATCTAAATTAACACTACTTATTGAAGTTATCATAATATCTCCTGATATTTAATGTTTACACACTTTCTAATCAATTTTAAAAACACTAATAAAATTATTTTGACAGCTAAGCATATAAATTACAATAATTGTTACAAAAGTTTACGAAATATATGGAATATTTTCACCACCCATGCACTCTATATAATTAGAGAGGGAAAAAATGAACAAAAATGAATTCGTACTTACAATAACAGAAGAAGACAAAACCCAAGCTATTACTGTAGTTGCAGAGTTTAACGATGAGCAAACCAAAAATAGAGCGTTTACGAACACACTCGCAGCAAGGATTGCTACAAAATATCTACAAAATAAAGATATCGATACATCTAATATTCAAAGCATATATTCAGTTAAAAAAATCCTAGAAACCACTGATATAAGCGATATTATTCTTGATAATATTCACATCGATGTAAGGGTTATTTATGACGAGAACGAAATTTTTATCCCAAAATCTCATGACAAACTAAAAATTTCACCCGATATTTATTTGGTATTAAAAGAGTCCGAAAACAAAAAGGAAATGACTTTTATAGGATTTTTTGAGCCGAAAGCAATCGATAAAAGCCAACAAAATGACGAATATTTTTTCATCGAAAAAGAAAAACTTAATTCTCCTCAAGAATTAAAAAGTTTTATCGAAAAATTCAACAAAAAAAACTCAAAACAAAAGTTGTCAGATGATAACAAATCATATTATGAAAAAATTATAGTGTCTTTACAAGATGACAATATTAACGTAATTGATAAAAAACATTTATTACAAAAATTATGCAAAAATAGCGAACTTCGAAAATTAGTCAATGAATACCAAAATTTCGAAAATATGACAATGATTGCAACCACAAATAATTCAATAGACAATATTAATATCGAAATTGAAGCAAACCTTATGATTGAAGATGACTTATCGATTTTAGAAAATCCTAATAACTCTGAAATGCAAACCTCTGCTACCACAACTACGCTTGATGATTTAGAGTTTGAAGAACAAGCTTCTGAACAAAGTTCTGAACTAGAATATGAAACTCAAATTGATGAAGTGTCAAACGCTATTGATGATTTGGAATTTGAAGAACTAACTTCTGGGCAAAATTCTACACAAGAATATGAAGACCAAATTGAGAAAATATCAAAGGCTATTGATGATTTGGAGCTTGAAGAACTAGCTTTTGAACAAAATTCTGAACTAGAATACGAAACTCAAATTGATGAATTATCAAACGCTATTGATAATTTGGAGCTTGAAGAACTAACTCCTGAAGTCAATTCAATAGAGGACAAAAAAGCAAAAATAGACGAAGTAGCCGCAGCACTTGATGATTTAATATATCAAGAACAAATTTTTGAGATTAATTTGATACCAGAGAATATTAAAACGAGCGAAACCGAAACCGCACCAAATGACTCAACCACCGCAGAACAAGCTTCTGAAATCAATTCAGAAGTGGCTACTGAAAATGAAAACCCAAATGATTTTAACAATGATACATTAAATTTCAGCAATAGTGATCTATCAACATTAGAATATCTAGCGACACTAGAACGTCAAAGCGAAATTGAAGAAGATGAAGCTTCGAACGCAAAAGAAATCGATACTGAAATACAAAATAACGAAGTTGTTTTTGAAACAAGCATTGAAGAAAATGATTTAAATGTTTTATATAGAAAAGCAAATGATTTAGAAAACATTCAAAAAATAGTAGAAACCGAAGAAAAATTCCCAGGAAAAGCTTTAACAAAAAATACCAAAAAGCCTATTAAAATGAATAAAAAAACAATTATATATGTTGCGACACTTTTGGCAATAACACTGCCTGCTATAAGCTTGGCACTCATCAAACAAAAAAATAATTCGAATGGAAATAACAATTTAAAATCCTCTACTGTTAATAATAAAGAAATTAAAACTACAAATACTAACGATGATTTATTATCAAATTCTCCAGACATAAAAAATATAGAAGTGGAAAAAGCAGAAAACAACAATACTGACGATACTCAGTCAGACACAAAAGAGGTTATCAACCTTGAAGGAGCACAAGATTCAGAAAGCCTAACCCCTATAACGCCAGACTACTATTTGTCAGTTGACAAGCTAGTTTGGGACGTTCCTGAATACCTATCTTATAGCAACAAAATGAAGAATTATCTAATAACTATCGGCAAAAGTATAAAAATGTCATTATCAACAGATTTATTACTCGCAAATGACTACGCATATTCTAATTCAATCAAAGTAAGTTTAACGTTCAAGCAAAATGGGACTTTACAAAGCGTAAACGCACTGACATCAAGTGGTTCAGCCGAAATTGATGAAATTGTGTTACAATCTGTTAAACAAACCGCAGAAGTCATCAAACCCCCATCAGAAGAGATTAAAAACGAAACTTGCAATTTAAACCTTACCATATATTTCTAGATGTGATATAATAATTTTATAGACATAAGGAATGTGGAAAAGTGGAATTAGAACAGGACAAAATAAAGTTAATCGAAAAAGTTATAAAAAATGACAAGAAATTCACTGACAACGAGGATTTATACGAAGATTTTTTAAATGAAACATGCAAACGTTCATTAATTGTCATAAAATCAATTCGCTCAAGCGATAAATTAGAAGCGTATTTGAAAAAAGTTACAACCACAGCTATTTTAGATGTACTCAAAAATTCTGGAAGGGTAAAACGTACGCAAAACGGATTTATGTCAACTGACGAAAAATCAATCGATTTTTCAAGCAATCCTAACAAATACAATGATGTAAAAATCACGTACCATTCAATAGGCGAAATCGAAACACCAGAAGATATTATAATAAAAAAAGACACACTGACTAAAATATTAGGTGCTATTTTACAAATTAATAAAGAAAATCCTGAAAAAAATTATTTGAATATCTATAAACTAAGATTTGAAAAAGAATTGACGCAAAAAGAAATCGCTGTTAGATTGGGGCTTACGCAATCTGAAATATCCAAAAGATTATTCAAATTGATGGATAAAGTTCGAGAAATTTACAATTAATTGAGATTAATATTATGAAATGCCACGTATGTAAAAAAACTATTCCTGAAAACACTCTGAAGTGTGAGTTTTGTAATTCACGTACTGGTATGACTTGCCCAAATTGCGAAACCATAAACACGCTCGACAGTTTTATATGCAAAAATTGTGGTTATGAAATATTAAAAGTTTGTCCAAATTGCAAAAGCGTTAACCACTCAAATGCCACTAATTGCAGAAAATGCAACTCTTCTCTTGAAATAATAGAAATTGTTGAAGAAGAACAAGGCGATTTGAAAATCGAAAAACCAAAACAATTTAGCTGTGAAGAAATTATTAACAAATTATGCGAAAAACTGCCAGCTAATGACAAAAAAATATTCTCCATCGCTGGTGAAAGCGGTAGCGGGAAAACTTTCATCTTAAAACAAGTGATGAACCAAACTGCGGAACTTGAAAACACTTGGCTATACGGCAAATGTACCCCAATAACTCAACTTTCTTCAGGTGGATTAATCCAAGATGTCTTGTTAAATTTATTCAACCTGCCAGATATATGCGTTAATGAACAATTATTCAAAAAAGATTCCTCCAGATTTTTTATGAGCGAATTCCCCGAACTCACTCAAGAAGAAGTCTATGAATTAATAAACTTCTTATATCCACAGAAAAAAGGGGTTTTTGAAGACATACTTCAAAACAAAAATAGAACATTCGAAATTTTATTCAAAGTCTTTAGCAAAATCGCAACCGATAACGAATTTATTTTAACAATCGATAACCTTGATATGATTGATGGGTTTTCATTCGAATTTATTAATAATTTGATAAAGCATCAAAATATTTATGAAAACATTAAATTAATATTGTTATACAACGAACAAAAACCCTCAAAAGGATTCTTTTTGATAGAAAACAATCCTGAACAAGACTTATATTTTGATTTTTATATAAAATCAATTAACAAAACAGAAGCACAAAAACTAATCAATATTGAAGAAAAAAAACTTAATATACAGTTGAGCCAAGAAGAAAAATCTATGATTTTTGGAAAAAGTAAAGGCAACCCTAATTTCATAAAACACGCAATAGAACTAAAAAAAGATTGCCAAACTTTAAACAAAGATTTTGAACTCAGAGAAAACTTCAAAAATATAATAATAGAACGACTTGAAATACTTGCAACAACTGACCCTATAACATACAAGGCAATTCTAATAGCTTCGATTTTAGGCAACAAAATAAATATCGCATTGCTTAAAGAAATTGCAAATGTCGATGATGAATTATTCGTAAATATTATAAATAAAATAGAAAAAATGGGTTATATTTCTCAAATGAACGACATTTTTTACGAATTTAACAACATAACTATTTGGGAAATCATTGTTAATCAATCAAAAAATTACTCAGATTTTATGGAGATAAATAATAGTATTCTTGCCTGCATAAATCCCTTTAGACTTAGTACGGTATCTATTCTAGGCATCATAGCACAAAACGTACAATCAGCAGAATTCGCCCTGAATATATGGACAATTAATACGAGATTATCTGCCTATATTGGCGACACAAATTTATATGTATTAGCCCAAAAACAAAGTTTGATGGCTATCGGACAACAAGATTTACCAGAATTAAAATATATTAAACAAAATATTTATGAAAAACTTGGAAAATTATTAACAACAATCAACCCTAAAGAAGCAATGCAATATTTGCCAGAAGCTATTTCTCAAGCCGAAATCGAAAATAATACGCCAAGAATAGTCGAATTACTTTCTTATATGACAACCTGTTGCAACAAAACAGGTAACTATTACGGTGAAATAGAATGCGTAAACAAAGTTTTAGAAAAAGTCAACAAAGATGACTTGTTAGAATACACTTTTATTAAATGCACAAAACTTAATGCTCTTTTAAATATAGGCAACTGTGGTGAGCTTACCAATTTGATAAGCAACGAAATAATGCCTGTATTTGACGATTTTTTCTCTAACGACAAAAAGCATGATAACATTTCAACAAATTTTGTCTTTATAACTTGGCTAAAATCTTATCTAATACTTGCAAAAGCATACGTGCATCAAGGTAACGAGCAAGCCTTTGAAGTTTTGACGGTACTATTTGATATGATTGAAAGTCACAATATTCAAAATGAACTTTTTGTTTGTCACTGCAACCTAACACTTGCACACGCTTACACGATGCAAGGCGATTTTGAAAAATCAGAGGTTCTACTAACACAAATTGAACAAACTTATGGCAAAGAAATCATGGATAATGAAGCAATTATAAAATGGAATTTCATAAATATTCTGAACAAATTTTTACAGAAAAAATATAACAACATACAAGAAGAATTATTCGAAATCGTGACATTTGCCAACAACAATAACGATAATTTTACAAAAAATATTCTGAAAACTTTACTTGGAAAAGTATTCTTCGATGAGGACAAAGTAAAACAAGCCTTAGAAATTTATAACAAACAAATCACATATTTTTCACAAGAAAAAATCGCACTCGGAGCAATACTGACTTGGTACTTAATCGCCGAAGCAACAATGATAACAGACGGACCAGAAGCTACGATAGAAATAGCACAACAAGCATTAGTAGTAACAGAAAATCCAAAAATAAATAACCATTTCTTCGCAATACTTTTAAAATCTCTGATAGCTAACGCATTTATCACGTTATCCGATTTTGAAAGTGCAAAATTATACCTCGAAGAAGCAATCGAAGTCGCTCAAAGATACAATATGAAAGACCAACTATCAAGATTGTATTTGTTATATGGCAAAAAATATCAAGAAATGGGACTTAAAAATTCTCCTGAACAAGAAAAATACATTGATTTGAGTGCAAAAATGTATGAAAGAACGCAAAATATCATTGCGATAACTAAAAATATCTATTTAGCAAAAAAACTCAACAAATCAAAAGAAACTCTAAAAACATTTTGTCTAATAAACTCGATTATCATTCCAAAAGCACTTAAATAATCACTAAATTTATCAAAATTTAATAACTTAACAAAAATTAGCATAATTGTTTGCAATTTTTTTATGTTTGTATTATTATACATTTATAAGCCGTAAAATAAGATGTGAAATTCAAAATCACATCTTTTTTAAAGACAAAATAAACTAACAAAAAGTACAAAATATAAAGGAATCAAAACAATGGGAATCAAAGGCAGAGTCGACAAAATGGTAGTTCTAGCTTGTGAAGAATGCAAAGAAAGAAACTACACAACAGTAAAAAACAAAAAAAACATTAAAGAACGTATGGAATTGAGCAAATATTGCCCAACTTGCAAAAAGCACGTTAATCATAAAGAAACAAAATAATTCAAACAACGAGAGGCATGCCTCTCACTTTGCGTCTTTAGTTCAGTTGGTAGAACGTCGGTCTCCAAAGCCGAATGTCGAGGGTTCAAGTCCTTCAGGACGCGATTTTAAAAAAATAAAGGAATCAAATAAAAATGATGAATGCAATAAAAACATATTTCAAAGGTATCCGCTCTGAATGGGGCAAAATCAGTTGGCCAGAAAGACGCCAAGTGGTTGCCGAAACTATTTTTGTTGTCGTTATTGTTTTCGTATTCACAGTATCAATTTATTTGATGGACGTAGTTTTTAAAGGTGTGCTTGGTTTAATCAAGTAACAAAAATAAAGGATAGCTTATGAGCGAAAAAGAAAAATCAATGGCAGAACAATTGAACGAAGACAAAGCTTTAGATATGTCTAATGCAGAAGCTCAAGCTTATGCAACAACAGAAAAAAAAGCAAAGCCAACCCAAAAACGTTGGTACATTGTTCATACATATTCAGGACACGAAAACAAAGTAAAAGTAAACCTTGAAAAACGTATCGAATATATGAACATGGGTGAAAAAATCTTCAGAGTTGAAGTTCCACAAAAAACTGTTACTCAGATTAAAGCTGGTAAAAAACAGGAAAAAGAAGAAAAAATCTTCCCTGGTTACGTTCTTGTTGAAATGATTATGGACGAAGACAGCTGGTATGTTGTAAGACACACAGCGGGTGTTACGAAATTCGTAGGATCAGCAAAACGTCCGATAGCAGCACGTGATAGTGAAATCAAAAAAATCATCAACCGTTCATCATCTCAATCACAAAAAATTGAATTAGATGTCAAAATGGGCGATAAAGTTAGAATTATTTCTGGTCCATTCGCAGATTTCGTTGCGGATATCATCGAAGTTTATCCAGACAAATCAAAACTTCGTGCAAATGTTTCGATATTTGGACGTGAAACACCAGTAGAATTAGAATATAAACAAATTAACAAATTATAGTACAAAAAATGTGGAAGGATTTTTCAAAGTAGGAAAACCGTTATTACCACAAAAGGAGAAAAAACATGGCAAAAAAAGTAGTAGGAAAAATCAAGCTTCAAATCCAAGCAGCTAAAGCAAATCCATCACCTCCAGTAGGTCCAGCTTTGGGTCAACACGGTGTAAACATCATGGATTTTTGTAAGCAATTTAACGCTAAAACTGAATCTCAAGCTGGATATATCATTCCAGTTGTTATCGATGTTTATGAGGACAGAAGTTTCTCATTCGTAACAAAATCACCACCAGCTCCAGTTTTAATTAAAAAAGCTTTGGACTTACCAAAAGGTTCATCAGTTCCAAATAAAGATAAAGTTGGTGAAATCACTCAAGCACAACTTGAAGATATCGCTAAAATCAAAATGGACGACTTAAATGCAACTACACTAGAAGCAGCTGTTAGAATGATTAAAGGTTCTTGCAGAGCTATGGGTGTTACAGTAAAAGAATAATGGAAGTGTTTAATAACACGTTAATACCATGAAAGGGAATTAAAAAATGTCAAAATTAACTAAAAAACAACAAAAAATGCAAGCAATACTTGAAGGGTTTGTACAACCTGCAACTGCTGCAGAAACAATTAAAAAATTAAAAGAAATTTCAAAAGAAGTAGCAAAATTCAACGAAACAGTTGAGTGCCACATGAGATTAGGTATCGATGTTCGTCAAGCTGACCAACAAATCCGTTCTACTGTTGTACTTCCAGCTGGTTTGGGTAAAACAGTTAGAGTTTGCGTTATTGCAAAAGGTGCTAAAGCTACTGAAGCGAAAGAAGCGGGAGCTGATTTTGCTGGTGCTGAAGAAATTATCGACAAAATCTCAGGCGGTTGGTTTGAATTCGATACACTTATCGCAACTCCAGATTGCATGGGTATGTTAGGTAAATTAGGTAGAGCATTAGGACCAAAAGGTTTGATGCCTAACCCTAAAACAGGTACTGTTACAGTTGATGTAGCTAAAGCTGTTTCTGATGCTAAAGCTGGTAAAGTTGAATACCGTGCAGACAAACAAGGTATGATTCACTGCCCAATCGGTAAAGTTGAGTTCAGCGAAGAAGATTTGTTGAAAAACTTTGCGACTTTAGCTGATGCGATTTTGAGATCAAAACCATCTTCTGCTAAAGGAACATTTGTTAAATCAATTTACTTAGCAACAACAATGGGACCTGGTATCAAATTAGATCCAAAAGCATTCGCTGCTGAGGTTAAAGAATTAGTTTAATAACTAGCTTATTATACACTTTAAAAGTACTAAAAAACAGCCGTCAGGCTGTTTTTTAGTTAACTAATTAAATTAATCCACCTCAATAAATAAGAATAATTCTAATCCTTCACACAACGAGCATTTACTGATGAATATGATTTTAAATTGTCAGAATAACTGCTGTCACTTGATGCATTACCATCAACATATGCGTTATCTGCTCTAAAAAATTTATGATATGCCGTTAAATTACTAGTTGACTGATTTGACCAATAACGAGAAGCTCCTGCACCACTACCACTAAATGTCATTGATAACTCATTACCTTTAGTTTCATTAAACACTATACTAGAAACAGTACCAGTTTCAGCTGGAACATAATCTAAATCATATAAATATTGTGTCAAATAAGCAAGTTCTGACAATGTAGGCAAAGATTTTCCTGCATCGCTACATGCTTTCAAAGCACCAGCCCAGTAATTTTTTGAGCAATCTGGAGTACCATTTACGCTACTATCAGCAAGCCATGCATTTTGTGCAGTTGTTGTAAAAGTATAATCCCAACTAACATCTCCACCACAAGTGTTGAGTGCGGTGATTGGTGTGTCAGAAGTATCCCAACAAGCGTCTAAACCTTCAATATTAACCCCTAATGATGAATTCAGTGCAATAATATCACTACCAACCATGTTTTTACCAGCGTTACCATTCATATCAGCGATTATCGCAATGCATTGCGTTGCCTCTGTTCTGTTTAACCCGCTCTCATAAGGGTCTAACCATTCGCAATCTAGGTCATAATTGATTATAGCTTTTGTTCCGTCAGCTAAAACTATCCCAACATTATCACTTGTAAAATCTCTGTTTAAAATATCCGCTGCAAAATCTTCACCAGTTTTTAAATCCTCGACATAGACTTTTTCATCACACGAGCTTATCGCAACATCAGGAAAACAATCTGTCATATCGGTCAAATCACAAGTTTCGTTTATTTTTAAATATTTTCCTAATTCTGCTACAAAATCTTCAGCATCTGAATATCCAGTAAGTTTTTCATGAAATCTCATTTGATTCATCGCTTCATAAAGTCGTTCTTGAAATAACGTTTTTTTTGTATCCAACGCTTTATATTGATAATTACTAACTAAATTCGGTATTGTCATTGCTGACACAACGCCGATGATACCAAGGGTTATTAAAACTTCTGCGAGAGTGAACGCTGAACGTTTTTTCATTGAAACCACCCCGACCTCACGGTCACCCCTCCATCGGAGGGGAATTACTCCCGCTCGAACAGACGGGTTCGCTTTCTGCCTCTGCTCGCTTGCGTTCCACGGGAGGGGAATGCGACTGCCACCCTGAACACGGTTTAGCAAAGGGTTCTCGTCATGCTGAACTTGCGGATTTTCGAGAAGTGGAAAGTTGAAGCGAACCCGTCTGTTCGGAATGACGTCATTTTTGTCAAATCTTTTTGTCATTATTTTCTCCTTATTTATATGAACTATATTTCACGATTGTATAATATCATGGGTACTTTATGAATGTCAATTCATATATCATGAACTAATGATAAACCTAAATACGCCAAACGAAGAAATACTCAGGCTCATAGCTGATAATATTAGGATTGAACGGCTGAAAAAAAGGATTTCGCAAGAAAAACTTGCTGAAACGATTGATATTTCAGCAAAGTATCTCAATATGATTGAAAATCGCAAAGCAAATCCAACAATTATCATAATTATAAAACTTTGTCTTGCACTTGATATAGAATTAAATAGTTTATTAAAAACTATTTAAATTTATTTATAGTAAGGCTTAAAAGTTTTAATTTGTTCTGTTAATTTGTTAAAATCACCATTAAAATTTATACATCTATCATCAATATGCAACCAACTCACCCTTATATTGATTTAACACACCATCTAAATCAATTAATAATATTTTCTTAAATCTTTTTTGCGTCATGGCTTACTCCTATGATAATCAATCTAGATAATAAATTACCCATACTTTTATATAGATAATAACACAGGTTGTTTATATTTGTAAAGTAGTAGATAATATTGCCATATAAATAGGTGGGTTATGAATAAAACAGAAAAAATATCTGAATTAAAGACATCAAAATCAAGAAAAGTTTCATTTCTTTTCAATGATGAGTTATGGACATTGTTTAAAAAAGCCTGCAATAACAATAAAACGAAACCTACTTGGGAAGTAGAAAAATGGATTTTAAATTATTTGGATAAAAATAATTTACTTGACGAATAAAAAAATCCACAATCTCTCTATTTTTTATTCATATTTGACAATCCCCCAAAATAATGCTAATATGAATTAGTAAAGTTAACAAGGAGAGTATTTATATGGAAGTTACTATCGAGAAAATGGGAAAAAGAATAAGATTTTTTGAAAAAGCATTTTTAATCAATCTTGTATTATTAATTTTGGTGCATTTTGTTTATTACACATGCAATGATCTAGTTGTACAAATTTGTTGTTTAACTAACTATATTAATGCTGATACTGTTAAATTGGTTTTCTCATTGTTTTTTAGCAATTGGATTTTATTCACTCTTATCTTCACATTCATTCCAGTTGTAGTTTTCAACTGCTTGAAAAATTATGAATGCGAATGCGAGAAAAAAGAAGCTGAATAATTTATAAAATTTTCATTTTCAAAGAGCTGTTTTATTAAAAAAACAGCTCTTTTTTTTATCTCTAATAATTAATCTTGTTCACATAATAGTGAAGATGGATTAATCTCAATAGCTTCTACTTTTGCATAATCAACTGGCAACATAAAAACAATATTTTTATGCGTTGCTTTTTTATCCAATTGCATTATTTTTATAATTTTTTCTATTGCAACGGTTTTCACTTGAGTAAAATCGAATTTTTTCAACACATCAAATGCCAAGAATTTATATTCTTTTTCGATAAAATCACGCTTCTCTGCCAATTCAAAGGCATACTTAATCCCTTCTACTACTGCCTCACCATGGGTGTATTTTTTGTATTTATAATACCCCTCAATCGCATGAGCGTAAGTATGACCAAAATTCAAAACTCTTCGCAAATCGCTTTCTTTAACATCTTTTTCCACCACTGAAATTTTTAATTTCAAACAAATCTGTATCAGATTACTCATGGTTAAATTATCGCAAGCTAGAATTTTTTCTGAATTTTCGCTCAAAAAATTCATCAAGCCATATTCTTCATCACACAAGCAACTTTTTTCAATAAACGCATACTTGACAACCTCACCCAAGCCCGATTTTAGCTGACGCATATCGAGTGTTTTTAAAAAATTTGTATTAATCAAAACCGCTTTTGGCTGATAAAAAGCTCCCACGAGGTTTTTACCGAATTTATTATCAATACCAGTTTTCCCACCGATTGAAGAATCAACACAAGCCAACAACGTTGTAGGCACTTGAATAAAATCAATTCCTCTCATATAAGTTGATGCAACAAAACCTGCCATATCGCCGACAACTCCGCCACCAATTGCCACTATCACATCATTGCGAGTAAGCTTCATTTTAAAAGCTCTATTTAGAATTTTGTTGTAATTTTTAAAATTTTTATTTTTTTCACCATCTTTAATAACGATTTTTTCTTTTTTTGAAAACCCTAAAGCCTTGCCATAGACTTTTTCAACTCGTTCTGAAATTACCACCAAAAATCTTTTGCTTTCCATTTGTGATAATATTTTTGCTCGCATCGTAGAAATTTCGTCCCATTCTATTAAGATAGGACAATTCTGTTTTGCCTCTAACAAATCCATTGACATAGTAATCATTATATTTTCTCCAAAATCTCTGTAACAATATTATAAAAATTTTTACCATCTGTGTCAATTGTGTGATGAGCTTTTTCATAATTAAATTTTCTTTTATTGATGATATTTGCAATATTTTCAACATTTTTATTATTCTTCAAAAGTGGTCTATTCAATTGGGTCTTAATCCTTTCATAAATGTCACTCGCCGAAGCATATAGATAAAAGACCGTAGAATTTTCAAGAATAAGTTTTTGATTTTCTTCATTCTCAAACGCTCCACCGCCTAATGCTATTATTAATTTTTTATCATCAGGCTTAAAGATTTCAGCAATGCAATCACGTTCCAATTTTCTAAAATATTCTTCTGAATTTTCTATAAAAATTTGAGTAATAGTTTGCCCAGTTTCATTTTCGATTTTTTTATCGACATCAACCAATTCAAAATCAGCCAACTCTTTTTTTAATTCATCGGCGATTGTGGATTTGCCAGCACCCATCATACCAATTAGTGCGATTTTATTTTTCATAATTATTTTTCAATTCTTTTAAACTATCTGAGCCATACTTTTTTAAAAATTCATCAACTAAAACACAAGCCACACGAGCCTGAGCAACAACTGCACAAGCTTCTATAGCACAAGTATCAGAGCGTTCAAAATGAGCTTTTGCCTCTTGCATAGTTTTTAAATCAACGCTATCTAACGTTTTTTTCAAAGTAGGAATAGGCTTCATCTGAGCGAAAATAATCAAATCTTCACCATTAGTCATACCACCTTCAACACCACCTGCGTTGTTCGTTTTACGACTAATCTTGCCTTCTTTAATCAAAAATTCATCATGGTATTCACTACCCAAACATTCACAAACATTTTCTACACCAATGGTTACTGACTTGACAGCGGGGATACTCATGACAGCTTGTGCCAAAATCCCATCGATTTTTCTATCAAAATGAACGTAAGAACCAAGACCAATTGGCATATTTTCATAAACAATTTTTATTTTGCCACCTAATGTATCGCCTGACGTTTTAGCCTCATCAATTTGCTTACAAAAACCATTTTCATCGCAAGCACAACCGACCTGAACAACTTTTGAGCTACCAACGATATTAAATTCGTTCAAAACCAATTGAGCGACAGCACCGACCGCAACCTCAATAGCGGTTTTTCTAGCACTAGAGCGTTCAAGCACGTTACGCAAATCTTGATGTCCGTACTTCTCACTGCCTGCAAAATCCGCATGACCAGGGCGATATGTAGTAAAAGATTTTTCATCAGTCAATTCCTTAGGATTGACGCTCATAACCTTCTCCCAGTTAGCAAAATCAGCGTTTTGTATAACCAATGAAATCGGCGCACCTGTTGATTTGCCAAAACGTACACCCGCAGTTATTTCAACCCTATCGAATTCAATAAGCATACGTCCACCACGACCATAACCTTGTTGACGAAGTTTCAGTTGAGAGTTGATGAAATCTTCATCAATATCAAACCCCGCAGGAACACCTTCGATAATGGCTGTCAAGCATTTTCCATGGCTTTCGCCAGCTGTTAAATAACGAAATTTAGTCTGCATATTTCAAAAACACCTGTTCTCTAGTTTGCATCATCTCTTCTGTAATCAACCAAGTTCCATCATCTTGTTTTGTTAAAATCATATAAGCATCTAATTGATAAGTTTCACCACTAGGCTGACGAAGCATTTCGACTTTGTACTGACAATCAGAAAGCTCAGTGTAGGTAATCTCTGTATAAGTATTAGAATATTTTTTCAACCTTGCAACAGCAAGACTTAACTTCATTTGTTTTAAATAAGTCGCCACATCAGTTGTAACGTCAACCGTCCCACCTGATGGCAATACAACTTGTCTAATAATTTTAGCGTCAGGCGAATACATATCAGCCACAGCAGAGTTATAGCTATTTGCATATTCTACATAACTATTAAAAAATGCTGTCGCTTCCTCTAAACAATCAGCAAACGAAGCACCGACAAACATAAACATCATCATCATAGTTAAAATTATTTTTTTCATTTCTATACTCCTTTAATTTAAAAAAATTATATCATATAAAAAGAATATTGTCATTAACACAAAAATGTAGTATAAAAGTATTATGATTTTGAATTTGCTGTCATTATATTTGGATTTTATAGAAATTGAAAAAGGATTATCCCCAAATACGATTGACGCTTATCGAAGAGATTTAACCGATTTTTTTGATTTTTGCCTGAGCGAAAATGATGATAAAGTCGAAAAAATATCACGTAACGATTTCAACCACTATATAAGATTTTTAAGAGAAAACAAGTTTGCACCCACAAGTGTCAACCGAAAAATCGCTTCTTTTAGAGGGTTTTTCAAATGGGTTTGTGCGAATGAATACTGCTCAACAAATCCTACACTAACTTTAGAGCAACCAAAAATCCCACAAAAATTACCAAAAATTTTAAACTTATCAGAAATAGAAACAATTTTATCGGCAAATTTAAATAATATAGAAAAACTTATTATCGAACTTTTATATGGTTGCGGATTGAGAGTTTCTGAATTAGTCAATATAAATGTTAACGATTTCAATTTAAAAAACAAATTCCTTCGCACTACTGGAAAAGGCGATAAAGAAAGAATTGTACCGCTAGGACAAAAAGCCATCGAAGCTATTAAAATATTTCTTGAAGAACGAAGCGAGATAACAAATCAAACAACATCTTCGAGTAAAAAATTATTGATAAATCAATCAGGCAAACCTATTTCTCGCCAAAAAGTTTATGAATTAATACGCTATCAAGGTAAACAGATTAAAAAATCCATCTCGCCCCACACGCTAAGGCACAGTTTCGCAACGCACTTGTTAGAAAACGGTGCTGATTTAAGAGTTGTTCAAGAATTATTAGGACACAGCGATGTCGCCACAACCCAATTATATACACACATATCCAAAAAAAGATTAAAACAAGTATATTTTGCAATAAATGATTAACCATGGTAATATTCAAATATGTTAGAATTATATGTAACTGCCTCAGAACAAAATTCTGGTAAAAACTTAATAACAGCAGGACTTTCAGCAACGATGCAAAGCTTAGGTTACTCAACTGGTGTGTACAAACCCGTTGAATGCGGGATTATCACCAAAAATGGGTTTAATCAATCAAAAGATTTGGCGTTTATAAATTATTGTGATCCTAATGTCAAAACAGCGTTTACATATCAATTCGCTTCTAATTCAAATCCTCTTTTAGCATCATTTAACGAAAAAATAACAATCGATGATGATTTAATCTTGAAGGATTATTTGAATTTTTCAAGCTTTTTAGAATGCTCTATTATTGATGGCGGTGACGGGCTTGCAATCCCTTATGCAAAAAATATAGTTGAAGAAGATATTATAAGAAAAACAAACGCACCACTGCTTTTAGTGGTTTCACCTAAAGTTGCCTCAATAAATAGTATCTTAATATCAATCAATCACGCTATCGCCTCAAATATCAACGTTCGTGGAGTCGTAATTTGTGACTATACAAATGATACTGAAAACATGGACGCAAAGCTTACTCCAAACCTTGTTGAAGCTTATTCTAACGCAAAAATCCTTGGCACATTGCCAACTTTTGATAATAATAAAGAAATAAAACCAAGCGATTTGATTTCAAGTATATTGACAAATATCGACATCGAAAAAGTTTTTGATATTAAAATCGCAAGATTAAGTGAATAAATAGCAAAAAAGTTTAATAAAATATTAAACTTCAGCACTTCCTTCATTGCTAATTTTTTCTAAAACTTTTCTGCTTCCTTCTTTAGCCTTTGCCAACTCTAAAGCATAACTCGTAGCCTCTTTATCACGAGCAACAGCCTCTTGCAATCCAACAATTTCATCTAATTTCAAATTGCTTAAATCAGCGTCTGCATCATAATAGAAATATTTTTTAAACAATTTTTGCGATTTTTCATCATATCCAGGCAAATTATTTATCAACGAATACCATTTATAAAACTGATGTACCATAAAAAACGGATCGATTTCACCCTCACGCATTACAAACATCGGCTCAGTTTTTAGCGAAAACTTGCCCAAAATCATTATTGAAAGATAAATCGCACTCAGCCCACTTTGAGGACAAATCAAACCTTCTTCTTCTTGCAGAACAGATAAAATCTTATCAGCAAAGCTATTTTTATAAACCTTAGTCCCTTTACTTTCAACAAAAGCCAACAATCTTAACGGCTCACAGTTAGCCGAGCTAACAATCTTTTCAATACTATCTTTGACAATCGCAACATTTTTAGTCGTTTCAGTGTTCAAAGTCAAAGTAACATTACTAGACATAATCGTTTTTGAGGTTGAATTAACCCCACTGGTTTTCAAATGTCCATCAAGCCTCGCTCTGAGCGATTTTTCTTTTAATGATAATATTCGATAAATTATTTTTTGAAACAAGTTCATAAAACCATTATATAACAGTTTCACAAACTTGTTTTCATTTAGTTATATGAAATTTATTGAACACAACGAGCAACTTGTGTTGCTGATGATTTTAAACTTGCAGAGTACCACCGTGCGTTTGACGAGTTACTATCAAAATATCTGCTCGCTGCATATTTTTCGTTTATTGGAGTAGATGACCATTGATAAGTCCCCGTTAATGATAAATTCATTGCGACAGCTTTTTCTGTATTTAAAACAATATCTCCATGATCAATATACTGATCAGCGTACTCTAATACATCAGTATCAAATAAATAATTATGCAAGGCCGTTAATTGCTTCTGTGAAGGTAGGATAAAACCTCTTTCTTCACAAGCGTTAATAGCACCAACCCAGTAATCACTACTTAACCCGCTAGTACAGTTAGATAATGTAGTACCTGATGAGCAATTAACAGGACTAATTATGGTATCATTCAGTCCCCAACACGTACCCTCGATGTTTACCCCCATAGTAGTGTTAATCGGCAAAATGTCATTTCCTACAGTGTTTTTACCACTATTACCATTTACATCAGCCAATACCGCAATGCAAGAAGTCGCTTCTGCACGATTAGCACCACCATCATAAGGGTCTAACCAGTCACAATTTTTATCATAATTGATTATAGCTTTTGTGCCATCAGCAAAAACAGCCCCAACATTCTTTGCAGTAAAATCATTTTCTGGAGTATAAGACGCAAAATCTTCACCAGTAACTAAATCATCAATATCAATACTTCTATCGCAAGAATCAATCGATGTCGCAGGAAAACAATCGCTCATATCAGATGAATCACAAGTTTCATTTATTTTTAAATATTTCCCTAATTCAGCAACAAAGCTTTCGACATCACTATACCCAGTAAGCTTTTCATGAAACCTCATTTGATTCATCGCCTCCTCCAATCGCTCTTCAAATAAAAGCTTTTTAGTGGCTAGTGCATTGCTTTGATAGTTGCTCATCAAAGTTGGCATGGTCATCGCCGAAACTACACCGATGATACCTAATGTAATCAATACCTCAGCGAGAGTAAAGGCTTTTTCAATTCTAAACATATAATTCTCCTTTCATAAATCAATAATTTTCTATTTTAAATTATATCCACTATTATAATAGTATGTAATATACTATGTCAATAGTGTAAAATTTTTCAATGGAAGAATTTAAGAGCATCTCTAAACAAATTGGATTAAATTTCCGCCACGCACGAACAAAAAAAGGCTATACTCAAGAAAAATTTGCCGAAATAGCTAACGTTCATGTGAATTATATAGGTAAAATTGAACGGGGTGAACAAAACCTTACAATCAAGTCCATGGTAGAACTATCAAACTCGCTCAATACCCCAACGAAAGATATATTATCTATAAATTAAGATTATATAAAGATCGTACCGAAAACACTTGATTTTTAAACGTTATTGATGTAAAATGTAACTGTGAAATTAATCACGAATATTTGGTATATAAAAATAAGTAAAAATCGAAAAAAGGAGATATAACTTATGACTACAAAAAACAAACCCTCTATTGAAAATTTAGAGAAAGCTCTAAAAAGTTCTAACATTGTTGACAGTGTAGAGCAATTGGAATTGTTGATTGAACGTGTTAAAAAAGCACAAAAAATTTATTCAACATTTTCTCAAGAACAAGTTGATGCAATCTTCAAAGCAGCAGCTACTGCAGCTGACAAAGCTCGTATCCCATTAGCTAAAATGGCAGTTGAAGAAACTGGCATGGGTGTTATGGAAGATAAAATTATCAAAAATCACTTTGCATCAGAATACATTTACAACAAAAATAAAAACACAAAAACTTGTGGCATCGTGAAAGAAGATAAAGTTAACGGTATTAAAATCGTTGCTGAACCTTTGGGCGTTATCGCTGGTGTTATTCCAACAACAAACCCAACTTCAACAGCTATTTTCAAATCATTAATCGCTTTGAAAACAAGAAACGCAATTATTTTCTCGCCACACCCTAGAGCGAAAAAATGTACAATTGCAGCAGCTAAATGTGTAATGGACGCAGCAATTGCAGCTGGCGCTCCTGCTGATTTGGTTGGTTGGATTGACGTTCCATCTCTTGAGTTGACAAACACATTGTTAACACACGATTCAATTAGTTGTATTCTTGCTACAGGTGGACCAGCAATGGTTAAAGCTGCATACTCATCAGGTAAACCAGCAATCGGTGTTGGTCCTGGTAACGTTCCTGCTATCATTGACGAAACAGCTGATTTAAAAATGGCAGTTTCTTCAATCCTTTTATCAAAAACTTTTGATAACGGCATGATTTGTGCATCAGAACAAGCAATCGTTGCTGTTGAATCAGTTTATGAAGAAGTTAAAAAAGAGTTGCAATACAGAGGTGCTTATTTACTAAACAAAGAAGAAGCTTCAAAAGTTGCTAAAATCATTTTGACTGAAGCTGGTACTGTAAACGCAAAAATCGTTGGTCAACCAGCATACAAAATCGCTGAACTAGCTGGCGTTACTGTTCCAGAAACTGCTAAAGTTATCATCGGCGAAGCTAAATCAGTTGATAAAAACGATTCTTTCGCTCATGAAAAACTTTCTCCAGTTTTAGGCTTATACAAAGCTAAAAACTATGAAGAAGCTGTTCAAATGGCTTATGAATTGGTTATGTTGGGCGGAGCTGGTCACTCAGCTGCGTTATATACTGACGAAAGAAGTCAAGATAGAATTAACTACTTTGCAACAAAAATCCCTACTTGTCGTTTATTAATCAACACTCCATCTTCTCAAGGTGGTATCGGTGACTTATACAACTTCAAATTAGAACCATCATTAACTCTTGGTTGTGGTTCTTGGGGTGGCAACGCTGTAAGTGGCAACGTTGGCACAATGAATTTATTAAATTTTAAAACTGTTGCTGAAAGGAGAGAAAATATGCTTTGGTTTAGAGTTCCACCAAAAGTTTACTTTAAAAGAGGTGCTACTGAATTAGCACTACGTGAACTAGAAGGTAAAAAACGTGCTTTTATCGTAACAGATAAATTCTTATTCGATTCAGGTGCTGTTGAAAATATTACAAAAATTCTTGACGAAATCGGTGTTGATCACCAAGTATTCTTTGACGTAAAACCAGATCCAACTTTGGCTACAATTGCTCAAGCTATGGAAGTTATCAAACCTTACCAACCAGATGTATTCATCGCTTTAGGTGGCGGTTCTCCAATGGACGCAGCAAAAATCATGTGGTTAATGTATGAACAACCTGAAACTGTATTTGAAGACATTTCAATGAGATTTATGGATATCAGAAAAAGAATTTGTGAAATTCCTCAATTGGGTGAAAAAGCTACTATGGTTTGTATCCCAACAACTTCAGGTACTGGTTCAGAAGTAACTCCTTTTGCTATCATTACAGATGAAAAAACTTCTGTAAAATATGCAATCGCTGATTACGCTTTGACACCAAATATGGCTATCATTGATGCTAACTTCGTAGACGGAATGCCAAAAGGCTTAACAGCTGCTTCAGGTATTGACGCAATGGTTCACGCTATCGAAGCTTACGTTTCAGCACTAGCTACAAACTTCACTGATTCTAACGCTGTTGAAGCTTTAAAATTAGTATTCAAACACTTAGAAACATCTTATAACGAAGGTGCATCTAACCCAATCGCAAGAGAAAAAGTTCACTATGCAGCTTGCTTGGCAGGTATGTCATTTGCTAACTCTTTCTTAGGATTGTGCCACTCTATGGCTCACAAATTGGGTGCAATGTTCCACGTTCCTCACGGTGTGGCAAACGCATTGTTAATCAGACAAGTAATCAAATATAACGCTTACGATTGTCCAACAAAACAATGTATTTTCCCACAATACAAATTCCCTAATGCTAAAGCTCGTTATGCTGAATTAGCTGACACTTTAAACTTGGGTGGTAAAAACGATGATGAAAAAGTTGAATTATTAATTTCTGCAATCGATAAATTAATGAAATCAGTAAATCTTCCATTCTCTATCAAAGAATTTGGTGTGAGCGAAGCTGACTTCAACGCTAAATTAGACGAAATGGTTGAATTAGCATTCGATGACCAATGTACTGGTGCAAACCCTGTATATCCATTGATGAAAGACATCAAACAAATTTATACAGATGCATTCAACGGAACTGTTCAAAACTATTATGTAACAAAATAGTTTTTAGCAAATTCGCAAATCTAAAAAACGTCACTTTTGAATTTTGTTCAAAAGTGACGTTTTTTCATTAGTAATATTTCTACAAAATATAAATCAACTACACATCTCGCAAAAGTTCTTTTATATCGATATTTAAAGCGTTTGCAATATCAACCATTTTAATAATTGTCGGATTGATTTTTGCAGTTTCAATCAAAATAATTGTATTTCTTGAAACGTCAATCATTTCCGCCAACTGTTCCTGAGAAATCTCTCTACGAGTGCGTTCTGCCTTAATATTTAACCCTAAAATTCTTAACCTATTATATGTCATTTTCAAATTCTATCCTATTGACTTTTATCGCTACATACAATATACTAATCATGCTGAATATTATATTTGTCAACAAGTATGGTATAAGGTGATAACGGGTGATAATATTATGAAGGAAATGAATTATGGCAAAAACGAAGAAAAACTATAACAATACAATTCCCCTCCCCTGGAACGCAAGCGAGCAGAGGCAGAAAGCGAATCCGTCTGTTCAAGCGGGAGTAATTCCCCTCCACTGGAGGGGTGGCAACGAAGTTGACGGGGTGGTTTCAATGGCGAAACGTTCTGCGTTTACCCTCGCTGAGGTGTTGATTACCCTAGGCATCATTGGCGTTGTTTCAGCGATGACGATACCAAATTTGATTAGCAACTATCAAGAGAACGTTTTAGCAACATGTAATTTATAATGGTTCTGGCGGTTATTCAAAATCATTCTCAGGCCCAGTTGCACGTTGTGTACAATAATCAGACATAGCTTCAAATAAAATAGAAATCAATCAGGTTGGATTAAATCGACCTGATTTTTTGTCAATCATTTACACGAACGTGATAATCCTGTCATCGTTTCTAAAATTATTTTTGAACCAAAAACTAGGCTAGAAAAACTTGACAATGATTTTTGTATTTATTATTATAAATAAACAAGGACGGCGACATGGCCAAGTGGTAAGGCAGGAGCCTGCAAAGCTCTTATCCCCAGTTCGAATCTGGGTGTCGCCTTTTTTGATGAAATTTTTATCTAAATTGAAAAACATATGGGCGGTTGGCGCAGTTGGTAGCGCACTTGATCGACATTCAAGGGGTCACGTGTTCGAGTCACGTATCGCCCACCATTACAATTAAGAACCTCTATGAGGTTCTTTTTTTGCATATTCACATACGTGACTGGGTGGGGGTTAACTGGTATTAAGAGATGGGGCTTAAACCTTAAATAACTTCTATTTGTCGCCTATTTGGGCGATTTTTTAATGTTGAGATGGATGGGCTGAATCTTTCACTTTTTTGCACAAAGTTGCACAATAATTCACTTGAAAGTCTTATCCTCGTGATGTTTTTGGGCAAAACTCGCATGGTCTTTAGGTTGTGCTAATTGAAATAAAGTGCAACAGTGTGCAAAATTTATTTATCTCACAAATTGATATGTGTCGAAATATCTCTGAGATTGCGATAAATCTTCGTTTGGGACTTGACTTTCTGAGTAACATGAGTGATTAATGTGTTGCACAGTAATAGCAAGGATTTACAGGGCATGAGCACTCAAATCGATATAGTAAAATATACCCCAGAGCATTGTAAGAAAATTGCTCTTGCAAGATTAGATTTGATTAACAAATGGCTTGAGTTTCGCAAGAAATCTAATAATAAACTTCAAGCCGACTATGATTTTGTACAAATGCATAATTCTTCAAATGAGTATTTATTTTCGATTTTAGGAAAAATTTCTCGTGGTTCACTTCATCGCTGGAACGCCCAACTTAATGGAGCTTCTGACTATGAAAAACTTCTACCTCAATACAAATATTCAGGTGTAAATGATTATAGGACTATTTTAAACGATAGCGAAATTAAAATATTTATGAATTTACTTTTGCACCCCAATCGTATTTCAATCGGCAAAGCTATTGCACTCACAAAATATAAACTTAAAGAAACTCAAGACTTTATTCCTGCTGATATCACTTTTAGACGTTATGCAAAATGGTTTAAAGATAACAACTACGACACTTGGATTTTAGCTCGTGATGGTGAAAAAGCTCTAGCTGATAAAGTCGAGCCATATATCAAACGTGATGCCTCACTTTTAAAAGTTGGTGATGTATTAGTCGCTGATGGGCATAAGCTAGCCTTTCAAGTAATAAACCCATTTACAGGCAAGCCAACAAGAGCAACGCTAGTAGGATTTCTTGATTGGAAATCAACTGCACTTGTTGGATATGAAATTATGCTTGAAGAAAACACTCAATGCATAGCAAGTGCGTTGAGAAACGCAATTATAAATCTTGATATGATACCAAAAGTTGTTTATCAAGATAATGGTAGGGCTTTTAGAGCGAAGTATTTTACAGATGATAAAGGATTTAATGAATTAGGCTTTAACGGATTGTATGCAAAACTTGGTATTCATACAGTTTTTGCTAAACCATACAATGCTCGTGCGAAAGTTATTGAGAGATTTTTTAAAGAATTTCAAGAAGGTTTTGAAAAATTATTGCCAAGTTATATGGGTTCTTCAATTGTCAATAAACCTGCATATTTGATGAGAAACGAAAAATTGCACAGAGAAATTCATAATGAATATATTCCAACAATTGAAGAAACTATCAAAATGATTGATATGTGGCTAAATTTTAAAAACTCACAGCCTTGTCCAAATGTTCCCGACAAATCAATTCAAGAGGTGCTAGATGAGCGTTTGATGCAAAATATTGACAGCAATCAACTTGACGACTTGATGTTAGCAACCGAAGTCAAAACAATTCAGAGAAATGGAATTAGGTTTTTGAATTGCGATTACTTTGACGAGAGATTATATGGATTTAAAAGCAAAGTGCTGATTAAATATAACCTATCTGATTTAACCACTATAAAAGTATTTACTCCAAAAGGTGAATTTCTATGTGTTGCAAATAGAGTTACTGAAACTCACCCAATGGCAAAGATATTAGGTGATGTTAAAGATTTAGAAGACTACAAACAGAAAATTGAAAAACAGAAAAAATTAAGACGAAAAACTATTAATTCGGTGAAACAGTTTTTGACACAAGAAGAAGTGCAATTTATTGAAAACCAAATGATTGAACCAACAAAAGAAATAGAAACCCAAAAGACAAAATTATTAAATAATAAGCCAATTTTTAAAAATAATTTTGAAAAATATGAGTGGTTAATAAAAAACGAACCAAGTAATGATTGGATAGAAAAATTTAAACTAACAAAGGAATATAAATTATGTACAGGAAATTTGTGAAAACTAATAATGTTAAAAACTTTATAGGTTTAGTCGAAAATTTACTCAACAAACCCAATAATATCCCTAAAATGGGATTAGTTTATGGCGAGGCTGGACTTGGCAAAAGTCAAACAGCATTATGGTTATCGGCGAAATATGATTGTTTGTATTTAAGGGCAACCAATTTAATGACAGGTCGCTGGCTTTTGGAAGAATTAGTTAAGGAAATGGACGAAATCCCTCACTACTTAACCTCTGATAATTTTAATTTAATAATTAAAAAACTAAAAGAAAATCCTCAAATAATAATTATTGATGAGATTGATTATCTGTTAAATAATACAAAAACTATTGAAACCCTGCGAGATATTCATGATGAAACAAATTGTTCGATAATCTTTATGGGAATGAGTTTGGTCAATCGAAAACTTGAAAGACATCGCCATTTATATGATAGATTTTCTGAAATTGTTAAATTCAATACTTTTGAAATCTCCGACTTGAAACAAATGTTTGATGAGTTATCCGAAGTAAAAATTACAGCTGAAGCGATAGAACATATTCACAAAAAATATAATAGATTTAGGCAAATTGTTCAGTTGATAAATCAACTTGAAATTTTAGCCAAAGAAAACGATTTTAAAGAAATTACAAAAGAAATAGTGGAGCAAATAATCTAACGCTCCAAGGCAGAAAGGATAGTATGAATATAGAAAAATTAGCAAAACACTTAAAAGAGTTCACACAAGATGAAATTGAAATGATTGCAGAATGCGATTGTGAAATGGCACTTAAACAGCTTTTAAATGCCGATAAAATTGAGTTTAAAAAGGAAAAATACAAATATAGCTCTAAAGAGCATTTAACATTTAGCATTTATTTGCCAGTTGATAAAGTTAAATTAATTTTAAGCTTTAATGATGCTGTTAATAAATTTTTAGCAAATTATGCACAATGTCATTGTAAAAAAAGAACTTATGAAACATATGTGTCATTATTCAAATGCCATATTACACCATTTTTTGAAAATAAAAATATAAACGAGATTACAAATGAAAATATTATTTATTTTTATAAAAAACTACAAGCAAGAAATTTAAATGGTAAAAAATTCCGAAATATTATGGCACTACTAAATCAATTAATAAAATATTTTCAACGACAAGGTGTGATTAATAAAAAATGTGTATTTCAAGTTAAAAGACTAACGGACAAAAATAAATACGACTTTGATAGATTAATTATAGGTAGCGAAAGGAATTAAGATGCATAAACAATTTAATGAAGTTAAAGAACTATATATTGAACAAAATTTATCTGTTAGTGAGATTTCTTTCAAGCTTGGCGTTTCAAAACGCAATATTTATTATTGGGTAAAAAATTTCAATTGGAATGCCGAAAAAGAAAAGTATCAAAAAGAGTTAGAAATCCAAAAGAAAAAGCTTTCAAAGGATATGATAGTTTTAGCCGATAAATTGGCGAATAAAATCTCAAAAGACATTGATGAAGGTCGTCCACTTTCACAAAACGATACTTTTTTGTTTATGAACTTGTTAAAACTAAGCCCAGAGGCTCGAAAATATGAAAATTTAATCAAAAAAGAAAATGAAGTTACATTTAAGAAAAAAGATAATTTTATTTCTAAGGATTTAATGCGACAAATCGAACGTGATTTTTTAGGGATTGAATATGCTGATGATGGGGACTAAACGTGAGGATTTAGCTCCTTAACATTCTTTACAATATCCTAAAGTTTTGATGCAAATCTGCCGATAACTATCATGTGTAATCATGCAAAATGCGTGATAAAGGTTAGAAAATCGTAGATCGGGTTTTGACCCAACAACAAAAGCTCTACGAAAAAACGATAGGAAAGGCAAGTAAATTGGCACTAGATAAGGTTATTGAACAAAAAATTCAAGCATACATCGCCAAAGACGAAAATCTGAAAAAACTTCCACAAAGCGAAGTTATTTCAATAATGGTCAAAAATGGCGCGCTAACTTCTGCTGAAGCAAGCCAAGCCTCGCAAGCCTTGTCAAACAAAAAAGCCGAAAACGTCGGCTTCAACTCCGCTATCGGAAAAACCACAGAAACCTACACAGGTAACGTGTTTGGTTCAAGCACAACCGAAAAACAAGATTACTGGAGCTTTGGTAAAACTACCGAAACCACAAACAGCCCGCAAACACCGTTCATCACCCCCGAGCAACAAGCAAAAGTCAGTGCCGATAACAACAAACAAATCGCGCAAAACCTAAAAAATCTTGACGACAGCTGGAGCGACTGGAGCGGAAATGGGCTTAAAAAACAACTTACTAAACTCAACAAAGACAACGTTGTTGAAGTATTGAGTGAATACGACAAAGTTTCAAAAGATGACAAAAGCCTAACAGACTATATTACGGGCTTATCAAAAATGAATACCAATGACAAAACTAAAAAAGTATTTGTTAATATGATCTACAACGCTCTTATTCAAAAATGTGAAGAACTAGGCGTAAATGTTACAAATTTCCAACAAGAATACGCTCAGATTATGGCTAAAAAATCTAGCGTTAAAGCAATGGACGACTATTCAATGAGAGAAGCTCAAATCGATGTGCTTTCAAGCACTGATGCTAAAAGTTTGGATATCTTAATTCGTTCAATAAAAACAACAATCGAAAACGCACCAAAAGTCGCAACACTCGAAGAAGTAACAAATGCCGAAGTCGATCCAGTAATGAGTGAAATAATGATACAAACTGGCAAACAAGGAACAATTGACTTGCTACGTGACCGTTCAAGAGTTATGGAAGAAGAGCTTCAAGGGCAACTCGATTATGACGGTTGGGCTGGAAAAACCGCTGACGCTGTGTCAATCCTTTGGGGTTCTGAAAACAGAGCAAGCGTTGTGCAAAGTGATTTAGATGAACACAATCAAATGATTGATAGATTGCAAGTGGCACAAGATTTAGATTTTTCTTCAAAACCAATGGTAGAAAATTTATCACTTCAATACTCTGAAATTCAAGAGTTTATGCAAAACGTTGAACAAAACTCTGAAACGATGACAGCTGCGCAAAAACAAGAAGCCGAAATGACTGCTAATAAAATGATTGAGGAGTACAACAAAAGCCTTGAAGCGCTTCAAGAACAAGTAAAATCAGCGCCAGTTGGCGAAAATTTCGAAAAAGAATTTGAAAAAGAATATGGCATAAAATACGACGCTAATAAAGTTGAGCTATCAATTCAACAAGAAGAAAAACTTGTAATGGCTCAATCGATTGGTGGCGTTGAATACGCTTTCAACAAAGAATTTGCAGACCTTTTAACAGACAAACCACTTGGCAAAACCGAAGTCCCAATGATATATGACAGCTCAAAACCACGTCCACAAGCTGAGATGACGAATCAGAAAACATATTTGTCAGCGGAATTGAAATTAGCAGAATATGTTGGCGGTGGCGACACACAAAAAGGAATGAGCGCTATTAACGACGCTTTAAAAAACGCGAAGCTTCCTGATCCAAGTAAAGTTTCCGCAAACGAATACAACGACGCGAAATACGAAGTTTTACGCAATATGGCAAAAACCCAATCTAAAACACTTCACAATCTTGTAAGTGAGATGACTGATGGCTTGGGAGTTGAAGGATTCAAGAAAAAAGCTGACGATCATTATTACGCAGCATTTGGAACAAAAAACGACTTGGCAAGACGAGTTAGCGAGTACAACCATTCTCAACAAGTCGGCGCTGGCGCTGTAAAAATGGGTGTTAACATCGGCTTGATTATCGCAAGCGGTTTAATTCCAGGTGGTCAAGGTGCTAGTGGTGCACTGCTTACGAACCTTGCGACAGGAGTTGCGCGCGGGTTTGCGACAGGGTTCACGGCGACCGCGATAACAGAGGGTTCAGATGTTATCACAAGTAAATCAAGAACTTTGAAAGATGAGGCGGGAAACATTTTGACAGCTTCGCTACATTCAGGTGCTTCGCTTGCAACGTTCGCGTTGACTGGCGGGTTAGCGAATTTAGCTTTAGCGCCAGTTAAAATGACGGCTGAAGGAACGCTTGTTTCAAGTATCGGGTTAAAAACAACTCAAACAACTGCAAAAATTGCGAGCGAGGTGGCGCCGATTGTGACGGGTGGAGCGATGAAATACGCTGAAGAAGGCGAGTTTACATTAGCGGGACAAGCGGAATCAATTGCGATGTTAGCAGGATTTAAAGCGATGGGCAAAGTTCAGGCAAAAGTCGTGGACAAAATTGCAAAAGCAAATGAGATGAAAACAGAAATTCAGTTGTCTAGAGAAGCGTTAGGTATTGCAGATGATGTAAAATTGACGGCTGAGGTTGTTAAAAAAGCGTTTAGAGAAACGGTTAAAACTCAACACAGCGACAAAGGCGGAAGCGCTGTTGATATGGGCGTATTTACTGGAGCTAGAGATTTATTGATGAGCGAACCAGTAATCAACAAATACAACAAATCCTTTCCTGAATTCGGACGCGCAGGGGTAAATGAGGCAGGCGGGGCAAATGGGGTAAATGGCGAAGCCTCAACTGACGGCAAAGCTTCAAACATGCCAACGACTCCACAATCCCAAACAACAAAAGTAAAACCAACTTCAACAGAAGTAAAAGTCAAAAGAGCTTTGCCTGAACACAAAGCCGTTGAGGTAAAAAGTGAAGTCGTAACTGATTTAGCTCAAAGTACTCGTACTGGTACTGAAACAAGTACTCATGTAAAAGTTAAGGTTGACGAAACAGTCAACGAAGTTCGTGTTCAAGATTACGACGGACAAAGAATGGTTGAACAGCCAATAAGAACTTTTAATCAATATTTAGAAAAAACTGAAAGATATAAAAACGTATTAGATAAAGATTACATTACAAATGAAAAAAATCTTTCAAGACGCATGGATAAAATGGGAGAAGTTGAAAAAGCACATAAGGAAATTGAAACTTTAAATAAAATTAAAACCTCTGAAAACGAAAAAGAGATTAAAAGGTTGCTTGAAGTAACTCGAAATACTAGATTTGGTGAAGAACCTCGATATAGTGTTTATGAAATTGAAGAATTAATTGAATTAAGAGCGAATGATTTAGATAATTATACTGCAGTTATGAAGGTAACGAAACAAGATTCTTCAGGTGCAATTATCAATCGTTTTAACAATGTTAATGATGTTGAAAGTGCAATGCGCGCAAGATCTTTAGATTTAGATGGATTCAATGAGGCAATCCAGTCAACTACAACAGATATAAATAATAAAGAAGTATTGAGATTTGAAACAGGAGCTGATATTGAAAGAGCTATGCTCGCGAAATCAAAGGACAAAGATTTCTTTAATGAAATATTAAATCAAAAAGTTGACTCGTACGGTGGACGACAAGAACATAGATTTAAAACAGCAGAAGAAATTGAAACGATAATGAATTTGCACATCAATCAAGAAAAAAGCCTAGATATAGTTTTGAATGCTAAATTTATTGATATAACAGGTAATGAAATATTGCGTTTTAAATCGGTAGAAGATGTTGAAAAAGCTGTTGCTTTAAGAATGAGCAATGAAAAGTTATTCGATGAAACTCTTAATAAAAAACCGCAAAATATTGGGAAAGAAATAAAATTAGATTCAAATTCATTAAAAGATCTTGAAAGGGATATGGTTAGAATGGGCTATAGGGAGGAGAGTATTAAAAGAAGAATGAAAACAATGTCAGTGGATCAATCTCAAATACCTAAACATATAGAAGTTAATGATATTGAGTACCGTATGAAAGCAGCTGAAATAAGAGAATCATTATCTACAATAACAATTAAAGATGAAAATGAAAACATAGTTCCAAGATTTAATGAAGTTGATATTGATTATTTAAACTCGCTTAATGATGAACATATAATGAGAATACCTGAGTTAATTGACCTTGAATTTAAAGGCAAACCTATGAATTCAGTAGAAATAAGCTTTGCAGTAGCAGCTGAAAACATATATTACAAAGATTTTATGAAATTGGTAAAAGATAATGGTCTTAACGAAAAAATGGAATTTAGCGAGGTTAGACTTCTTTCTGCATTCGATTATGAAAATGTAAATACATTAGTAAACATTGAAGGACGTGAAAAACAATTTACCATTTCAGAGATCAAGGTTTTATCAGAATTAGACGATGATGTGTTATCTAGATTGGATTTAAAAGAAATAGAGTTATTTGATTCGGTCACAAAAACACATAACAAACTTATAAAATCAGGAAACGATTTACATATTATAAGTGAAGGTCAAATGTATCAAGCTAAATTTGACAATGAAGAATTCAATCTTACCGAAGCCGATTTAATGGCAAAATCGAAACTATTTGAAGAAAAACTATTAAATAGTAAACATTTAAGTAAAAGAGGTAAAGAAGTACTTCTTATGTGTACAAATAGTGAAAACGCAGAATTGGCTGAGATTTTGGCGAATATGAATTTGGGCGATAATTCAATTTATAGAATACTAAGTTCTACTAATGCCGAAAATCAAAAAGCAAAAATTGAGATTTATAACGAAGTTATTGCAGGTAATGAACCTGAATTTATGAATAGCAAAATTATAGAAGAAAATGGCTACAATGATGCTATTAAGGAACATCGATCACGCTTGAATGCAAATACAAATAGAAATACGATTTCTGAAAAAATAATAGAGGAAGTTCTTGTTGAAGTAAATGATGCAAATAAAAATTTGGCAAAAATCTGCCTTGAATTAAAACAAGAATGGCTTGAAACCTCAAGAGTTTTAACCGAAACACCTGAAAATATTGCAGTAAAAGAAGCTATTTTTAACAAAGCTAAAGAACTTGGTTTGCAAAATGAACAACTAGGCGTGCTTGTTCGTAATTCAAATGTAGATAATCAAAATATAGCAAATTTATTAATCAACAAAGATTTAAATGAGAATGTAATGTATGATTTGTTAAACAATAATGTTGCCGAAAATAGTGAAATTATTGATTTTTGCACAAATAAAATTGGACTAGAGTCTAACGAAATATTATCTACGCTACGTGCTAAAGATGAAGATTCAATAGCTAAAATAGATATTGCTAGATTGGCTGAGGAGAAGGGACTATCCAAAGAGCAATTATCTAGCTTATATCGCAATACAACAATTGCGAATAAAGAATTGGCAAATATTGCAGTTGAAATACGATTAAAAGCAGAAGAAATTGAAAATTTATTAGTGAATTCAAAAACTGAAGATATACCTATAAAAATTGATACGTATAATAAATATAAAGATAACATATGGGGTACTACTTTAAGCTCATTGGTCAATGGAACTACTTCACAAAATAGGGCATTGTCTGAAATTTGTGCTGAATTAAACTTAGATGCTGTTGATATCAAAGCAATTTTAAGCACAAACAATATAGAGGACATAAACGCTAAAATCAGAGTTTTTGAAGACTTTAGCAACGCACAAAACGCAAATAAAAGTTTGGTTGATAAGCAATTCAACGAAGTAATAAATGGTATAACAAAAGCAAAACTTCCAAAAATCCCTATTGGTTCAAATAAAATCACAGGGCAAACATATAAGCGTAGTAAACGAACTTTTGGAGCTGGAGACAATCAAGTTGCTATATTGCTAGCAAAAACAAATGCGACTAACTATGAAGTCGCACAGACTTGTTCAAAAATGAACTTTAAAGATGACATTCTTGGTGGTATTTTAGATAGTATTGACACTGATAATAGTAGTCGAGCTAGAATTTTATTAGAAAATATTAACTCTAATTCAAAAGAATTAAAATTCCATATAGAGGATTCAAAATTACCAGAGGTGCTTAGCCAATTAAAAGGCATTTCAGATGAATATTTTTACAGTTTAATGACATTTGCAAAATTGGACAATAAAGCCTTTTCGCAAAATGCTTTTATTGACCTATGTAAGGTTAAAAATGTAGATAGCCAAAAAATTGCTTGTCAATTATTTAGCAAATACGACGCATCACAAATAAGAAAATTATTCAACTCCGATACAATCGATTCTGATATGAGTGGTGTTTTAGAGCATTGTTTAAAAAACGAAATCGAAATCGATTTTGACGCATTTGCAGCAGTAAAAACTACGCGTGATAAAAACCCTGACTTGCTGGATTTTTCTGAATATAGTAGTGTTGATGAATTAGCCATGGCATATACATTGTTTGGACAAAGTAAAAGTGATAGTCAAAATGGTAGTGCGCTTGTGAACCGATTAAATAAAAATTATTTCTTCTTGAAAGTGGAAGAATATTGCACTAATGAAAAACTACAATTTACTCAAATTGGCCAATCTCATTTTGTAAAAGGCGCAATTGAATTAAATGCCAAAACCGAAAACGGTGAAATTGTTAATTTAACTTTTGATCAGAAAGGTAAATTAATTAGAAAAAATGCTACAAATACAACAGCTGATTTAAAAAACAAAACGAATATTTCTTATAACTATGCCAAAAATGACAGATTTTTAGAAGGCGGAAGAAAATATGAAGAAATTGTCAGTTCTATAAAAACTGTTAAAGATAAAAATGGCAATGTTGTTTATAGACAATTTTACGAGCAATCTGATATCCCTAATAAATATAACATGTACGAAGTAATTGACGGTAAAAAATATTTGATGGGACTTGCTGAAAAAACAAAATCTGGTTTAATTGTTATTGAAAAGACATTAAAATCGCCGAGTGGCACTAAAACTGATTATATTTATGGCGAGACTCCTGACGGATCTAGACAAAGTATCGTTAGAATTACTGACGCTGACGGTAATGTTATATTGAATCGAAAAAATCAATATAAGGTTATTGATGAAAATCATTTTGTTACAGCAGAAAATGATCAACCATATGATATAAAATTTGAAGATGATAAAGTTGTTGTAACAAAAATGAAATACAAAGATGGAGTTACAACCAAAAGGTTGAGTAAAGACACAGAACTTACAACAGACCAATTTTTTATTGAAATAGGTGATGGCAAAGTTCTTGACCCTAACCTTATAAGTCTTATCAAGAAGTTGCCTGCAAGTGAACTTTATAAGATACACGAACATGGTATAAATCGAATATTTTTAGCCGAAGAAGGCTTTGAAACTGGTGCTAAAAATGATAATCATGTTTTAGGTATTAGTAATAATGCACAATTTAGAATGTCAAAAAATGGTAAGATTAGTGAAGTCGTTATGTCCAAAGAACTACAAAATGACTTATTTGTACTATTACACGAATTAGGTCATTATAGAGACCAGTTCACAAAGGTTTATAAAAACAAAGAATTATTAAAAACCTTTGAAAGCGAAAGTAAAGAGTTTATTAAAAATAATGCTAATAAAGAACTTGAACATGTAGCATATTTTATTGATTTGCTCCACAAAAATAAAGGTGGCGCAATTACAGAAGTTATAGCCGAAACAAATGCTCTTTTAAATGCTAGTAACAATTCTGACTTTATAGCGATGAGAAGTGAGTATTTACAACAATACTTCCCAAAAACGATCGCTCAAATTGCTGAATTACTACAAGCGAACTAACCTCACTTCGCTTGAGCGGTTGTGATTTTTGGCATATCCTCTGGGGTCATTGTCCATAGTTTTTATGGTATAATTTATCCAAAGGGGTTATGCATGACTAATGTTGAAATATTATATACAAATATTTTAAAGGACTTAAAATCAAATATTAAAACCGCTCAAATTAAAACCGCTCAAATTAAAGCCGCAATGTCTGTAAATTCTCAATTAATTTTACTCTATTGGGAAATTGGCAAAACAATTCTTGAACAACAAGAAAATAAAGGTTGGGGTGCTAAAGTTATTGAAAATCTGTCAAAAGATTTACGCACATCTTTTCCAAACATGAAAGGTTTATCTGAGCGTAATCTCAAATATATGCGTAAGTTCGCACAGAATTATCCTGATTTTGAATTTGTGCAACAAGTTGTTGCACAATTACCTTGGGGGCATAATATATTTTTATTGGATAAAGTTAACGATGAAAATCAACGACAATGGTATATTGAAAAAGCTATTGAAAATGGTTGGTCAAGAAATGTTATGGTTGTACAAATTGAATCAGATTTATATTCTCGTCAAGCGATTGA
>JAWXUD010000007.1:0-62267 GCA_044432945.1 Candidatus Gastranaerophilales bacterium
GTTAGCAGATGTTCCATATTCAGCGATTAACACATGTAGCGATACAACTTATGATAGTGAAGGTGCTAATAATATATACTGTGCTTCTAACGCTTGGGCGGGTGCGAAAAAAGCTTGTGATGATAGAAATATGACTTTACCAACGAATTCGCAATTAGAATCATTAGCAATGAATTATTTATACGCTGATGCATACCTTTCAGGAGGTTCTTATTATGGCACACCAGTATCAGAGAATTTTGAGATGGTATCTTTGAATACAAGCTCATTGCCATTTGCTTTATGGGCAAATAATTATTATAATCTTTCTGGCTATGCAGGAAATTTGCACTTAAAGACTACAAGTTTTCACTACCAAGGCTATACTTATGCTAAAAATAGCACAACACCATATGTTCGATGTGTGAAATAGATATAAATAATTAAACACTAATATCGAGGTTGGAATTTTTCAAATTCCAACCTCGATTGTTATCTAAATATTATTTTTATACAAACAATTCGTTTTCTTTATCTTCAAGAGCCATTTCAATTTCATCAATAATCAACTTAGCGGCAACAACTCTGTCTTCTGCTGTTGTAATCGGTCTACCGATTACCATAAAATCAGCTCCAGCAAGAATTGCATCACGAGGGGTATCAACTCTTACCTGATCGTTCACAGAAGCCCAAGTCGGACGTGTCGCAGGACAAAGGATAATGAAATCTTCACTACTCTCTTCATTTTTTAAATATTGTCTAATTTTTTTAGCCTCATCAGCACTCGCCACAACGCCATCAAGCCCTGTTTCTTTAGCTACCTTTGCAAGCTCAAGAACGTAATCTTGAATATTTCTATCAACACATAGTTCTGTTGTTAACGTTTTTTGTCCAAAGCTTGATAATAAAGTTACGCCTAAAATAGTCGGTGGCTCAATGCCTAATGATTTTGCGGCAGCTTTTGAAGCTTTTACTACAGATGCGGTCATTTTTGAACCGCCTTGAATGTGTACGTTGAAAAAATCGATATCGTTTTTGACTAGACTAATACAGGCTTTCTGCACAGTGTTAGGAATATCATGGAACTTAGCGTCATAATAAAACTTCGCCCCCAACTCCTCTAACATTTTATAAGCCTCAAAACCGTGACTAACTATCAGTTGCAGACCTATTTTAAAATAACCAACGTAATCTTTTAATTCGATTACTAATTGTTTTGCTTCATCGATATCGTCTGTATCAAGTGCTAAAATAATTCTATCTTTTGCTTCTGTTGTTTTTTTAATCATAATATGTTGTTACTCTATTCCTAAATTCCTTAAAAATCAATACTCTATTTATATTAATCCACTTCAACCAATTCATCTGGCAATTCTGGCAAGTTTTTGGTCATAACCCCACCTAAATTTTCTATTTTTTTGATTTGATTAATTATATTTCCAGTACCGTTTAATTTTTTTAAACTATCATTAAGATTGGTTTTAATTTTCAATAATTCGTTCAAAAGACTTGCGAATTTATCTAACATCGAAGTACAAAGTCTTGAGATTTCGATAGCGTTTTTATTTTGTCTATCAACAACATGAAACGAGTTTATAATCTTTAACGCACTAAGTAATGTTGAAGGCGAAACTGGCATAATTTTATTTTTCCAAGCCAAATCCCAAAGCGTACAATCCTCACAAAACATCGCAGAATAACAACTCTCAATAGGTATAAACATCAACACAAAATCTGGCGAATTTTCATCTATCGAATAATCACGTTTTGCCAACCCAGCAATGTGAGCTTTTGTAGAATCGATAAAACTTTTCAAATGGATTTCTTTTTCGAGTTCATCTTCTGTATTCACAAACCCAAACCAAGCTGCAAAAGAAGTTTTGCTATCAATAAACACACAACGATTTTCTGGCAAGAAAATTGTCGCATCAGGTCTACCTTCTGCCGTCCCTTTTTGGATTTTATACTCCTCGTCTTTGCGTAGTCCAGAAGCCTCTAAAACTCGTTCCAATACGATTTCACCCCATTTGCCAGATGTTCTATTATCAGAACGCATCACACTAACTAACGAATTAGCATCTTGCGAAATTTTATTACCTGTTTCTAAAAAGTTTTTGATATTAATATCAAATCGTGTGAAATTTTCGCTTTCAACCTTGAAATTTTCTTCGTTTCTTTTTTCAAAGTCTTCTATTTTATCCTTAAATCGCTTGAATACAACATCAAGCTTCTCTTTATTTTGCTCAGATAATTCTTGAGAACTTTCTTTAAAAATTTTGTTCGCCGTATTCTCAAAATGAAGCTTCATCTGTTCAAACAGAACTTCTTGATTAACTTTATTGTTTTTATTGATGAGATTAAACGGTATAAAAACACAAATTGCTCCGATTAAAAAACCCACCAAAAATATTAAAATTTCCATAATTCCCAATCCCTTTTTAAAAATTCTAATACAAATAAAATAGTTTGAAAAGACTATATTAATTTTCCTTAATACATTTGCTCACCCATGCGGACAACATATCTCAACGCATGATTTAGAGCATGGTTGAGGGTTTCTCTCAACCTAAAGACTTAGGTCATCACTTCCTACTTGCACAGCTTTAATATCAATCAAGTCATGGATGAAAATACCATACAAAAAAAGTAGTATGAATACAGTAGAGGGAAGTACATTTTAAAGAACAAGGAGAGAAATATGAGAGATTACAAAAGAAATCCGAGAATTTTATTAATCGATGATAACGCTGATCACCTTAGAGGCGTCAAAGAATTAATCAGCTTGGAAAGCAACTGCCAAATCGTTGGCTCAACAACAAGTGCTAATATAGGCATTAGCTTAGCAAAAAAATATCGTCCAGAAATCATCTTGATGGATATCAATATGCCTGAAAAAGACGGTTTACAGGCCATTCAAGAACTAGAAAAATCTGGACTTGAGTGCAAAGTTATCGCACTAAGTGGTTATGACGATGCAGATTTAATCTATAGAGCGATGAAAATCGGTGCAAAAGGTTATATCCTAAAAACCATGGCGTCAGCTCAATTAATTCATGCGATTAACGAAGTTATTGCTGGTAAAATATACTTGCCAAACGTTCTTAGTTCTAGATTTTTCAACTATTTTCAAGAGTCATTCAAAAAAGAAGCAACGCCAGTTGCAACAGAAAATCGCTTATCAGAACTAACTTCAAGAGAAGAAGAAATTTTAGATCTACTAACAGTAGGATTGAACTATAAAGAAATCGCTGACAAATTATTCATCTCACAAACAACAGTCAAAACTCACGTAAACAATATTTTCCAAAAAATCCAAGTAAACGACAGAACACAAGCTGTTTTATACGCTATAAACCACGGCTTTGTAGGAAAAAGCAGAATTAAACTAGCTGTATAATCCCTCTCTACTAAACAAAGGATTACAATGAATTCAGAACTCATATTTCAACAATCAAGGTGCGTTGCTCACGAGATTAGAAACCATTTGTCAATTTGCGAGTTATATTCTCAGATAATATATAGAAACTTGCAAAATGAAGGGGTGAAAAATCAATCGATAGAGAACGCACTTTGTTGTATCAAAAAATCACTTAAAATCATGTCCAACAACCTTTTAGAGCTGAAATCTATGAATAACTTACAAGTCGAAAAATATGATTTAGCAAATCTACTTACTCAATCAGTTTCAATGAGCGAAATCTATTGCAATGATAAAAATATAAATATCAATTGTGATTTTAGCGATAACATCAATGTAATAGTAGATGAGAACAAATTTATTTCTTGCGTTGTGAATATTATTAAAAATGCCATTGAAGCAATTAAAGATGACGGCGAAATTAAAATAACAATCTCCAAATCCAAAAATCTTGTTAGCGTCCTCATTGCAAACAACGGCGAACCTATTTCTAAATCAAAAATAAACGAGATTTTCAATATCGGCTTCACCACAAAATCTTATGGCTCAGGGTTAGGGCTATACATTTGCAAAAAGAATTTAGAAGAGCAAAATATCGAACTTAAACTAAATAAATCAGATGAAATCTGCACTGAATTTGAACTATTATTAAGAATTGTAAACTAATACTTATATATTATTTGCAGATAACGCAAATTTTTTCTATGCTTTGTTTTTATATTTTTATAATAGGGAAAAATTATGAGGAAAAACCATGTCAGGTAATCTTATCAATTCAGTTAAGCAAACCACATTTACACAAGAAATTAAAAAAGACGAAAACGAATTAGCACAAAAAGCAGTGGCAAAAAGCCCTGTGACGCAAAATACAAACACAACGACATTAAAAAGTGACGTTGTTGAGTTTCAAAACAAACTAGCTGATGCACAAAAACGCAACGGAATAGTTGAAAAAGTTTATGATTCTATAAAAAACGCAACAAAATTAGGACAAGGTTCTAACAAAATCAAATCAGACATCGTGACTTATGAACAAGGCAACAAATCAAAAGATGAAGTTGAATTAAATATCAAAAAATACGAGAACTCGCAAGAAACCGCTGAACAAATCACTGGAGATTTAGCTTCAAGTGCCGTAGGTGTTTCAACGTTCTATATGATGAAAAACAAAGGCAAAAATTTAGTTACCAAATCAGACCTAAACGCATTGCCCGAAGAGATAACATCAACTTTAAAACTTTTAGGAAAAGATCCTAAAAAAATAGCTACATATTTAAAATCAAACAAAGCATTAGTCCCAATGGTTCTAGCTTCTGGACTTTTAGCTGGCTTGACAAAAAGAATTACATTAGGATTAAACAGAATTGGCTCTGACGAGTTTAGCATGTCTAAAGAAGACAAAGCTGGAAAATCTAAAAAAGAAATTAAAGCAGAGCGTAAAGTATTAAACCGTGAAAAAAGACGTGAAAACCGCAGAAACTTCTTAACTGGTTCACTAAATGGCATATTAGCACCAATTACGGCAATTGGTGGTGGAATAGTCGGAGTACCTGCATTTGTTGCAGCTAACAGTGCTACTAGATATATGACTAGCAAACACTCAATTGATGACAAAAAATCATTAAAAGGTTATACTGATGATTTAAAAAATAACGCAATCCTTAACACGGCTGGAACTTTAGCACTAGCTGTTCCTGCGTTTAAAAAAGCTAATTATAGCAAAGTATTATTCAACAATTTAGATAAAGTTAAAACAAAATTAGCAGGGGTTAAATTACAAGATTCTGGGCTAGGTAACGAAACAGCTTACAAAACACTTGAAAGAACGCTACTAGAATCTAAAGGCGTGAGAGATATCATGTACAGTGGCAAACCTGTTGATGAAGTTATTACCGAATTGACTAATCACAATTTGTTTGCAGTTAAATTCAAACAAATTCAAGGCAACGGCGATTCGTTAGCTCAAGCTTTAAAAGAAAGTTGCCCACCTACAAGAACAATGGAAGAAGCACAAACTCAAATCGACAAATTGTTAGGTCATAGCGACTATTCTGTAAGCAAATTATTAGGCGTTGGTACGGTTGCTGAAAGCTACTTAGCAAAAGGTAAAGACGGCAAAGAAGTTTGTATCAAAATTTTAAAAGATGGAATTAGCTCTGAAAAAATAATGAAAGACAAAGAAGCATTTATCAAACTAGTTACCAATGGAGTTGAAGAAGCTAATTTAAATGAAGAACAAAAATATTTACTAAGAAATATCGAAAATATGGCTGATGGCTTGTTGAAAGAAGTTGATTTAGAGAACGAAATGAAAGCCGCTCAAAAATTAAGAACATTCACATCTAAAGCTAAAGTTGTTAACCCAATTGAGGTCAAAGAAGGCGTTTATGTTATGGAAAAAGCAGATGGCATAAGCTTAGATACCTTATCAAAATATTGGAATTTAAAAAGAGAAGGTTCTCAATTATTTGGTAGTGGTCGAGACGTAAGTGAAGAAATGGCTAAATTAAGAGCCAAATCACCAGATTTCGATGATTTTGACCTATCCGAAAAAGATATTAAAAAATTATTAAATGAATATATTAGTATTCAAATAGAACAATTTAATAAAATAGAAAAAGGTGGTAAAACACTTCACGCTGACATTCACCCTGGTAATATATTTGTTGATTTAAAAGCACTGAAATCAGGCAAAGGCAAGGCATTTACGCTTATCGATACTGGAAACACGATTGATATGTCACGTATGCAAGCAGCGAAATCTATTAAATTAACAACATATATCGATAACGGCAACTTAAAAGATCTAACTGATATTGTGTGCGAAGGTGCGATTTTACCAAAAGGAATGAGTGCTGAAGATGCTAAAAAATTAGTCAGTGAAGATTTGAAAAAAATATTCTTTGACTCAAGCACACAAATTGATTCTATGAATAATGACACGTTCTTAGCTATGGCAACAAACGTAATGAGAAAACATAATATTATCATGGACGATACGCAACTCTCACTAAACAAAGCTAAAATTTCAGCTGACAATTCTTTAAATGATTTAATTAAAGGTTTATTAACTAGCAAATTTAGCAATATTGATAAGCCACAACAAGCAATTGGTGCTGTTACATCTACTTTAGCCGATGGTGCAAAAATATGGTCAGAACAAACTGCTAAAATAAAACTGCAAGAAACTATGAACTTGTTCAAAATGTCATTTAAAGAAGCTATGGCACATATTAAAAATCCAAACATGTTAAAAACAAATAGCGAAGATTATTTGACTTATAAAATCAAACAAGATATCCCTAGAGAATCTAATAGTTTCTTTGATATATTTAATTAGGAAAAAAGATAATCTATAAAAAAAGATTGTGAAAATTCACAATCTTTTTTGTTTATTCAATATTTTTTTTAATCAATACATTCTTGAATAGAAATTGATAAAATACCATCAACACTTTGAAAACGCTTATACATCGCAGGAATAGGTGCTTTAGTATTAACGTCAATAATCACGCTAACTTTAGTCAAGTCGTGATTATTCTTATCAGGCTTTTTAGTTATTTCAACTAAATCAGGATAACACTCGATAATATAATCATATACAGCGTCAACCTGTTCGTTTTCAACACAAATATTCGCTTTAATTTTGTGATAATTTTTTCTACTAAAGGGCAGGAAATCTCTTTCAAAGAATTTCACAGAAATCAAAATTAAGATAGATAAAACAGTCCCAACGATTGCAGTTGTAAACATGCCAGCACCACAAGCCATACCAATACTAGCAGAAATCCATAACGTTGCAGCAGTAGTCAGCCCTAACACAGTTGCCCCATGTCTTAATACAGTGCCACCACCGATAAACCCAATACCAGTAACGATTTGAGCCGCAACCCTCGCCGTATCTCTTACTCCATTTGTTTCGCTCAATTCCATTGGGAAACCATAAATTGAAATAAGTGTAAAAATACAAGCCCCAAGACAAACTAAAATATTAGTCCTCAATCCCGCATATTTGTTAGTCATTTCTCGCTCTAAGCCGATTACAAATCCTAACAACACAGAAGTTACTAACCTTATAGCTATCGTAAAATCAATTCCACTAAAAAAAGTCTCCATAAATATCTTCCTATCTAACCTTACTTTTTGGATCTAAGACATCTCTTATTGTATCACCTATTAAGTTGAATGCCAACACTGCAATAAAAATTAATAATCCTGGTGTCAAAAGCCAAGGACGATAGATTATATTCGTATAAACTTGAGCCTCTTTAAGCATATTCCCCCAACTTGCATCAGGTTGTTGAATACCTAACCCTAAAAAGCTCAGTCCACTTTCAGATAAAATATATGAAGGTACTGATAAAGTCATCGCAACGATTACAAAACTAGTCGTCTGAGGCAAAACATGTTTTATTATAATCCTCAAATCACTAGCTCCGATTGATTTCGCAGCCTTGATAAACTCTTGATTTTTAATAGACAAGACCATTCCACGTACAACACGTGCAAAACCCGCCCAACCGATTAACGCTAAAATCACAACTATCAGCATAAATCTTTGGCTACTACTCATACTTGATGGCAATATTGAAGCTAAAATTATCAATAGATAAAAACTCGGTATAGACATTACAGCCTCCGCAAATCTCATCATCAACATATCAACTTTGCCACCAAAATAACCTGCAATACCGCCATACAAAAGCCCTATTGGAAAGAGTATAAACAACGCTAAAAAGCCTATTGTCATAGAAATTCTACCACCAAATAGCAACCTTGAAAACACATCACGTCCGTTTATATCAGCACCAAGCAAAAATAAACGTCCATCATCATCAGTCGTCACCAAATGACGATTTGTAGAAATCAACCCTAAAAACTTATAACTTTCGCCCTTACCAAAAAAATTCAAATAATGTTTTTGACTTCTATCTAATCTATAAACAACTCGCAATTCTTCATCATCAAGCTCTCTGATATAATTATATGTATATGGTTTTGAGAACTTTCCATCTTCGTTTATAGTATATATTTGTGACGGCGGAACGTATGACATAGTCCTATCTGAAAAATCCTTTGAATAAGGTGCTATAAAATCAGCAAAAAATAGAGCAAAATAAATTAAACCTAAAATCACCAACGCAATTTTGGCAAATTTATCTTTCATCAACTGTCTAAATACTTCTTTAATCATGCCTGCCCACCTTTTGCCACTCTAATCCTAGGATCAGTAAATACTAACAAAATATCTGCTATTAAATTTCCAGTAACAAGCATTATCGCACCAATCATCAATGACGCCATAACAAGATTTATATCAGAACGCAAAACCGCTTCTAAAATCAATCGCCCTAATCCAGGATATTGAAAAACATACTCGGTTAACGCTGCACCACTAAGCAATCCTGCAAATTCAAAACCTAAAAGAGTTATCATAGGATTTATGGCGTTTCTCAATGCGTGTTTAAATATCACTTTGCCTTCACTCAAACCTTTAGCTCTCGCAAATTTTACATAATCACTATCTAGCACATCTAACAAATTCGCCCTCATTTGACGTTGTAACCCCGCCAATGAAATCGTAAACAAAACAATGACAGGAAGTACCAAATGTTTTGCTAAATCAATAATTTTAGCACCAGCATTCATCTCTAAAAAATTTGAGCTTGTTAAACCTCCGATTGGAAACCAACCAGTTTTTACTGCCAAAATCAATAACAATACTGCAAAGAAAAATGATGGAATAGCCATTCCAATGCTTGTTATAACGGTTAATATCCTATCAAAAGGAGTCTTCCATTTTAGTGCAGAAACCACGCCCAATGGAACACCGACAATCCAAGTTAAAAAGATTACAATTACTGTCAATAACAAGGTGTTAGGAATTCTTTCTTTAAGCTTTTGACTAACCATTTCACCATTAGATGTCACACCCAAATCCAACTTAACAAAAGATTTAGCCCATTTGCCATATTGAACAATAATCGGTTTATCCAACCCTAAACGCTCTGTTTCTTTTTGCAACGTCTCTTTTGATATAGACGGATTTAATTTAAGCTCAGCTAAAGGGTCGACTGGCGACAAACGAATTATGAAAAAACTAATAAGCGATATTATAAATAACAACGGTATAGTTTGCAATATTCTTTTTAAAATATATAGTAATATACGCATCATTCACCCTCAACAAAAATTTCTTCGATATTATGAGTCACACCACCCAACGTTGATGGGAATATATTCTTATATTTATCACGAACTGCAATTATTCTAATCGGCGAATAGATATAAATAAAAGGTTTTTGCTCATATATTATTTGCTGATACTCATCATAATATTTTTTACGTTCCTCAAAATCAATTGCCAATGCACCCTGTTCATAAATATAATCTATTTTCTTTTCCCAATCAAAACGAGAGCTATCAGCATCTTTTTCAAGACGTTGATTAAACATATGTAACGTTCCGCCAGAAAGCCAAACATTTTTGCCACCATTAGGCTCTAGCGGTGAACCAGTCAACCCCATTACAGCCATATCCCAATCAAGAGTACTTACAAGTTTATTAACAAGTGAATTAAACTCTATAGGTTTAAAATTCACCTTCATTCCCAAATCTTCTAAATCCTGCTTAACCATAACACCAATCGCTTCACGCTCAGTATTACCAGCATTTGTGAATAGATTAAATTCAACTCTATTACCAAATCTATCAAACAAACGATTTTTATTATCCCAAGTAAAACCTGATTTTTTCAACAATTCTTTAGATTTTTCGATATCTCTTTCATATCCTTCAAGCTCTTCATTAAGAAATATTGAATTCAAGCTTTCGGCAGTAAAAAGAGGTTTGCCCAAACCGTTTGCAATATTTAACACAATATTACTTCTATCAATAGCATAATCACAAGCCTTACGGAAGTTCAAATCACCAAACCAAACCTGCTTTTTAGTATCAACATAAAACTCGCCGTCATCATTCTTGCGTGTGTTCAAATTCATTGTAACAAACATTGTGCCTGTGTCTGCACCTATGTTATGAATAGTAAAATCAGAATATCGCTCAAGCTCTTTAAAACGTGCAACATTCCCACCTTGAAGGCTTATCAAATCCAATTCTCCACCCTCAAATTTTAGAACCTCGTTGTTCTGATCACCAACTATTAAATATACTAATTTATCCAAATAAGGTAATTTCTCATTATTCTCATTAATCATATAATAATCAGGATTTCGCTTATAAACAACACGTTGAGCTGGAACATATTCAACCATCTTAAAAGCACCTGATGTGACAAATTCATTAACATTCACATTAGTCGACAAAAAAGTTTCAAAATATTCTTTGCCCTTTTTAACCGCAGGTGCAAAAATATGCTTTGGGGCAATTGGTGCAGAAAGCAGTCTTAAAAAAGGTGCGAATGGCTTTGGTGTAGCAAATTTCACTGTATAATCATCAATTTTTACAACACTCGGTAATTCGCCATCAATCACAACAGAATCTCTAGTTGAGGTGTTTCCAAATCCATCAAAAATAATATTCTGCCAAGTAAACACGACATCATCTGCGGTGATTGAATTTCCGTCTGACCAGTGAATCCCTTTGCGTAAATATATTATATAATCGTTATCAATTATTTCATAAGACTTAGCCAGTTTTGGGAGGGTTTCACCTGAGAATGGGTCTGTTGTAACAAGCCCGTCATACATAATTTCTGACATTTGAGAAGATATATTGTCTTTAGTGTTAAAAGGGTTGAATGTTTTTGGACCTTCGCCAATAGTCGAAAGTATTATTTGATTACCAAATTCACCTATCTGATTTCGTGATTGTAAAAAATCTGTGCCATCAAGATTTATATTTATTGGATCGCTATATTGTGTAGAAAACTCGTTTATCTTTGGTTGCGAAACGGCAATATCATCTTCAACGACATCACGCCTAACACAAGCTTTTAACCCTATTGATAAAAGAATTAATATTATTAAAATATTTGCAACTTTCTTCATAATAAAAATATTATCACGAACAATATTATTTTTTATAGCCCTGTAAGAGAATAATTATTAACAGAAGTTAAATAATTAATTTTTTATTAATAATGTTTAATAAATTCAATATTTGTTATAACATAGTAAAGTAAATTTTTATAAGAAGGAGAATTAATTATGTTGAAACCATTAGGTGAAAGAATTGTAATCAAAGTTGTTGAAGAAACTGAACAAACTACGGGCGGGATTTTTATTCCTGACAGTGCTAAAGAAAAACCACAAAAAGGTGAAGTTATAGCAGTAGGACTTGGCAAATTAAACGACAAAGGCGAGAGAGAACCTATGGACGTTAAAGTTGGTGATGTTGTATTGTACGCTAAATATTCTGGAACAGATGTTAAAATCGAAGGCACTGAATACAAAATCCTTTCTGTAAAAGATGCATTAGCGATTATTGAATAATTAATATATTAAGGAGAAATAAAAATGGCAAAACGTATAGTTTTTAATGAAGAAGCTAGAAAATCGCTTCTAAAAGGTATAGACACAGTAGCAGACGCTGTAAAAGTAACACTTGGACCAAAAGGTCGCAACGTAATTTTAGAAAAAAAATTCGGTGCGCCACAAATCGTTAACGATGGCGTAACTATTGCAAAAGAAATCGAACTAAAAGATGGTTTAGAAAACGCTGGCGCGCAGTTGCTAAAAGAAGTTTCTTCTAAAACAAATGATGTTGCTGGTGATGGCACAACAACAGCTTCTGTTCTAGCACAAGCGATTGTTCGTGAAGGATTAAAAAATCTTACTGCTGGTGCGAACCCAATTTCTATGAAACGTGGTATTGATAAAGCAGTAGAAGTTTCTGTAAAAGAAATTAAAGAAATGTCTAGACCCGTGAATACAAAAGAAGAAATTGCACAAGTCGCAGCTATTTCTGCTGGCAACAACACAGAAATCGGTGAACTTATTGCAGAAGCTATGGAAAAAGTTGGACACGATGGAGTTATTACCGTAGAAGAATCAAAATCATTCGGTACTAATTTAAAAGTCGTTGAAGGTATGCAATTTGATAAAGGTTATATCTCTCCATATTTTGTTACCGATGCAGAAAGAATGGAGTCAGTATTAGAAGATGCTTATGTTTTTTGTTGTAACAAAAAAATCAACCTTATCTCTGATTTAGTTCCATTGTTAGAACAAGTAGCTAGAGATGGTCGTTCACTTTTACTAATAGCAGAAGATATCGAAGGTGAAGCGTTGGCGACTTTAGTTGTTAACACTATGAGAAAAGTTTTGAGAGCTGTAGCAGTTAAAGCACCTGGCTTTGGTGATAGAAGAAAAGCTATGCTTGAAGATATCGCTATTTTAACAGGTGGTGAGATGTTCACTGAAGAATTAGGCATTAAACTTGAAAATGTTACTGTTCAAATGCTTGGAAAAGCTAAACGAGTTTCTGTTTCTAAAGAAGAAACAACTATCGTTGTAGGTAGCGAAACTAAACAAGCAGTTGATGAAAGAGTACGTTTGATTAAAAAACAAATCGAAGCTTCTGATTCTGAATATGATAAAGAAAAATTAAACGAACGCATTGCAAAATTATCTGGGGGCGTTGCCCTAATCGAAGTTGGTGCAGCAAGCGAAGTCGAGTTGAAAGAACGTAAATTAAGAATTGAAGATGCTCTAAATGCTACTCGTGCAGCGAATGAAGAAGGTATTGTTCCTGGTGGTGGTGTTGCTTTAGTAAGAGTTCAACAAAAACTTCAACAAGCCCTAGAAACAACGATTTTCTCAACTGACGATGAAAAAGTTGGTTTCAAAATCTTAACAGCGTCATTAGATGTTCCTTTAAGAGCTATTTCTAAAAACGCTGGTGCTAAAGCTGATGTTGTTGTTGAAGCTGTATTAGCTAGCACTGGTGCATATGGATATGACGCACTAAATGATAAATATGTTGACATGTTTAAAACTGGTATCGTTGACCCTGCTAAAGTTACTCGCTCAGCGTTAATCAATGCGGCATCTGTTGGTTCAATGTTATTAACTACTGAAGCTGCTGTTGTAGATATTCCAGAAGACAAACCTGAAATGCCTGCTATGCCTAACATGGGTGGTATGGGCGGTATGATGTAATTTTTTACATAATACGTTTATAAAAAAGAGGCGAATTGATGAAATCAATTCGCCTCTTTTTTATTAATTAATGATTTATACAAGCCCTTCTTTTAGAGCTTTTACTGCTGCTTGAGTTCGGTCGTCAACGACAAGCTTTTGTATTATATTACACACATGTGCTTTTGCTGTATGTTCAGATATTGTTAAAGTTTTTGCTATTTCATTATTTGATTGACCATCAACAACTAATTTCAAAACCTCATATTCTCTTTGCGTCAAATTCGAGTGTTGTTCTTTAAACATTGCTCTAGACATTTGTCTTGGCGGAACAACTCCACAATTCTTTTCACGCAAAATCGGCACGACCAAAGGGTCTAACCACATCGCACCATTCTTAATCGTTTCAATTATCATTCTTAAACTTTCTGTATTTATATCCTTCATAACGTAACCAAACGCTCCCGCATGAAGTGCATCTGTAACTTCTTGCTCTTCTAAATGCGATGTTAAAATAATAATTTTTGCCTTGTTATCAATCTCTAATATTTTTTTTGTAGCTATAATCCCTGAAAAATCTGGCAAGCCGATATCCATCAATACGATGTCTGGACGGGTCAAACGGAACTTTTCAACTGCTTCTTTAGCGGTTTCTGCTTCAGCGTATATTTCAATATTATCAATTTCTTCAAGAAGCGAGATTAGTCCAACTCGCATAAGCTTTTGGTCTTCGACCAATAATATTCTAATAGGTTTGTTTGTCATGATATCTCCTCAATTTTATTTACATTGCTTTCTTAGTATTTATAAAATCCTTTATTAATTATCAAAACCCTAATTAAAAAAAAGAATAGTTTAATATTTATTATTTCATTTTTTGAAATATTATTTGGTTTTAAATGCTTATTATTATTGTTTTTATAAGATTGTTTAAAAATAATATGCAAAGATTTATAAAAATTTAATATAAAATATGCTTATAGGTATGGTAAAAAAAAATAATTTGGATTAGAATAATCTTTAGAATAAATAGGAAACTAAAAATGAAGTACTCAAAGTATTCAGTTGTAATAATCGGTAGTGGCATAGCAGGGCTTTATGCTGCCCTAAAATCTGAGCAACAATTGGATTTAGAAGACGGTTTGTTGTTGATGACAAAAACTAGACTTGGTGAATGCAACTCGCTTTACGCACAAGGTGGAATGGTTGCTGTTATGAACGAGAACAGCACGGATTCTGTTGCTTCGCACGTTACTGATACGATTAAGGCAGGGGCTGGATTAAGTGAACTAAGTTCTGTCAAATTTATTTCCGAAAATTCTGATAATGTTGTTAAAGATTTACTAAAACTTGGTGTTGAATTTGACACTGATGAGAATGATAAATTATGCTTCACAAAAGAAGCTGCTCATAGTGTTAATAGGATTTTACACGCTGGCGGTGATGCGACTGGAAAAATGATAGAGCAAGCATTATGCGAAAAAATCATTCAAAATGAAAACATTCAGGTTTATGAACAAACTCTAGCTGTAGAATTGTTAATAAATTCAAATTCTAAATGTCGAGGCGTTATAGTTTATAACGATGAAACACAAGAATATGAAACAATTTACTCAAATTGCGTAATACTTGCAACAGGTGGAGCTGGACAGCTATACAAATACACGACAAACCCCAAATGTGCTACTGGTGATGGTTTAGCTTTGGCATATAGAGCAGGTGCAATTTTACAAGATATGGAATTTTTCCAATTTCACCCAACAGCGTTAGCGATTGATAGTGGCGAAAATAGATTTTTAATTAGCGAAGCAGTACGTGGCGAAGGTGCTAAATTGGTCGATATAGACGGACAAGAATTTATGCATAAATACCACGAGAAAAAAGAGCTTGCTCCTCGTGATATTGTCACACGTGCCAATTTTAACGAAATGATTGAAAATAATTGTAATAATGTTTACCTAAACGCTAGTTGCATCGAACATTCAAAATTAATTAAACGCTTTCCTAATATTTCAAAAAAATGCTTAGAATTTGATATTAATATTATCAAAGATTTTATACCAGTTGCTCCAGCTGCTCATTATTTTATGGGTGGGGTTAAAACTAATCTACGTGGCGAAACATCTATTTCTGGCTTATTTGCCATTGGAGAAGTGGCTTCTACGGGGCTACACGGGGGAAATAGACTAGCAAGCAACTCACTTTTAGAATGCGTAGTGTGTGCATATTCAGTTGCGGATTTTCTTAAATCCTTTGAAATTGTTGTACCTAAACAAGTCGATGAAGACATTAAAAATATTATAGATGAATACGCTGATGAAGACTTAATATTAGAGGAGTTTGATGTATTAGATTTAAAAAATCGTTTACAGGATTTGATGTGGAATAATGTCGGAATATTAAGAAGCGAAAAGTCACTAATGAGGGCTTTTGATTTAATTAATTCTATTAAAAAAGAAGTTTTACGTGAACGTAAATGTATAAGCCAAGAAGAATATGAGCTGAAAAACATGCTTATTGTTGCAGAATTGATGATTAATTCTGCTTTAAATCGACAAGAATCACGTGGTGCGCATTATCGTCTTGATTATCCAGAAATGAATTCTGAAGGGCTTCATAGCTGTATTAGTAAATATGAAGGGAAATTTGATTTTGTTAAATAAATTTTATTTGAATGAACATGTAAAAATGGCTTTACAAGAAGATATTGGCTTTGGCGACATTACAACAGAAAATTTAGCAAACGATGACGATTTTTTATCAGGTCAACTAAACACTAGAAACGATGGTGTTTTGTGTGGTGTGGAGGTTTTCAAAACCGTTTTTGAGATTTTATCTAATGATGTTAAAATAAATTTTCATTTTAAAGATGGAGATTTAATTAAAAAAGGTGATAAAATCGCAGATTTTTCTGGTCCAGCGAAATATTTATTAATGGGTGAACGTGTTGCCCTAAATTATATCCAACGAATGAGTGGTATCGCTACTGAAACAAAAAAATACCAAGATGCGATAGGTGATTTGAAAGCAAAAATCGTTGATACAAGAAAAACAACACCGAATTTTAGAGCGTTTGAAAAATATTCTGTAAAAGTTGGTGGCGGTGCTTTGCATAGATTTAACCTCTCCGATTGTGCGATGATTAAAGATAACCATATTCGACTTGCTGGTTCTATAACTAATGCGGTTGAAAAATTGAGAACAAATTTATCTCATGCTCATAAAATTGAAGTTGAGTGCGACACCATTGAACAGGTGAAAGAAGCTATTAAATGTGGCGTTGATATAATCATGCTAGATAACATGAGTTTAGAAACAATGCTTGATGCAGTTTCTTTAATTGCAGGGCGTGCAATAGTTGAAGCCAGTGGCAACGTTCATCTTGATACAGTTTATGACATAGCAAAAACTGGCGTAGACATAATCTCATCTAGTGCGATTGTCGCTAAAGCAAACACTTTGGATTTGGCATTTGATATGTAATCATTTTTCGTTAGTGTCAGTTTCACACTAATTGTAAAGTTATTTGAATTGCCTAAAACTATTGCGGTGTAAGGTATTCTTATTTTTTATTAATAATTTTATATATTACTTTCAGGTAGGTAGCAAAAAAAAAATCTTTTTGGTTTAAAATATATGAACGTAATTTATTTTATTTGGTGAAGAATGAAAATTAATTCAATAGAAAGAAACATGCAAAGAGTGCATGGGGATTCAGCTCCCTTATATACATCGCAAAATCTCAAAGAGCGATATAGCACGGGAATGCTGAAGAATAATGACGAATATAACGCAAATAACAGCGGCAACTTTACGAGTAAGAGTGAGGTTGCCGCTGTTAGTTTTGAGGGGAACAAATTGGACGCTTTTTATAAAAGCAAAGCGTTTAACAAAGCTCTTGATTTAACTCAAAAATATCATATCGCAACAACAAACTTCGTAATCTTAATTATGTCAGCAATATTTAGACCATTAGCAATAATGGCATTACCTGATAAAAAAGATGATGAAACCAAAGATGAAAAAGAAATACAAGAAAAAAAAGAAGCTCGAAAAGAAGATAAAGTATACGCAGCAGCCCACTCAATAGCATCTGGCGTAATCGGTTTTGGTATAGCTACAGCAATCTCTGCACCTTTAGATGTGGCAATTAAAAAAATGCAAAATAACGAAGAAATCTTTAACAAAAGTGAATACGTTAAAAAATTAAAAGAAACGGCTAAGAGCGGAAAAACTCAAATTGAAAAAAATACAGCTGAGCGTACAATGAAGGCAATGGATATGTTTTTGAAAAATATTCCTGACTGGTTCATCGTTCTTCCTAAAGGGTTTTTAACAGTAGCCTTAATCCCGCCTATTTTAAAATATGGTTTTGGAATGGATAAAAAGAAAAAAGAAGAACGTGTAACTTTAGAGTTCGCATATAAAAATAACAATGAACAATCAGAAAAAATGGACGATAAAAGCAATTTAAAATGGTCAATGGACGACTTTAGCAAAGGAGGTTCTAAATAATGAACGTAACTTTAAACAACAAATATAGTGCATATAAAAACAATCAAAATAAAACGCAAAACAATATTAAGAACAATCCTCAACAAAACTCAATTGCATCGAATGACAAATTTTCTTTGCAAAATAGTCCTGATGTTTCTTTTACAGGCAACCCTTTACAATCAAAAGCAACAGGCATTTTAGGTGGTGTTAAACAAAAATTTGTAGAAGGTTTTGACAAAACAACAGATTGGTTAGCTGAAAATTTATACGTAACCTTAGCGGACTCAAAGCCAGTCCAATGGGTTTCTGAAAAATTTAAAGATAGTAATTTACTATACACTCATATGGTTGCCGTTGGTGGTGCTTTAATCGGTGGTATCTATATGGGCAAAACTATTAACAACAAAAATATGGACGAAGATAGAAGAACAACACTAGCTATCAATCAAGGATTAGCTTTAGTAGGCTCAACTATAGGAGCTTACGCACTTGATTCATCATTGAACAAATGGTGGGGCAAGCAAACTGCGAATTACGTAGGTGCAAATTTAGAAGATAAAAACTTCGTAAAAAACTATGAAAAAGAACTTAAAGAGAAAAAATCAGCTCCAAAAATAACTGAATTATTAGATAAAAGCCCAATGTTTGACAAAGTAAAACATGCTGAATTAAAAAATAGAATAAATGGTATGAGCTTGTTCAAATCTATGCTAGTATTTGGTACAGTTTATCGTTTCGTTGTTCCAGTTTTGGTAACACCATTTGCTAACAAAATTGGTGAACACGTCAATGATGCTCGCCATGCAAAACAAGCCGAGAAATCAGCTTAATAATAAAATTCTGCATTAGTTATATAAATAGGTTAAAATTCGTTTTAACCTTATTTTTTTCTGACAAAGTTGTATAAAAAAAATATTTATAGTATCCTAAAAATATGGTGTAGCTTAGAATGGGGTTAAGCTCGATGGGAAACGATAAAATTCTGGATTTTGAACAAATCGCTGAAAATTGCTTGATTTTCCGTGACGGCAAAACTCGCTCTAGCTTGGTAAAACTTTCTGCACTTGATGATAAATTCAATCAAAATGAATTGGTTGCTATTTATAATTATATATTAGGTGTTTCTAAAAAATCTGAAATATTAATGCATATTATTCATTTATCAGACAGGTTTAGAGATAAACTCGTCTTAGATGCTTTAATAGATATCTTGCTGATGAGAAACCTTAAAAACTCGACTAATCGTGAAAAAGAAGCGTTTATAAACGTCCGTGTAATGGCAACAAAAGCCATCGCTAATTTAAAAGATACTTTGGCAGTTACTCCACTTTTATATTGCTTAAATAATAAAGACGAGAATTATAAAATCCGCTTAGCCTGTGCTGATGCTCTAGGCAAAATTGGTGATAGATTTGCTGTCGCTCCTTTAATAGAAGTGATGAAAGATGAAGATGAAAAATCTGTTTATCTCAGAGAATCTGCGGCTTCGGCATTAGGTATGCTAGGTGATATACGTGCAGTTGACTCTCTTGTAGGAATTCTTGAAGGACAAAAAGGGATTTGGAGTAAGTTTACGTTTTTAAAAGAAAGAGTTATCGAAGCACTTAGCAAGATGCGAGTTGATGACGATGAACGAGTTTTTAAAGCGTTTAAAAATTCATTATTAGACGAATCGCCACAGATTAGGATTAATGCTATTGAAGCATTAATGGAAATGGAAAACCCGAAATCTGTTGATATTATAAAAGATTGCTTAAAAGATTCAGATAATGAGGTTAAGAAAAACGCCCTGATTGCTTTATATAACCTTACAGGACGCAAAATTTTAGATGAGGTAATCGCCGATATTCAATATTCTGATTATTTAAAAATGGAAGCTGTTTCTTTAATAGATGAATACGAAAACGATGGAAGTGATGATGAGGATTGCGATGACTAAATCAATAATTTTATTATCATCAGGCTTGGACTCTTTGGCAAGCTTGGGATTAGTGAAAGAAAAGTATAATATAAATTTGGCACTAACTTTCGATTACGGTCAAAAATCAGCTAAACAAGAGATTGAACAAGCTAAAAAGATTTGTGAATTTTATAATATTTCTCACAAGATTATAGTTCTAGATTTTTTAAAAGAGGTTACGCATACAGCATTGGTAGGTTGCTCAGATGTTCCAGTAGGCGAGGCACTTGAAAACCCAGTTAATTCAATGAAATCGGTTTGGGTACCAAATAGAAACGGTTTGTTTTTAAATATTGCGGCAAGCTTTGCTGATGGCGAAGATTATGATTACATAATTATTGGTGCAAACAAAGAAGAAGGTGAAACTTTTTCAGACAATACACAAGAATTTATTGATAAAATTAATGCGTCTTTTGAATTTTCAACCCAAAAACAGCCAAAAGTAGTAGCACCCTTGATTAATTATTACAAAAATGATATAGTTAAGTTGGCTTTAGAAAACTCTATCCCATTAGAGCTAACCCGCAGTTGTTATCAAAGCTATGATAATCATTGTGGAGCTTGTGAATCTTGTACTAGATTAAAAAGTGCTTTAATCGCAAATAATGATAAAGTTTTTATTAAAAAATTATTTTAAGGATTGTGTAATGAAATCAAAATTTATAGAAGAAAAAATTAAATATGAAGGTCATCAACTAGCACCACATTGGATTTATAAAAATTTCAAAATTCAAGGTGATGCGATAATAGCTTTCACGGGTGAATGCGAAGTTAAACTAAGCGAAATGGTAGATATCGAAGACGTTATAAACGAAGAACCTATTTATAGCAAAAATATGCTAAGCTTCATTATCGAACATTTTAATATCGACATAAGCGAAGGCGTTTATCGTCAAAGACTATTGATTTGCATAATCAAAGAAATACTTGAAAAGCGTGGTATACTAGTCATTCGCTCTGGTGATGATTTATTTATTGGTGGCAAAAAATTAACAGTTTCTATTGCTACCAAATCTATAACTTCTGTTTTAATCCACACAGGAATTAACATTAATTCTGAAAACGCACCAGTTCCTGCTTGCGGGTTAGCCAACGATTTGGGGATAAATAATATTCAAGAAATCGCTGAAGAAATTATGAAAAATTATGTTGCTGAAACTTGTGATATAATGTTGGCAACAACAAAAGTTAGAGGAGTTTAGTTAAAAATGAGTAAACTAGAATATAAAACTAGGAAAATAAATCACCCTAACACTAAATATAACAACTACATTGAAGAAAATCCTAAAAGCTCTGGCAAAAGTATGAAAATTTTCATATCATCATTTGTATTTTTATTGATAATTTTCTTAGCTATAGCTAAACAAATCACTCCAGATGTTGATGTATCTATTGGAGGACAATCAGATAAAGTCGCTATTCAAGAACAAAAGGCATATATTGATGAACGACTAAAACTTTTACAAGAAGAAGACGAAACGCTTGATATAATTAATGAGCAAGAATTTTCAGAAGATGCCAAAGAAGAATTCACCATGTTTAAAAGTAATGATACAAACGAAGTTGTTAGCGAAGAAGAACCTGTTGTACTAGAAACAAAAACCTTAAAATCTGATGTTATAGCTAAAGAATATAATCATAATGACCCACTAGAAGTCATGTTCAACAAACCTCGTGATATGATGAAACAAACCGAAAATAATACAACCGAATTGGTTTCTAATAACATTGCAACAAAAGTTGTGGTCGGATACTACACCTCAAGAGCTCAAGCTGAAGTCGCTAAAGACATAATTTTAGAATCAGGACTTAATATAGATCCATTTATTAGAACTATTGGCGGAGCTTATACCGTTCAAGTTGGCTCTTATTCAACCAAAGAACTAGCACAAAACGTTGTCGATGAGCTTAAACAAAAAAGTTTTCCAGCAAGAATTTTAGTTGAAATGTAAGCAATTTTTTTCAAATGAATTAGTAAAATAGTGGCGGAAATTTTCAATTTCCGCCACTATTTTACTCAAACTTTAAAACTAAAAAATTATTTTAACCAATTACAATAATCTTCTTTACATAAAATCGCTTCAAGACTAGGCATAACCTCTTCTTTAGTCATTTCATATGTAACAGGTGTTATCGAAATTTTATTCTCAATAATAGCCGCAACATCAGTATGAGGTTCTTCTGTTGCTGTTATAAACTCACCTGCCATCCAATAATAAACCTTACCACGTGGATCAACACGTTTTTCATAATTATCTGTAAACATTTTTCGCCCAAGCTCAGTGATGGCAATTCCCGCAATATCCTCATCAGCTAGAGCTGGATAATTAACATTTAAAATACTTTTCTTAGGGAAATTATACTCTTTTAACATAGGAAGAATTCTATTAATAAAATTAGCAGCGTTGACAAAATGTTCATTTTCACATTTCATACTAGCTAACGACATCGCAATACTAGGAACTCCCAACATCGCCCCCTCCATAGCACAACTAACTGTACCTGAATATAAAATATCAGCACCTAAATTCGGACCGTGATTTATACCAGAAATAACAATATCTGGCTGTTCTTCTTCACTCAAAATCGCACTTATACCAATTTTTACACAATCTCCTGGAGTTCCTGTTGTGACGAAAGCACGCTTCACGCCATGGTATGCTTCGACTTCTTCAACTCTTAATGGTGTATGCAAAGTCAGCGAATGCCCCGCAGCACTACGCTCCCTGTCTGGTGCTACAACATAAACTTCATGTTCACGAGCAAGAACTTCTGTCAAACATCTAATCCCATTAGCCGCAATACCATCATCATTAGAAACTAATATTTTCATCAAAACTCCTTTTATAATCTGTCTCTATTGATATATTAACATTTTTTTCACAAAAATGCATTAAAAAAAGCTCATTGTTAACATTTGTAACGATTTATGCAGAATATATACTAAATATAGCAATTTTATAGATAATATTTTTTTTATATTAATACACGAGGAAAAGCTTAAAACGAGGAATCAAAAACGTTTTTAGCACACACATTACACTATTACGAGGAATTAATTAAAAAAAATTCCAACTCTATCTTTTTAAAAGATGGAGTTTTTTTTAGAAAACTAGAGGACGAAATTATTTATTAGAAACGTAAACTTTAACCAATTTCCCATTATTTCTTTTAAAATGAATTTCTTTTTTCGTTTTTTCAGGAACGAATTCTGATTTTTGATAATTGATAAGATACTTCATAAAAGCAGGACTAAACATTTTTACTCCTTTGATACACTAAAAATTTACTACACTAATAATATAAAACCATAAAAGTCGAAGAAATTGCTAGTTTATTAATATATCTTTACAATCACTCAAGTTTTCACCTCTTATCACCGATATAAAAAATAGTGATATAAGTGTGTTTCAAGAGCGATTGTATAGTTTTGTAACAATTCATCACTCAAAAAGGCAATTATATGGAAACGAAATACTTTATATATATATAAGAGATACAAGTATAGATATTTAAGGAGATATAGATATGGCAGGCGAAATGTCAGTTGGCTCAGGCGATGGATACGTAAATAAAGTAGACTCCACAACAACACCTAGATCGGGCGTAGTTGGACAGTTTGGTGAATTTGCTGATATGATGAAAGACAGATTACAAACAACACCAATATGGAATATGAACGAACAAGGTGGTTCTTCAGCTGGTGCTACATTCACGGCAAACAACTCAGATAATTCTGTTTGGACTTCGTAAGTTTAATTTTGCAAAAAAATATATTTAAGTTAAGATAGTTCTTAAAAGAGGACTATCTTATGCTGTTAGTAGCTGATATTGGAAATACAAATATTACTTTAGGGCTTTTTGATGAAGAAGCTCTTGTTGAGGAGTTTCGTTTGGCTTCGGACAAAGATTTGTCGAGTGCTGAGTATGAGGTTTTGTTAAAATCATTGTTTAGAAATTCTCAAATCGATAGTTGTATTGTGGGTTCTGTTGTTGAAGAATTGAATGAAAAGTTTTGTAGTGCTGTTGATAATATTTTTAAAATCAAATCTATTTTATTAAACAGTGATAGCAAAACTGGAATAAAAATTGCGATAGAAAAACCTAGTGAAGCTGGTGCAGACAGGATTGCGAACGCAGTCGGAGCATATGTCTTGTATCAAAAACCTGCTATTGTTGTTGATTTTGGCACTGCTACATCATTTGACATAATCAATTCTAATGGCGAATTTATAGGTGGAGTTATCGCACCAGGAATTAGTTTGCAGATGAAAGTTTTAAACCAATTCACTTCAAAGCTTCCTCGAATTGATGTTGCGATTTCAGAAAAAGCTATTGGTAGAAACACTACAGAAGCGATTTTATCTGGCGTCATTCGTGGCGTTGCGTGCATGGTAAGTGGTTTGATAGCACAGTGCGAAGAAGAATTAGGAGAAAAAGCCATAGTCGTTGCAACTGGTGGATACTCTGGTTTGGTTGCAAACTATATGACAAGAGAATTTGATTTTATAAATCCAACCCTTACTCTTGATGGGCTTCGTCACTTATATGCACTTAATTCAAAAACAAAAATTACCACTTAACCTATATTTTCCGTAATCAAAAATCTGATTTATTTAATTTTGTATGTAAATTGGATAAAATTTGCCATCAAATTTTCATTCCAAACATGAATTCCCGCTGGTACATTCAAAATCCTTGGAGTAAAATTCCAGATATACTTAACTTTAGCCTCTTCTATCAAAAAATCAGTAGCGATTTGACCATATACTCTAGGTACAGTTAAAATAGCAATATCGATATTTGTTTTTTCAACAAATTCTGGAAGCTCATTAATATCTCGCACAGCTATGTTGTTAACCATTGTACCCACCTTGCTTTGGTCGTTATCAAAAGCTGCTACGATGTTAAGTCCACAATGTGAAAATTTCCCATAATTAGCTAGTGCTGAACCAAGATAACCTGCACCAACGATGTAAGCATTTTTTTTCCTATTATACCCAAGTGATTCCTGAATGGAAGCCATCAATTCTTTTACAGTGTAACCAACACGACTTTTGCCCGATTTATTAAGCAAGCTAATATCCTTACGCACTTGAGAATCATCGATATGAAGTAATTTTGCGATTTGACTGCTTGAAATAAATTCGACATTATCATTTATATAATCGATCAAAATACAATGATATAAAGTCAACCTATGTATTACTTTATCTGAAAGATTTTTATTCATATTGTTATCCTACCCCTAATTAATTATTTTGTCTAGTTTCTTCTTGTTTTACAAATTCCGCTAGTGTTTCAAGATTTTTGTCTTCAATAACTTTTATTAACTCTTGAACATTAGTTATTTTGTTTAAAGCAAAACTTGTTTCTGCCAAAAGCACGCAATCGTTGCAAAGTCTATAGCCTTCATACTCTATAGAACCTGCCAGGCATTTATTCTCGCCACAACAATCACAATCAAAATATTCATCAATTACATCTGGATTATCTTCTATGTCATCAATTCGCATTTGTTCTACGACTTGTGCCATTTCTTCGATTATTTCTTCTTTACTTTTCATTATATTACCCCATTTATATGTTTATTTTATTAGCTCATTCATCTTGCTTACAGCTTCTGCAAGACCTGTAAATATTGATTTTGAGATTATGCTGTGTCCAATATTTAATTCAACAAGCCCATCAATCTCATGCATTCTGTGTACATTTTCATAGTTAAGCCCATGTCCTGCGTTAACTTTTAACCCCAGTTTTTGGGCAAACTCAGTCGCACTTTTAAGTTTTAAAAACTCACATTCTTCTTCCTCATATCCAAACGCTTCAGCGTATGAACCAGTATGAAGTTCAATAAATTTAGCACCAGTTTTTACAGAAGCCTCAACTTGTTCAATACTAGCATCAATGAACAAACTGACAATTATTCCAGCTTGAATTAATGGTGCAATAAACTCAGTAACTTTATCCAATTGACCAGCAACATCAAGCCCACCTTCTGTCGTAACCTCATTACGTTTTTCTGGAACTAGACAAATTGCGTATGGTCTTATATCTAATGCAATTTGTTGAATATCATCAGCCATCGCCATTTCAAGGTTTAATTTTGTTTTAATCTCACGAGCAAGCGTATAGATATCTTCATCAATTATGTGACGTCTATCCTCTCTAAGATGGGCAGTGATTGAACTAGCACCATTGGCCTCTGCGATAATTGCAGCTTGTTGCACATCAGGCTCAACTCCACCTCTAGCATTTCTTAGTGTCGCAACATGATCTATATTTACTCCTAGTAACATTTTTTCTACCTCTTCTATCTATTCTCTATAATTTTTCTTGATTAATTTTTAATAACGCAGTATATGACGGCAAAATCGTTATTTTGTCGTTATTATCAGCCTCTTTTGATAGCAATCCAATCGCTTTTTTCAAATTTGGCTCGATAATAATTTTGCTTGGCGAAAGACCTGCATATTTCAACCTCGTAGCCACGTCATTTGCACGTGTACCTGACGCAACAATGGTTTTTTGGGCGTTTTGAAGTTGTTCAAAATCACTGTCCCAAAGCCAAGAAATATCACGTCCGTCCGCATAATTATCGTTTATCGCTACGATTATATTTGAATTTAAGTCAACTGTTTTTAGAACCTCACTAGCTCCTGTTGGATTCTTTATCAATTGTATAACCGTTGGGTGTCCGTTTATTTCACGCTTTTCAGTTCTGCCAAAAATCGCTTTAAAGGTATTTAGACTCGCTTGGATTTCATCTTTCTTTAACCCATTTTCTAGAGCGAAAACAATCGCTGACAAGGCGTTGTAGGCATTATACAAGCCAGTTAGATTTGTTTTAAATTCGTCTACTTTGCCTTCATAATTTATTTTCAAAATCGAATATTCTTGATATATTTCAGCCACAGCCTCATAATTACAATCAGGTCGTTTATAATCACATTTATCACAATAATAATGCCCTTGTTGTGCGAAGAATTGTTTATCATACTTTAATTCATTTCCGCACTTACAATTAAAAATCTCACTCGGAGCGTTAGAATTTTGATGACAATTGAATTTATATTCAACATCTTTAAACCCATAAAAAATCGCATTTCCATACTCATCAAAGGTTCTAACAATTGGATCATCAGCGTTAAGAATAAGCTTCAAATTAGGATTTTTCTTAATGCCACTTTTTATGAATTCAGCCGTAGTGTTAAGCTCACCATATCTATCAAGCTGGTCACGAAATAGATTTGTCACGATTAAAATGTTTGCTTCAAGATTATCATACAACTTTGCAAGATAAGCTTCGTCAGTTTCTAGCACAGCATAATCGAATTTTTTAAACGGTTTGATATTTAATGCAAAAACATTCGCAATTCCAGTTAACATATTTGCACCTTTGAGGTTATGCAAAATCGATTTATTTCCATTTTTCAAAAAATGTGCAACAAGCCCAGAAGTTGTGCTTTTACCGTTAGTACCAGTGATAGTAACAACTTCGTTTTCAATATATTTTTGGCAATATTTCAAAAAATCTGGATTATATTTCAGAGTTAGCAAGCCGACAAATGAAGTTCCTGAAGATTTGTTACGCAATTTAATCGCTAAATATGTGCAATGTGCAATAATTATTGAAATATAAAATCTTATTTTCGTTAACATCAAAATAGTCCCATGAATGTATTTCATTTTTTTCAAAACTGTACTATTATAATATAGTATAAAAGTAAGAAATTTAAAATGTTTGTATTTATCTTAATAATTTTCATAGCAGAACTAATCATCGCAATATCGTTGATAAATTGTATTGTAAAATTTAATTCAAAAATTTGCATACTTAACGAGGATATAAGATTATTTAGACCAATTTTATCTGATGGGTTTAAAAAAATGCGAAGCTCTATTGAAATTTTACAAAATTCTATAGGTAAAATTCTTATTGCAGTGAACAAAAAGAAGCGTCAATTTACAACAAAATTAGTTTTGACAGCTTTTATGTATGCGAGCTTGGTGTTATTTAAGCGAAAATACAAAAACGCAGCATTAATCTTTCAAGCTCTTGTAATTGTAAAAGATTATATCGACAAACTAGAATTATAATTCAGCTACATACAAAAATTAACAATTATTTTTACATAAAAAACTACAAAATCATAAATCAATAGCAAATTATTTCATGTTTGTTTGTTTTATTTGTATGAATTCATTAAGACCAAACGTCTATAATCCTAGTTTCAAGGCTCATTATTATAAAATTGATGTTGTTGTCAACGAAGGTCTTTTTAATGGGATTATAACAGATAACAAGCCATATATGGGAAAAGAGCCTGTTTTAGTCATAAATGATATTAATAAAGAAGATGAAGAAATTCCAATGACTAAGACCCCAAAAGGGTTTATTGCAAACACGTTTGATAGATATTTTAGTGATTATAAAATATTTTTCAAAGACACAAAAAAATATGATGACAATAATGGGGAAAATTATACAATCGCTCCGCTTTCGTCAAAAGCAAAAGCATTACGAGATAAAGCCATTATTCTTGATAAAATTAATCATAATCAACCGCTCAATAAAACAATTGTTGCAGGTGAGGCTTCAGGCGAAATTGTTTTTAATGATAATTTTGAAGATCCAAGTCTGACTAAAGACAATCCGATTATACTAGTTTCTAATTATAATGAGAAAATGATTTGGAAAAGGCTTCCTGAAAATGTTGTAGGGCTTGTCTTGCTTAACTCTGATCTGAATCAATTAGAACATTTATCGAATATACTAAGAGATAGAGGACATAAAACAGTTGCCAATGTTCAAGATGAAAAATCACTAGAACAACTCAAAAATCTAGAAGGTAAATATGCTCAAATAAAATCTAAATCAAATAATATTTCTATCAAAGAAACCCAATTATCAGAAATCTCAAATGCAAAAATCAAAAAAGCAAATCAAATCAAAATACCTAAAATGAAATATTGTGATGAGATTCTTGATTCAAAAGACTATGAGCTAAATACAGTTGGAGCAAAAGCGTATAATCTAAAATTAATGCAAGAAATGGTAGATAATGGTGAATTAAACGATGTCATTATTCCTCCATCTATTGCTGTAACCCATGGCTATATTGAAAAATTTGGATTAGAGGAATTTGAAAACACTGTAACACTTAGAAAAACAAAAGAATTACCTAAACTATTAGAAAAAATTAAAGAAGCTGGTATTGGGGAGGTTAAAGATTGGGTAATGATTCGCTCCTCGTTTAATGGTGAAGATATAGATGGATATTCTGCAGCAGGATTGTATGGGTCTTATTTAGATGATATTAACAAATCGATATTTGGTGGAATTAATAGAGTTGTAAGATCTAAAGATACACCACTAGCAAAGCAATCACGTTTAGAGCATAATATTCCAGACGAAATCATTAAGCCAACAGTCATTATTCAAAAATATATTGACTCAGATTATAAATTTACTATTTATACAAAAGATGTCACAGGCTCAGATAAAAATCTAATTATAGAAATGAACAGTAAGGATCGTAGATATAGAGGTACTAAAGACCCATATCTGATTGAATATAATAAAGATTCAAAAGAGCTAAACATCAAATCTTACGAAAGAAATGACGCAAGTTATATATTTGATGAGAATGGTGAAGTTGTTGACTACGAAATATCACAAGACCCTTTAACGAAAGACTGGAAGACAATGAAACCAATTTTAGATAAAGTTGTTGAAAATGCACTTGTTTTAGAGGATAAATTTGGCAAGCCTCAAGATATTGAAGGTGGGATAAAAGACGGTAAAATATATTTCTGGCAAACAAGAGCTATTGTAGAGTAACTTAAATCAAACTATACATTTTTATTCTTAAATAAAATCACCTTCAGCATTAACCATAATTTATTTACTATTAAAATAAATTAGCCTTTATCAATTGCGTCATAAATCATTCCTTTAGCTGTTTTCCAATATGCTAATTTTTCGTCATAAGTCGAACTACGCAAGAATTTTCCAGAATTTATACCATCTTTTTCAATCAATCTTTCCATAAGATTTATGCGGTTATAAACTTTTTTATTCATAATTTCAAAAGCTTCTTTTGGCTCAACTCCTGCCCCCTTAGCTAAATTCACAGCCGTAGAGAACACATCTCCCATCTCATCGCACATATGATAATAATTTCCACGAGTTTTATCTTTCTCATAAATCTCACGAGCTTCCTTAAATTCTTCCAGCTCATCAACGATACAAACGGCTTCCTCATCTGCTGTTCTTGCAAACCCTATCTCTTTTTTGCGTTCATAAATCCTGTCAATCGTATCAAAAACATCATTCTGCACAGGATTAACCCCACGCATTAAATTATAAGCAGGTATCGTTGCTTTAGGGTTTGTCGATAAACGAGTTAACAAGTTCGTTGTTTCTAATTTCCTAGTTCTATCATTTTTATTAGCGGTCATTGACACGTTATTTGCAGAAGTAAAATTTGGGGTTATTTTCATTTATAAATCCTTTTTCAAAAGTTTTTATACAGAAAAAACAAACAAGTTTTTTTTTGCTACCAAACTAAAAAAATAAATTTATTAATTTTCAAAAGAAAGAGAAAACTCCGCAAAACATTTTTTCAGCATTTGAGCATCATCAACAACAATCGGAGGTCCAGCTGGTGTTGTACGTGCTGAATTATGTGGGTTTGAAATCACCCCAACACATCTTAAAAGCGTAACGCAAAGCGAGTTTTTGACAACTTCATATTCATGAAGCCCCTTTGTTTCAATACGCACTCCTTGAGTTTTTACAAAACTTTGCATCGGAGCAAATTGAGTTTTTGCCTCCAATCCTCTCGATTTTGGCAAGCTATCAACCAACACGAAATCCTCCTCAAAACAACGTTCAGTAACCTCATCTAAATCATCTGAAACGGTTTTGACAACTGGCTCTGACAAGATAAAACGAACCTGAGTTATATGATTTTTAATCTCATTTTCCCAGGTTATCGAGAAATTAACACCCCATTTTTGATACCTAACTTTCACATCAAAAAAATCTGTTTTAATAATGTCATCATCAAATGAAATCACGTTTGCTACTTCGATTTTATCCTCAACATCTGGAGCAAAATTATACGTATCGCCTAAATCTTTACGGCGAATAAATTCTATCTTAATATCTCTACAAAATAACGCCCCATCAACAAACTCTATTTTATCAACAATTTCAGCTTCAAAAATTCGTTTTTGCACAAATACCTCTTGAAAATCCTCCGTCACTGGAACTCGTTGCGTATCATATAAAAGCTCATCAACAACACTAAATTCTGTCGCTAACAGTTCACAATTTTTACATAACTCATAACTTCTAAAAACTTGAGTCTCAAACCCATAAATAGATTTAAGTTCAGCAATAATTGTGGTCGCAATTTGTTTTATTTTTTCAAATCTAATCAAGTTTTCACGATGCACTAGATCGGTTGAACACCCATAAATCCCGTCATGTGCTTGATTTTTCAACAACAATTTATATGCATACTCAAGTATATTTTTATAATCAGCACCAAATTTTAAAGCCAAATTTTCAGCCTGTTTCAACAACTGCATACATTCAAAATTCAACTGTTTTAAATCAATTCTCGCAGAATAAACTCCCTGCAGGACAAAGGTTTTTGTGTTATCACGCAATTCATCATTATAATGCGTTTTTTCAAAATTCTCATCGACCAAATCAAAATATTCAAATATTGAAGACAATTCAATCTCATAGTCCTCTAACAACTCATTTACAATTTCAATTTGTTCGACAATATCTCCCTCAACCCCTAAATGATCACCGCCAATAGGCAACAACAAAACATCACCTGACTTTTCAGCAATCAAATCTAAATTAGATTTCAGAAATTCAGCCTTCTTTTCATAACTAACCTGCTGAGAAAAAATATCCATAAAATAGCCACGGACGAGATTGACCGTTTTCACGCCATTGAACATAAATTCTGCTGGTAAATCAGGCACTCCCCGCCACAAAACACATTTATCAAGTGAAAATTCTGTCAACAATTTTGGCATATGTTTGCTATGAGCAAAAGTGTCAGCAAAATATGCGACAAAATCCTCACACCCAAAACCTCTTGCCGTTTTTAATCCAATTTCTAAATTCTTTTTAAACACATCTTTATTTGTCAAAAATTCATCAATCAAACAATAACAAGGCCCGATAAAAAGTTTTTTCTGCTCAATTAAATCACGCACCAAAGCCTCTTTTTCAGGTCGGATTTCTAAATAATCCAAAATTGCACCAACTTGACCATCAAAATAAAATGAAGGTATTTTCCCTGCTTCTAACAAATCTAGAACATTGTCAAAAACTCTCAACAATCGCATTCTAAAAACTTCAAATTCTCGATACCACTCACGGTCCCAATGCGTATGCAAATATGCTATTACTTTCTTTTTCATTCAAATATTTTATTACATCTTCTTTATTTTGGCAAACTTTTTACACGCAAAATCTAGCTAAGTTCGGCAATTAAAAAAAATCATATATGAATTTAGATTATATAAACAAATCAGATTTTTAAATTTAAGGGGGATATCATGTTGAAGAAATTTTACACTTTTGTAATCATTTTGGGGTTTATTATCAGCGGTTCTTGCATCGAAGCACGAGTAATTCATAATAGACACGTACCTAAAAGAAATCAATACAGAACATACAACAACCCAATTCAAGTATCACAAAATTACAAATACCCACGTGTGACAGATTTAGAAAAAAAGATTTTAGGACGATGCTATGAAAACAATGACATCAACACACGTCTAAGCAGATTAGAAAAACACGAATTCAAAAGAACATGCCCAACACTTTCATATGACGAGAGAATAGACAACCTAATAAAATCATACGAACGCCACCTAAATAGCAACATAAATTTAAAAAATCTTTCAAAAATTGAAGCGAAAATTATAGGCAGAAACTATGCCAACGAAAGCCTCGAAAATCGACTAACAAGAATTGAAACCAAAATGTTTGGAGCAGGTCAATCAGGTGACATAAAAGATAGGTTTAAATTGATAGAAAATGCGTACGGTGACTATCAAAAAATTATTGCACAAAACTCAGAAAGTCAGGCGTTTCAAGACGATTATGATACTTGCTATCAAAACCAACAATATTATTCGACAAACAACACAAACGGCAACTGGCTAAGCAATATGAACAACAAATTCTTCGGAAGCCCAACTGGCTACACACCACAACTAGATTACTACGATTTCCCATCAAACGGTGGTACGCAAAGCACAGACTATCAAACAAACAACGGCTACTACTACAACCACTCAAATATGGGTAGTGGAATGGGTGTCACAATTTTAGATTAGCAACCAATGTTGACTTTACAAAAGCCATCATTAAAATAATATCATACGTTTAGAGGTGTCTAAAAATGCGTTTATACGTCATAATTGTACTAAAAGAGAAGTTATGCCTTTTAGATATCGACTACAAAAAATATTGGATTTCCGTATTCATAAGAAAGAAGAACAAATTTTTGTCGTTCAAAAAGCACAACAGGCACTATATCAAGCAGAAGATAATATTCGCAAAAACGATGAAGACATAAGACAAACCAAAATTAATATGCGTCAAAGCGACCCAATGATGTATGAAAGTTACGACAAATTCCTAAACCATCTTTGGGAAAAAGCAGAGAAACTCGAAATACTACGAGCTAAGGCAGAACAAGCTTTAGAAAACGAAAAACAAATTCTAATAAAACTGGAACAAGCAGTAAAAGTATTAGAAAAACACAAAGAAAAAAATAAAGAAGCTTATCTTGAAGAAGAAAAAGCTGAAGAATTAAAAAGATATTCTGAACTAGGTGTAACAAGATACTTTCACCAGTCAAAAGAAAAAATCGAAGAAGAAGAACAAGAAATTTTAAGAGAATTAGCAATATTAGATCAAGTAGAGGATAGTTAAATGAATATAGATTCAAATACATCATCATCAACAGCAACATTAACAAAAAACACAAACAACACTAGTAAAAATAGTGAAACTAATAACAAAAATAATCAAACAAGCTTTGAAGCTGAATTACAAAACTTTGATAATTCAAAAACCAATATCGACAACGAAACTTCTGCTAGATCAGAAGAAACTCGTAATGAAAATAACACAGAGAACAAAAACATTCAAAACGCTATAAACAACGAAACGTTCAACAAAGAAACTATTACTAACAAAAATAATAGTGAAAATAAAAACGTAAAAAATTCACTAAATAACGAAATATTAAATTCACTTAACGCAAACATCAATGAGATTGAAAGCAGTCTAGTTAACTCTGAACTAGATACGACTTTATACACTGATATGAGTGAAAACAACAGCGTCTTGAATTCTAATTACATTAATAATACAAATATAATTAATACAGAAGACATCTTATCCGAAAACATCAAAGAACTGACAAATGTTCAAGATTTAATGAGCAATGCAAAAAACAATGTGGTTTCAAGCTTATCTGATTACGCAACAATGGAAAGTGCATTCTCATACGATAGTAACAGCATGCAGATGAGTGATGGCGATGCTTTATTTTTTGCAGACATGATAAAAAACAACGAAGGCATCACTACACAAAGTTTAGCTCAAAATCTTCAACAAATTGCTGAAGAAGGAACTGAACAATTAGCAAAAAGCTCACAGGTTTCATCAGCTTTAATGGAAAAATTAAGCGAATCACTAAAGACAAATCAACCATTTAGAATTGAGTTTGACAGTGATTTATCAGTTGTCATGAAAGTAAATAAAGATGGTAGTATAATGGCAAACTTTATACCAGGTGACAAAGCCGTTGAACAATATTTGAAAAACAATATTTCTTTATTGAAACAACGTTTTGATGAAGAAGATTTATCGTATAGCGACTTGAGTTATAGCAACTCACGTGAACAATCTAAAGAAAAACAGAAAGAAAAACATAGGGAGAATAACTAGATATGAATGATTCTTTTGTAACAGCCTTAAACACGCAAAAGTCAACGCAAAACTGGATGGACGTAATAACAGACAACATGACAAACGTCTACACCCCTGGCTTTCGTGAGAAACAGGTCAACTTTAAAACATTTTTAGGCGGTGCCGTATCTGACGATTATTCAAAAAAAACAAGTCAAGGTAAATCTGCACCAGGTACATCAAATGAAAACCTATTCTTAGAAGGCAAAGGGTTTTTCCTGCTAAAAACAGCAGAAGGAAACAGTGTTTACACCCGTCTTGGCGAATTTACATTTGATGATGAAGGTGTCTATAAAAACGCTGCAGGCAATACCGTTCAAGGATATATTCTTAACGACAAAGGCGAAATTATGCAGGGTACAAAATCTATCAAATCGGATTTGTATGAACAAACCGCAATGAAAGGTGGAGCTTTAGACATACCAACAACAAATATCAAAATGTGGATTGATCCTAGCAATGGTAAATACTTAGGCAAATACGAAGATTTTGAAATAAAAAATGACGGTACAATCTATGGTAAAGCTGATGGCGGAAAAAGAAAAGTTCCACTATATAGAGTTACCACAAGAAACTTCCACAACTCAGCAGAGTTATACGAGTTCAAAGAAGGACAATTTCTCGAAACAGAAGCGTCAGGCAAACCCGTCCTTGGCTTTGGAGAAATCCGTTCTGGGCTGATTGAATCATCTAACGCCGATTTTAAAGGAAATATTTCATATTATCAAATGGCAAAATTTCAAATGGAAGTCGCCAACAAATTGATTTCAACAAACAAATCGTTGCTTGAAGAAGCATTGAAACTTGTTGGAAGTTAAAATTTATATCTATATATTTAACTCCATTTTGCAAAGGGATTTCAATCCCTTTGTTTTATTATCTATTCACAATACCGACATTTTTTAATTCGACAATAATCCGCTTTATCTCTTCAGAAATATATTTGTCACAATTTATATTTCTCTTAACTAATTGTGCAAATTCAGCCTTTTTAAACTCGCCAGTACCACGCTTTTTAAAAAATTCTTTTAGAAATGCAACCTTCGAACTAGCCTCCTCTAAACCTTCAATCGAAGCTAAAGAAATGTTTTTTGTCGCATAATTTAGAGTTTTCACAATCAACTCATTAGGCAAAATATCTTCAAATTCACCATTTTCAAGAATATAAATTCTATCATTTGGACGCAATTTTAATTTAATTTGTTCAAAATTAGTTTTTGCATCACTATCTAATAATACAAAAATTGGAATTTTTAAATTCTGTGCAAAATTATAAAAATATTTCACAACCTGATTTTTACCACCAGCCGAAATGACATAAACTCCATTATCCTTAAAGTCATAACCACAAATTTTTGCTATTTTAGGCAACAAAATTTCTTCGGTAATACCTTCACACAAAAGAATTTTTCGAACAGGAAACAACAACCCCTCTTTTTCAACAGAACTTTTTAATGACTTCAACCACTGAAGATTTATGCAAGCCTGCTCATCAATCAACTCCGCACAAGTTGCATAATCAATATTATTACGCAACAACTTTTGACACTCAACACTAAGCTCAAATATGCTGTTCTCATATGCGTAAAGCTTTTCGTTTATAGAAAAATCATTTTTTAACTCATAACCGAGCGATTTAAGCGATGAATTAATTATCGCCTGTGCAAAACTCTTGATTTTGGCATAATCCATCACATCTAATGATACACGATTAAACTTGGGATAAATTAAATGTCTTGAAATCAAATCCCTAAACACCCGTAAATACTTGATTTCAGTATCTTTAAATCGTGTTAAGCGATCTATCGAAATCAATATTTCTTGCTTAGTTAAGTATTTTATTTTAATCTTGTCCAAACTAGCCTCATTTAATCTATAAAAAATTATATCATACTATTATTTTTTAACGCTTAGCAAGGTTAAATGTAAAATTTTCTTAATATTAACCAGATTAAAAGCAAAAAAATATTTTATGAGTTTTCAAATTAATACATAGTAGAAATAGGTTTATAATAATGGATAACAAAATACAAACAGTAACCACTGCAAGTCCGATTAGTACCAATAAATTAACCAATAATAAAAAATATTCTAGCAATACTAATTTGCTAAATAATTATCTCACAAAAGATACATTTGTTTTATCACCCACCAAACAACCTTCCAACAAAAGCGTTGATGTTAGCCTATTTCAAATCTCAGATATTCACGGAAAAATGACCAATATGGAAAGAATTGGAGCAGTTTCTAAAAGATTTGACGAGATGAATAATGATAAAATAAAATTAAAACTAGCAACTGGCGACATATTATTAGGCTCAAATCCAAATACAAACAAAGTAGCATCAGACTTTATGAACTGGATAGGCATAACAGCCAACGCAATCGGAAACCACGAGCTTGACGCAACTCCAGAAGCCTTTGCAAAAACAATAGAAAACGCTAATTATAAATTATTAGCAGTAAATTGTAATATCGCTGACGATTGTCCACTAGTCGACAAAATCAATAAATCCACTATTGAAGAATACAACGGAGAAAAATTCGGCATAATCGGAGCAGCTCCAATTGATATGTTAGAACGAGTTGGCACAAGAGAATCCACAAACGCTATACAAATTGATAACTTAGACGTAACTATTGAAAAAATCCAACAAGAAGTTGATAAATTTAAAGAACAAGGTATTAACAAAATTATTTTATTATCACATGTTGGACTAAAAGGTGATCAACGCATAGCAAAAGAAACCTCTGGAGTTGACATAATTCTTGGTGGTCACACGCACAACTTAATTAAAGGTGTCGAAAAAGACAAAAACTTATTCTCTTCGAAAACAAACGAACCAGTTCTATTAACCCAAATCGGGAAAGATGGTGAATACGTAGGAATAGTCAACGCCTCTTTTGATAAAGAAGGCATACTTACAAAAATCCAAAACAATGTTATAAAAACATTCAACTTTGACAGAAGATTACCTATCAGAGCTGCGGTTGAAAGCATAGTTGGCAAACCAGAAATTCTTGGTGTCATAAACTCAGCACCGCCAGTCCCAAAAGACAGGTTGCTCTCTAACAACCCTCACGGCAATTTCATAGTTGATGCAATGAAGAACGCACTTGATACAGATGTTGCTATACTAAACGCAGGAAACGTTCGAGGATTTTTTGTAAATGGGGAAATAGATGCTCGCCGTGTCAATGACATAACTCCATTTGAAGACAAAATGATGATTTGTGAACTGAGCGAAAAACAAATCGTAGACGCCATAAAAATCGGTGGTAAATCTTTTGAAAAAACATCACACAAACCAGGCATTCTATTGGTTTCAGGATTAAACTACACAATAACGGATAAAGGCGAATTACTTGATCTAACATTTATCAATAAAAATGGTGAGAAATCAAAAATAGACATAAACAATCCTAGCGAAACAAGAAAACTAACTGTCGCTTGTGATGATTACTTTGCATACGGTGGCGATTTTTATCTTCCAGTCAACGAAAACCCTGACTACATCGTAAAAGAATTAGGCGTTGACAAAAACGTTTATACGGCAAACTACATCAGAAACCACAACGGTCCGATCAAAATAAAAGAAGATAACCGAGTTCAGATTGTAAAATCACAATCATAAATTAGTAGCCGTAAAGCCCTCTAGAGTTCAAATAATCTCTCACTGTGTTTAAAGAAGCCTGAACAATACGGGTTACACGAGAAGATGATAGACCGATTTGTTGTGCAATATCTTTAACTTGCATATTTCTATAAAATCTATACTCGACAACAGTTCTTTCTTTTGCAGGCAAATTTGAGATAGCAACCCTAATCAAACGACCCATTTCTGAGATTTCTGCGTTCTCATCAGGCATCGCATGACCATCTCTTAAGAAATCAAAGGGCGAATCATTTTCACTCGCAGATGCAGCCAAGCCATCAATAGATAATACCGTTGAATAAATTGTTTCACGAACTTTTGCACGTTGCATATCAACGCCTTCTACAACCTCTTCATCATCATATGAATCATCTGCTTTGTGCTTTTGTGCATACCATTTATAACGGATACGCAATTCGTTTCTTATAGCCCAACGAACAGCTGTCGCCATATAAGCACCGTTATATTTTTCTAACTGTTCTTCTGTTTTATCCTTAATCAATACCTGTACAGCAATAACGCCAATTGAAACCAACTCCTCATATTCCACCATATGTGAAGGGATACGGCGTTGTTCAATTTTAGCAACCTTTTTCACTATATCAATATATTCAAGTAATTTTTCTTTATTGTCTATAATCATGATTAAAATTATCTTAGCATCAAGCTATTCTATTTAACACCTTTATTCGTAGTATTTTTTCTATTATACACAAAAAGTAAGATTTCTGCAATTGCTTTATACAATTCAGGTGGAATTTGTTGATTTAAATCAACCATTTTATACAAAGCTCTTGCCACTGGTGGGTTTTCAACAACAGGGATATTATGTTCACGTGCTATACCTATAATCTTTTTAGCCAACAATTGACTACCTTTTGCTATCAACATCGGAGATGCCATTGTTTCAGCTTTATATTTCAAGGCACAAGCAACATGAGTCGGGTTAGTAACAATGAAATCAGCATCAGGAACAGAATCCATCATGCCTTTTTGAAGCATCTGCATACGGCGTTGTCTTAACGCTGCCTTAACATTGGGGTCACCCTCAGTATTTTTATACTCATCTTTTATCTCTTTAAAAGACATCTTCTGGTCTTTTAAAAATTTCCATTTAGTTACCCCATAATCAGCAGCTGAAATAACCAAAAAGGCGATACAAGCCTTAAATATGAACTCTGTCAACAACGAACCAAACTCAATCATTACGGCAAAATTGTTGTCAATTGACGCCAACATCAAAATCGTTTCGATATGAGCGCTATAAACACTCCAACCGATAAAACCCAACAGAACAACCTTTACGATGTTTTTAAACAACTCGAACAATGTTTTAACTGACATTATATTTTTAAAATACTTTGAAGGGTTAAGCTTATCTAATTTTGGCACTAAAGGAGCTGTCGCAACCAATGGGCCAACCTGAATAAAATCCGCCATTATTGCCACAAACCAAGCAGTTAAAAGTACAGGTGCTATGATTAAAAAACCGACCTTTATTGTCGCTGTCCAAATATAAGTATAACCAATTTCTGCCAAATGCCCATTTGGAATTTGTTCATATAACAAAACAAACAACTGCTCAATTTGTTCCCAAATAAACGGTGCTAAGGCAAAAATTGTGGAAAATAAAATGAGCAAAGAAATCGCTGTTGAAAAATCTTTTGATTTTACAACCTGACCTTCTTTTCTTGCCTGTTCCAGCTTTCGAGGCGTGGCTTCAAACTGTTTATCTTCATCACCCATCTTTGCACCTTTCTATTAATAATATAATAGCACAAATCCAAAAATCATTTAGTCTTGCCTACTGAACAATTTTCACTCCGCTAGAAGTACCCAATCTTTCAGCACCTGCCTCTATCATTTTAATAGCAGTTTCTTTATCACGAATTCCACCTGATGCTTTTACCAAAAGCCCACTTGCCGAAACTGTTTTATACATCAACTCCACATTTTCAACCGTTGCACCAACACCGTTTTTAACAAAGCCAGTTGAAGTTTTTACAAAATCAGCACCTGCTTTTATACATAACTTACAAGCAATTTCTATTTCTGATTTATCCAACAAATCAGTTTCTAAAATAACCTTTAAAGGTATATTCTTACAAGCTTTTTTAACAGTTGCAATATCTTGTTCAACAAAATCATAATGCTTCTCTTTCAACTCTGAAACATTTATGACCATATCAATTTCATCAGCACCATCATTAATCGCCAAAGAAGTTTCAAACGCCTTGACTTCTGGCTTATTAGCTCCCAGCGAAAACCCAACCACAGTCACAATTTTAACATCACTTCCTGCAAGTTCTTTTTTAGCCAAAGCCACATAATTAGGGTTTATACAAACACCCAAAAATTTATACTCCTTTGCCTCTTCAAAAAGATGCATAAACTCACTCATGCTCGCATCTTGTTTTAATAAAGTATGTTCAATATGTCTATTTAAATTCATTTATCCTCCAATATTTTCTAATATTTCACAAGTAGACTTCGCCTTGTTAAGCGTATAAAAATGTAATCCAGAAATCTCTGCATCAATCAACTGTTGCACCTGATAACTAGCAAATTCAACGCCAAATTTTTGCATATCTGATGGACTATCACGAAATTTCTCTATTCTTTTCATCAATGTTTTTGGCACTGAAATATTTGCCAAGTTTGTCATTTTAAAAACTTGTTTCTCATTTAAAATCGGCATTACCCCTGCAATTATAGGAACATTTATCCCCGCATCTCTAACCAGCTGAACAAAACTAAAATACTTATCGTTATCAAAAAACAATTGAGTAAAAATAGCACTAGCCCCTGCATCAACTTTCTTTTTCAAATTCTCAATATCCTGATACAAATCACCGCACTCAATATGAGCTTCTGGATATCCAGCAACCGCAATCGACAAATCTGAATTCGTCCTTACGAAACCAACAAGCTCATTTGCATACATAAATTCATGCATAATCTCTTTATCTTTTGGAATATCTCCTCTCAGTGCTAATATTTTATCAATATTTAACGATTTAAACAACTTCAAATGCTCCAAAACTGCCGATTTAGTATTACAAATACAGGTCAAATGAGGCATTATATCAAAATCAAATTCCAACTTCAATCGTTTTAACAAATAAAAATCATCACAACACCCACCCGTTGCACCATAAGTCAACGAAATAAATTCTGGGTTAAGCTTTATTAAAATCTCAAGCTCAGAGAAAAGTTCTTCGACATCATTTTTAGGTGGAAAAATTTCGAAAGAAATCTTTGGCTGAACCCATTTATAAACCTGAGTACCTGCCATGTTTTTTTGAGAATATATTTCATCTAATTTCATGAAGTAATTATAGCATAAGTGCAAAATTATATTTTTTTGTTAAAATTAACAAATGGATATAAAAGCAAAAATCAAAATCCTAAGCGGTGATATTTTAGGTGGACTGAACGCAGCTATCGTGACCTTGCCACAAGCTTTGGCATTCGGGGTTACTACTGGTTTAGGAGCAAGTGCTGGGATTTGGGGAGCAATTATCGCCTGTCTATTCGCAGGGATTGTAGGACCTAAAACCCCTATCATTTCTGGTGCAACTGGACCTGTAGTTATAGTTTTAGCCAGTGTTATGGCTTCAATCGGTCACGATATAAACGCCATTGTGGCTGTAATTATGATAGCGGCGATTATGCAAATACTTGCAAGCTTAACTAACTTAGTAAACATTGTAAAATATATTCCTTATCCAGTAATTTCAGGATTTATGAACGGCGTAGGTGTCGTCATTATATTAATGCAACTAAACCCTCTAATCGGGTTTAATACAGAAGCTTCGACTATTTCAAGCATCAAGACCTTCATTACAAACATACAAAACTACAACCAAGATGCATTGATATTGGGGATAATAACGTTAATAATAGTATTTTTCATGCCAAAAAAAATCAATAAAATTATTCCTGCTCAAATTCTTGCTTTAATTATTGGTACAATAATTTCTATAAAATCTGGCATGAACGTTGAACGAATTTCAGAAGTTACTTTCAACCTACCAAGCATCGTATTTGATGGTTTTGAACTAAACGATATTATAGAATACCTACATTATGGATTAATTTTGGCAATTGTATTTTCTTCTGAAAGTATGCTAACTGGCTTGGTCACAGATTCTTTAACAAAAACTCGCCACAGCCCTAAATTGTTATTAGCATCGCAAGGTTTTGGAAACGTTTTTTGTGCATTAACAGGCTCGCTACCAGGCTCAGCAGCAACTATGCGAACAGTTGCTGCGATTAAAGCAGGAGCAACAACTAAATTCTCGGCGATAGTCACGCCTGCTGTTTTATTTTTATTAATGTTTAAATTCTCCGACCACGTTGCAGAAATCCCATTAGCTGTGCTTGCGGGGATTTTGATTAAAATCGGATACGACATTGTCGATACAAAATTATTAAAAGTTATTAAAATAGCGTCTAAAGACGATTTATACGTGTTGTTTACAGTATTTATCCTAACCGTGTTTTACAATTTAATCTTTGCCGTAGCTGCGGGCATAACCCTTGCTGCATTGCTTTATGCAAAAAGAATTGCAGATAAGACTAAAATTATTGAAAAAACTGTTTATGATAAAGATATTGCAAAATTAGAAAGAATAGTCGAGCGTGATTACAGCCATAAAATAAGAATTGCCCATATTGATGGACAATTCTTCTTCGGGTCTGCAACTCAAATGATTGCAAAATTTGATGAAATGTGGGGGACAAGATATCTAATCCTAAACTACGATGGCGAAGATTTGCTTGATATATCAGCAATTTTTGCACTAGAAGATATTATCGAAAGACTTAAATCACAAGATATAAAAATCGTCCTCGTTATAAAAAATGAAGAAATTTTCAACCAACTAGAATCTCATAAAATTGTTGAAAAAATCAAAAGACATAAAATATTTTATTCAGAAATCGATGCGATTGATTTTGCAAAAAAAGCGTTCACCAAAAAAGCTAAGAAGAAATATAATAAATAATTTAGAGTTAATACAAATTTTAGAGGCGATTTTTTGTTCAAAAAATCGCCTCTAACTAATCATTCATAATTTTCAAATTCATCTAAAAATCATATTCAGGAATAACAAATTCTTCGTTATTCGCATCTTTATTAACAAATTCTAAATAATATTCCATTGCTAAATCTTTCACAGAATCATAAAATTTATCATCGATGAATTTCTTATGAGCGAAATTTCTCTCTCCAGAATAATTCCCCAATACTGTTGAGAAAGTTGTTATCGTAGCTTTATCCAAACCTCCGCCATAAGCCTTTGTTTTAGCATCAGTACCAGATGGACGAATTTCAATATATTTGTCAGCAAACTCTAAGTATGTCCCATCACCAACGAATTTAACAGATTTCAAATTAGCAAATTGCAAACTCTGAAAAGTATTTTCCAAAACCCAAATAACATCGCCAATATTCATAATATCTTTTTTTACAGCGATAGCCATAGACAAATAAAACAAATCATTTTTAGTTCGCAATTTTTCACCATCAATTTTTGCTATTTTCAATTTATCAATATCAGGCTCAGATTCATTATAATAAGAAATGTCAGCACGTGTGTCATAACGTCCTACAATTTCATTTTCATCAAATATCTCAGATAAATACTCGGATAGCGAAACATCTTTCAATTGCAATTTCGCAACCAAAGCCGAAGCAACAACAATTGCCTCAGTAGCACTCTTCTCACGCATAGCAATCGCTTTACGCCCTAGCTTTGATTCAACAAGTTTTTCACCACCCATAATCATTCCACCAGATTCTTCACCAGCAAATAACAAACGAGGGTTTACACCTAAATTTATAGGGTTCAACAAAACATCTTCGACAACAATCTCTTCATCTGGCGAGTTCATCAATTTGCCCTCAACTTTTTTCATAATATTAGCAATCTCTTTAAACCCAACAGGCACGTTCACAACTTGAACTCCCTGCTTCTTTGCCCACTCGTCCCAAGATAGAGCAGATGCCGTTGTTTTAATCATAAAACGAGGATAATTTTCCCACAACCCTTGAGTTTTCAATTGACTTGCCCAAAAATCCATTAACATCAAAAACGCTTGATTTGCAGTGAACACAGTCAAGACAATACTCTCACTCAACCTAACATAATCAATGCCTAGTTTTTCTAACATAAAAACTCTTTCAGCACTCTCAGTCTGAGCTATTGTCAACCTATCATGGTCAGGGTCTGTAATAAGCACAACAGTGTTCAACGGCATAGATTTCAATCTCTCGTCATAATGCAATGTTTCTATTACAGGAAAATAAGTTTCACCATTCTTCCTTTTAGAAACAACAGTCGCATCAACTGAATAATCATAAAATGCTTTTTCACCTTTTGGAGTATGATCAAATTTACCTATCGAATTAAAAAATGGATCTTCATCAATATTCAACCAAGAATATTTTTCTGAAATCCCTAAATCTTCAAGCACCCTACTCAATGTTCTATAGGCAGAACCGCCAACATTATCGATAACAACCTTATCTTTTAACGATTTAATCAAATCTAAATTATTCTTCTGAGCAACTCCAGACTTCAAATATTCAACATACAAATCCACACCGTCATTTAAAGTTTCCATAACAACTTCATCAATTAAGGGGTTATTTTTTGCAGAAATTTTTATCTCATAAGTCCCATTTTTTTGCGTTTGTTCAAAAATCTCTTGAATTTTGTTAACAAATTCCAATGACTCTTCTGGCAAATACTGACTACCTTGCGAATTCAAATCCTTAGTAGCGTTCTTAACAGAAATCCCATGACTTGATGTTATATACTCACCACCCAACAAATCTAATTTAAAAGCCAAAAATGAAACAAGCCAAATCGGCATAGATTTTTTATCCTTCGACAAAAGCGTCTTAATCCCTTTTGCTGCCTGAATTCTTGCAATAGCGTCCAAATACAATTCTGAATTATAACGCACTTCACGTCCTGCTATTTTTACGATTTTTTCATCAGGGTATTTTTCACAAGCGACTAATGCTTTAGCCAAAGTCGCAAGCACAATTCCCACTAAATTTATCGGAAATCTAATATCCTGCGGAAATAAAATATTCTGCGGGCCACGAATACCCGCAGTTGACACTTGTGCCTCTTTTGAATAGTTTGCAAACCACTCATTCAATCCCAATCCTTCTGGATTTTTTTTAGCATCATAAGGTTCTAAATGCTCTCTTTTAAGTTTAAACGTAAAAGCTTCAGAACAAGAAAAATCCATCAAGTCCAAATTTTTAACATAATCTGGCGTCTTCTCAAATACACTTTTAAACAATTCATTCTCAAGCTCAACTTGCGATGTCTTTATATTTTTCATTTAATAATCTCCTAAAAAATCTCGTATTTTTTCAATAATAATATATAAAAAACTTGTCATATGCAAATTTTAAATGTATAATTCTTACGAGAGAGATTTAAAGGATATATTAAATGTTTGGTCATAAAGAAAAAGAATACTCAAAACGTGATGTATCAGTTTTTAACGCAGGTAGAACTATTTTTCAAATATTAGTTTGCGGAATTTTTTACATGATTCGTTTTAAATTAGTATATAGATTAAAAGTGGAAGGGTTAGAAAACGTACCTAAAGATAACGAATACATCGTTTGCCCAAACCACTTATCAACTCTAGATCCACCTTTAATGTGTGGTGTGATGCCTCGTAGAGTTTCATTTATGGCAAAAAAAGAATTGTTTGATATTCCATTTATTCGCTGGTGGATTGACTGGCTTGGAGCTTTTGCAGTAAACCGTGAAAGCCTTGGACCATCTTCTATCAAAACTGTTATGAATATCAAAAAAAGCAAGTGGGTATTTGGAATTTTCCCTCAAGGCACAAGAGGCGAAGCAGGGGTTATCTCCAGCGTCACGAAAGGTTTTGCAGGGCTAGCTAAAATCACAAAATGTGCCGTCTTACCTGTCGGCATTGTCGGTACGAACGAGGTTAAAAGATGGCCATTCTCTGGCAGAATTATTATAAAGATCGGAAAGCCAATTCCTTATAACGAAAACCCTGAAATCGTTGTCGAAAAATGGATTGAACAAATTCAAGAATTAACTGGATTTGAATATATTGAAAAAGTAGAAAAAATATAATTGTAAAGGACTAAAATCAGGAGCTAAAAGATGACTGTTAATGAAAGAAATTATAATAGACGTTATCCGCACGAATACAATATTTTTAGAACAATTTTTTACATGTGGTTTGTTGCATGTGTTATTACACCAGTAATCAAAACTTGCTATCACTGCAAAACAACAGGAAAAGAGAATTTACCAACAAAAGCTAAGTCGGGTAAATTCATTTATACTGCAAACCATGTTTCAGTCTTTGACCCACCACTGGTTTCAATGGCGTGTTTTAGACCTATCGCTTATATGGCTAAAAAAGAATTGTTCCAAAAAGGCGAAAAGCTTGAGTTTTTAATTAAAAGATTAGGAGCTTTCGCAGTTGACAGGACTAAACCAGAAATAGCTACCTTTAAAACTGTGAAAGATATTTTATCAACAAGCTGGTCACTTGGCGTATTTCCTCAAGGCGGAATTAGACCATATGGCTCAATATTGAATGACCTAAAAAAAGGGTTTATTGTTATTGCAAAAAACGCTAAAGCCGATATTGTACCTGTCGCTATTTCAGATTTTAACGGTTATCCTAAATTCAAACCATTCACAAAAAGAATAGTAAATCTTCATATCTGTAAACCTATTTCATATCAATTACCTGCTGAAGAAATACTCGAAAAATGGTGTCAGGAAATCGCAGGACATGCTGATTATAAAATTGAAGAGAAAATTACAAATAGTTAAGGATATTGTATATACATTCTAAGTGGCGATTTTGTTTCACAAAATCGCCACTTAAATCGTTATTCACTAAAATAATAAAGTCCAGAATTTTTCAATTCTAGACTTTATACTTTGAAAGAAAGTTCTTTGTTATTAAGCTTTTGGAGCTTCTTTTGTAGTAGCAGCAGCTATTTTATCAAGAGCTACATTTGCTGCTTCTTGTACATTTTTATCGGTATCGTTTTTAGCTACTTCAAATAATGTTGCTAAATCTTTATTATATGTTGGTTGTTGCAAGTAACTAAGTGATTCTATAGCTGACGCTCTAACCATTGGATTTGAGTTAGATTTTAATTGTTCAGCGATAGTTTCAACACCAGGAAGTTCTGTTAATGGAACTGTTGTTGAAGTCAATTTATTAACTTCTTCAGCGAATAATTTATCCATTATTGCGAATGTGAACATTGCATAACTTTTATTTCTAGCTGATTTTTCCATTGGCGTTATAGTTGTTGCCAAATTTGTTTCTTCATCAGACATATTTTTGCCAGTCATTAATTTCTGTCTTGCTGCGATTTGCTCAGCTGATGGTCCTTCTAATTTGCTTGAATCATTATTAATAATATTTGTTAAAGAATTCATAACTTTTTCATCTAACAATTCAGTTGCTTTTTGAGGTTCGTCTTTTACCATATTAGCTACTTCTTCCATCGCACTAGCTTGTACATCAAAATCAGCATCAGTTAATTTTGCAACAAACGCATTCAAATCAACTTGTGGAGCAATTTTTACTGCTTCTTCAATTTCAACAGGTGCAGGTGCTTCTGTCGCAGCTGGTGCAACTGGAGCTTCTACCTCTGCTGGAGCTTCTGTAGTAACTGGAGCAACTGGAGCTTCAGCAACTTCAACCTGAGCTACTTCAGCTTGCTTAACTGGTTCTTGAACAACAACTGGTTCAGGAACGACTACTGCTGGAGCTACATCTAATTGTTGAATTTGTGGTGCAACTGTTGCAACTGGAGTAATCGGAGTCACTGGTTGAACTGGAGCCATTGGTTCTTGTGCAATTGGAGTTACACATTGTGGGCAAGTTGCAGGAAAATATGTTGGTTGCTGTTGAGCTACTGGATAATCATACAACTGTGCTTGTGGATAATTATAATAAGGCATTGTTGGTTGTGCATAACCTGCTTGCGGGTATTGAGGTGCTTGTTGTTCATACATGCTTGGTGCAGTTAATGATGGATTATGTACATCAATCTTTACGGCATTATAACTAGCTGGTTGTGCTTGTTGAGCCATTTGCGGGTACATACGAGGTAAAACGTATGGGTTTGGAGCTTGAATCATTTAATTTCTTCCTTTCAAATAGTAATTAACTTTTAAAATTTATTATACCATTTAAATATCCCTGAAAAATAAAAATTGCTACTTTTACAAATTAATTTAATAAAACTTTACATTAGGATACAAATGTAAAAAAATCAATAATTTTTATGAATATTTTATTTTAAAATTATTTATGTTATCATATAAAGATACAAACGGAATTTATGTATAATAGGATTAGGGAGCGATGCTATGTTAATTGATAAAAATAATAGAAAATCTATTAGATCAGCTTTTGGAAACACACTGAAAACTTTAGGTGAAAGCAATGAGGACATTGTTGTTCTAGATGCGGATTTAGCATGCTCTACACAAACTAAAATTTTTGGCGATGCTTTTCCTGAAAGATTTTTCAACTGTGGTATCGCAGAACAAGACATGATTGCAACAGCGGTTGGACTAGCTTCTATTGGCAAAACCCCATTTGCGGCGACTTTCGCAATGTTTGCAACAGGAAGAGCTTATGATCAAATAAGAAATTCTGTTTGCTATCCTAGTTTTAATGTAAAAATAATTGGAACACACGGTGGTGTTACGGTTGGCGAAGATGGTGCTAGTCATCAAGCTTTAGAAGACGTATCGCTTATGCGTGGTATTCCTAACATGTCAGTTTTCATGCCTGCAGATTGCAGAGAGTGCGAACAGATTATAACTTTTGCGGCTAACAATCCAGGTCCTATGTATATCAGAGTTCCTCGCACAAATGTTTGCGACATTTTTGGTGATGAATATAAGTTTGATTTTACAAAAGTAAAATTGATTAAATCAGGTCATGATGTCAGTGTCATGACTAACGGTGAAACTTTAGCTGAGGTAATAGAAGCAGCTAATGAACTAGAAGCTCAAGGTTATTCAGTGCAGGTCATTCACGTTCCAGTTGTAAAACCTATTGATACAACTGGTATATTAGAGCTTGTCAAAAACACCAAATTTATCGTCACTGTAGAAAATCATTCGATTATTGGTGGTCTTGGAAGTGCTGTTTGCGAAATAGTATCAGAATATAACCCTATGAAAGTTTATAGAATCGGGGTTAATGATAAATTTGGTCAAAGTGGAAAATGGGAAGAATTATTAGAATATTATGGCTTAAACGCAGAAAAATTGACGCAAAAAATAAAGTATTTTTTGGATAAGAATTAATGAGGTAAATTATAGATGATACAATTCAGATCAGTTACAAAAAAATATAAAAACAATCATTATGCACTGAAAAATATCAATTTAGATATTTTATCTGGTGAATTTGTTTTCATCGTAGGAGCTTCTGGAGCTGGTAAATCCACTTTGATGAAACTTTTATATAACGAAGAACGACCAACAAGTGGAACTGTTACTATTGGTAATATAAATATCGCTAATTTAGATAATGACAAAATCCCTAATCTGAGACGTTGTATGGGGATTGTATTTCAAGATTACAAATTACTTCAAAACCAAAGCGTTTATGACAACGTAGCTTATGTTATAAGAACTTTAGGAATAAGCTCACGTGAGATAAATGCAAGAGTAATCGGAGCTTTAAAAATTGTAGGTTTATATGAAAAAATGAACGCAAAACCTTCAGAATTATCTGGTGGAGAACAACAAAGGGTCGCTATTGCAAGAGCTATCGTCAATGGACCGCCTTTATTAATTGCTGATGAACCAACGGGAAATTTAGACCCGAAAAATTCACTTGAGGTTATGCAAATATTAGACCAAATTAATCAAAGAGGAATAACTGTTATAATATCAACGCATGACAATGCGATGGTTGATTATTTCAGAAAAAGAGTAATAACACTTCACGATGGTGAAATTGTAAGAGATATACAAGCAGGTACTTATGAATAATAGAAAAATGAAATTAAAGAGAAAAATGAAAAAACACATTCCTAAAGACTGGTTGTGTGAGTTGAGAATTTTATATCGCTTAGCCTGTGAAACATTGAACGGTATTAATAGAACAGGGATAGTAAACCTTGTGATAATTTCGACAATGGCAGCTATTTTATTAATCTTTGGTGCATTTTTCAGATCAACATTATCGATTTCTTCTTTTGCTAAAGAACTAGGTAGCGTATTAGAAATATCTGTCTACCTTAAAGATGGCACTGATGCCAATCTTATAAAAAATAATATTAAAAAAATAGAACACGTTGATAACGTGAAAATCATTCCAAAAGAAAATTCTTGGTCAAAGCTAAAGCGTGAAATGGATTTGCCTGATATGGATAATCCACTTCCAGATACACTACATGTTAAAGTTGATAAAAATGACAACATCGAAACTGTTTATCAAAATATAGAAAAAATTACGGCTGTTGAAGAAATGAACTACGCCGAGGACTTAGCAAAAAAAATAGAAACGCTTAATCACGTTGTCAACACGATAACTATTTTTGTTGTGATCGTCATGGCGATGTTAACAATGACAATTATCAGTAATACTATTCAACTAGTTATCCAATCAAGAAAAGATGAAATTGAAATTATGAGGTTGATGGGTGTTTCTAATTGGTACATACGCTTCCCGTTAATCATGCAGGGGGCTTTTTATGGGATTTGTGGAGCAATTATCGCTGTAATTCCACTAAATATTGTTCAAAACTCATTGAATAATATTCACAAATTTTTCATGATTCCAACACCTGCATATGCTCAAGGACTTGTAATCACTATTATGTTTATTATGGCGGTTACATTCGGTGCTGGCGGTAGCTTCTTATGTATTAAAAAACATCTTAGAGTGTAAATATGAACAACAATTTTATAGATGACATAATTCTAATATCAGATAACGAAATACTAACGCAAACATTATCAAATAAGATGCGTTTGATTAGAAACTCTGACAAAATCAGCTCTTTTACTTACGAAAATATTTTACACAATCCGATATCTAGAACAACAAATGTTGTTTTTCTTCACGAAAATAAATCAAAAGAAAAAACTTTTCATTGTATTCAAAAAATAAAACAAGAAAACCAATTAGCATCGATTATTTTATTAACAAATGATTACGATAAAAATTTCATTTTGCAAGCTTTTGAAGCAGGTATTTCTGATTTTACAAAATCAGATGCTGAGGACTTTGAATTAGTAATCCGTGCCGTAAATAATATTCAAACTTCTATTCAAAACAAATTGATTAATAGATATGAGAAAATTTTAAAAAAACAACATATAATTAATGAAACAACAAATTTTTATAACGCAAATTCTATCGATCTAGTTTTCTCACAAGAGATTAAGTCTACAAACAACGGTATTGTATTAATATTAGAAACACAAAATAATACTAAATCTAAAACATTAATCGAAAATGTGAAAAACGCTATTAAAATCTCATTAAGAAAATCTGATTTGACAGCATTCGATCAAGAAAAAGAACTCTTTTATATATTACTGCCAAACACGACTTTCAGCGGTGCAATATCTGTTATTGAAAAAATTAAGAAAAAATGCTCTGAAGAAATCTCGCTAAAAGTTGGCATGAGTGAATATTTCGACAAATCTTTCAAACAAGTTAAGAATGAAGCCTACGAAGCTCTAAAACAAGTTGAAAGCTCTCAAGTAAATTATCTATTATTTGAAGAAAATGAAACCAAATCAAATGATTACAACATTGAGCAACTAGAAGAAAAGCCTAAAAACTATAAGTTCTTTCAACAAATTTTTGACAAAAAATTAGAACAAATAATTACACCGATTTTTTATCGCCAACAAAAATTTTATGAAGAAAAATTAGCAAATACACAAATTATGCAATCTTGTGAGAATAATAAATGTGTTTTTAATCTCAAAAATAATTTCGCAAATAGCTCTTTAAAAATAACCTATTCAGGCTATACGAAAATTCAAATAAATTTCATACACCAAGGACTAGATAGCCCTGAAAATAAAGAATTCACTCTATCCGTGGCAAAAATAAATAAAGAAGATATCACCAAAATTATAGATGACTTTATCCTTGACTTTGAAACTATCAAAGAGTAATATTTTATTGCATAGTTAATATTAAGGAGAAAAAATGAATATATTATCAGCAGATGATAGTTTATTATTGATAATAGACGTACAAGAAAAATTAGTAGCAATGCTTGAAAAAGACATTATTGTTTCAAAAGCCGTAAAAGTAGCAGGAGCAGCAAAAATCCTAGGGATACCGACAATCGTTACTGAACAATATCCAAAAGGATTGGGTGCAACAGTTGAGCCATTAAAAACAGTTCTGGCAGAAGATACCGAAATCGTAGAAAAAACAGCTTTTAACGCTTTGTTAGTTGAAGGAATGATTGAAAAAATCAAATCTTTTGGTAAAAAACAAGTAGTATTATTTGGTATAGAAACGCACATTTGCGTACACCAAACAGCTGCCGCATTATTAGAAGAAGGTTATGATGTTTATGTAATAAAAGACGCTTGTGCTAGTCGCTCAAAATACGAATTCAAAATGGGTATCGATGCTATGAAAGCCAATGGGGCAAAAATATCATGTGTTGAAATAACTTTATTTGAATGGTTAAAATCAGCTAAAAATCCGAATTTTAAAGAAGTTCAAGCATTGATAAAATAGTTTTAAATACTAATTATTCAAGAGGCGATTTTGTGAAACAAAATCGCCTCTTGAATAATTCATTTTCTATACATCTAAAACAAAACCAATTATTATAAAATTCAGACTACACTATTCAAATCTATTTCAATCTGCGATTTTAACTCATCTAATGAGGCAAACTTTCTCTCTGCCCTAATCATTTTTTCAAATTCAACTACCAAAATTTCACCATAAATATCTTTATCAAAATTTAAAATATGTACCTCAAAAACAATGTTTTCACCATCTACAGTCGGGCGACTACCAAAATTTGCAATTCCTTTACCATAATTCGTATCAACCTGATAAACCCCAAAAGGAATATTGATTAATTCATTTGGATACTCTATATTAGCCGTTTTATAACCAATTGTTCGACCAATTTGATTACCCTTTTTTATAATATTTGTTATTGAAAATTTTTTATTAAGCATATTATTAGCTTTTTCAATTTCACCAACTGACAAAATCCTTCTAATAACACTACTACTAATAATTTCATCATTATATCTCTGAGCATCTTGCTCAAAATATTCATAATTATATATTTGAGAAGATTCTCTTAAAAAAGATACATCACCTGACTTGTTATGCCCAAAGTTATGATTATACCCTGTAGATATGGCAACTGGTTCAAAATTCTTGATTAAAACATTTTGCAAATAATCTTGAGCATTCATATTTTTCACATCGCAAAAATCAATTTCATACAAAAAATCAACGCCTAAACTAGCGATTTGCTCACGTCTATTTTCTCTTGTCAAAATATATTTTGGACATACTCCCCAAATCGTACAACAAGGGTGATCACTAAAAGTTATAATGGCTGATTTTGAATTATTAGCCCTCGCAAAATCAACAGCTTGCATAATAACACTCTGATGAGCTAGATGCACCCCATCAAAATAACCAAGTGCTAGGCTTAAATTAGGATTGTAATTCAATTCAGTAAATATTTGCATAATTTTATTATATCCCAAATATTTAAAGATAAATTTGTCAGATATGTAAGAACTGGCTTCGCCTGCAAAAAAACCCCTTATAGGGTGCTTGAGAAACAATCCAACATCGTCAGATATGTGAGAACTTGCTTTGCCTGCAAAAAAACCCCTATAGGGTGCTTGAGAAATAATCCAACATCGTCAGACATGTAAGAGCAGGCTTTGCCTGCAAAAAAAAACCCTATCTTAAAGATAGAGTTTGGAATTTTTTTTAATTAATTCCTCGTGTAGAAGGTTAGTGTGTAGTAGGTAGTGTGTGTAGTGTGTAGTGTGTTATATCTCGTATTTATTAAATTCTTTTTAGTTATCTGTGTCTTATATATCTATAAAGTATTTTTGAAGTATATAATTGCTATATATTATCAGTTTTGTTACAATTCTTTACATTTATAGGCTTAGATCGTGTATTAATAAGGATTTATAGAAATTTAATTTTGCTGTTTTTTTTTAATATATTTTTCATTTTTGGAATATTTTTGGGTTAAAAAAATCATTTTTCAATAAATAATGCTCAAATATATAAAAATCGCATTCAAAAATAGATTTTTGACGAAGTTAATACGATTTTCAATTTGTATCTTAATGTAAATTTAATATCAAAATACTTGACGAAATTAAAAAAAAGTATTGTAATAGATAAGTAAATTAGATTTATTAGGGAGGTATTATGACAGATTACAAGTATTTAAGATTAGATGAAAAGCAGTTTAGCGACACCGATATTAAAGGTTTGATAAAAGAACACAATATCAAATTTATCAAACTACAATTCGTAGATATAAACGGTCAATCAAAAAATATGTCAGTGCCTGCAGAGCATATTGATAAGATTTTGGCTAACGAAATAATGCTAGATGGTTCATCAATTAAGGGTTTTAGAAGTATTGAAACATCAGATATGTTTTTCTATCCAGATAAAAATAGTTTTCAAATCCTACCTTGGCGAAACATTAACGGTATCAACTCAGCACGATTAATTTGTGATATTCACAACGCCGATGGAACTCCTTTTGAAGGTTGTCCACGTTGTAATTTAAAAAGAATTATTAAAAAAGCTGAGCAATATGGATTTTCAATGAATATTGGACCAGAAGCAGAATTTTTCTTATTCAAAAAAGATGAACAAGGAAATCTAACAACAACTCCATCAGATAAAGCTGGATATTATGATGCGGGTCCTGATGATTTGGGTGAAGATGTCCGTTCAGACATTGTGTTTACATTGCAAGAAATGGGGTTTGATATAGAAGCATCGCATCACGAAGTTGCAGATGGTCAACACGAAGTCGATTTCAGATATGCCGATGTATTAACCGCAGCTGATAACGTTGCGACTTTTAAAATCGCAGTAAAAGCTATTGCAGCTTCACATGATTTGCATGCGACATTCATGCCAAAACCTATTTTTGGTATAAACGGTTCAGGAATGCACTGCAACGTTTCTTTGTTTAAAGATGGAAAAAATGCGTTTTATGATGAGAAATCAGAATTCCAACTAACTGATGTCGCAAAATATTCTATCGGAGGACTTTTACGCCATGTAAAAGGGATTACGGCAGCACTAAACCCAACTGTAAACAGTTTTAAAAGACTTGTTCCAGGTTATGAAGCACCAGTTTATTTGGCTTGGTCATTAGCAAATAGAAGTGCTTTGGTTCGTGTACCAGCAAAACGTGGGAATGCAACAAGAATTGAATTACGTTCACCAGATCCATCTTGCAACCCATACATCGCTTTTGCTGCGATTTTAGAAGCCTGCTTAGATGGTGTTTGCAACAAAATCGATCCACCAGCACCAGTAGAAAGCAATATTTATAAACTTTCAACAAAAGAGCGTAAAAAACAACGTATCGATTCACTACCAGGAAGTTTGGTTGAAGCTTTAGAAAACTTTGAAAAATCTCCAGTTGCTCAATCAGCTTTAGGTGAACATATTTATAAAGAATTTGTATCCGCAAAATATAAAGAATGGGATTCGTTTAGAACTTATGTATCAGGCTGGGAAATCGATAAATACTTAGAAAGATACTAACTTACAACTCATAAGATAATAAAGTAGGGGTTTTTTAGATTAATCTAAAAAACCCCTACTAACACATTTAAAAATAATTTATTTTTTTATAATAGCCAATTCTTCTTCTGTATAAATACTTAAATCCTTATGATGAAAATGCATTCTTTTAGGAAATTTCATATAATCCCCATAAACATTTTTCAAGTATTTATCAGAATTATTAGGAACAAAAAATAACTTTCCCTCAAATTCCATCTCTTTTAAAGGGAGAAAATAATTAGTAGGATAAATCCATCTACGATGTCTTATATGATGAAAATCCAATCCCCAAACCAAATTCTCGCCAATTATGTCATCAAAACCATTAGGAAATAACATATCTTCTGCTTTAACAATTTCTTTTTGAAGCACTAACTTACTAACATTTTTTTTACTATTTTTAGTAATTTCCCTTCTTATACTTTTAAATTTCTTTTCAAATAAGAACAATTTAATCTTATTATTGTTTTTTGAAGATACATTATCATATGGAAAAATATCAATAAATAAATTAGGGTATCCATTATAAAATATTTTAATAATATTGTTGCTACCATTTTCGATATAAGATTTTTTTGCATAAATCGTACTATCTGGCGTATTATTTATAATCTCAATTATCCTATCATAATCCTTACGTAACATACCCAAATCAATATCATCATCCCACGGGATAAATCCTGAATGACGAACAGCCCCTATTAGCGTACCAAAATCAAGCCAATATTGCAGGTCATTTTCACGACAAATCTTATCAAAACTCTGCAATATCTTCATAATATGACTCTGAATATTTCTAAATTCACCTGTCGCCTTTGGTATCGTAGTCAAATCAGAATTCTTATATTTTTTAAACTGTTTGCTCAAGTTAATCTTAACCATTTTGATTTTTATCCCAAACAAAACAACAAGCCTATGCGTATTACTATAATTTTCATCATAGTTTATAATCTTTTTAAAAATATCTTTCACCAATATCTCCCTCTTTCAATCTCAATCAAGAATTTTTTTCATCTGAGTACTTGAAATATGCTTAGTTCTTTGCAAATATTGAACCTCACAAATATCTGACAAATAATCAAATTCACCAACCCAATCATCGCCCATAACAAAAATATCGACATTATTATCAATAATATCTTGACGTTTTTGCTCCCAACTATCTTCTTTTATAACCAAATCAACAAAATTTAAAGTTTCAATAATCTCTTTTCTCTTCTTAAAGCTATGAAATGATTTTTTATTCTTAATCTCATTAAACTCATCTGATGACACCCCGACAATAAGCCTATTACCTAATAATGACGCTCGCCTTAAAATATTCCAATGTCCAAAATGAAATGTATCAAATGTCCCATATGTTATTATCGTTTTATTTTCATATCCTAATTTCATAAATTCCTCATATATTAAAGATACCATATAAAATAAAAAATGTATATTTTATTTAACAAAGTTAACATATGACATTTAATGTCATATGTTAATCTTTAGGATATAGGCGTGCACTTTAATGCCGTTATTTAGGTTCGATTTTTATCTATAATCTAAAAGAAAGAGTTTATTATGAAAACAAAAATATCGTTTGGCAATAACGTCAAAAAAATCAGAATTAGTAAGAATTTAACACAAGAACAACTTTCTGAAATGATTGAAATAGACTTACGTCAACTCGCAAGAATTGAGTCTGGAAATAGTTTTGTAACAGCTGAAACTTTAGAAAAAATTTGTATTACTCTACAAATACAACCCAAAGATTTATTTGATTATGACTTATTAAATAATAAAAAAAGTAATGAGTTTATTGAATTAGAAAAAAAATACAATCAAATAGATTTAAATATTCGAAAAAAATTATAAAAACAGAACTTGAATTTGATTTTATAAACTTAGCCATAAAATCATTAAAACAATCAAGAAGTTTAGAAAAATTAAAAAATATAATTACTGGCATCGAACTAATGCATAATAACAAATTTTAAGATTAAATTAAAATCAACGGGGCGAGATAAATCTCGCCCCGTTGATATCCTTATAATTCACCTCTACTTTATCAAATAATTCAAAAGCGTTCTGACACCCGCACCAGTTGCTCCAGGACAAAACTCATCTTTTGCATTATCAAAATATGCAGTACCAGCAATATCGATATGAGCCCATTTAATGTTTTCATCAACAAACTGTTTCAAGAACGTTCCTGCAGTGGAAGAACCACCCATTCTTGAACCAGTATTTTTCATATCAGCCACATCTGATTTTAGGCTTTTAAAATAATCTTCAAATAAAGGTAATTGCCAGAATTTTTCACCAGAAGCATTACCCAATTCAATTATTTCAGAAATTAATTCATCATTATTACCCATAATTCCAGCAACAGAATTGCCTAAAGCGACAACAACAGCACCAGTCAACGTTGCAATATCAATAATTTCATCAACATTCAAATCACACGCATAAGTAATTGCATCAGCTAGAGTTAATCGACCTTCAGCATCTGTGTTATCAATTTCAATAGTTTTACCATTTTTAGCTGTTAAAATATCACCTGGTTTATAAGCACTGCCACTTGGCATATTTTCACACGCCGCAATAATCCCATTAACCTCAACATCAGGCAAAAGCTTTGATATAGCTTGCATCACACCTAACACAGCAGCCGCACCACACATGTCATGTTTCATCGTCAACATACCAGAAGCAGGCTTGAGGTCCAATCCGCCTGAGTCAAAACACACACCTTTTCCAATAATTGCAATCCTTTTTTTAGGATTTTGAGGCACATAACTCATGTGAATAAAACGAGGAGGCTCAGCACTACCCTGTGCCACACCCAAATACGCACCCATCTTCATATCCTTAATTTGATTTTCATCAAATATAGAAACCTTTAATCCTTCAATACTTGAAGCAATTTCGGCAAGCTTTGTTGGCGTAGCATATTGAGCAGGCTCGTTTGCTATATCACGAGCTGTTTTCAATGCTTGAGCAAATGTTTCTCCCTCATCTAAACCTTTTTGAGAAAAATTTATGAACGCTATTTCTTCAATTTTTTCAGGTTTTTCTGATTTGTACTTATCAAACGAATAATCAGCAATAGCAAGACCAATCACTGCTTCTTTGGCAAATTTTTCTTCTAGATTAAAATCAAAACAAGCTTTTTTAGCTTTAATTTGTTGCAATTTTTTCATCACTTTAGAACAAGCAAAACGCATTTTATCGGCATTAAATTCAGATTTTTCACCTAATCCAACAACCAAAATTTTATCTTGTGGCAACTGACCTAACGTATGAATAACATAAGTTTCACCCAACTTCCCTTCAAAATTATCTTTTTCTATCGCAAATTTGTTTGCAATCTCTTGAGAACTCATCTCATCTCTAAACTTGTTAATAACAAGCACATCAGCTGAATAATTTGTCACATCTTGAATAATCTTAATATCCATTTTTTCTCCTTTTAAAATATCAAATATAATTATAACACTTTTTCGATAATTTGCAAATCAGTCTTTTGTCTTATATAGCAATAGTTTCTACTGAAAAAAATTTCTTATATACAAATGAGAATTTATGTGTTACAATATTCACAGATGTAGTAGAGAAATATTTTTTGGAAATATATGCAATAAAATGAATTTAAATTAAATTTAGATGCTGTTCGATAGGTAAATGTATCGAACATTGCTTGTATTATTAAAAGATAGAAAAGGATAAGGTAAAAAACTTTATGGATTTTTTATTAGTAATTGCGATTATTGTGGTAATAACTTTAATTGCTGGGTTGTTTGTACAACAAACTAAAATGAAAACTGTACTTTTGACGACTGACAAAGACAAAAAAGTACTTGAAGACAAAGAAAAGCTGCTTTTAAAAGAAGCAAAAATGAGAGCGATCGAAGAATTACAAAATGACAGAGAAAAACTTAACGAAGAAGAAAGAGAACGCCGTCAAGATATCGCAAGAATAGAGCAAAAACTTACTAAACGTGAGGATATGCTTGAAGATAAAATTCAAGATTATACTGAAAAAGACATAATGGCACAAAAAAAGCTTGACGAATTGTTAGAAAAAGAAGACTATTTAGCTGAAATCATTCAAAAACAAACTGGTGAATTAGAAAAAATAGCTGGAATGTCTGCAGAAGAAGCTAAAACAATGCTTTTAGACCAACTTAAACAAGATTTAGCTCAAGAACAACTTCAACTAATAAGAGAGAACGAAGCTAAAATAAAAGAAGTTTCATTAGAAAAATCAAAAGAAATTTTATCAACAACAATGCAAAGATGTATGATTGAGCAAGTTGTAGAAACAACAGTTGCGGTTGTTGCACTACCAACTGATGATATGAAAGGACGTATCATCGGACGTGAGGGTCGTAATATTCGTGCATTAGAAACACTTACTGGTGTTGATTTTATCATCGATGACACTCCTGAAGCAGTTGTATTATCAAGCTTTGATCCAGTAAGACGTGAGATTGCAAAACTTACGCTAGAGAAATTAATCGTAGATGGGCGTATTCACCCCGTACGTATCGAAGAAATGGTCGCAAAATCTACCGAAGAAATCGATAAAAAGATTTGGGACGAAGGTGAAAGTGCTGCAATAGATATGGGCGTAATGGGCTTGAACAAAGAATTGATTAAAACTCTAGGTCGTTTATATTATAGAACAAGTTATGGACAAAATGTATTAAAACACTCTCTAGAAGTCGGTCATATCGCAGGAATGTTAGCCGCAGAAATTGGAGCTAACGAAGTTATTGCTAAACGTGCAGGACTTTTACACGATATCGGAAAAGCAGTTGATCAAACTCAAGAAGGAACACATGTTCAACTAGGTGTCGAACTAGCTAACAGATTTGGCGAAAAAAGAGAAGTAATCCACGCCATTGAAGCCCACCACGATGACGTTGTTGCAAATTCTATCGAGGCAGTTTTAGTAAAAGTTGCTGATGCAATTTCTGCTGGTAGACCTGGTGCTAGACGTGATACTTTAGAAATTTATATCAAACGTTTACAAAAAATTGAAGAAATCGTAAACAGTTTCAAAGGCATTAAACAATCATTTGCAGTACAAGCAGGTCGTGAAGTTCGAATTATTGTCGAATCAGAAAAATTTGACGATCTTGGCTCACAAAAACTTGCTAGAGATGTTGCTAAACGTATTGAAGATGAACTTGATTATCCAGGTCAAATCAGAGTAACTGTTGTTAGAGAATTTAGAACAGTTGAAATTGCGAAATAATTTATTAATAAATTATATAATTTTTTAAGGAAATATAAATGTCAGGTAGTGCTAATACAATTAAAATCCTATTTTTAGGCGACATGGTCGGTAAGCCTGGTCGTGCAGTTGTGAAGGAATTCATAGAGGATTTAAAAAACAAAAATGCTCTACCTGATTTCATTATAGCAAACGTTGAAAACGCATCACACGGGTTTGGTTTGACTGAAAAAAATTATAACGAACTAATAGAATATGGTATCAACGGTATGACGTCTGGAAACCATATTTGGGATAAACGTGAAATATTCAACTATATTGATATGGCTGACAAATTGGTTCGTCCAATAAATTACCCAGAAACTGCTAAAGGAGTTGGGAGCAGGATTTTAGAAACCTCTAACGGCATAAAGATTGGGGTATTAACGCTCTTGGGCGAGTATTTATGTCACCAATAGATTCTCAATGGGAAATTGTAAAAAAAGAAATCGAACGTATCAAAGAAATCACACCGATTGTCATTATCGATTTTCACGCAGA